>NZ_CP040882.1:746971-1493942 GCF_006337085.1 Sutterella faecalis | reverse complement strand
CGTAATGTAATTTTTCGGCACGCATCCGATGTAGGCAACAAGCGAGCGTGACGTTTCAAACCGTTTTACATCGCCGACAACCGTAATGAAGCGGGCGGCGATCTGAGTGCCGACGCCCATGACGCTCTTCAGCAGCCTGCCGTTGGCATTGGCGCTGACCAGTGCTTCAAGGTCCTTGTCGAGCTGATGAATTTGATCATCGAGCGTCTTCACGCGGTCAAGCATCGTCGTCAGAGCAGAGACAGCTGCGTCGCCCATCATGTCTGCCTTAGCTTCCACGGCTTCACGCATCTTTTTGAGATTGCGCCTGCCGGCAGGCATGTGGATTCCCCAGGTCTGGGCAAAGCCCTTGAAGCTGACGAGCGTCTTCGTACGTTGTCCGATCAGCTGCTGACGCACGCCCTGCACCGTCATAATGCGGCATTCTTCGAGAGATTTCGCGCGAATAGGCCGAAGATCCGGATCGGCCGTCAGCCGGGCAAGCGCGAGCGCATCGTTGATGTCGGTTTTCTGGCCCGACATATGCGTGTCGATCCACATCTTGACGACTTTGCCGTTGATAACGCGCATCTCATGGCCGCGAGCCTCGAGCTCAAGGGCAAGCTGCGAGTAGCCGCAGCACGGTTCAACTGCAAACAGCGTCGGGGAGAGCTTGTCGGCAAGCTCATAGAGCTCAGCATAAGTCACGCGGTCGATACAAATAATTTCTCCCTCGTTGAGCGTCACCGCTGCCAAGGAAACGTCGTATTTGGCGAGGTCCAGCCCGATCGCGGAATATTCGATGGAAACATCAAGCGTCGTTTGCGTATGCTTCTTTGTCATGGCATGGCCTCCTGCGGTATTAGAGGTAGATACACCTATTGTCGCGCCCATTCGCTCGAACGGGTTCGATGCAGTGGGTGGTCCATGTCATTAAGGCAGGAGTACTCGACAATGCAACATTCGGGGATGTCATGGACTCGCTCAGAACGTGCTGGCGCAATCGCAAGGCGCCGCGGGAGAGCCTGCCGCAGGTTGATGACGAATACTGGAATCGTCTGCTGAAGTGCGATGGAGAGCTGCTGGCGGCTTTGGAGCTCGCCTTGCCCGGCAAAGACAAAGCGCCGGATCCGAAAAAACGCGGCCGGCCGCGCAAAAAACCGGAACAGACGGAGGCACAGGAAGTAAACCCCCAGCCGAAGCGCAAGCCGGGGCGCCCCAGAGTTCGGCCGATCATCTATGGGCCTCCTCGCCCAAGAGGTCGCCCTCGAAAGGAACGCTCTTCCGGCTCACTATAGTGGGAAGAATTGAGGTTCTTTTAATTACTGTGATAGATAGCAGTTGATAGGCGTGATTTTATAAGGTCTATTAGGGTTACCCCTCACCGTTGATTTGATTTTTTTAGGATCAGTTCGTGCTCAGAACCGCGCGCTCTCCATGGGAGTGCCGGATGGGCATGAACTGTCTTCTTTCAGGGAGGACAGTTAAGGAAATCAATTGATTTGGAGTTAACCCAAAAAATGAATAAGACTTTCAAGGTCGCCCGTTCTCTCACACGCGGCACAGTCGTGACGAGCGAGAAGGCTTCCTCCTATCAGGGCAAGGCTGTGAAGACAGTGATCGCTGCGGCGGTGGCTCTTGCGGCTGGATCCGCTTTTGCTATCGACAATCTCTCGACTGTCACGCTCGATAATGGGACGAAGATCACGATTACGACCGATGCGGAAGGAGCTTACAGCTCTACCGTTGTCGGTACCGTCAAGGGTATGAACAGCCAGAAGCCCGCGACAGAACAGCAGTTCGATGCCGGAGACAGGCTTAACGATGATGTCAAGGTCACCTTTAAGGGCGGCGAACTTGAGGTGGTTGGAACGGATAAGAAGGTCGGCACCGTTGATGGCGCCGGCACGCTGTCGATCATTTCCGTCTCAGGCAAGACTGATGCTGCCGCTAAGAATGCCACTCTGACGGTTGGTGCCGCCGCTGAACCGGTGACTCTCGCTGGCCAGACGATCGTGTTCGGAGTTTCCGGTACGGAAGCGAAGGTTGGTACGGCTAAGCTTGTCTCTGTCGACGCGCTGACGCTGGGCACTGTTGACAAGAAAGATGCCAACACCGACATGGTAACTCCGGGAAAGACGACTTCGGTTGTCGTCAAAGCCGGTACCAATGCTGAAATCGTTGCGGCTACTGACAAAGCTCTCACCATCGCGAATGCAACATTTGCTAATGAAGGCACGTTGACCTTCACGGGCTCGACGATTAGCGTCAAGTCTGACATCGCTGCCGGCAACTATGTGTTTGCTGGTGCGACGACGATTGCGGACGCTGCGGTTGAAGGTACAAAGGTTGGTCTGTTTGCCGCGGATGCCACAGCCGATGACATCAAGGGCTACGACAAGGTTTTCAAGGGAAACGTTACGGTTGATGCGTGAGCTTCCTATAGCTTGAGCGCGAAAAAGCGGCTGCTACTACCCTGTCAGGACTGCAACCCTCCCTGGAGCCTGACATGAGGATGATCGCCTGGGATGCGGCCTATGCCGCCTACCTTCGCAGCGGTCTGTCGAAAACCGCTTTTCACCGCACCCGTCTCATCGAGTTTTCAGAGAACGGCAAGCTTCCCAGCCTTCACTATTTCTATAAGAAACTCCTTGAGCTTGAGAAAACCATCATCCAGGATGCGCAATTCAAGCCGATCGTTGATGGAGCGCCATCTCAGGAAGAGCCGATTCCTGTACAACCGGCGGGCAGGAACATTTTCGTTGCCCGGGAGATACCCCGCAGCGCACAAAGTGCAGGGTCACAAGGAGTACAAGGTGTACCAGGTGTACACCTCCGGCTGGCACGACGTGTACAAGTAGTACAAGATGAACACCCCCAGCCGCTTCAAGCTGCTCCTATGGGTCAACAACTTCCGCCTCCACAGCGCCCTCAGATTAGTACCAGGCTCCGCAGTACTGATCCAGATCCTCGCGGAACGCTTGTTTTCATCAAGCTGCCCAACGGCATAGAGCTCAGGTTCCGAACCGACTCGCCGGAAACCCTCGCCATGCAGATGATCTCTGCCGGAGGGTTTGCAGAATGAAGCTCGACTTTGGAGACCGCCGCATCACCATCGTTCTGGCTCCCGTGGACATGCGCTACGGCTATGCCGCGCTGTCGCGCTTTGCGCAGGAACGTCTCTTCATCGACCCTGACGGCGGCGGCGATGTGGTCGTATTTGTCGGAAAGCACCGGAAGACGGCCAAAGTCATCTGGTCCGACGTCTGCGGCGGATGGCTTCTCTACCGGCGTCTGCATCAGCAGAAGTTCGCCCGCTTCATGGCAAAGCTTGAATCTCAGACGGTGCTGAACTTCACCGCCGATGAGGTGATCAGCTTTCTCGACGGCAAGTCGAAAACCGGATGAGACTGCTCGAAAAGCGTTTTCTTGATCTTCATCAAATGATTGAAAATCAAGAAAATTCGATGAAATTCGACTTCTTCCAAAGCCTTCAGGAAGGCCTCGGGAAGCACCGTAAAACGCTTCTAGGCATACGCAATCAAGATGGATGCCACCGGGGTTGTCCGGCCGTCCAGAGGGCCTCTAACGGGCTTAGGAGTGCCTTTTAAACGATTGATATATCGGTGAAATTTAAGCTTCCGGCCGGTAAAATTACTTCCATTAATTCTTAACTGATCTCCCTATCGACATGGCACGCAAGGGTCCAAAAATCAACGTCTCCATCGAAGCACTCCAGAAGAGGATTGCCGAGCTTGAGGCTGCGCTTGATATCGAACGCCGCGAGCATTGCGCCACGCGCAAGCTCGCGCAGCTTCAGTTTGAGGGCCTCAGCATGATTCAGCAGCTCCTCATCAAGGCGCTGGAGCTGCTCGAAAAACACTGCCCCGCTCTGGTTGTAAAGGGCGAAGCCGTGATCGACCTGCTTCTGCGAGAAGCCAGCATGGATGCCAATGAACTGAAGGCACTGCCGGGAATTGAAAAGCTCCTGCGCAGGCAGTTCCGGCAGATCCAGGGCAAGATCGAACCTCAGATCGAGCAAACGAAGAGCGACCTCGCGGAAGCAGAGCTTGAACTGGAGCGCCGCAAGGCGGAAGCCGTGAAGGAGATGCTTAAGAAGAAGCGGACCATCGCCGAAAACAACAAAAAGAGCGCCGAGACGAAGAACACCGTCGGCGAAGTTGCCGCTGCTGAAGCTGAAAAGCACCCGGACAACGCGATGCTTAAAGCCGCGGCCGGCATTGCGAATGCGGCAGTGCCCGAAACCACGAAGGCGGAGGAGATTCCGCCCGGCAAGCAGGCGGATCCCAATCGCCGGACCGCTCCGACGCAGGGCGGCATTTCGCATGCCCGGGGATGCACCTGTCCTTACTGCGGCAGCACGGAAGGCTTCTTTGAGCAGGAAGGGCCGACGGTTTTCCTGCGCACACTGCACAAGCACATTGAAGACATGCTCGAGGGGACTTATGTAAAGAACCCGGTGCTGCAGTGCCGCGCCTGCGGGAAGAATCACATGCACATTCCGGAGGAAGTGCCCGTGCCGGCGGATCTGAACCGCACCGTGTCGCAGGAGCTGCTTTTCGACTGCGCCCGCATGCTGACGCTCGGCATGCCGATGAACCGCATCAATGCGCTCTTTAATACGGCCGCAATGACCATGAGCGGGGATACGATTCCGCGGAACATGCACGACTGGATAACGTCCGGACTGGGCCAGCCGCTGCTCAAAGCCATCCTGAAGAAAGCCAGAAAGGCGGCTGAAATCTGCGCGGATGAAACGCCATTCAGCTGTCTGCAGCAGGCCGGGATGAGCAAAACGAAGCTCGACGACGAGGACGCCGCCAAGCAGGCTTACCTGCTGACGATTACCAGCCCGGCGAGCGCAAAGTACCAGTTTGCCGTATTCAACCGGCTCAAAAGCAGAAGCGCCGAGGCGATTGCCGGCGTGCTCGGCTCCTATGAAGCCGGCACCTGGATTACGGATGCCTACGCCGGGTACGACAGCATTATCGGCGCGAGCGCCGTGAAGATCGAACGACAGTCGTGCCTCGCGCATTTCACGCGCACCGTTTACGACGCGCTGGAGCTGGAGAACATGCACGACGCTGTAACAAACCCGACGAACCGGGAAAAGCTTGCCGAAGCACTCGGATCCGGCACTCCCGCCTATTACCTGCTGATGGTAACGGCCGCCATCTCCAAGATCTACAAGTGGGAGGCGACGCTGAAGGCGCAGGAGGATGAAAACCCGGCGGACTGGATGAAACGAGTGACGGACTGCCGAAAAGCCCATGCCGAACCGCTGATGGATCGGATCGATGAAATCATGGTGAAGCTGGCTGAAAGGTACGCCGTGAAGAAGGGGAAAACCTGGGAGGCGGCGCTGATGTCGCCGTACGCGAAGCCTGTTGTTTACTACATGAACAACAAGGAGAACTTCCGGGTGTTTCTCGAGAACGCCTATGTGACGCCGGACTCCTCCGCAGCCGAGAGGAGCCTGAGGCCGCTTTGCGTGCTGCGCACCAGCTGCAATTTCAAGCAGTCGCCGGAGTACATGCAGAGCATGTGCGACTGGTACACGCTCTTTGTAACGGCGCGGCTCAACGGCATCGAGCGGCCCACGCAGTGGCTGAATGAATATGGCCGCGCCATATTCGAACACTGCGTGAATGAAGAGCTGAACCGGCGCTCCGACAAAGGGCTCGAACTTTCGAGGCGGTTTGCATTCGACCCGAAGGACATAGAGAGCTTCAACGCCGATGCGTGGGAGCCGTCGGCATACATGGAGCGAAAGCGGCGGAGTTAGGCAAAGGCCTGACGGATCCGCTCAAGGCAGCCGCCTTGAGCGACCATGCCGCATGCTCCTTGCCGGAGCAGACAGCCAGAGGGGCGCTGAATTCTCAGCGCCCCTCTGCATATCCGGAATTTGATTGAAGTCAATCATTTTTAAAGCCTCCTAGCCTATGGGAAGCTCACGTTGATGCCAACGGCTCTCTCACGGCAGAGTCTCTTGATGTTGCGGCCACAACTACTCTGACGAGCAAAGCTGCTGCCGCAGGTTCCACAGACGCCGATGGCCTCGTGAATGCCAAGACGCTCAATGTTGCCGGTACGGCAACTCTCGCCGGCGCCTCCGTGCTTGGTGCTGTGAATGTGAAGAACGGCGGCCAGCTCACTCTGAGCGGCGCTGTGGATGCGGGTGATATTGCTGTTGACAATACGGCAGTTAAGGAGGCAGATGCTAAGGCGACTACGCTTACGATTGGTTCTGCCGATGCAACTAACGTCGTGGCGGCCAAATCGCTGACTGTCAAGGGTATTGCGCAAAACTCCGGTGGTTCTGCAGTCGTTTCCGGCAATGCTGTCAGCATTGATACCGTGACAGTTGGTCGTTTCGGTACGTTCGAGCTCAACGCCAAGGAACTGACGGTCAAGGACCTGACAGTCGGCGGCGAACTTGCTAGCGACAATACGAATGCACAGAACGCTACACTTACGCTGACTAGCGGCTCGCTGACTGCTGAAAACATTACGATTGGCGCCTACTCGACCACAACGAATACGGCCAACGTCGATATCACTACTAAGACTCTCTCCGTCAAGGGTGCTGATAAAAATCTGGCTCAGATCAGCTTGAGTGGTGACAATGAAGTTGGCACGCTCACCGTTGGCAACTTCGGCAAGGTTACCGTAGGCGGTTCAGCTGAAATCGGTACGATTACTCTCGCGGCAGAATCCAAGACAGGTGCCAAGGACAACGGTCTTCTTTCTCTGAGCGATGGGGCGTATGTCATTACGACGAGCGATCAGCTCTTCAAGCCTGTTGCCGAAAAGACTGGCATCGAAGCGATTGGAGCTCTGAAGACCGGCATCACGAATGATTCGACGAACGCTGGCAGTGTTGTCCTCCGCCTCAACGATGCTGAGTTCAACTACACGCTCGAGCAGTATCAGGCACTTCTGAAGAACACCGGCACGAAGCAGGCCAAGGTTGAACTTGCCAATGCGCTTCTCGTCGGCGCTTCGACTGACACCCATAAGAAGGGTACTTTCGCTGATGCGAAGGAAGTCGGCTATACCGGCAAGTCGGCTATTGCCGCCTACCAGGATAGCGATACGCCCGCTGTTGCCGTTAAGGGCGAAATGGTGATCGGTTCTCTGGAACTGGCCCCCAACGCTTCGACTACTCAGAAGTACACGACATTCACTATCGGTGAAGATTCCACGGGGACGGGCAATAAGCTCATTCTTCGCGGCGACGCTGAAGGCAAGGTTCTCTATACGAATGCTCTTAAGGATGAGACCAAGCCTCTCGAAGTGACGCTCGACGTTGAAACGCAGTTTGGTGAAGACGATATCGACGGCATTGATAAGGGTTCTACCGACGCCAAGATCACTACGACCAAGAACTTTACTGTCGCTGAAACCGGTGATCTGACTCTGACGCAGGATCTGACACTCGGCAATGGCGGCAGCCTGGATGTCTATGGCCGCTTTGCCGGCAAGAATGTTGTGGTTGCAGGAACCACCAGAGCTGGGGAAGCTTCACACGTCTATGGCGGCGTGATGGTGCTCGAAGGCACTGCTCCTGATCTGAAGAAGAATGAAGTCGGTCAGCAGGTTTCCACGGGTAATGTGACGGTTGGCTCTAATGGGGCCACTGTTGATTCCGAAAAGAAGGGTGGTCTTCTGGTCATCGGCTCTGCCAATGAGTCGGCCGCGCTTGCGTATCAGGCTGATCACGTCCTCGACAACACCCTCTGGGTGGGGCAGGCTGTGAACTTCACGGATGGTGTTCAGCTCGGTAATGCGGAAAGCACTGGCGTCGGTACTGAAAATGAAGTCAATGGAAAAAAGACGGTTGCGATCGATATGGCTGCTCTCGCGGCCTCCGGCTATGCTCCTGCTGCCGATAAGGCTGTGATTGCGTTCGCGTCTAAGACTCCGACGAACATTGCTGTCGATAAGGTCGTTCTCGCGAACCTCCGTCAGGTAGGCAATTCAGTCCTTGTTTATGACGACGTAAATAAGGCCTATTATGCCAACGTCGGTGCTGTTGCCGCTACACCTAGCGATCCTGATGTTCGTAATTCCGGCACGCGCATTGATGTCGGGACGCAGCTCTATCAGGCTTACGATGTTGTAACGGCAGACGGCAAAGCATATCTCGTCAAGGACGCCGATGTGATGGCTGAAGTGAAGTCACTCGGACTCCACTCTCAAGCTGTCATCGAAGACGAAATCGATCAGGTGAAATTCGGCAACGCCGTTGCTGATACCTTCATCTTCGACATCTTCGGTACGACGACTTCCAATCCGTACCTCAAGTCTGCTGAAGAGGCTTGGGATAAGTACGCGGAAAAGAACGGTGCCGAATGGACGCCTGAAGAGCGTGATCGCGAAGAAGAGGCTTTCTTTGCCCCTGTCATCGATACGATCGTGAAGGCTGAAAATGCCGCGACGAACATGGCTGTTGAAGGCGGCGCTTTCACCGCTGCTCTCGACTACCAGAACGAAGTTGTCTCCGCTCTTGATCGCCGCACGACGATCACGAACCTCAACTCCGCTCGCGGTGAAGTCGGCGTGACGCCGTGGGTCGACGTCTTCGGCACAACCAACGAAGCCAAGCGCCTCTACGGCTCTAATGCCGGCTATGAAGCCGACATCTACGGCGCCGTCCTTGGCTTTGACTACACGGCTGCTTGCGGCGGCGTTCTGGGCGTTGCGTTCAACGTTGGTACCGGTGACGGCAATTCCGTCGGCGACGGCGCCAAGGTTGACAACGATGCCGACTACTACGGCTTCTCGGTCTACGCCGCGAAGCAGTTCGGCTCCTTCAACGTGAAGGCTGACCTCGGCTACACCCAGGCTTCTAACGACCTCTCGACGACCAACGTCCTCGGTTCCTTCAAGGAATCCCTCGACGCTGATCTCTGGACGTTCGGCGTTGGCTCCGAGTTCCTCCTTCAGGCGGGCTCCGTCAATGTCGTGCCGCATGCCGGCATCCGCATGACCCGTCTCTCGATGGACGACTCCAAGTACGGTGCTGACTATGACGACATGACCGTCTATCAGCTTCCGCTCGGCGTCGCGGTCTCCTCGACCTTCGAGACGAACGGTTGGAAGCTCGCTCCGATGGCTGACGTCTCCGTTGTCCCGACCTTCGGCGACAAGGATGCTGTGGCGACCTACTTCGGCGGCATCACGGAAACGACCCGTGTTGTTGACACGAACCCGGTCCAGGGCACCCTCGGCGTTGAAGCGCAGAACGGCGCGTTCACGTTCGGTCTCAACTATCGCCTCACGGCCGGTGGCGACGACCGCATGAACAATTCGTTCAACGCCAACGTCCGCTACGCCTTCTAAGGCTCTTTTCTAAAGAGTCCTGACTTTCCTTCTCCTCCGTGATTCCCTCGCGGGGGAGAAGCGGAAGGCGCATGTCTGGAGGGCTCGGAACCTAATCCCAAAGAGCGGTCCCGGGCCTTTCTTTTCTGCTTCTCATCTTTCCCTTCCCAATCAGATGGAGGAAGCCTTCAAATGCCTGCGCAAGTAAAGCGCTCGCCGCGCAAACGCCTGCCGAAGGCGCCGACGGTCACAAAGTCCGTACCGTGTTAACGGTCAGCGTAAACGAGACTGTTTAGCCAACGACTTTGAGACGTGATACGCCAAGGATTTGAGACCATATACCGTATCTGACCGGGACGATATACCAACATCCTGTTGGCCTGGATACCTCCGCTACCACGAGACCCATTACCACTGAGACCCGATACCTCCGTAAAGAGAGATGGATTACCACAGGGATTGAGACTGCAAACCGCTCTGAATGAGACGGCATACCACTCTTGGTCAGCTTTACCTCTGCACTGAGACTACTTGCCCCAGCGGCAGAACTGCATACAAATGAATGGGACCCGATGCCATGACGAAATGAGATGAGATACCACAGCAATAAGACAGGATACCTCTGCATGAGACTACTGAATATGCTGAATATCGACAATGGTATTTCCTCTTAACATAATGTATTCCTTGGATATTAAGTCGAAATCCCTTCGGCTTAATTACCAAGGAGACTGCTATGTCGAAACAAGCAAGAAAGTCTCGGGGCCCTTCTGTTGTTGAGTCCGAAATCCCTCGGCTGACACCTCAGGAAATTTTTGAAGGCTACGAAAGGCATCTCTATAGCGTTGAGGATGCCAAGACATTGATGCAGATGCCTCGCAGCACGTTTATGCGGCATCTCAAGAACTGGCGAGAGACAGGTCGGCTGCCCTCACATACCGGTCAAGGGAATCGTGTTCCGGCCAATAAGCTCGATCCGCAGATCAGAGCGAGGATCATCGAGTTTGCAACAGGCAAATATGAGGGCTTCCAGGCAACCCTCCTGCATAAGTATTTGCTCATTGAGGGTATTGAGGTCTCCGTTGAAACGGTACGACGAATCCTGACAACACTTCGTCCGGAAGAAACTCCAAAGGAGCGCAGGTCGACCGCGCATAAGCTGCGCCGCCGCAGATCGAGCGTTGGGGAACTGATTCAAATTGACGGCAGTCCGCATCCATGGTTCGAGGGAACCGGAGACGATAACAGCTACGCGCTTCTCATCTTTGTCGATGACGCAACAAGCCGCATCATGGTCGCCGGCTTCTATCCAACAGAAACATCTGAAGGATATCTTCAGTTGCTGAATAAGTACATTGAAAAATATGGGATTCCATGGGCTCTGTACAGCGACAGACATTCCATCTTTGCCCCAGTAAATCCCTCGAAGAGCGGAAAATCCGAGGAAACACAATTTCAAAGAGTCTGTCGGGAGTTGGGGGTAACGGGGATACGGGCTAATTCGCCAGAAGCCAAAGGGCGGGTCGAGCGAACATTCAGCACGCTGCAGGGACGATGGCCAAAAGAGTTCCGTGTGCTGGGCATCAGAAATATGGCGGAAGCAAATTCACGAATGCCGGAATTGCTGGCGAGCTATAACCAAGAATTCGCAATTGCTCCCGCTGACTCTAAGGATAGCCACGCGCCGCTGCTGGAGGAAACGAAAGAACGCATTGAGCAGATCTTTGCCAGATGGCATACACGTATGATCAGCAGGAACCTGACGGTGTCCTACGGCAGCAAGACACTGCAGATTGTCGGGGTGGGCCGCTCCATGAGGGGAGCAATGATGAAGACTGAGTGCAATCTGCTGGAGTATGCCGATGGGCGGGTGGAAATCCTCTGGTGCGACGAGGTTGAACATCGCAAGCGGATCACCAAAGAGGGGCCGAGAATCCGAAAACGCTACCACGTGCTCGAATTCACGGAACACGACAGAACGAAATTGAAAATGTCAGTCGCAACACCGGAAGAAACGGCCAAGACACTGAATCACCGCGTTGATGAAGTGGGGCGTCAAAAGAAAGGAGACTCAGAAACGACGCAAAAGAGCCCCTGGCACGAAATGCAAAGGAGATCGGCTCTGAAAGCGATGGCGAAACGGGAGGAACTGAACCGAAAGATCGAAGAAGCGAAAGCAATCAATGCTCGTATTGCAGCAGCCAAGGAAAAGTTGAAGCCCAAGAGATAACTCAACGGTTGAAGCACCGTTGAGATGGTGGGTCGTTAAGGCGAATGCACCGCGCGCTGCGCTTGGATGCATCCGCCTTAACTAAATGATATCTCAGGGATTTCTGTCAAGCGACTTTCGCGGCATAAAGCTTCGCGCGTCTGAAGGCCGCGCTCGTTTATTCCACGTTCGCTTGACAGAGCTTGCCTCAGTGCCCGTAGGCTAAATGCCGGTACCGCCGCCAGGTGCCGAAGTGGAGCGCTCGGCCAGCACAATGCCCGCAAACCAATCCGCGAGCTCGCGCGTTACCAGAAAAGCCGCTGTGTAGCTTTTCGCCTCCTTGAAAAGATCAGCGCTGTTGTGAAACTCTTGCCGATTGCTGGTGTCACCCAGAGGGGCAGAAAAAGTCTCATTATCGCTGTGGGTTAGCAGTCTCATTTTTGCTGCCCGTTAACAGTCACAAAGTCCGTACCGTCGGTTGCTCCCGACATTGCGTATAATAGGATCCGTCCGCGAACTTTTGCGACGGACGAAAAGCGTGCTCAGGCACTTGAACTCTTCCGCCACGGGATCGGCTACATCCGGGCATCCCGAATTCTTGACATGTCCCCCAATACCCTTCGGGACTGGCGGCGCGCCTTTCTGAAGGGCTCCTTCAAGGTGGATCTCGCCGACAATCAGTACCGCTACCCCAAGGCAGTGAGGGAGCGCGCAATACGCCTGCGGCTTCAGGGCTATTCCTGGAGCGAAGTGACGAAGATGACAGGGATTTCATAGATTCATTCAGGTGCGGAAACCCTCGTCTTCAGCCGAGGGAGGAGCACCGTAAGGTAAGTGGTTCGTTTTTCGAGCAGATGCAGTTTTCTAAAACTGACGCCCGCTGAGAGTTTTTGTCCATCGAGCCGACGAACATCAAAATAACCGCTGCTTCTTCTTCCGAAAATAAAGCCCTCCTCGTCGCCAAGTCGCACTTTGTCAAACAGCCGGAAGCCCTTCACCTCGAAAGGGGTCTGCTGGCGCTTGCGAATGCCGCCTTTGCCGATCGTCAGCTTGTGAATCTGACGATTGTGCTTCCGGACCTGCTTTTGCCACAGGTAGTCCGGCAGACGCTCAGCGCGCAGGTTGCCTGCAATGCAGTAAGCATCGGCGCAGTGGGATTTCTCAATCCCGTGCGTGATGCGCGTGTGCTTCGTCAGATAGCCGTACGTGTTCTCAACCGTTTTGCCAGAGTAAATCTCTTTCAAACGATTGAAGAACGTCCACCGCATGATTCCCATAAAAGCTTCTGCCCTCATGGATCTGCCGCGCTTGAGCTTCAGGTCGATCCGGCCAGCGTGATATGCCTTGTGGCATGTCTCGCAGAGCGTCACCAGGTTGTTGGGGGCATCCCCGCCGGTGCGCCGGCTCTCAAGATGATGCACGTTCAGGATCGGGTCTCCCGACTTTCCCCTGCAGTGCTGACACTGATGACCATCACGCCAAAGAACGTACTCGCGCACGTTCCAGAAGCCGAGCTGTTCGCCCTGCTGATACTCTGCGCCCTTAATGTCCGGGTTCTTAATAGCCTGCATATCGAAGCTCGCGGTTTCCACCGTGATCTTCGTTACAGGCAGCAGCCGGCAGACATTTTCGACAAGCTTCAGGTGCGAGGCAATTCTCTGTTCGACCGATGGCGCAAGCCAGCCCTTGTTCTTGCTGTGAACACGATTAAGGAACCTCGGCGCCCGATAGCGGGTCTTGCGGCTGCGGCGAGCTCGCCTCAGCGCCAGCCGTGCTGACAGGAGATCCGTGATGTCGTCGCGCAGAACGGCTTCACTGGCATAGAGCTCGGCCTTTTCAGTGGAAGCCGAAAGGCCGACGTGCCTGTAGCCGGCGTCAACTCCAAGAGAGACATCCTGCCTGGCTTCGCCCGTTGCAGTCGTGAGCTGAATCGTAAAGGGAGTGCGGCGCTTCACGCGTGCCTTCTTTTCCCGCAGAAGCACGCGTGCCTTTGCAGGAGAGCATGGCATTAATGGTTTGCCGCGCTGGTTGATGACAAATACTCTCAAGTTTTGTCTCCATGCCCTTTCGGGCAGTAAGCATCCTTCGTCGATGTTGGAAGGGGTTTGATGCAGGCGACACCGCTCCTTTCCCTCAGAGCTTTTAATCGCCTGCCGCAGAGCGTGGAACTAGGATGTACATCCCACGGTGCCTATGAATTCCCAACCAACGTAGTTCTCCTTGCGGTTTTACTCGTTCGGATCACTTGGACTAGTCAATCAAGTCTTGCTTTCACAAGCCTTCGGCTTCAGCCGAGGGTAGATTGACCTTCGACCATTCGCAAATGGCTGGAGAGCCATACGACATCAACGGGACCGAAAGCCCAGATTCTAGTGGAGGATCAGAAATAACCGGGTATTTTCTGCAGAAGGCAGCTTCAAAGCGTTGTTTACGTGCAGAATCCGCTTTTTTGAAGAAAGCAGGTCACAGAGGCTCTTCCAACGCGGATGAAAAGTGCACCACTGTCCTGGGGCCCGATCTGCCGCCTGGGGTTCTCGATCAAAAAGATCCCCAATCCAAGGCGCTTCTGCTCGGCTCGACGTGACTGGAGGAAATTGTTTCAGCTTCCCGAAAACACGAAGGGCCGCCTCACCAGACGGCAAGGCGGCCCGCTCACGCGTTTTTTTAGGCGCGCTACTCGCGGAGCTTGTACCAGACGATCAGAGCAACGACGAGAACGAGGATGGCAAAGGTCGAATCTCCGAAGGAAATCGACACATCACCCGTTTGTTAACGGGCAGCAAAAATGAGACTGCTAACCCACAGCGATAATGAGACTTTTTCTGCCCCTCTGGGTGACACCAGCAATCGGCAAGAGTTTCACAACAGCGCTGATCTTTTCAAGGAGGCGAAAAGCTACACAGCGGCTTTTCTGGTAACGCGCGAGCTCGCGGATTGGTTTGCGGGCATTGTGCTGGCCGAGCGCTCCACTTCGGCACCTGGCGGCGGTACCGGCATTTAGCCTACGGGCACTGAGGCAAGCTCTGTCAAGCGAACGTGGAATAAACGAGCGCGGCCTTCAGACGCGCGAAGCTTTATGCCGCGAAAGTCGCTTGACAGAAATCCCTGAGATATCATTTAGTTAAGGCGGATGCATCCAAGCGCAGCGCGCGGTGCATTCGCCTTAACGACCCACCATCTCAACGGTGCTTCAACCGTTGAGTTATCTCTTGGGCTTCAACTTTTCCTTGGCTGCTGCAATACGAGCATTGATTGCTTTCGCTTCTTCGATCTTTCGGTTCAGTTCCTCCCGTTTCGCCATCGCTTTCAGAGCCGATCTCCTTTGCATTTCGTGCCAGGGGCTCTTTTGCGTCGTTTCTGAGTCTCCTTTCTTTTGACGCCCCACTTCATCAACGCGGTGATTCAGTGTCTTGGCCGTTTCTTCCGGTGTTGCGACTGACATTTTCAATTTCGTTCTGTCGTGTTCCGTGAATTCGAGCACGTGGTAGCGTTTTCGGATTCTCGGCCCCTCTTTGGTGATCCGCTTGCGATGTTCAACCTCGTCGCACCAGAGGATTTCCACCCGCCCATCGGCATACTCCAGCAGATTGCACTCAGTCTTCATCATTGCTCCCCTCATGGAGCGGCCCACCCCGACAATCTGCAGTGTCTTGCTGCCGTAGGACACCGTCAGGTTCCTGCTGATCATACGTGTATGCCATCTGGCAAAGATCTGCTCAATGCGTTCTTTCGTTTCCTCCAGCAGCGGCGCGTGGCTATCCTTAGAGTCAGCGGGAGCAATTGCGAATTCTTGGTTATAGCTCGCCAGCAATTCCGGCATTCGTGAATTTGCTTCCGCCATATTTCTGATGCCCAGCACACGGAACTCTTTTGGCCATCGTCCCTGCAGCGTGCTGAATGTTCGCTCGACCCGCCCTTTGGCTTCTGGCGAATTAGCCCGTATCCCCGTTACCCCCAACTCCCGACAGACTCTTTGAAATTGTGTTTCCTCGGATTTTCCGCTCTTCGAGGGATTTACTGGGGCAAAGATGGAATGTCTGTCGCTGTACAGAGCCCATGGAATCCCATATTTTTCAATGTACTTATTCAGCAACTGAAGATATCCTTCAGATGTTTCTGTTGGATAGAAGCCGGCGACCATGATGCGGCTTGTTGCGTCATCGACAAAGATGAGAAGCGCGTAGCTGTTATCGTCTCCGGTTCCCTCGAACCATGGATGCGGACTGCCGTCAATTTGAATCAGTTCCCCAACGCTCGATCTGCGGCGGCGCAGCTTATGCGCGGTCGACCTGCGCTCCTTTGGAGTTTCTTCCGGACGAAGTGTTGTCAGGATTCGTCGTACCGTTTCAACGGAGACCTCAATACCCTCAATGAGCAAATACTTATGCAGGAGGGTTGCCTGGAAGCCCTCATATTTGCCTGTTGCAAACTCGATGATCCTCGCTCTGATCTGCGGATCGAGCTTATTGGCCGGAACACGATTCCCTTGACCGGTATGTGAGGGCAGCCGACCTGTCTCTCGCCAGTTCTTGAGATGCCGCATAAACGTGCTGCGAGGCATCTGCATCAATGTCTTGGCATCCTCAACGCTATAGAGATGCCTTTCGTAGCCTTCAAAAATTTCCTGAGGTGTCAGCCGAGGGATTTCGGACTCAACAACAGAAGGGCCCCGAGACTTTCTTGCTTGTTTCGACATAGCAGTCTCCTTGGTAATTAAGCCGAAGGGATTTCGACTTAATATCCAAGGAATACATTATGTTAAGAGGAAATACCATTGTCGATATTCAGCATATTCAGTAGTCTCATGCAGAGGTATCCTGTCTTATTGCTGTGGTATCTCATCTCATTTCGTCATGGCATCGGGTCCCATTCATTTGTATGCAGTTCTGCCGCTGGGGCAAGTAGTCTCAGTGCAGAGGTAAAGCTGACCAAGAGTGGTATGCCGTCTCATTCAGAGCGGTTTGCAGTCTCAATCCCTGTGGTAATCCATCTCTCTTTACGGAGGTATCGGGTCTCAGTGGTAATGGGTCTCGTGGTAGCGGAGGTATCCAGGCCAACAGGATGTTGGTATATCGTCCCGGTCAGATACGGTATATGGTCTCAAATCCTTGGCGTATCACGTCTCAAAGTCGTTGGCTAAACAGTCTCGTTTACGCTGACCGTTAACAATCGACACATCACCCGTCCAGGTGAAGTTGATCGGCGGTACAATCTCTGACGAGAGGAATGAATGGGGCTGAACCATAGTTAACCTCTCAAGAAGTCGACTAGGCCCGGTGCGCCAACACCGGGCTTTGTCATATCCGCTGTCGGAGAAATCGTCTTTCGTTGGCTTCTCACGGTCGCGGGCCTGCTTGAGCCTTTCGTCTCTGATCCCGGAACCTTGCGGCCCGACATTCTTTTTGATTCGTCGGTACCCTTGGGTCTAGGATCCGGCGGGCAGCCGCCGCTAGGACGCTTCATCTCGCCGGCTGGCATTCAGCCCGGGACTTCTGGCTCCGAAACGATTCCGTAAGCAAATGCGATCGAAAAGATTGCGTGTGCCTCTTTCCTGCTCCTCCTTTCTTAGAATAGGAATACTCGGAGGAGAATTCATCCGGCCGCAGAAGCCGCGATATCTCCTCAAAAGACTGCAAGAGAAGAACAAAGAGTAGAAAACACACGAGGAGAAAGCCAACATGGAAACGACGGAGAATCGTCCTGTCGCTGATCCCGAACTTGCGAAGAGCCTTGTGGAGCCGCTCTACAACGGCCGTACGCTCTCAACGGGTGAACCTGTTCTCGCGCACGCCGAGGGCGTCGCCAAAATCCTTGTCGGCATCCGCAACGACCCGGAGCTTCTGGCTGCGGCCTATCTCTACAGCGTCCCGAAGTTCGTAGCCAACTCCGAAGACTGGATTACGAAGAGCTTCGGAAGCACCGTTGCCGGGCTTGTTGCTGAGCTCAGCAAAATGAACGACCTCTCGAAGCGCGCCCGCTCGGAAAGCAAGGAAGCGAGCGCCGCCGTGCAGCCTGAGGCCCTTCGCCGCATGTTCCTCGCAATGTGCCAGGACCTGCGCGTGGTGCTCCTGAAGCTCGCGAGCCGCCTCCAGACGCTTCGGTGGTTTGCAACGTCGGGAGCCGAGGGTGCGAAGGAGTTCGGCGCTGAAACGCTCGCCATTTATGCGCCGCTTGCCAATCGTCTCGGCATCTGGCAGATCAAGTGGGAGCTCGAGGACCTGTCGCTTCGCTTCACGCGCCCCGAGGAATACCGCGAGATCGCGAATGAACTCGACGAATCCCGCGAGGAACGCCTCGAATTCATGCAGCACGCGGTCGAAAAGGTGAGGGCGCTTCTCAAGGCTCACGGCATTGAAGCCGATATCTCCGGGCGCCCGAAGCACATCTATTCGATCTGGAAGAAGATGCAGAGAAAGCACCTGCGCTTCGACCAGCTCTTTGACGTGAGGGCGCTCCGCATCATCGTGGGCACGGTCGAGCAGTGCTATGAAGTGCTCTCCATCGTGCAGGAAAACTTCACGATTCTCTCGAAGGAATACGACGACTACATCGCGAACCCGAAGCCGAACGGCTACCAGTCGCTTCATACGGTCGTGACCGATAAGGCGGGCCGCCCCATCGAAATCCAGATCCGCACGCGCGCGATGCATGAGTTTGCTGAACTCGGCGTTGCGGCGCACTGGCGCTACAAGGAAGCTGGGAATTCGAACGGCGCGTCGATCGCCGAGGAGCAGCGCGTTGCCTGGCTTCGCCAGCTTCTCGCCTGGCGTTCGGACATGGGGTCGGATCCCCACAAGGATGCGCATGCGGTGGAGGACGACCACGTCTACTGCCTCACGCCCCAGGGACGCGTGGTGGAACTGCCGGCAGGGGCTACCCCCGTCGACTTCGCCTACCTCGTTCATACGCAGCTCGGTCACCGCTGCCGCGGCGCGCGCGTGGACGGCGCTATGGTGCCGCTCAATACGAAGCTGAAGACCGGTCAGACGGTGGAGATCATTGCCGGGAAGACCGGGCAGCCCTCGCGCGACTGGCTCAATCCTGAGCTCGGCTACGCGGCAAGCCCCCGCACCCGCAACAAGGTCCGTCAGTGGTTCAACGCCCAGCAGCTCGCGCAGCTTCTTCAGGAAGGGCGCGAAAGGCTCGACAAGGAACTCGCGCGTCTCGGGAAAACCGCGGTGAAGCTCGACGACCTTGCGAAGCGTTTGGGCTTTGATTCCGTCGACGACCTCTGCATTGCATTTGCCCGCGAGGAAATTACGCTCACTGCGCTCGCGCAGGCCGTGCAGCCCCCGAAGGAAGAGGCGCCCAAGGAACCCGAACTGGTCGTACGGCAGGAGTCTGCACCTTCCAAGAAGGGGAAGGTCCTCGTCGTCGGCATGGATTCGCTTCTTACGCAGCTCGCCCGCTGCTGCCACCCGGTGCCGCCCGACGAAATCGTGGGCTACGTCACCCGCGGAAGAGGCGTGACGATTCACCGCGCCGACTGCCCGAACCTCAGAAACATGGTCGAGCAGGACCATGACCGCCTGATTGAGGTGAGCTGGGGCGGCGGCATCGCGGAATCGATCTACCCCGCGGACCTTCTCATCGTCGCTCAGGACCGTCCCGGCCTCATGAAGGACGTCTCCGAAGTCTTCCAGCGCGAGAAGGTGCACATCACGGGCATCAACTCGCAGTTCGTGAAGGGCGATCAGCACATGCGCTTCGCGGTTGAAGTGAAGGGCGGCGACGCCATGAAGATGGTTCTCGCGAGCCTGAGGCAGGTGCCTGGAGTGCTATCGGCCCGACGTGTTTAAGGTTCTGCCTTTACCTGGCAGCTGATGCCCGGTGCACAGCGCTCTAGAAACACAGCCCATCGCTCCCACGGTGGGCTGCGTCATTTGAAACACACCGCGAAGAAAAAAATGGATATCTTTTAAATCCATAAAAAACAAAGATAAATAATGATCCATAGCCCGTGATAATCAAAAATCAGAAAAAATTTCCGCGCCCTCTTGCTTTTTAGCAAAAGCTATATATAATTCACACCTCACGTTGCTCGTGAAGCTCTATCAGGCACGTAGCTCAGTTGGTTAGAGCATCACCTTGACATGGTGGGGGTCGTTGGTTCGAATCCAATCGTGCCTACCAGATAAGCTTCAGAGAAACGCAAAAGCCGGATACAGGGAACCGGCGGTAGAGAACATGAAAGCTTGCTTAGAGCGGACGCGTTCAATACAATCAACTCCTTGACAGGCACGTAGCTCAGTTGGTTAGAGCATCACCTTGACATGGTGGGGGTCGTTGGTTCGAATCCAATCGTGCCTACCAGAATATTTTTTGGGATTGCTGACGATGCCGTTCAATCAGATGGCTTTGCGAACAACAGCGCTCCGTCATTAAGATCGGGCGTGGGCGCATTGTTGTCAGCAGACTCAAAACAAAAGAAAGTGCGGCTCAGGTCCGCACTTTTTTTATGCCCGCAATTTTTGTGAGGATTCAAAAAAATGGTAGTAGTCACTCTTCCAGACGGTTCCAAGCGCGAATATGCCGATGCCGTGACGGTCGGCGAAATCGCCGCCTCGATCGGTGCGGGTCTCGCCAAGGCTGCGCTTGCCGGCAAGGTTGACGGCAAGCTCGTGGACCTCTCGCACAAGGTCACCGCGGATGCCGCCGTGTCGATCATCACGGGCCGCGATCCGGAAGGCCTTGAGATCATTCGTCATTCGACCGCGCACCTGATGGCTCAGGCCGTCAAGGAACTCTTCCCGGAAGCGCAGGTGACGATCGGGCCGGCGATTGAAAACGGCTTCTACTACGACTTCTCCTACTCGCGTCCCTTCACGCCCGAAGATCTTCAGAAGATCGAGGAGCGCATGGACGAGCTCGTGAAGAAGAACATCCCCATCGTTCGCGAGGAAATGCCGCGAAACGAAGCGGTCGACTTCTTCAAGGCTCTCGGCGAACACTACAAGGCCGAGATCATCAGCTCGATTCCCGAAGGCGAAACGATTTCGCTCTACCGCCAGGGCGACTTCGTCGACCTCTGCCGCGGTCCTCACGTCCCGTCGACGGGCGTCCTCAAGGTGCATCGCCTCATGAAGGTTGCCGGCGCCTACTGGCGCGGCGACAGCAAGAACGAAATGCTGCAGCGCATCTACGGCACGGCCTGGGCGACCAAGGACGAGCAGAAGGCCTACCTCAAGATGCTCGAAGAAGCTGAAAAGCGCGATCACCGCCGTCTCGGCCGCGAACTCGACCTCTTCCACCTTCAGGACGAAGCCCCCGGCATGATCTTCTGGCATGCCCGCGGCTGGGCGCTCTGGCAGGTGATCGAGCAGTACATGCGCCGCGTCTACCAGGACAACGGCTACGACGAAGTGAAGGCGCCGCAGCTCCTCGACCGTTCCCTCTGGGAACGCTCCGGCCACTGGGCGAAGTACCGCGAGAACATGTTCACGACCGAGTCGGAGAACCGCTACTACGCGCTGAAGCCGATGAACTGCCCGGGCCACATTCAGCTCTTCAATTCGAAGCTTCGCAGCTACCGCGATCTGCCGCTTCGCTTCGGCGAATTCGGTCAGTGCCACCGCAATGAGCCCTCGGGCGCTCTGCACGGCCTCATGCGCGTTCGCGGCTTCACGCAGGACGACGGCCACATCTTCTGCACCGAGGATCAGATCCTCGCCGAATGCGAGCACTTTACCGGTCTCGTTCAGAAGGTCTATGCCGACTTCGGCTTCAAGGAAATCGCCTACAAGGTGGCGACCCGCCCGGCCATGCGCAT
Organism: Sutterella faecalis; assembly: GCF_006337085.1. Taxonomy (GTDB): domain Bacteria; phylum Pseudomonadota; class Gammaproteobacteria; order Burkholderiales; family Burkholderiaceae_F; genus Sutterella; species Sutterella faecalis. The sequence goes on along the minus strand of NZ_CP040882.1, from coordinate 1,472,640 downwards.
CGGCGAAGACGCCGTGTGGGATAAGGCCGAGCATGCTCTGATGTCGAGCCTGGATGCGCTCGGGATCAAGTATGAGATCCTCGAAGGCGAAGGCGCCTTCTATGGTCCCAAGATTGAATATCACCTCAAGGACTGCCTCGGCCGCTCCTGGCAGTGCGGTACGGTCCAGGTCGACTTCCAGATGCCGGGCCGCCTCGGCGCTGAATACGTCGCCGAAGACAACACCCGCAAGGTTCCGGTGATGCTGCACCGCGCCATTCTCGGTTCCCTCGAACGCTGGATCGGCATGCTGATCGAAGAGTTTGCCGGCGCCTTCCCGGTGTGGCTTGCTCCGGTTCAGTGCGCTGTCGCTCCGATCACGGACGGTCAGGCTGAATACGCCAAGAGCGTTGCTGAGAAGCTCCACAATGCGCGCATTCGTGTGATCAGTGATTTGCGCGGTGAAAAGATTAACTATAAAATTCGCGAACTTAGCCTGCAAAAGATTCCGTATATTCTCGTCGTCGGCGAGAAGGAAGCGCAGGCTGGAACGGTTTCCGTGCGCATGCGCGGCGGCAAGGATCTCGGCGTGATGAAGGTGGAGGATTTCCTCAACCGCATCCTCGCAGAGAACGAAAGCCGCGGCAGCGGTGAATAACCGCCTGCCCAATGCATCAGCACTTTATTTTTCGGGAGAAGAGCCATAGCTCAAGATAGAAAGCATCGGATCAATGGTGAGATCCGAGTTCCTGAGGTCCGACTGACCGGCGTCGATGGCGCCCAGATCGGTATTGTCCGCACGTCCGAAGCCCTTCGCATGGCAGAGGACGCGGACGTTGATCTCGTCGAGGTTGCGCCCAATGCGGTGCCGCCTGTCTGCCGCCTGATGGATTACGGCAAGTTCCGTTATCAGGAGCAGAAGAAGGCCCAGGAAGCGAAGGCGAAGCAGAAGGTCGTGCAGATCAAGGAAGTGAAGTTCCGCCCGGCAACGGATGAGAACGACTTCCAGACGAAGCTGCGCAGCCTTGTGCGTTTTCTCTCCGACGGCGACAAGGCGAAGGTTACGCTGCGCTTCCGCGGCCGTGAAATGGCGCACCAGCAGTTTGGCGCCCAGCTCATGGACCGCGTGCGCGACGAACTCGCCGATGTTGCTCAGGTCGAACACGCGCCTAAGCTCGAAGGCCGTCAGATGATCATGGTTCTCGCCCCGAAAAAGAAGCGCTGATTTTTCACCGTTTCGATTCAAAGTCGAGTAGAATCGCTGACTTTCGCCGGTGCGGTTTCATCGCCGCGCCGGCATAACAAGTAAGTCCGGGCTCAATGAAGGGTCTCTTCGGCATTGAAGGGAACGCCTGGGACTTATCTAAAAATAGAGGAACGGCAAATGCCGAAGATGAAGACCAAGCGCGCCGCTGCGAAGCGGTTCAAGCCGCGTGCCAGCGGCTCGATCAAGCGCGCCCACGCCACGAAGCGCCACATCCTTTCCCACCGCACGACGAAGAACAAGCGTCAGCTGCGCGGCATGGTCACGGTGCACGAGTCGGATATCAAGTCCGTCAAGCGCATGCTGCCCTACGCCTAATTAAAGAAAGGAGATAAAGATGCCTCGTGTGAAGCGTGGTGTGACGGCCCGTGCTCGTCATAAGAAGATTTTCACCCTCTCGAAGGGTTACCGTCTGCGCCGCAACAACGTTTTCCGTGTTGCCAAGCAGGCTGTTATGCGCGCCGGCCAGTACGCCTATCGCGACCGCCGCAACAAGAAGCGCGTTTTCCGTCGTCTGTGGATTGCCCGCATCAATGCCGGCACCCGCGCCAACGGCATGACCTACTCTGTGTTCATGAACGGCCTCAAGAAGGCCGGCATCGGCCTTGACCGCAAGGTCCTCGCCGACATGGCTGTGAGCGACAAGGAAGGCTTCGCCGCCCTCGTTGCCTCCGTCAAGAACGCCTGATAGAGGTCAGAGTCGCTGACTCGAGGGGATTTCCCTTCGAAGTACGATTCGTGAAGGAGATCCGGTTTCTCAGTGAACCGGGTCTCTTTTTCTTTTGGGTTTCCGGAAACTTTCCTGCTTCGGATTCCCTTTGCGGGCGGGAAAAATTGAAGCGCCGTAAACATCGGCTTTTCGTTCCTGAAAAGAAGCTTCCCTGCCATCATTTTTCAGCATTCTCATTGGATTGCAGGTAGAATTCACCCTTTCAGCGTGAAGCGTCCAGGGGTCCCCTGAAGGGCATCCGGCGCTTCGCGAGAATTCGGCTGCCCGCCTGAACGTCCGGTGAGAGACTTTGGCGAAGGGATTTCATCCCTTGCCGTCCGCCGGACTGTGCCTGGAGCCGAACGTCAGGACGCACCCCGTCTTTTCCCCTGGTTGAAATTCAGAGAGAGAAGAGGCTCGATGCGCCCCTCAGATTTCAACGTTTTGGAATACAAAATGCAGGATCTTTCCGAACTCATCGAGTCCGCGAAGCGCGAATTCGCCGAGGCGGGGCAGGCTGCCGCGCTTGAGGACGCCAAGGCGCGCTACCTCGGCAAGACCGGCCGGCTCACCATGCTCATGAAGGAGCTGGGGAAGCTCGCTCCCGAAGAACGCCGCGCGCGCGGTCAGGAAATCAACCGCGCCAAAGCCCAGGTTGAAGAGGCGCTCAACGCCCGCCGCGAGGCTCTGGCCGACGAAGCTCTGAAGCAGAAGCTCGCTGCCGAATCGATCGACGTGACGCTCCCCGGGCGCGGTCGCTCAGAGGGCGGCATTCATCCGGTGATCCGCACCTGGATGCGCGTTGAGGAAATCTTCCGCTCGATCGGATTTGATGTTGCCGATGGTCCGGAAATCGAAAGCGACTGGTTCAGCTTTACGGCGCTCAACAATCCCCCCAACCATCCGGCGCGCTCGATGCAGGATACGTTCTACGTCGACAGAAACGACGACGAGGGCCGGCCGCTCCCGCTTCGTCCCCATACGTCGCCCATGCAGGTGCGCTATGCCCGCACGCATCAGCCGCCCATCAAGGTGATCGCCCCGGGCCGCACCTACCGCGTCGACAGCGATGCAACCCATTCGCCCATGTTCCACCAGGTCGAAGGCCTCTGGATCGACGAGAACATCAGCTTCACGGACCTGAAGGGCGTCTACAGCGACTTCCTTCGCTGCTTCTTTGAGACGAACGACCTGATCGTCCGCTTCCGTCCGTCCTACTTCCCCTTCACCGAACCCTCGGTCGAAGTCGACATGATGTTCACGAGCGGTCCGCGCAAGGGCCGCTGGCTTGAGATTTCGGGCGCCGGAGAAGTGCATCCGAACGTGGTGCGCAACTACGGACTTGATCCCGAAAAGTACATCGGCTTTGCGTTCGGCTCCGGCCTTGAGCGCCTCACCATGCTGCGCTACGGCATCGACGATCTGCGCCTCTTCTTTGAGGGCGATCTGCGCTTCTTGAAGCAGTTCAACTGATAACGGCGGAGAGAGAAGAGAAAAATGATTTTCACTGAAGAATGGCTGCGCCAGTACGTCAATCCGGCGCTTTCGACCGATGAGCTCGCCGAAGCCCTTACGATGGCGGGCCTTGAGGTTGAGGAAGTCACGACCGCTGCTCCCGCCTTTTCGGGCGTCGTCGTCGCCGAGGTCCTCACCTGCCGCGACCACGAGAATTCGGATCACCTCCATGTCTGCGAAGTGAATGCCGGCACGGGCGAGACCCTCCAGATCGTCTGCGGCGCGCCCAATGTGCGTGCCGGGATCAAGGTCGCCTGCGCCACGATCGGCGCGGTGCTCCCCGGGGATTTCCGCATCAAGAAGAGCAAACTGCGCGGCGTGGTGTCGATGGGCATGCTCTGCTCAACGCGCGAACTCGGCATCAACGAGAACCACGACGGCATCTGGATCCTTCCGGACGACGCGCCGATCGGCACCGACATCCGCGAATATGCGCGTCTTGACGACGCGAAGATTGAGCTGAAGCTCACGCCCAACCGCGGCGATGCGCTCTCCGTCGTGGGCGTTGCCCGCGACGTGCACGCCATTACGGGCGCGCCCCTCATTCTCCCCTCGATGGCTCCGGTTCCCGCCACGTGCGAGTGCAGGCTCCCTGTCGAGATTCAGGCGCCCGACCTCTGCGGCCGCTTCTCGAGCCGCGTGATCCGGAACCTCAACCCGAAGGCGAAGACCCCGGAATGGATGAAGTCTCGCCTTGAGCGCGCCGGTCAGCGTTCGGTGTCTGCTTTGGTCGACATCTCGAACTACGTGATGCTCGAGCTCGGCCGCCCGACGCACTTCTACGACATCAAGAAGCTGAATGCCGACCGCCTTACCGTGCGCTGGGCGCGCGAGGGCGAATCCGTCAAGCTTCTGAACGGCGAAACGGTTGAGCTCACCCCCTGGTACGGCGTCATCTGCGCGGGCGACGAGCCCGAGTGCCTGGCGGGCATCATGGGCGGCGACCGGTCGTCCATCAACGACGAAACGACGGATCTCTTCATCGAATCCGCCTTCTGGTTCCCGAAGGCGATTCAGGGCCGCTGCAGGAAGCTCAACTTCTCGACCGATGCCGCCTACCGCTATGAGCGCGGCGTCGACTATGCGAGCACGGCCGAGCACCTCGAATACATCACGCAGCTCGTTCTCGACATCTGCGGCACGCCCGAAACCAAGGTGGGCCCGGTCGAGGATGTGGTTGCGAACCTCCCCGAGCGCGCGCCCGTCAAGATGCGCGTCGACCGCTGCTGCAAGGTGGTGGGCGTCGACATTCCGCTCGAATCGATGGAGGAGAGCTTCAAGCGCCTCGGGTTCGAGTACACGCTCGAAAATGGCGTCTTCACGGTGGTGCCGCCGTCCTTCCGCTTCGACATCGAAATCGAAGAGGATCTGATTGAGGAAGTTGCCCGCCTCTGGGGCTATGAAAAGCTTCCGGACCGTCCGCCCCTCGCCCGCATCGCGATGAAGCCCTCGCGCGAGGAGCGCCGCTCCGCGCATGCGCTGCGCCTTGAAATGGCGGACCTCGGGTACCAGGAACTCATCAACTTCTCCTTCGTTCCCGAAGAATGGGAAGTCGCGTTCGCCGCGAACGAGAAGCCGATCCGTCTCCTCAATCCGATCGCCTCTCAGCTTTCCGTCATGCGTACGCAGCTGATCGGCGGCCTCGTCGACATCCTCCGCTACAACCTCAATCGCCGCGCTGAGCGCGTCCGCGTCTTTGAACTCGGCCGCGTCTTCTTCCCCGATGCCTCGGTTGAGGAAGGCCCCTGGACGGTGAAGGGCGTGCGTCAGCCGCAGCACATCGCCGGCCTCGCCTACGGTACGGCCGATGATGCGCAGTGGGGCGTTGCCGCCCGCCGCGTCGACTTCTTCGACGTGAAGGGCGACGTTGAGCGCCTCATCCGTCCGCTCAAGGCCCGCTTCGTGAAGGAATCCTTCCCGGCGCTCCATCCGGGGCGTTCTGCCGGCATCTACGTGGGCGATAAGCGCATCGGCTTCATCGGCGAACTCCATCCGCGCGTCATGCAGCAGTTTGATCTCACGCATGCGCCGGTGGTCTTCGAAGTCGCCGTCGACCCGCTCATGGAACTGCCGCTTCCGGACTACAAGCCCGTGAGCAAGTTCCAGCCCGTCACGCGCGACCTCGCTGTGGTGGTTCCTGCCGACATGGAGGTTCAGGTGCTCTTCGACGCGGTTGCTGCCGCGAAGAAGAAGGATCTGCGTCTCGCGCCCCTCACGGACTTCCGCCTCTTCGACCTCTATCGTCCGAAGGAAGGCGAGGGCGCGGGCGAAAAGTCGCTCGCCTTTGCGATTGAACTTAATTCCCGCACCGATGAGGCTTTGAACGACGAGCAGACGGAAGGCGCCGTGCGCGCTATTCTCGAAGTGCTCGAGGAAAAGGGCGCTCGCCTGCGTCAGTAATTCCGCTGCCGGTCCGTTTGTGGAGAGCGGACCGGCATCAGCCCTAAGCAATTTCCATCGACAGAAAAGAAGACATATGAAAGATCAGGAAGAAAAACAGGACGATCAGGACATTCGCACGCTCAATAAGGCGAGCATTGCCGAAGCGCTGATCGCACAGATTCCGGACCTTGATCGTCCGCATGCGAAGCTCATCGTCGAAACCTTCTTCGAACTCATCGCCGAGCACCTTGAAAAGGGCGACACGGTGAAGATTCCGGGTCTCGGCAATTTCTCCGTGCGCGACAAGGTTGCCCGTCCGGGCCGCAATCTCAAGACCGGCGAAACGGTGACCATCACTGAGCGCCGCGTCGTCACCTTCCATCCCTCGGGAACGCTCAACGCCCGCGTGACGACCAACCTGATTCCGCCGCAGGAACAGCCGCGCACCCGCCGCACGCGCGCCGTCCTCAAGGACAAGGAATAAGCGGACTCAACCTGAATTTGCTTTTTTCGAAATCTTCAGGTAATATTCCGCTTCTGTTCGGGGCGTAGCGCAGCCTGGTAGCGCACTTGCATGGGGTGCAAGGGGTCGCGAGTTCGAATCCCGCCGCCCCGACCAGAACAAATGAGGTCATCGAAAGATGGCCTTTTTTGTTGTCTGCACGAAATAAAATTCCATATATATCAATGTGATTTATTTTACTTTAATCACTCTGGAATGATTTTTGCCATCTGCCGGAAACTTCAGTGCAAGTGATCCCGATGCTAATGATGAATTCCGGTGCGCTTCGTTCGTCTTCAAAGCAGCAAAGAGGGGCATTCAAATCTCCTCCATGACACTTTGATGACGCACATTCGCTGGCCGTCATGAAACCTTAACGAAAACGTCACTGCCCGTTCAATTCACTTTTACATACTGCTTCTCGTGCTTCAGGGAGACCGAGAGTTCTCCGGCACACCGAATTTCAGATTCATTGTTTTTGTAAGAGAAGTGAAATGACGAACAAGATGGCTGCCGTTTTCGGCGCTCTGGCTGGTTTTGCCGTGATGGGCAATGTCTACGCTGCCGATACCGTGACGGTTAACGGCTCCACGACGGTTCTGCCGGCGATGCAGCTCGTGGCGGAAGGCTTCATGAAGGCCAATCCCGGCGTCACCGTGACGATCTCGGGCACGGGTTCCGGCAACGGCATCAAGGCCCTTCGCGACGGCATGACGGACGTTGCGATGTCTTCGCGCGATCTGAAGGCCAAGGAAGCGCAGGACTTCGAGTCGCACTCGAAGAAGGTGACGCGCTACACGGTTGCGCACGACGCCATCATCCCGGTCGTGAATCCGAAAAACGGCGTCAAGGGTCTCACGATGGCTCAGTTGAAGGACATCTTCGCCGGCAAGGTGAAGTCCTGGGATGAAGTGGGCGGCGCCAAGGCTCCGATCGTTGTGGTCGGCCGCGACTCCTCTTCGGGTACGTTCGAGTGCTTCCAGGAACTCGTGATGGGGAAGACCCGCGTTTCTCCGCGCGCTCTGATTCAGGCTTCGAACGGCGGCGTCGTGCAGGCGGTTTCTCAGAACCCCAATGCGATCGGCTACATTGGCGTCGGCTACATGGATAAGGAAACCCATGCGCTCGAAGTCAACAACGTCAAGCCCGGCATGCAGTCCGCCAAGGACAAGACCTGGCCGATCGCCCGCGATCTCTACCTCTTCACTGCGGGCGACGTGAAGGCGAGCGCCGCGAACCTCATCAAGTTCATGCTCTCGGCTGAGGGCCAGAAGGATGTTCAGAAGGCGGGCTTTGTTCCCGTTGATCTGAAGTAATCGATTCCAGAACAAACTGGAGCAGTCGGAATGGCCGCAATGCCCGCAAAACTCAGGGCGGATCAGACCTTCCGGCGGTGCCTCGCGATGGCGGCCGGCGTAAGCGTGCTTGCGCTCGCCGCCATTGTTTTGTTTCTTCTCAGCCAGGCGCTGCCGATCTTCTCTCAGGTCTCGCTCAAGGACTTTCTTTTTTCAACCGAGTGGTATCCGACCGATGATCCGCCGGTCTTCGGGATCGGCGCCCTGATCGTGGGGTCGCTCGCCTGCGCGGCGCTCACCACCGTGATCGCCGTTCCGACCGGGGTGCTCACGGCCTGCGCCATCCACGCCGGCATGCCCGACGGCATGAAGCGGGTCGTGAAGCCCATGATCGAACTCATGGCGGCACTTCCGTCCGTCGTGATCGGCTTCATCGGCATGATCATTCTGGCGCCCTGGCTTCAGAACACCTTCGGTCTTGCCACGGGCCTCAATCTCACGAACGCGTCGATCATGCTCGCCTTCATGTGCGTGCCGACGATCGCGTCGATCTCAGAGGATGCGCTTCGGAACGTTCCGGGCGGCATCCGCGAAGCGAGCCTCGCGCTCGGCGCCACGCGCTGGGAAACGCTTGTCAAAGTGGAGCTTCGCTGGGCGATGGGCGGCATTGCAACGGCCGTCATGCTCGGCATCTCGCGCGTCATCGGCGAAACGATGGTGGTGCTGATGGTGGCGGGCGGCGCCGCGATTATTCCGGAATCGATCTTCGATCCCGTGCGCCCCATGACCTCGTCGATTGCCGCGGAAATGGCTGAGGCCGCCGTGGGCGACGCCCACTATCACGCGCTCTATGCGACGGGCCTCGTGCTCTTTCTCATCACGTTCGTCTTCAATCTCTGCGCCTGGTATGCGGCGCGCCGCTTCGGGCTGGAGAAAAACAAATGAAATCGGCAGTGCTTCGCCGCTTTGCTGAAGCCTCTGGCTTCACGGTCATGCGCCTTGCGGTCGTGATTGACATTGCGGCGCTCTTAGGCATCATCGGCCTCATCATCGTCAACGCCTGGCCCGCGCTCTCGTGGGAGTTCCTCACCGAACCTCCGCGCGACCTCATGACGAAGGGCGGGATTCTGCCCTGCATTCTCGGCACCTTCTGCCTCGCGGTGGGGGCGCTCGTGATTGCGCTCCCGCTCGGCGTGGCGAGCGCGGTCTACCTCCATGAATATAGCCGCCCCTCGGCCTGGGTCACGATGACGAGGCTTTCGATCGCGAACCTTGCGGGCGTGCCCTCCATCGTCTTCGGCCTCTTCGGCCTCACCTTCTTCGTCGTTTTCTGCGGCTTCGGCGTGAGCCTCCTCTCCGGCATTCTCACGCTCGCGGTGTTGTCGCTTCCCATCATCATCAATACGACGGAAGCGGCCCTCTCGCAGGTGCCTCAGGACTGGCGTGAGGCGAGTCTTGCGTTGGGGGCCTCGAGAAGAGAGACGACCCTCAAGGTGGTGCTTCCCAATGCGCTCCCCGGCATCCTCACGGGCGCCATTCTGGGGCTTGCGCGCGCCGCAGGCGAAACCGCCGCGATCATGTACACCGGCAGCGTCTTCTTCACGCCGAAGGACGGTGTTTCGCCCTTCGAGCCCGTCATGGCTCTTCCGTACCACATCTACGTGCTCGCGACTTCGGGCACCAACATTGAAGCGACGCGCCCCATTCAGTACGGCACTGCGCTTGTTCTGCTTGTACTCGTGCTTCTCATGAGTTCCGCGGCGATCTGGATCCGCGAACGCTGCCGCCGCTGATGGTGAAAGCAGTTTTCAAAGCAAGAGTCAAGAGACAACCCCAACATAAGAGAAACACGAAATGACCATGATTCATCCCGATCATCTCAACGAGCCGGCAGAAAAGGAAATGCCGCCCGCGAAGATCGACATTCAGAATCTCAACGTGTACTACGGGAATTTCCACGCGCTCAAGAACGTGTCGATGAAGATTCCCGAAGGGTGCGTCACCGCCTTCATCGGCCCTTCGGGCTGCGGGAAGTCGACGCTCCTGAGGTCACTGAACCGCATGCAGGATCTTTATCCGGAGCAGCGCGCCGAAGGCTCGATCAGGCTTTCGGGCATGGAGGTGCTCGATCCGTCAATTGACGTGACGGCGCTCCGGTCGCGCGTCGGCATGGTCTTTCAGCGTCCGACGCCCTTTCCGATGTCGATTTTCGACAACATCGCCTACGGCGTGAGGCTGCGGGAAAAGCTGTCGAAGGCTGAATTGACGGAGCGCGTTGAATGGGCGCTAAAAAAAGCCGCGCTCTGGGACGACGTGAAGGCGAAGCTGAATGAACCCGGCACCTCCCTTTCGGGCGGCCAGCAGCAGCGTCTCTGCATTGCCCGCGGGATTGCCGTGAAGCCCGAGGTGCTGCTTCTTGACGAACCCTGCTCGGCCCTCGACCCGATTTCAACCGCGAGGATTGAAGATCTCATCAATGAATTGAAGAAGGACTACACGGTCGTGATCGTCACGCACAGCATGCAGCAGGCGGCGCGCGTCTCGGACTACACGGCCTTCATGTATTTGGGCGAATTGATTGAGTTCGGCAGCACCCAGAAGATCTTCATGCGCCCCGAAAAGAAGGCAACTGAGGACTACATCACCGGCAGATTCGGTTAAAAGCGGAAGGGGAAAAAGGAAATGGCGATGACCGAAAAAGAACATATCGTGAAGGCTTTCGACGCGGAGCTGAAGAGCCTTCTCTCCAACATGCTCGACATGGCGGGGGCTGTCCGAGGGCAGCTTTCGGCGCTTTCCACTGCGCTCGCGGGCTTGAATCGCGAGGAAGCCGAGAAGGTGGTCGAGCGCGATGCCTTGATCAATCTCTGGGAAAAGGAGCTCGACGCCTTTATGGAGACGCTCATCTCCAAGCGCCAGCCTCAGGCGGTGGATCTGAGGATGCTCCTAGGCTGCTGGAGAATGACGAACGACTTTGAGCGCATGGGGGATGAGGTGCGGAATGCCGCCAAGGGCATCTGCCGCCTTGCAAACCCGGCCGTCGGGCAGGCCGGAGAGGCGCTCACGGAACTCGTTTCCGTGCTCGAGCGCTTGAAGGGCATGGCCGACAAAATGAATGCGGCTTTGGTCGGCATGGACGCGAAGGCGGCACGCCATCTCGTCGAAGAGCGCGACCTGGTGTCCGGACAGGTTCATGACGCCTTGACGGCAACCGTCTCCCGCATGAAGATTAATGCCGTTACGCTCGATGACGGACTTGAATTCATCCGCATCAACCGCGCGCTCGAACGCGTTGCCGCGCACATGCAGAATGTCGGCGAGGCGATTATCTTTATTGTTGAGGGGCTCGACATCCGCCACGAAAAGATCGCGCATGAGGAATTTTCTGATGACGACGATGAGGCGGACTGAAGCGCATCCTGACCTCATCTTTTTTCCGATTCATTTCACGATTCCATGACCGCACCGCTCCTCCTGATCGTTGAGGATGAAGCCGCCATTCGCGAGCTTGTTGCTTTTGTCTGCGAGGCCGAAAGCTTTCGCACCGCGCGCGCGGGAAGCGTTGCCGAGGCAAAGGAAGCGTTCCGCAGGGAACGCCCCGACCTTGTGCTCCTTGACCGGATGCTTCCCGACCGCTCCGGGCTCGATTGGTTGAAGGACCTCCGGTCCTCTTCCGACACGGCCGGGCTCCCCGTGATTCTTCTCACTGCCCGCGGCGACGAGGCCGACCGGGTGGCGGGTCTTGACGCCGGGGCGGACGACTATGTCGTGAAGCCCTTCCTTCCGAGGGAGCTCACCGCCCGCGTGAGGGCGGTGCTTCGCCGGAAGGGCGGGTCGGGCGCGCCTGTGAACGCTGCTCCGGCCGAAGAGCATGAGCACGTCATCACCTGCGGACCGCTTCTGATGAACGAAACGCGCTTTGAGGCCACGGCGGACGGGGTGCCTTTGAAGCTCTCAGCAAAGGAATTCAAGCTTCTCTCCCTCTTTGCGTCTAAGCCGGGCCGGGTCTTTTCGCGCCAGAACCTGCTCGATGCCGTCTGGCCGAGCGCGTTCGTCGACGAGCGCACGGTGGACGTACACATGCTGCGCCTGAGAAAGGCGCTCGCGGGCACGGCCGCCGAGGATCTCATCGAAACGGTGCGGGGCGTCGGCTACCGCTGCCGGGACGTTTGATGCTGTAATCGCGGGAGGCATATCCATGACGGGACGCGACGACGCAGGGGACGTCTTTCCCACCTTGGCCGACGGACTTTCAGCTCAGGCTGCAGCGAATACGGAAAAAAAGGAAAAAAGAGGCGAGCATCTGAGGCGGCGCGGGATCGTGCTCGCCGCTGCCTTTCTTCTTATTTCGATTCTTGCCGTCTTTCTCAACGTGCGCTTCGCGTCGAACGCCGTGACGATTGTCTGGGCAGGATCGGTCATTCTGATCTTTCTTCTGGCGGCAGGCCTCTGGCAGTCTCTATTGAAGGAAGACGAAAAGAAAGACAAGCGCATCCGCGACCGCGATCAGCGTTATCGCCAGACCCTCGCGCTTCTCCCGGAAGGCGTCACGATTCTCGGCGAAAACTGGCGGCTCGAGTGGGTGAATAAAAGCGCGATGGAGCATTTCGGTCTGGAGGCGGCGTCCCTCGGCGCGAGCTTCTTTGAGGCGGTGAAGGATGAAGACTTCCGCCGGTGGCTTCTTGAAAGAAACTATTCCCGCCACTATGCGTTTCTGGACCGGGCCGGAAGGGAGCTTGAAGTGGCCGTGGTCGCGCCCGACCTTCGCCACATGATGATCGTCACGCATGACGTGACGGAACGCCGGCGCGTCGACGACATGCGGCGCGACTTTGTCGCAAACGTGAGCCACGAACTGAGAACGCCCCTCACGGTAATCAGCGGGTTCCTCAATATGGAGGTCGATGCCGGGAAGCTCCCGCCCGAAATGCTTGAGCACCACCGGCAGCTCATGCTCGAGCAGGCGACCCGCATGCGCTCGCTTCTCGACGACCTCCTCCTTTTGTCGAGCCTCGAAAACAAGGACGAGTCGGATGATGCCGACGCCGAGGTGATCGCCATGCCGAAGCTCATCGAGGACGTGGTGCGGGAGGGGAAGGCCCTCTCCCTCGGGCGCCACCACATCACGCTGGAGGCCGAAGACATCTCGTTGATCGGCGACGCGGATGAAATCCGGAGCGCCGCCATGAATCTCGTTTCAAACGCCGTCCGCTATACGCCGGAGGGCGGCTCGATTGCGGTCGCGTGGAAGCGCGCCGGCATGGGGGCGGCTTTGTCGGTGAAGGACACCGGGATCGGCATTGAGGCAAAGCACATTCCGCGCCTGACGGAACGCTTCTACCGGGTCGACAAGGGGCGCTCGCGCGACACCGGGGGCACGGGGCTCGGGCTCGCCATCGTGAAGCATGTGCTGAGACGCAACGGCGGCGAACTTCTCATTGAATCGACGCCGGGAAAAGGCTCGACCTTCACCATGATGTTCCCCGAATCCAGAATCTTCTCGGAAGACTTCTGAAACGGCTCTCAAACTGTAAGCAAATTCGAGCGAACGGGAGGCATGCCCCGGGAACGCGCCTCAGGCGGGATAAAATCCGTAAATCCCAAAGGACTTCAGAACGGATTAATTCTTTCCCATGCACATTCTCGTATCGAACGACGACGGCTATCGGGCGCCCGGCATTGCGGCGCTCGCGAAAGCCATGCGCCGCTTCGGGCGCGTCACGATCGTCGCCCCCGACCACAACCACTCCGGGGCCTCGAACTCCCTGACGCTCAACCGCCCGCTCACGGTCGAGCACATGCCGGGCGACGACCTCTACGTGGTTTCGGGAACGCCTTCCGACTGCGTGCATGTTGCCCTCACGGGGCTCCTCGATGAAAAGCCCGACCTCGTGGTTTCAGGCATCAACTGCGGCGCCAATATGGGCGACGATACGATGTACTCGGGCACCGTGGCGGCTGCGATCGAAGGCTATCTCTTCGGCATTCCGTCGATCGCCTTTTCGCAGATCGACAAAGGCTGGGCGGAACTCGAATCCGCAGCCGAGGTCGCAGGCGTCGTCGTCGAGAAGTTCCTTCCGCAGATCCGGGAGAAGCGCGAAGCCGTGCTCCTCAACGTCAATATGCCCAACATGCCCCGCGAGGCGCTCCAGGGCATCCGGGCGACGCGGCTCGGCCGCCGGTCGTCCGCCGAATCGGTGATCCGCGAGATGAGCCCGCGGGGCTTTCCGATCTATTGGCTGGGCGCCGCAGGAAAGCCTGCCGACGCCGCGGAGGGAACGGACTTCTGGGCGACTTCGCACGGCTTTGTGTCCGTGACGCCCCTGCAGACCGATCTCACGAACCACCGGCAGGTGGGTGAAGCCGCCCGCTGGTTCGATTCGGATTCGCTTGCGGGCAATCGGTGATTGCCTGCAGGCGGCTTAAATTTCCCGGACTTTTTTCCAGAAGAAGATTTTTTCGATGATGCGCGTTTTATCTCGTTCACGTACCGGTTTCATCCTCGGCGCCGCGGCGCTCGTGCTCGCGGGCTGCTCCTCGCTTCCGCCCGGCGAGGTGCCGATCGTCAACAGAAATGTGGCTTCCGGAGAAAGCACGGCGCTTGACTCCCCGATCACCCTCGGGGGCATCTCCGACTCGGGCGCGACGCACACGGTGGCCCCGGGCGATACGATCTACAACATCTCCCAGCGCTACGGCGTCAACGCCTCCGACCTCATGCAGATGAACGCCATCACGGATCCGACGACGCTGCGCCTGGGGCAGGTGCTGCATCTTCCGCGCGCGACGAAGGCTCCCGTGACGACGGCAAGCTCCGCGGTGAAGATTCATCGCCTGGAAGCGCAGGCTCCCATTGAAACCGCAACCGTCATTGCTCCGGCGGAAACCTCCTCGAGCGAACCGGTGATCAAGGCGGCGGAGGAAAAGCCCGCGGTTCATGAAGCCAAGGCGCCCGAAAAGAAGGAAGCGCCTGCCGTCATTCCCGGCACGCGCTTTCTCTGGCCCGCACGCGGTCCGATTCTTTCCGACTACGCCAAAAACGGCAAGGGCCTTGATATCGGCGGGACGGAAGGTTCCGTCGTCGTGGCGGCGGGCGCCGGTCAGATCCTCTTCGTGGGCGGCGGCGTCAAGGGTTACGGGAATCTCGTGATCGTGAAGCATACGCCGACCCTTGTGACCGCCTACGGTCACAATTCCAAGGTGGTCGTGAAGCCGGGCGACCAGGTGAAGGCCGGGCAGAAGATTGCCGAAATGGGAAGCACCGACGCCGACCGCGTGATGCTGCGCTTTGAGGTCCGCGACAAGGGCCAGCCCGTTGATCCGATGAAATACCTCCCGCCGGCACGCCAATAAGCCGCGCTTTGCGCTACATTTCCGCCGCGATCCCGTTGAGGGGCGAAGGCGCCCTGTCATTGAGAGCTTTTCAGCTCTCTGATCGGGCGCTTTTCTGGCTATTCCTCAAAACTGGTAGGAAGACCTACCGCTGTGATAGTCCAGCCTGAGCTGCAGCAGGGATGAAATTGCTCATTCCTGCCAAGGCTACGTTCATAGACAAGTAAAAAGACCCACTCCGGGGTGCTTCCTCAGCTCCGGACAACTGGAATCGGCAGAAGCAGACAAGCCATTGAGGGGGCACGAAACGGTCTGCCGATGAAAACGCTGGTTATGGACATAGGCGAGGGGAACATTTCGATTTGACACGGCGCGCTCCCTAAAGGAGCTCGTCTGATATCCGTAAGGAACTCAACAATATGATCAACGTCTTTGTACTCGACAAGGACCACAAGCCGCTGATGCCGTGCCGTCCGGCGCGGGCAAGGCGGCTTCTCAAAGGAGGACGCGCACGGGTGCATAAGCTGCATCCGTTTACGATCCGCATTGTGGACCGAACGCTTGCCGAATCGGCAGTGCAGCCGGTCCTCATCAAGCTTGATCCCGGCTCTAGGGAGACGGGAATTGCCGTTGTGCGCGAGGATGTGAAGAAGATGCACTATGCGCTCTTTTTCATCAACCTCAGACATCGCGGCGCATCCATCCGTGACGCGCTCACGGCGAGGCGGCAGCTTCGCCGCGGACGCCGCAGCCGAAACCTCCGCTATCGAGCTCCACGGTTTCTCAACCGCAGGAGAGCTGAAGGGTGGCTGCCGCCCTCTCTGAGACACCGCGTCGATACAACGAAATCCTGGGTCGATCGTCTTCGCCGGCTTGTTCCGGCGATCGGCCTGGCTCAGGAGCTTGTGAAGTTTGATACGCAGAAGCTGGAGAACCCGGAGATCTCCGGAACGGAGTATCAGCAGGGCGAGCTTGCGGGCTATGAGCTCAAGGAATACCTCCTTGAAAAGTTCGGCCGCAGATGCGTTTACTGCGGGAAGAGCGGCGTGCCGCTCAACGTGGAGCACATCGTGCCGAAGGCAAGGGGCGGCAGCAATCGCATCTCCAACCTTGCAATTGCCTGCGTTGAATGCAACCAGAAGAAAGGAGCAAAGCCGATAGAGGATTTCCTCAAAGGCAAACCCGA
The DNA here is from genome assembly GCF_006337085.1 of Sutterella faecalis. GTDB lineage: Bacteria > Pseudomonadota > Gammaproteobacteria > Burkholderiales > Burkholderiaceae_F > Sutterella > Sutterella faecalis. The sequence goes on along the minus strand of NZ_CP040882.1, from coordinate 1,456,476 downwards.
TCTTCTAAAGCGCATCCGAAGTCAGCTCAAAACGCCGCTCAGGGATGCTTCAGCCGTCAATGCGACGCGCTGGGCGCTCTTCAACTCGCTGAAGGCAACCGGTCTTCCGGTTTCAGTCGGCTCCGGAGCGCTCACCAAGTTCAATCGGCACCTCTACGGCGTGCCAAAGGAGCATTGGCTTGACGCACTCTGCGTCGGCGAGACGCGAAGGGCGGTCTTTGACGAACGCATGCAGGTCCTTGAGGTCTACTGCGCCGGCAGAGGCCAGTACAAGCGCACGAGAACCGACAGGTACGGGTTCCCGGTTGCCTACTTCATGAGAACAAAGCGTCCTTATGGCGTGGGTACGGGAGACATTGTGCGAATGTCCGTACGCAGCGGTAAACATCCCGGCGTATGGACGGGAAGAGCTTTTGCAACCAACGACGGGAGCGTCGTAATGCTGCAACCAGATTTTCGCGTAAGAGGTCGTGCCAAAAATTGCACGATTCTTGCAAGAAACGATGGCTATGGGTATTCACTAACCAATAGTTGATTACTGAATCCCACCACTTTTGAGGATTAGCCGCTTTTCTTTTCCCTATTCCCCGATTTTCCAGAATCCCAATACACCGAAAGAGACCAAAATGGGCCGCAGATCTAAACCGAAGGAGCGCACTCCCGAATACTTCACCGTCGACGTCGAGCGCCTTGACCAGGAAGGGCGCGGCATTGCGCACGTGGACGGCAAGGTGGTCTTCATCCAGGGTGCGCTGCCCGGAGAACGCGTGACCTACGAGCGGCTCCGCTCGAAGACGAGCTTCGACATCGGCCGCGTCACTGAAATTCATAAGGAAAGCGTTCTGCGCGTTCAGCCCCGGTGCCCCAATTTCGGCATCGGGCCCGGTTCCTGCGGTGGCTGCACGATGCAGCACATCGAGCCCTCGGCCCAGGTGGCCTTTAAGGAAAGGATTCTCCTCGACACCCTCTGGCGCATCGGCAAGGTGAAGCCCGAGGAAGTGCTGATGCCGATTTACGGCCCCTACTGGGGGTACCGCCATCGTGCACGCCTCACGGTGAGAAATGTGCTGAAGAAGGGAGGCGTCCTCGTGGGCTTTCATGAGAAGAGCTCTTCCTACGTGGCCGACATGCACGAGTGTCCGGTGCTTACGCCCAATGTTTCGGCGCTCCTTGATCCCCTTCGCGTGCTGATTGAGGACCTCGACATGCGCGACCGCATGCCGCAGGTCGAGGTAGCGGTCGGCGGCGACGGCCGTACGGCCCTCGTCTTCCGCACGCTCGACCCGGTGACCCCCGAGGATCATGAGAAGCTTCTCGCCTTCGGGCGCGAGAAGAATCTTGACATCTGGCTTCAGCCCAAGGGCCCGGAAACGGCGCATGCGGCGCTTCCCGAGAACGAAACGAAGCTCGGGCTCGAACTCTCCGAATTCAATGTCCGCATCACCTTCAAGCCCACGGACTTTACGCAGGTGAACCATGCGCTCAATGAAACCATGGTGTCGCGCGCCGTGAGGCTCCTCGAGCTCACGCCCGACATGAAGGTGGCGGACTTCTTCTGCGGCCTCGGAAACTTCACGCTCCCGATCGCAAGGCGCGCGAAGCGCGTGATCGGCATTGAAGGTTCCGAAGGTCTTGTCGCCCGGGCGCGCCAGGGCGCGGCCGACAACGGGCTCGCCGCAAAGACGGCGTTTCGCGCGCGAAACCTCTTTACCTGGTGCGAAGCCGACTGGGAGGAGCTTCAGAAGACGCTGGGCGGCATCGACCGCGTTCTCATCGACCCGCCGCGCGAGGGCGCGCTTGCGCTCGCCCGGGTGCTCGCTAAAACCGATAAGCGCCCGGGACGCGTGGTCTACGTGTCCTGCAATCCGGCAACGCTAGCCCGCGACTGCGCGGTGCTCCACCACGAGGGCGGCTGGAAGATCCGGGCTGCCGGCATCATGAATATGTTCCCGCACACGGGCCACGTCGAATCGATCGCGGTGCTCGAACCCGGCGAGCGTCCGGTTGAAAAGTCCGATGAGGCCGAAGCGATTGAACGCCGCATCGCAGCCGAGGGCGACGACAATGTGAAGATGCACCTCTCGGAAGAGAATTGATGGACGGCGCTTTGCCGTCGTGAAGACAAGGAAAAGGCCGGCAGATCCGCGGATGGGATGCCGGCCTTCTCTTTGGAGGGCGTCCGGAAAAGAACGCCCGTCCCATAAAGATCAGGACTTCTTCTTCGAAGCCCGTTCGTAGGAGAGGGGCTCTGCCTTGCAGGTATTCGAGAGCTTCGTGAAGAGCGAATACGCGGCGCCGATTTCTTCAGAAAGCCTGCGGGTGTGTTCGAGCGAGGTTTCGGCCGGGCTCTTTCCCGAGAGCGCCGAAAGGAAAGCCCGGGCAAAGGCGTCTTTTGAAGCTTCAGGAGAGGCGCCTAAGCGCATGAAGCGCTGCCTCAGGAGCGTGTAGTCGCGCACTTCCGTTTCGGAGAGCGCTTCGAGGAGGGGCGACTTCAGAATGGCATCCGTATAGGCCTGCATCTGGGAGGAGACTTTTCTCGAAAGCTTCTCTTCGGCCGCAAGTTCAGGAATCGCCGTGAGCGCCGCCCAGAGGCCCACGCCCTGAAGGAGCGCCGCCCAGCGGGCGCGGAAGCGCGTTTTCTCCGCACGCCCGAAGAAAGGAATCGGATTCCAGGGGACGCCCGCCGCACGGGCAATGTCGCTCGAAAAAAGCGTTACGGACTGATCGCGCACGCATCCGCCTATGGCCGTGCCCAGGTTGTCGGCAAAGACCTTGTCTACGGTGAGTTTGTCGCCCATCTGATTCTTTTCCTCTTTTGGTTTGTTTTATTTTTGTTTTCACGGCGCTTCGGCGGCATGCTCGCCGCCGCCATCGCGCCCTAATTCGGTGCGGAAGTTTAGCCGAGGCGGGAAAAATCAAATATCAGGCACTTGTCTTATGCCGTTTTTCGGTTTCGAGATTAACCTTGCAGGAATCCTGATCCTCTCCGTGAGTCTTTTCTTCTGCGGAAAAGGATCCTGCCCGAAAGCACCCCGATGAGGACACTGATGGAGCATTCTGAAGAGATCCGCCTGAAGCTTGAGAAAACGGACGCAGCGCTCGCACGGCTGATTGCCGAGCGCCTTGAGCTCGCTTCATCGCTCGGGCGCGAGGCGGCCGGGGAAGCTGGGCAGCCTCACGGCGCGGCAGATGAGGCCGGACTCCCTCCGGGGCTTTTTGAGGACATTCTCGGGCGGATTTCAAGGGAAGCGGCAAAGCGCGGGAAGGCCGAAGCCTTTCCTTCTTCCGTTCCGCAGCCGAAGCCCGTCGTCATTGTGGGCGGCTCGGGCGGCATGGGCCGGCAGCTTAAAAGCCATTTCGAACGGTCGGGCTGGCCCGTGCGGATTCTCGAGCGCGGCGACTGGGACCGCGCCGACGACATTCTCTCCGGCGCCGGCACCGTGATCGTGTCGGTGCCGATCGACGTGACGGTGCCCGTGATCAGGCAGCTCGCAGGCCGGATTCCGGCCGACGCGCTCCTTTGCGACGTCACCTCCGTCAAGACCGAGCCCGTTCACGCCATGCTTGCTGCTCACCCCGGGCCCGTGGCGGGGCTTCACCCGATGTTCGGGCCCGATGTGGCTGGCTTCACGGGCCAGGTTTTTGTCTTTGCGCCCGGCCGCGACAACGGGGCGGCGGAACCTCTTCTCGAGCAGATCCGCATCTGGGGCGCTCGGGTGGTTGAGGTGTCGGCCGAAGAGCACGACCGCGCCATGTCGATCATTCAGGCGCTGCGGCACTTTACGACCTATGCCTACGGGACCTTTCTCGCAAAGATTCATCCCGACATCCGGCAGATTCTCGAACTCTCCTCTCCCATCTACCGGCTTGAGCTTGAGATGGTGGGGCGCCTCTTTGCGCAGGATCCGCATCTCTACGCCGACATCATTCTCGCGAGTCCGAGAAACGCGGATCTGATCCGCCAGTATGTGGAAAACCTCTGGCCCGAACTCCTCGTCATTGCCGGCCGCGACCGGGAGGAGTTCATCCGGCGCTTCATGGCGGCGCGCGCCTATTTCGGCGACTACGCGGGGCAGTTCATGAAGGAGAGCGGCCGGATGCTCAATCTCATTCAGGCCGAGCGCGCTCGGAAATAGTTCTTCGCAATTGATGTCGCAGGGGCGAAAAAGTTTCGGCAAAACCACGTGATAGAATCGCATGCCTGATGAAATGGGCCCGGTCCCGCCTGAGCGCAGGAAGGCCTTTCCTCCTTTCATGTCCTCATGCGGAAAAGAAGGGTTCATCATCTTCCCCTAACACCAATTTCCTACCAGAAGAGAAAAAAATGGCTATTGAGCGCACTCTCTCCATCATCAAGCCGGACGCCGTTGCTAAGAACGTGATCGGCAAGATCTACTCCCGCTTTGAAACGAACGGCCTCAAGATCGTCGCCGCCCAGATGCGCCAGCTCTCCCAGGCCGAAGCCGAAGGCTTCTACGCCGTTCACCGCGAACGTCCCTTCTTCAAGGATCTCGTCTCCTTCATGACCTCCGGCCCCGTCATGATCCAGGTCCTCGAAGGCGAAGGCGCCATCCTCAAGAACCGTGAGCTCATGGGCGCCACGGATCCGAAAAAGGCCGCCCCCGGCACCATCCGCGCCGACTTTGCTGAAAGCATCGACGCCAACGCCGTTCACGGCTCCGACGCTCCGGAAACGGCTGCCGTCGAAATCGCCTACTTCTTCCCGACGCTCGCGATTCACAGCCGCTAATGTCTGACGAGACGCCCGTTAAGCAACCTTCGGGCGACATCCGCGAGGAGTCGCCGAAGGTCAATCTGCTTGATTTCGACGCGGACGGTCTCAAGGCATGGTGCGCGGAAATCGGCGAAAAGCCCTTCCGCGCACGCCAGCTCACCCGCTGGATTCATCGCCACCTCGCAGACAACTTCGAGGATATGACCGATCTCGCGAAGACCTTCCGCGCGAAGCTCATTCGCATGGCGGAGGTCCGCTCGCCCCAGCCGATTCATGAAAAGAAGTCGGCCGACGGCACGCGCAAGTGGCTTTTCGACGTCGGCAGCGGCAACGCTGTCGAGTCAGTTTTTATTCCCGAGGATGACCGCGGGACGCTCTGCATTTCCTCGCAGGCCGGATGCGCCATGGGGTGCCTCTTCTGCTCGACCGGAAAACAGGGCTTCAACCGCAATCTCACCACATCGGAAATCGTGGGTCAGCTCTGGTGGGCTGAGCGCGAGCTGCGCCGCGACCGCGGCATCACCGATCCCAACGACCGCGTGATCAGCAATGTGGTGCTCATGGGCATGGGCGAGCCCCTGCAGAACCTTGAGAACGTCATCCGCGCGCTGAAAATATTCCTGGACGACGACGGATACGGGCTGTCCCGCCGCCGCGTCACCGTGTCCACCTCGGGGCTTGTGCGCCAGATGGACAAGCTCGCCGAAGCCGCTCCCGTGGCGCTTGCGGTGAGTCTGCATGCCGCGACGGATGAACTTCGCGACAAGCTGATGCCCGTCAACCGCAAGCACCCGCTCGCTGATCTGATGGCCGCCTGCCGGCGGTACCTCAGGGTCGCGCCGCGCGACTTCATCACGTTCGAATACGTGATGCTGGGCGGCATCAACGACAGCCTCCGCGAGGCCGACGAGCTCGTGAAGCTCGTGCGCCGCGAAGAGGTGCCCTGCAAATTCAATCTGATCCCCTTCAATCCCTTCCCGCAGTCCGACCTTGAGAAGCCCGACCGCGAGCGCGTGCTCGCGTTCTGCCGGCGCCTGAATGAGGCGGGCTACGTGACGACGATCCGCAAGACGCGCGGCGACGACATCGACGCGGCCTGCGGTCAGCTCGCGGGCGAGGTGCGCGACCGCACCCGGCGCGCCGAGCGCCTCATCCAGCAGAAGGCGGAAGCGGCGGTCATTCTTCAGAAGTCCGGCGCAAAGCGCGGGAACTGAAACCAACATTTAAACCGGTGGGAGGCTCACCCATGGCAGACGAATTCAATTCGAATACGAAGGGCGGCGCTGATGCCGCGCCCAAGGCGGTGGAGCCCACCTTTGCTCCGGCAGATGAACCTCGAGAGACGACGGCGTCGGAAGCTTCCGAAGCTGCTCCGGCTGCGGCCGCTCCTCAGGGGTTCGGCGCCATGCTTCGCGCGGCCCGTGAAGCTCAGGGGATATCGCTCGGAGACATGGCCGTGAGAAGCCGCCTCTCGGTCGCGCAGGTTCGCGCGCTCGAAGAGGAAGACGTTTCGGCCTTGCCTGAACCCGTCTACGTCCGCGCCTTCATCCGCGGGTGCGCCCATTCGCTCGGCCTCGACCCGCAGGCGCTCGCCGAAGACTACATGAACCGCTACGGCCGGCGCGGAGGTGCGGCCGAGCACGGCCAGATCCCGCTTCACGACCCGTCAAGAGAAGAGGTGATCAATTCGACGCCGCGTCATCGCGGCCTCAAGGTGGCGCTTCTCGCGCTCCTCGTTGCCGTCGTTTCTGCCGGCATCTGGGCGGTCTATACCGATCAGTTTGCGGGCGTCCATTCGGGCAGCGAAGCGCAGAAGGTTGAGTCGGGCGCCACTGAAGGGGATGCGCAGAATGCGTCGGCCAGCGTTGAGGCTGCGCCCGCTGGCGCCAATGGAGCGTCCGCAGAGAATGCTGCAGATGCTCCGGCTTCGCGCGAGGCTTCTCCGGCTGCTCCCCAGACGAATGCCGCGCCGGCAAACGCCGCTCAGGCGCAGCCGGAAACTCCGGCTCAAGCGCCTCAGACTCAGCCTCAGACTCAGCCTGCGGCCAGTACCGCTGCGGCGTCTCAGACTCCCCAGACGGCTCCCGCTGGCGTTCCCATCCGGGTCGTGCGCTTTGAGGTGACGAGCCCCTGCTGGGTGCAGGTGATTGCGCCCAACGGCAGGAACGTCATTGCGCGCGAAATGCAGCCGGGCTCCCCCGTAACGGCGGATATTCCGCAGGGCTCGCGGATCACCGTGGGCAATGCCGGAGCGCTCACGCTCACGATCGACGGCAAGCCCTACGACATCCGTCAGGAAACGCGAAACGGCATCAGCCGCATCACGCTTGAATAAAGGCTCGGAAAGAGATCAGCATGCCGGTTATTGAGACGACGGCTCTTCGCCGCCACTACACCACCCCGGTTGAAGTCGTCTGGAAGGACACCCGTGTGGTCATCGGCGGAGGGCGGCCCGTCGTCGTCCAGTCGATGACCAATACCGCCACGGCGGATGTTGAAGCCACCTACGCGCAGGCTTCCGAACTTGCTTCGGCCGGTTCCGAACTCGTTCGCCTCACGGTGAATACGCCGGAAGCAGCGCGTGCGGTGCCGGAAATCCGTGCGCGGCTTGATGCCGCCGGGATCTTTGTTCCGCTCGTGGGCGACTTTCACTACAACGGCCACAAGCTTCTCACGGAAATTCCGGAATGCGCGGCCGCGCTCTCGAAGTACCGCATCAATCCGGGCAATGTCGGAAAGGGTTCGCGTCAGGAAGAGAATTTCGCCCTCATGATCGAGGCGGCGAAGAAGTGGGGTGCGGCCGTGCGCATCGGCGTGAACGGCGGGTCGCTCGACCAGGCGCTCCTCGGGCGTCTGATGGACGAAAACCTGAAGTCGGGCGGGCTCCTGACGCCTCAGGCGGTGCTGAGAAAAGCATTGGTCGAGAGCGCCGTTCAGTCGGCAGCGGCCGCGGAAGCCCTCGGGCTCCCGGCCAACCGCATTGTGCTTTCCTGCAAGGTTTCCGAGGTTCAGGAACTCATTGCCCTTTATCGCGATCTCGCAAAGCGCTCTTCCTGGGCGCTTCATCTGGGGCTTACCGAAGCCGGGATCGGAAGCAAGGGGATCGTCGCCTCAACGGCCGCTCTCTCCGTCCTGCTTGAAGAAGGGATCGGCGACACGATCCGCGTTTCCCTGACGCCCGCTCCGGGTGCGCCGAGAACGGAAGAGGTGATCGTCGCGCAGGAGATTCTCCAGTCGATGGATCTTCGCTCCTTCACCCCCATGGTGACGAGCTGCCCGGGGTGCGGTCGGACCTCGTCCGACCTCTTTCAGAAGCTTGCCGAAGAGACGCAGCGCTACCTGAGGCGCCGGGCGCCCGAATGGCGGCGCCTCTGCCCGGGGTCGGAATCGATGAAGGTCGCCGTCATGGGCTGCGTGGTGAACGGACCCGGCGAAAGCCGTCAGGCCGACATCGGCGTGAGCCTTCCCGGCTCCGGCGAAAGCCCGGTTGCACCGGTTTATATCCGGGGCGAAAAGGCCGGAGTTCTGAAGGGCGAGGACATTGCCCGGCAGTTTCAGGATATCATTGAAAAATTCGTCTTCGAGACCTGGGGAACCCGCCATTAACGAAGGTTCCGGTCTCTCGCTTTCGGGCAGAAAGGGGGACGAAAACACGAATTCATTGTCGGGAAGCGCCTGCGGTCAAAAGGAGAAGCCTCAGTGAAGAGGCTTTTCACTCAGGCGTCCGGGGCGCTTCCAATACGTTGAGAAACCTCAGGCGAAATGGCTAAGGAAAAATTCACCGGCGTCAAGGGCATGAACGACATGCTCCCGCAGGACGCCGCCATCTGGCAGTTTGTGCAGAAGACCTGCGTGGGCGTCCTCGAAGAGTACGGCTATCAGGAAATCCGTACGCCGATTCTTGAAAATACCCGCGTCTTCACGCGCGGCGTGGGCGAAGTGACCGATATCGTCGAGAAGGAAATGTATTCCTTCACCGATTCGATGAACGGCGACCAGCTCACGCTCCGTCCGGAGTGCACCTCTGCGGTCGTGCGCGCCGTGAATGAGCACAACCTCCTTTACGGAACCACGCAGCGCCTCTGGTACTGCGGCCCGATGTTCCGCCATGAGCGTCCCCAGCGCGGCCGCTACCGCCAGTTCCATCAGCTGGGCGCCGAAGCGCTCGGCATGGCGGGTCCGGACATCGACGCCGAAATGATCGTCATGCTCGCTCGCATGTGGAAGGCCCTCGGCATTGGTCCGGTGAAGCTCGAGATGAATACGCTGGGCGCCCAGAACGAGCGTCAGGCGCACCGCGAGGCGCTGATTGCCTACTTCGAAGCCCATAAGGATGAGCTCGATGAGGATGCGGAGCGCCGCCTCTACACGAATCCGCTGCGCATTCTCGATACGAAGAATCCCGAGATGCAGGACCTCGTCAACGCCGCGCCGAAGCTTCTCGACTTCCTCGGAGACGAAAGCCGTGCGTTCCTCTCGCGCCTTGAGGAGCTTATTTCCGCGGCCGGCATTGAGTACACGATTAATCCGCGCCTCGTTCGCGGTCTCGACTACTACAACCACACGGTCTTTGAGTGGATCACGGATCGTCTCGGTTCGCAGGGCACGATCTGCGGCGGCGGACGCTACGATCCGCTCGTTGAAATGCTGGGCGGCCGTCCCGCGCCGGGCGTGGGCTTCGCCATGGGCATGGAGCGCGTGATCGAACTCATGCGCGAGGTGGGGAACGTTCCCGAACGCACCCAGACGGATGTCTATGTTCTGCACCACGGCGGCGACTCGCAGATTGCTGCGATGCGTCTCGCTGAGGAGATGCGCGACCTCGGCATCCGCGTTATCACGCATCCGGGCGAGGCGAGCATCAAGAGCCAGATGAAGAAGGCGGACGCCTCGGGCGCGAAGCTTGCCGTCTTCGCCACGGCCGATGAGCTTGCTCAGGGCATGGTGGGCATAAAGGCCTTGCGCGCAGGGGCGAATGCCTATGCCGAACAGGCGCTCGAGCCCGTGAATGAGGCTGCCGCCCGCGTGGCTGCGGCGCTCAAGGCCTGATAAATATTCCGCAATTGTGAAGAGAAGGGAGTCCGGGTTCCCCGGGCGCCGCTTCTCTTCAGATACGACACTTCATTAGAGATAAAAGAGAGTTTGAGCCATGGCTTACGACTTGGAAGAGCAGGAGAGCATTGACCAAATGAAGGCGTGGTGGGACCGGTGGGGCACCCCGGTTACCGCTGCCGTCTGCGTGGTCTGCCTCGGGTTTGCCGGCTGGAACGGCTGGAACTGGTGGCAGAGAAACGAAGCCGCCAAGGCTGCCGGCATGTACGCGCAGCTCCAGCATGCGGTGCAGACGAATGACCAGAAGAACGTGAGCTCGCTCTCGACGGGTCTCGTCACGGAGTACGGCTCCACGATCTATGCGCCGCTCGCCGCACTTTCCGCCGCCAACGTCGCGCTCGACTCGGGGAACTTCGCCGAAGCGAAAACGAAGCTCGAGTGGGTGATTGAGAAGTCGGGCCGTCCCGAATACGATGCGCTCGCACGCATTCGCCTCGCGGGCGTTCTCTTTGATGAAGGGAAGCTCGACGATGCCTTGAAGACCCTTGAGGCCGCGAAGCCCGATTCAAGCCAGCTCGGTCTCTACCACGACCGCGAAGGCGACATCTGGGCGGCGAAGGGCGACCTGAAGAAGGCCCGCGAAGCGTGGACCAAGGCCGCTCAGGCGACCGACCATCAGAATGCGCTCGCGCGCGTCATTGAACTGAAGCTCGCCAACCTCCCGCAGGAAGGCTGAGCGCTCGGAACCGCCTGAGCACTGCTCGCGGAGGCCGGAAAAAGAGGAGGCTGACTGGCCGCTTTGCCGGCCATTCGCCTCCTTCCTTATTTCAGGCGCTTCCCCGGAGCGCTTTAAGAAGGCGTTTTCTTTTAGAATTCCGGCACGAAGCTGACCCGAGGGAGACGAAAGTCTTCGCAGGCGGCAGCTCAGGAAATTTTTTTTCAGATTCACAAATGGCCATCCAGAAATTGCTTCCCATCGCGGCAGCCCTTGCCCTCGCGCTTCCGCTTACCGGCTGCGGCATCTTCTCGTCGTCGGACCCGCATGAGCCGCATGACTATCCCGACTTCTCGGAAAAGATGGAAGCCCGGGTCGTGTGGCGCACGAACGTGGGCGATGCGGTTGCGGCAAATCTTGCTCCGGCCGTCACCGATACGGCGGTTTACGCGGCAGGCGAAAGCCGCGTCGTGCGTCTTGACCGCCAGACGGGCAATGAAGTCTGGCGTGCGGAAACGGACGGCGAGGTTACGGCCGGCGTCGGCACCGACGGGAGCCACGTTGCCGTCGGCACCGACAAGGGCAAGGTGCAGGTTTTCGATGCCGAAGGGAAGCTCGTCTGGGAGGCGAAGCTTTCATCCGACATCGAGGTGCCGCCCCTGGTCGGCGCGGGCCGCGTGATCGTGAAGACGTCGGACACCCGCATCACGGGGTTCGATCTCATCACGGGCCAGAGGCTCTGGCACTACCAGGGTCAGGCGCCCGCCCTTACGCTGAGAGACTTCTCGCAGATGGCCTGGTCGCCCGCGGGCGTTTTGATCGGTCAGGCGAACGGGCGCCTTCTTGCGCTCAACCCCAATGACGGCCGCGTGGTGTTCGACGCCGTGATCGGTCAGGCGAAGGGCATTACCGAAGTCGAGCGTCTGATCGACGTTGTGGGCCGCCCCTGGGTGGATCAGGAACTCATGTGCGCCGCCGCCTTCCAGGGGAACGTCGTCTGCATGCATACGCAGAACGGCCGCCTCGTCTGGAACGCGCCGGTGAGCGCCGTCACGGGTCCCGTGGCCGACGGACGCCTCGTCTACGAAGTGGACGATGCCGGGAGGCTTCACGCCTACAACCGCCAGAACGGGCGCGAGGCGTGGGTGAACGACCGCTTCCTCTACCGCGGTGCATCGGCTCCCATCCGCGTGGGCGCGGCGCTCGCTTTCGGCGACTATGAAGGCAACATCACGTTCCTCGACCCGGCAACGGGTGAAGCGGTCGGCCGCACGCGTCTTTCGGGCGCCGTGACGACGCCTGCCGCGCAGTACGGCTACGGCGCCGTCTTCCAGACGGTTGAGGGCGATGTGGCCTACGTTGTTGAGGGCGGCGAATAAGACTCCCTCTTGAAGGCGGCGGAATTCCAGAGCCGCCTTCCACCAGAAGCGCCGCGCTGGGTCGATAGCGTCCCGGGCGCGGCCTTTTTAATTTTCTTGAACCCCATTTTTTTCTCATGCTTCCAGTCATCGCTCTCGTGGGCCGGCCTAATGTCGGCAAGTCGACTTTCTTTAATCGGCTCACCCGCAGCCGAGACGCCATCGTGGCGGATTTTCCCGGTCTTACTCGCGACCGTCAGTATGGTCAGGGGCGCGTGGGTTCCAGGCCCTATATCGTGATCGATACGGGCGGCTTTGAGCCCGTGCGCAGCGAAGGCATCGTCCAGGCGATGGCCGGACAGGCGGAGCTCGCGATTGAAGAGGCCGACTGCGTGCTCTTTCTCTGCGATGCGCGCGCGGGACTTACGCCCCAGGATCAGAGGATTGCGCAGCATCTGCGGCGCGCCGACCGTCCGGTATTTCTTCTCGTCAACAAGGCCGAGGGGCTCTCTGAAACCGCCAAGGCGGAGTTCTACGAGCTCGGTCTCGGCGAACCCTATCTGGTCTCGGGCGCGCACGGCCAGGGCGTGCGGGACGTGATTGAGCTCGCGCTCGAAAAGTGCCCGCCCGAGGAACCTGAGGAAGCGCCCGATCCCGATGCTCCGAAGCGCCTCAAGGTGACGCTCGCCGGGCGTCCGAATGCAGGCAAGTCGACCTTAATTAATTCGCTCATCGGCGAAGAGCGCGTCATTGCCTACGACATGCCGGGCACCACGCGCGACGCGATCAAGGTGGACTTTGAATACGGCGGCCGACCCTACGAGCTCGTCGATACGGCGGGCCTCAGAAAGAAGGGCCGCGTTTTTGAAGCGGTTGAAAAGTTTTCCGTCGTGAAGACGCTTCAGGCGATCGAGGATTCGAATGTCGTCATTCTCGTTCTCGACGCCAAGGAAGGCGTGAGCGAAGGCGACGCCCACATTGCGGGCTACGTCCTCGACTCGGGCCGCGCCCTCGTGGTTGCAATCAATAAGTGGGATCTCCTTGACAGCTACGAGCGCGAACGCTTCAACCTTGAGCTCGAGCACAAGCTCCACTTCCTGCGCTGGGCGCGCATGATCCGCATCTCAGCTCTGAAGAGAAACGGCCTCAACCATCTCATGAAGGCTGTGGACGAGGCGCATGCTGCGGCCTACCGGAAGCTGTCGACTCCGAAGCTCACGCGCGCGCTCCTTGAGGCCGTGCAGCGCCAGCAGCCCCCGCGCGCCCGCGGCGGCCGTCCGAAGCCCCGTTATGCGCATCAGGGCGGCTCGAACCCGCCCGTCATCGTGATTCACGGCAACGCGCTCGAAGACATCGGCGAAAGCTACCGCCGCTACCTCGAAGGCTATTTCCGCGAAGCCTTCAATCTGGCGGGCACGCCGCTTCGGATTGAATTCCGCACGAAGGACAATCCCTACGTGAAGGATATTGCGAAGAAGAAGTAATTCTTCAGACAACCTGATCGTTGATGAATGGTGCTGCAGGCAGTCCGGGTTCGGGCTGCCTGCAGCGTTTTCAACTGTGCGGAGTTCTTATCGGTTTGTGTGGCTTGAAATGGGCTGCTTGGTACTGAGAAGTTGCCTTTGGGCGGTTTTCGCTGTGTCCGGCTGCGCAGCGTGAATGCCAAATCACGAGGTAAAAACCGGCCAAATGACATAATGAAATGCAGCCGAACGACATGATAAAAATCGTCCAAATGACGTGATGCGTGTTTAATATATTGATTTATATGAATATATTGACGGCGCATCCTGAATGAATCGCTGGAGCAGAAACTGCGTTTAATTGTTGTTTTTGTGGCGCCGATTGAGCGTCTGCATCCTTCAAATTGCCTCTGGTTCGTGAGGAGGGACCACTGAAGCGAGCACTCCGGCAAAGGTTGCTTGCAAATTGCAACCGAGTCACTCGCTTTCAATCGGGATGAACCCTCAGGCAGTGTTAAGATGCACGCTGTCACTCTGCTCTTTGCGGTTGGCGCTGCTTCTAAAACGGAACGACATCAGCGGCTTCTCGCAGTCAACAGGGCAGCAGGATGCGGCGACCCTGAGGCGGCTCTCCTCAGACGAACCCCGAACATGAGCGGTCGCACCCGCCCAAAAGCGGTTCACCTAAAGCTGGTTGCCGGACAAATTTGAAAAATAACAAAAAGCCAATACTTATAAGGCCTGCACTGTGCGAGCTGCAGTGTCGGAGAAAAACTACATCATGGCCAACAACAAGGTTCAGCTTCTGCAGGATCCTTTCCTTAACCTCCTGCGCAAGGAACATATTCCGGTTTCGATCTATCTCGTGAACGGCATAAAGCTTCAGGGGCAGATCGAGTCCTTCGACCAGTACGTTGTGATTCTGCGCAACACGCTCACGCAGATGGTCTACAAGCACGCGATCAGCACCGTTGTGCCCTCCCGCGCCGTCGCCATGAGCGCCGCGCAGCAGACTGCCCAGCCGGCTTCGACGGAGAACTGATCTGACAAACTTTCAGCTTGACGATACGCGCGAGGTGAAGATCTCGCGCGCTTTCCTCGTTGTTGTTTCGCTCGGCCGCACCTTTTATCAGGATTCGGCTGAGGAACTGAGACTTCTCACAACGTCGGACGGCCTGACGCCCGTCGGCCTCATGCAGGCGAAGCGCGACAAGCCCGACCCTGCGACATTCCTTGGTTCCGGAAAAATTGAGGAACTCGGGGACCTTGCCCGCGAAGCCGGGGCCGACATCGTCGTCTTCGACATTGCGCTTTCTGCCGCGCAGGAACGCAATATCGAGCGCGTGCTCAATCTTCCCGTGCTTGACCGCACCGAACTCATTCTCGACATCTTCCGCCAGCGTGCGAAGAGCCGCGAAGGGCGTCTGCAGGTCGAGCTCGCCCGGCTCGAGCACCTTTCGACGCGTCTCGTTCGCGGGTGGACTCACCTGGAGCGCCAGAGAGGCGGCTTGGGCAAAACGGGCGGCCCGGGTGAAAAGCAGATCGAACTCGACCGCCGCATGATCGGCGTTCGGATGAAGCAGCTTCGCGATCAGCTGAAGCGCCTTGCGCGTCAGCGCGGCACCCAGCGCCGCGCCCGCTCGAGAGGCGATTCGATCACGGTGTCGCTTGCGGGCTATACCAATGCCGGAAAGTCGACGCTCTTCAATAAATTGACGCGCGCAGAGTCTTACGCCGCCGACCAGCTTTTCGCCACGCTCGATACGACGGCGAGAAAGTTCTGGCTGAACGACGAGGAAACGGTTGTCGCCACCGATACGGTGGGCTTCATCCGGGGGCTTCCGCACCAGCTGATTGAAGCCTTCAAGTCGACGCTAGACGAAACGGTTCATGCCGATCTCCTCCTTCATGTGGTGGATGCTTCGTCTCCGGTTCGTGAAGAGCAGATCGCGGAAGTGAATTCCGTACTCCACGACATCAAGGCCGACGACGTGCCGACCATTCTTGTCTACAACAAGATCGACATGACGGGGCATGCGCCTGAAATCGTCCGCGACAATGAAGGCCGCCCCAAGGCCGTCTTCGTTTCCGCGCTGACGGGGGCGGGGCTTGATGAACTTCGCGAAGCGGTGTCGGAATTTGCGCACAAGTGGCGCGACGATCACCCGAACCTTCCCCGCGAGCCCGAGGACTGGGAGCGCGAGATGGCAAACGACCGCGACGACCCGAGGCTGAAGCGCAGGAGCGCAGCCGAGGAGCTCGCGGAGCTTGAAAGCCTGCTTTGAGTTCGCAAAGCGACTATCTCACTTGAAAAAAGACCGTTCGGAAGAGAAGTGTTCGAATGGTCTTTCTGCATCCTGAGCTGCCGAAGCAATCCCGTATCATGGGTCTTCAGCATGTAAATCGGTGAATCCCGGACGATTGCGATGGAGTCATGGAAATGAAGGAAAAGGTGCTTCTCGGCGCTGCGGCGCTTCTGCTTATCTCGGGCTGCACGACACAGTCGGTCGTTCCGGTGCCGCACGAAGTCGCGGCCTGCGAAGTCTGCGTGACGCCCGACGCCTCGGACCGCAAGGTCGCCTACACGGCAACGCTCAACGCACTCCGGCAGAAAGGCTTCACGGTGCGCGAGGTGCCGGCCGGCGCCACGGGCGACTGCACGGCAGTGCTCACCTGCCAGACGGTTTCCCGGTGGGATATGGCGAATTTCACCGCATCAATTAAGTACGAGTGGTTCGAGAATGGAAAGCGCCTTGGGAGCGCAAAGTACCATGCGACGAACGGGCTCAACTTTTCGAAGTACATCAATACGGAAGAGAAAGTGAACGAACTCCTCAACCGGATGCTGCCCGGCACGCCGGTGCTGCCGACGCGCTACGCCGAATAGCGCAGGGAAAGACGGTCTCAATGGTCCTCTTCAATTCGCAGGCCGACCGACTATCACACGATCTTCTTACTGCGCTTTCTTCGGCAGAAATAGCGCTGTAAGACCGAGAAGCGGCAGATAAGAGGCGAGCGTGAAGACTTCCTTGATGCCGGCAATGTCGGCGAGCCACCCGAAGAAGGCGGCGGCAATGCCACCGAGGCCGAAGGAGAGGCCGAAGAAAACGCCCGAGACGACGCCGGTTCTGCCGGGAGCCGCCTCAAGCGCGCACACCAGAATGGCCGAGAAGGCCGATGAAATGATGAGAGCGGCGAGGATCACGAGAAGAATGAGAAGCGGGAGCGACGCATAGGGGATCAAAAGCGCAAAAGGCGCCGTCCCGACAATCGAAAAGAGCATCACGCTGCGGCGACCGAACCGGTCCGTGATCGGGCCGCCCAAAAGCGTCCCTGCCGCGCCGGCGGCAAGAAAAGCAAAGAGCACGTACTGAGCTGAAGCGGCGTCGAGGCTGAACTTTTCCATGACGAAGAAGGTAAGAAAGTTGCTGAGGCTCGAGATGTAGACCTGCTTCGAAAACATCAGAACGAAAAGGATGAAGAAGACGAAGGCCTTCTCGCGGTCGGTAAGAGAGAGCCCGGTCGGAACTGTTCTCTTTTTCGTCTCTGCTTTGCGCTTGCTCCATCGCGCAGCCCGGATGAGAAGAATCGCCGCAAGGGCGGCGGCAGGCGCAAACCAGCCGATGCTTTCCTGGCCGTACGGAATGATGATGAGCGCCGCGGCAATGGGTCCGAGCGCGGCGCCGCCGTTCCCGCCCACCTGAAAGATCGCCTGGGCAAGGCCTCTTCTGCCGCCCGAGGCTTCCTGCGCGATGCGCGAGGATTCGGGATGAAACACCGCGGATCCGCAGCCGATGAGTGCGACGGAGAAAAGAATCAGAGAAAGCGTTCCCGAATAAGCGAGAAAGAGGAGCCCGATGAGGGAGAGCATCATGCCGAAGGGCAGCGCCATCGGCATCGGCCGCCTGTCGGTCGAAAACCCGATCACGGGCTGGAGGAGCGAAGCCGTCAATTGAATGACGAGCGTGATGAGGCCGACCTCGGCGAACGTGAGGTTGTTTTCTTCCTTGAGGAGCGGCAGCGCAGCCGGAATGATCGACTGCAGCATGTCGTTGAGAAAGTGCGAGGCGCTTACGAGAAGCAGGACGCTTCCGGCCATCGCGGATGAGTTCTCCCGCATGATCTATTGTCTCTGAGCCTTTTGGTTGGAATGGTGCTGAGGACAGAAAGTTTAGAATCCGGTTATATGGATGAAAGAACAATCAATATGGATGAAGTTCCCGAACTCTCTTCGGGCTGGCGGGAGTTTGCGCGCGACTTTGTGCCGGGCATGGATCGGCCTGAGCACTGTCACCGTGAGGCGCAGCTTCTTTATGCGCAGAAGGGCGTCATGCTCGTCAGAACTTCTGACTCCGTACGTCTCATCGCGCCCTTTCAGGCGCTCTGGATTCCAGCTGGCGTCAGGCACTCGATTTCCTTTCTCGCCGACACGCAAATGCGGAGCCTCTATTTTTCGGACGATGCATTGCACCGTCTGAAGCATTTGAACGACCGCGTACGCGTCCTTGCGGCGACGCCTCTGATCCGGGAACTCTTCAGCGCGCTTTTTTCCAAAAAAGTTCCTCCGGCTACGGCGCTTCTCATGACGAACCTGGTGCTTCGGTTGGTGGTCGAAGCCGAGGAGCTCGGCGCTGCACTCCCGATCGCGGACGATGAAGCTTTCGGGCCGCTTCAGAGCGAGATCCTCTCGAGGCGCCTCTGGAGCATGACGATGGAGGAGGCGTCGTCGCGCCTTTCGCTCTCGCCCAAAACCTTCAGCCGGAAATTCAATAGAGCGCTCGGCATGACCTGGCGCGACTGGATGGCGCGAGCGAGGCTCTGCGCGTCGCTCGATCTTCTTCTCTCCGGACGAACGCTCAAGGATGCCGCTTTCGGCGCCGGTTATGCGGACCAGGCAACCTTCACGGCGGCGTTTCGAAAGCTTTTCGGCACAACGCCGGGCGCCATGCAGAAAAGCGCCCGGAGGGCGTGAGGCTCTTTCGCTGAGAGGTCCCGGCAAATAAAAAGGACGCTCTTCCCGTGAGCGGAAGAAGCGTCCTTTTCCGGATTGCCGGTTCTATGAGCGGTTCAATCAGCAGAGCTTGAAGAAGTTGACGAGCATGCGGATGCGCTCTTCAACCGTATCGAGCCTCAGGTACTCGCGGTCAGTGTGGAAGGCCGCACCGGCAGGGCCGCAGCCGTCGACGACGGGGATCCCCGCCTTCGCGATGCGGTTGCCGTCGGAGCCGCCGCCTGCGTCGACCCAGGTTGCTTCGAATCCGGCCTCACGCGCTGCTGCGTTGATTTTTTCAACCAGCGCGCGGGTGGCGTCCGAGAGCGGCATCGCCGGGCCGCAGCTCGCGGAAAGCTCCTGCGTCACGCCTTCGACCCAGGTGCGGGAAGCGAGTTCGCGGATCTGCTTGTCGAGCGCGTCGCCGTCAGCGTCGAACCAGTAGCGGGTATCGAGCCGGACGAGCGCTTCCTCAGGAATGACGTTGGGAGCGGTGCCGCCCTCTATGACGCCGGGGTTGACGGTCGTGCCGATCTTCTTGTCGGCAAGCTCATAGGCGGCAAGCGCAAAGCGCATGGCGGCGACGTTCGCATTGGCGCCCGCTTCCGGGTTGTTGCCCGCGTGCGCAGCGCGGCCGTGGAAGCGCACGGTGTAGTCGCCTACGCCCTTGCGGGAGCGGACGAGTTCGCCATTGGCGCGTGCGGCTTCAACAATGAGGGCGCACTTCGACTTGGCGCCGATCGAGGCGAGCCACTTGTGGGATGCGCCCGAACCGATTTCTTCGTCCGGGTTGAAGGCGCAGCAGATCGAAAGACGCTCGAGATCTTCGGGGCGGGCGAGCTTACAGGCCCAGTAGGCGGCAAGAACGCCGCCCTTGCAGTCCGAGCACCCCGGGCCGTGCGCATGGTCGCCGTCGATCGAGAGCGGGCGCTTGGCGGCCGTACCGTCCGGGAAGACGGTATCGAGGTGGCCGTTCAGGAGAACGTCGATATGGTCGGCGTCGGGCTTATTTCTCGCGATGAGGCCGTGACCCACTTCAGGGCCGAGATCGACGAGCTCGGTCGTGAAGCCGATGGAGTCAAAGTAGCCCTTCATGATTTCGGCGGCGCGGGTAACGCCCGCCGGATTGTGCGAGCCGCAGTCGAGATTGACGAGCGGAGCAAGATCCTTCAGATAGTCGTCAAGGAGTGCCATTTCTGCTTTCTCTTTTTCTTGAGTCGTGAGGTGAATGCGGACTGGCTGTGCGGGCTTTCATTCCAAATCGCAAAGAGCCGCATTTGTGAGGCGAATCTTAGGGCGAAGCGGGGCTTCAGAACAGAATGATTCGCGTTGGTGCTCTCATTTTGGCCGAAAGGAGACGTTTGTGGAAGGCTTTTAGGCAAGCCTTGCCCGAGATCGCTCCCAAACCTCAAGAATTCATGAAATCTAACGGTTTTCTTCAAGTGATAGCCTTCGCAAGCGGCTAGAATCGAAAGTTCATTGTCTGACCACAGATGGCGGCGAAGATGCCGCCCGATCGGAGCAACATACATGTCGCTGAATGACCCCCGGTGGGGCCGCGGTTCCGACGAGCCGCAGGATAAGCAGGAAGGCCGTCAGAACGGCCAGGATAAGGATGAACGTCAGGATGGGAGCCGCGACGATCGCGCTCCCGGCAACGATGACCGTCGTGCTGACGGACGCGATTCCCGCGGTCAGAACGATCGCGATCGCAATCCCGAGGGCGGTCGTCGTGAAGAGGATCTGGATCGTCTCTGGGGAGAGTTTTCGGACCTCATCAATTCCATCATGAATCCGGGCGGACAGAAGCGCGACAAGAAGGATCCGAGAAGTCAGCTGAAGAGCCGCGACGATTTTTCCCGCGATGATGAGGATGAGAATGCGTCCGGCCGTTATCCGAGAAATGATGCGCCCCGTGCCAATCCGGCGCCCGAGATGCGCGAAGCGCCCCGGAATGACGGAAACGGCGGCGGAAGAGGCGAGGGGCCGCAGGGCTTCATGAGCCGCGTTCCGCGCGCGCCGCGCCAGCTCTCCTTCAATACCGGGAACTTCGGTCTCGGCATTCTCGCGCTCTGCGTCGTTGTCGGCTGGGCTGCGAGCGGCTTCTACATTGTTCCGGAAGGTCAGACGGGCGTCGTTACGACGTTCGGCCGCTATGCGAAGTCGACCGGTCCGGGCTTCAACTGGCATATGCCCGCACCCATTCAGGATGTCGAGCTCGTCGACGTGAGCAGCGTGCGCACGACGCAGATCGGCATGCGCGGCTCGAGCGATCGTCTGCGCGAGGCGCTCATGCTCACTGACGACGAAAACATCGTCGACGTCCAGTTCAACGTCCAGTACCGCATCAAGTCGGGCGAGGGCGCCAAGGAATTCCTCTTTAATTCCCGTTCGCCCGACGTGTCGGTGACGCAGGCGGCTGAATCCGCGATGCGCGAAGTGGTCGGCAGAAAGACCATGGACAGCGTCCTTTTTGAGTCGAAGGCGGAAATTGCTGAGGCCGTGAGAAAGTCCATGCAGACGATGCTTGACCGCTACGGCACCGGCATTGAAGTGATGAGCGTTGCCATTCAGAACGCGCAGCCGCCCGAACAGGTGCAGGCCGCCTTCAACGACGCCGTCAAGGCCGGTCAGGACCGCGAGCGCGCGATCAACCTGGGCGAAGCCTACATGAACGCCGTTCTTCCGAAGGCGCAGGGTACGGCCGCGCGCTTGAAGGAAGAGGCTGAGGGCTATAAGGCCCGCGTGACCGAAATGGCGCGAGGCGATGCGGACCGCTTCTCCTCGGTCTTCAATGAATACAAGAAGGCTCCGGAAGTGACGCGCGACCGCATCTACGTCGACACGATGCGCGAGATTTACGGGAACGTTTCGAAGATCTACGTCGACCAGAAGAGCGGCTCGAATCTCCTCTATCTCCCGCTTGACAAGATCGTTGAAGCGACGAAGAAGGACGCGAGAACCGCGGCCGACAAGGCCGCCGATGCGGCGACCCTCGCCACGATGGGCGCATCGGGGAGCTCGACCAGCGCGCCAGCGCCGGCCTCCCGATCGGACTACGCCGGGGCTTCGTACCAGACTGAAGACGATCCGCGCGCCATGATCCGCTCCCGCACCCGTTAAGACCTATTCGCCCAAGAGCATTTTGAAATGAGAAAACTTTCCTCACTGATCGTCGGCCTTCTTGTCGTTCTCGGCATCGGGCAGATGTGCATCTATACGGTAGGCGAGCGCGAGTATGCGATGGTCTTTGCGCTCGGCGAACTGAAGCATGTCGTTGACGAACCCGGCATTCACTTCAAGCTTCCGCCGCCCCTGCAGAACGTGGTCTACCTCGACAAGCGCCTCCTAACGCTCGACACCTCCGGCGCGGACCTTGTCCAGACGAGCGAGAAGAAGAACCTCATGATCGATACGTTCGTGAAGTGGCGCATCGGCAATCCTCGTCTTTACTGGGTTTCCTTCCAGGGAAGCGAGCGCGCCGCCTCCGACCGTCTTGCCGCACTGCTTCGCGACGTGCTCAACATTGCCGTCAATAAGCGCACGGTGAATCAGATCACGTCTTCCGAGCGCGAAAAGGCGATGTCTGAAATTTCCGAGCTCCTCCAGGCCCGCGTGAAGGATGTCGGCATCGACATCGTCGACGTGCGCATGAAGCGCGTCGACTTCACGCCTGAAATTTCCGAATCCGTCTACAGCCGCATGGAGGCAGAACGCAAGCGCGTCGCTTCCGAAGAGCGCAGCAAGGGCGCTGCTCAGGCCGAGCGCATCCGCGCGAGCGCGGACCGTCAGAGCGAGGTGATTCTTGCTGAAGCCTATCGCGATGCGCAGAAGACGAAGGGCGAGGGCGACGGCGAAGCTGCGAGGATTTATGCCGAAGCCTTCGGCGCAGATCCTGAATTCGCCCGCTTCTATCGTTCTCTTGAAGCCTATCGTTCGAGCTTCAGCCAGAAGTCGGACGTCATGGTGGTCGATCCTTCCGCGGACTTCTTCACCTATCTGAAGAAGGAAAAGGCTGAGGCCGCCAAATGAGCGGCTGGGAAGTCCTCGGCCTCGCCCTCGGGTGGGTGATGATCTTTGAGGGCATTACGCCTCTCATCGCTCCCGCCCGCTGGCGACGGATGATCGAAGAGCTTTCGCATGCGCCCGATTCCGCGTTGAGAGGTGCGGCGGGCGTGATCGTCGCCGTGGGCCTCATCATTGTCTGGACCTTCCTCGGGAGCGTTCCGGCACCCTGATGGTCGGGCGAAGTGCTCACCAGGCCTGCTTAGAGGCAGAAGTCCGGCGGCGCCGGACTTCCCGATTTCGTTGGGAATCGTCGCGCGCGCATGTCTGTGCTATCGTGACGGTTGCGTTGCGGGGACTCTTCTTCCCGCGTTTTTCACCTGTTTCCAGGGTCCGTCATCGTGAAGGGAGGGTTTCCTGCCTTTTCGCGGACAGCTGCGGACCCGGACTAAAACCAGACCAAGAGTTTCTCTAAAGGTATACAAATGGGCAAGAATGTTGTCGTGATCGGCGCTCAGTGGGGCGACGAAGGCAAGGGCAAGATTGTCGACTGGCTTACCGAACGCGCTGCAGGCGTCGTCCGCTTCAACGGCGGCCATAATGCCGGCCATACGCTTGTCATCAATGGCAAGAAGACGATTCTGCGCCTCATCCCGTCGGGCATCATGCACGCCACGAGCACCTGCTACATCGGCAACGGCGTGGTCTTCTCGCCCGAAGCGTTTTTCCGCGAAGTGGATGAATTGAATGCCGTGGGCGTTCCCAATGTTGAGAAGCGCCTGCGCGTTTCCGGCAACTGCCCGCTCATCATGCCGTATCACATTGCGCTCGATCATGCGCGCGAAGCGGCTCTCGGCAGCAAGAAGATCGGCACCACGGGCCGCGGCATCGGCCCTGCCTATGAAGACAAAATCGCCCGCCGCACGGTGCGCGTTGCCGACCTCTATCACCCCGAGCGCTTTGCTGAAATCGTTCGCGCCGTGATGAAGCTCCACAACTTCGTGCTTGAGAAGTTCCTGGGCGCTGAGCCCCTTGATCCGGAAAAGGTGATTGCTGATACGCTCGCCTATGCCGAACGTCTGCGCCCGATGGTGACTGACGTTTCCGAAGTCCTCCACGAGGAAATGGACGCCGGCAAGCGCTTCCTCTTTGAGGGCGCTCAGGGCTCGATGCTCGACATCGACCACGGCACCTATCCGTACGTCACCTCGTCCAACACCGTTGCGGGCTCTGCCTGCGCCGGCGCCGGCGTCGGTCCCGAGAAGCTCAACTACGTCCTCGGCATCACGAAGGCCTACTGCACCCGCGTGGGCGAAGGTCCCTTCCCGACGGAACTCAATGACGCCCAGGGCGAAGCGCTTCGCCAGAAGGGCAATGAATTCGGCGCCGTGACGGGGCGTCCGCGCCGCTGCGGCTGGTTTGACGGTGCGGCGCTTCGTCGTGCGGTCCAGATCAACGGCATCACGGGCCTTGCCGTGATGAAGCTCGACGTGCTCGACGGCCTCGAAACGATTCGCTTGGGCGTCGGCTACCGCTATGAAGGAAAGACCCTCAAGGTCATGCCTTCTGGCGCGGATGCGGTTGCGAAGTGCGAGCCGATCTATGAAGAGTTCCCCGGCTGGAAGGAAAGCACCTTCGGCGTCAAGGAATGGGATCAGCTTCCTGAATCCGCTCGTCAGTACCTCACGCGCCTCTCTGAAGTCGCGGGCGCTCCGATCGCGCTCGTCTCCACGGGCCCTGACCGCGAACAGACCATTCTTCACACGGATCCGTTCGCCGACTAAAATGGCGCGCTGAATCCCAAACGCTGCGGGCGGCCGGGTCATCCTTGCCGCCCGCCGTTTTTATTTCTTTGCCCTCATTTCTTCTTTTGCTTTCGAGACTCCCCCATGTCCGACATTACCTACAGCTGGGACGAGTACATTCGTCTCAATGAGAAGCTCGTCTACAAAGTTGCCAAGAGCGGCTGGCAGTTCGACTGCCTCCTCTGCCTTTCCCGCGGCGGGATGCGCCCGGGCGACTTCTTCAGCCGCGTTTTCAGCAAGCCCCTCGCCATTCTGGCGACGAGCTCCTACCGTGAAGCCAAAGGCACCGTTCAGAGCACGCTTGACATCGCGGAATGCATGACCGGCCTTTCGACCCTGAAGGGCAAGGTTCTTCTTGTTGATGACATGGTCGACTCGGGCAAGACCATTAAGGAAGTCATCGAGCACCTTAAGAAGCGCTATCCGGAAATCACCGAAATCCGCGTGGCGGTGCTCTGGTGGAAGGCCCATTCGATCCTGAAGCCCGACTGGCACGTCGACTACCTCGAGGACAATCCCTGGATTCACCAGCCTTTCGAGTGCTACGACGATCTCGGGCCCGAGAAGATGATCGAACGCGTCGAGGCTGAAGAAGCCCGGACGGCCTGATCGCGTCGGTTTCCAAAGGACTCAAAAATCGTGATGAGTAAAGGGCTTCCTCACCCTCTATCATGAAAGATGAGGAAGCCCTCGGCGCGCGACCTGTCTGCGTACGTTTTTTTGGTAACGTTTCTGACGCTTGCCGTCAAAAAATTGCAGCGGAACTTTCGCACCCTATATTGCTCTGTTCGCTGGCTTGAACGCTGGTGACTAGGCGTGTGGAAAAATGAGCGTAGCTTCCGGGTGGTTGCTGCGTCTACCTGTTTCTCCAACATCTTCGTGGTTGCCAGGGCTTCCTCGAACCCCAATCATTTCTTAATGGAGGGGCTATGAGTAAGTCTAACCGTACCGATACGCCATTGCGAGCTGCCCGTGCGCAGATCAGTAATCCCGAAATTACTGTTCACGCGATGTACCGCTCGGCAATAGGCATTGACGTTCATCTCAACCTACTCGTCTGCTGCCATCAGAAGCAGGTTGCAGGTCATCGTGAACAATCTGAGAGCCGGGATTTCAATACCGACCGCGCAAGCATCGATGCTTTCGCCGCCTGGTGCCGTGAATGCAATCCCGACATCATCCTTATGGAATCAACCGGGTCATTGTGGCAGAGCCCGTACGAAGCCCTCGAGAGAGCCGGCTTCACTTCTGAGCAGCTGGCTCTGATCAATGCCCGCGACGCCAAAGCGGCAGCCGGCCGCAAAACAGACCGCAAGGACGCATCACGTCTGGCGTCTCTTGCCCGAACGGGAAACTTCAAAAAATCCTTCGTGCCGGAGAAGGCCTTTCGTCTGCAGCGCGTCATTTCACGTGATCTGCAGAAGAACAGGAATGACATTTCCCGAACTTCCAATCGTTTCGGCAAGTCTCTGAATCTCACCGGATGCCGGCCTACAACGGTATTCAGCGACATCCGCGGAGGCAAAGCTGCCAGCCATCATCCTGATGGCCAAGCTCAGAGATGATCCGCACTTGTTTGATGTCATCAAGCAAAACAGCCGCCGGCTGCGGGCAAGCCCTGAACAGATCATGCAGGCGCTCGACTTCGAAATCGAGCCAATGATGAAGGAGCAGATTCTGGCGCTCCGGAAAAAGATCGATCAGCTCGAGGAGTACGACCGAAGCACTTTCGAAAGGCTCCGCCAGCTTCAGGCTCCCTACGAGAAGGACATCCAGCTGCTCATTACCATAACGGGAATTCAGGAACGCTCGGCCCGCATGATTTACGCCGAACTCTGTCCGGATTTGAAGGAGCATTTCCCGACGTCAGAGCAGTTCGCTTCCTGGCTCGGCATTTGCCCGGGGGACAACACATCTGCCGGCAAACAGAAAAGTGGAAAATGCCCGAAAGGGAACAAACACCTGAGGCGCACGCTGATTGAAGCCGCCAGAGGACTTGCGGTCGGCGGTACCGCTGCGCTGAAGGAAAAATTCCAGGTGCTCAAGATGCGGCGCGGCTACAGGCGTGCCATGGTCGCCTTCGCACACCTGCTTGCCCGCATCATTTATTCCGTTCTCACTCATCAGAAAGGCTTTGAGCCTTACTTGTCAACGGCGTTTCGGGACGCCTTGATTGAACGAGCGAAGAACGGCGTAAAGCAGTTGCTGAAACTCAAAGGTACGAAATACGTGATCGCTGACGGCCTGGTTGTGGGTAACTGGACTATAGGTAGAGCGGGCTGAAATACTTTCGGGGAAACTTGAGGTCGTTCCCATTCAGGAGGATCTCATGATCAGTCCCAACTGGCGCAGGGCATACGACGCCTGGAAGGCAACCGGCCTTACCCGCATTGACTTCCATAAGACCCGCTTCAAATGTTTCTTCCCCGACGAGACGCCTTGTCTTACTACGCTTTATCGAAAGTTCAAGGAGATTGAGCGTCTTTTGGAGTCTGCAGCGGCTGAACGTTCGGCTGCTTCGCAGATCGGCACCGTGGCCGTGGCTACCCTTCCCGCTGTGACGCCGCGCAAGGTCGCGACTAAAGTCGGACGCAATATCCCGGTTAAACGGATTTCCCATCCCTCCGGCCTTGTGGCACGGGAGGTACGGCTGATTCTGCCAAACGGGTCATTGCTCGAGTTTAGATCTGAATCTCCCGAGCTTATGGCAATCGGGATGATGCAGGCGGCAGGAGTGCGGACATGATCATTGATTTCGCCTCGCGCAAAACGACGCTCGTCGCCACGC
Organism: Sutterella faecalis; assembly: GCF_006337085.1. Classification (GTDB taxonomy): domain Bacteria; phylum Pseudomonadota; class Gammaproteobacteria; order Burkholderiales; family Burkholderiaceae_F; genus Sutterella; species Sutterella faecalis. Next base: position 1,429,565 of record NZ_CP040882.1, on the reverse strand, counting down.
CGGTTGACGGCCGCAACGGCCTTTCCACCCTGACGTTCATGGCTGAATCGCTCCTCGGCATTCCTGTTGCCGAAGGCAATGACTACGTTGTCTTCGTCTCCCGCAACCGCAAGGTCTGCAAGATCGTCTTCTGGGATGAGCATGGGGCATGCATGGTAGTTCGGCGCCTGAATTCGGGCAGGTTTGCAAAGTTCCTGATGCGGGCTTCCGGACCTGCTGCGGCACCCATTACGCCTGAGGAACTGATGGCTTACCTCGATGGAGAAAATCTGCAGGTTGAGAGACAAGGGATGCTCAAAAATTGATGTAAATCAATTGGTTGAGTTCGTTTTTAGACAACAGTGAAAAGTGAAAATGCGACGCATTCAATATCATGCAGAGTGTGCGGGAAGCGCCGCTCAGTGAGTCTGCAAAGGAGTGCGGAAGGCAAAAAGACCTCCGGAATACTGATGCTCTCAGAACGCTTATAAATGGCCGTTTAAGCTACTGCCAGTAGGGAAAGAGAGTTTTTTACAGGATCGGAAAACGGGTAAAATTACCCCTGTTCCAACACCGATTCCCCCTGTATTCCATGTCCGTCGATCTCTCTGCTCTTCCCCGCGAAAAACTGATTGCCCTGCTGCAGGAATCCCGGCAGCAGGCTGAGGCTGCTGAGAGAAAAGCAGAGACAGCGGAGCGTAAGGCTCAGTCGGCAGAGCGCAAGGCCGAAGAAGCCGAAAAAGCGGCATCTGCAGCGAAGGCTTATGCCAAAGAGACGGAAATTCGGCTGGATCTCTCCGAGAAGAAGTACGCCGCGGCTGCGGCCTTTCTTATGGAAGTCGCCCCGCTGATTCACGGCATGCGCCTTGACGTGGAGCGCAATCTGAGTCTGGATCCGCAGGCCAATCTGAAGCTCTGGGATGATCTCCTGAAGTGCGTGCAGAAGCTCGTAGCCGAAGCGCGCAATGCGGAGACGTTCCGCGAACTCGCCTTCGGAAAGGGCGGGGAAAAGCTCACGCCTGAACTCGCGGAAGTCAAAAAGAACCAGGGAAGCATCCAGGCGGACATCAAAGCCATTCAGCAGGGCATTCGGCAGGCGCAGAAGGCTCAGGCGGCCATTACCGCGCTGCAGGACGAGCAGGACAAGGCTTTTGCGAATGAGAAGCCGGAAGCGAAGTCCGGCGAAGAAGCCGAAGAGACCGTCACTCCGCAGGCGCTCATGACAAAGATCACTCTGGCACGGCAGCCTCAGAAGACTGAGGAGCCGGCTAAGCCTGAGAACGAAAAGAAGACGGCCGAAAAAGCCTCTGATGAAGAAAAGGAGGAGGAAGCGGCTGACGAGAAGGTGCGCGGACGGCAGAAATCCAAAAGCGACCTTCCGGAAGTGCTCCGCACCCCGGGAAAAGGCGCTTCGGACAGCTGCCCGCACTGCAGCGGCAGGCTCAAAAACCTCGGAGAACAGGTGGCGAAGCTTGTTGCGGTTACTCAGGCCGTGCAGGATCGCTTTGAAAGACAGCAGAATCAGATCGAACTTCAGTATTGCGAGAAGTGCCGCACCGTGCACCCCGTATTCCCGGAGCACATGCAGTTTCCCGTGAAGCCGGAGCGCACCGTCTCCATGAACTGCCTTGCCGAAGCCGTGAAGCTGCTCAACAACGGCCTGCCGATCAACCGGCTTGAGAACATGATGTTCAGCCGCCTGAAGCTCGGCTCGAACACGCTCTTTGAGAATCTCTACGCCTGGGCGGATATCTACCTCAGGCCGCTGATGGAGCACATCGTCGGAAACTGCGGCGACCGCGTGTTTCTGGCCGATGAAACCCGATACGACATTCTGGAAAGCGAAGGCCGCGGCGCTTACGCGGACAAGACGAAGACAAGCTCGCAGACCTACGTCTTTACCGTGGGAACCCAAACGGACAGTCCGACGCCCTTCATCTGGTTTTCCACGCTCGGCTCCAGAAGAGCCGAGGATATCGGCAAGCGCCTTGAGTCGCTGAAGGGCCGGATGGATGCCATCGTCGTCGACGGCTATGCCGGATACGATGCTCTGGCGGAAACGGTACTCAAGGGAGTGCTCAGGCAGAGTTGTCTCGTGCATGCCCGTCGTGAAGCCTATGAAGCCGTTACGTGCAAGCAGTACCTCTCGGAACTCGAGAAGCTCACGCCGGAAGAACGCGCCGAGCGGATCGGGAAGCGCGCGCTTGATGCGGCTCCGGAAGCACAGATGCTCTCCATCCTGAGCGGCATTCAGCTTATTTTCCAGTACGAAAAGGAAGTTGCAGAACGCCTTGAGGACGAGACCGCCGAAGAGCATGAGGCACGCATTCAGAAGCATCGCGAAACTTACTCAAAGCCGGTGCTTGATGCCGTGGACAAGCTTTACGCAGGTCTGGCAGAAAAGCTGGCGCTGGAGAAAAACGGAAAATTCTCGAAGAAATTTAATTCGCGGATGGCCGAAGCCGTCGTCTACTGGATGAACCGGCGTGAAAGCCTGAAGCAGTTTTTGAAGGACGGCCGCATCCCCCTCGAAACGAACACGGTGGAGCGGGCCATCCGGCCGGTTGCGATTCTGCGCAAGAACCAGAACTTTATGCAGACCGTGGAAGGGGCGGATGCAGTGGCAACCTGCATCTCGATGGCGGAGACGGCGAAGCTGAACGACATCGACCTCGAAAAGTGGCTGAACGCATATAGCGCGGCCGCATTCCGGCATGCCTATGCAAAGGGCTGGACGAAGGCCTACCGGGAAGGCAAGGACCCGTACAAGAAGATCCAGAAGTGGGACATGAAAGCGCTGCTCGAAGACTTCGACCTGACGCCGTGGCTCCCCTGGGAGTGGAAGAAGCATCAGTCGGCAGACTGAAGGCTATTCTGAGCTATGCCTCAAGCCGCCGGCCTCGGCGGCTGCCGGCGCTGAATAAAAAGCATCCCGCTTACGCGGGATTTTTATACCCATAGTCCAGATACGGTTGTGGAGACGAAAACGGGTGCGATCCTAGGCGCAGTCGTCAGCAGTTAGCGTAGCTTCAGCAGCCTGAGAAGCAGCAGATACCATGCTGGACGTTCTTGTGAGAACGCCCGCAGGGAAGGTCGCGCGCCGAGGGCTTCCTATCTTTCGTGGAAAAAACGGCGAGGCGTGGAATTTCCGCTTCGCCGTTTTTTTCGTTTCCGGATCAGTGCGGTCCGGGTATATCTCTTCTCATCTCCTCAGGACATTTGCATTCATACCATCATTTGATACATACATGATGGTATGGATGATGGTATCGATACCATCATGATCGTATCAATGATGGTATGAATGATGGTATGGATGCGCTTCGGAAACACATGAATCCAATAAAAACAATAATCTGCAATTAAACTGAATCAATCATACATACATGTATGCATGATTGATAAAACACACCGCTGCAGACTTTCCCGCAGGAGCTTCAGGAATCGTTTTCGAGCGGCTCCACCGAGAGTGCGATCCGAGAACCGATGGCGTTGAGCGCCATGTTGAGGGTATCGATTTTCGTCGCGTGCTCGAGCCGGTAGATGCGGTGCACTTCCTGAGGCTTCATGTTGAGGCGCCGCGCGAGTTCGGCCGGGTACATGCCGACCTCCTCGGACCGGGCAATGAAGAGAAGCTTCGCGGCCAGTGAAGGCGGAATCTGCGCGATGCCTTCGCCCTTATGCGCCCGCTCCGTCCGGGGGGGATTCTTCTCATGGATGCGCTTTACGAGCGCCCGGGCAAGCTGATCCGGGGCCGTCCGGACGCCGTCTTCCGCCGTTTCGGCGGTAAAGTCCGCTTCCCTCAGGTCGGGAAAGCGGAAGCGATAGCCTTCGGGACGGCGTTCAATGCGGTAGCGGTAGATAAGCGGAATCTGAGTCATTTAGGAGGAGCATAAAGCGAAGCGGGAGACGCTTCTATTCTGCCTTGACCCGGGAAAATTCGGAAATCCAAAAATTCGTGCGAGCTTAGGCGCACGGGGAGTGGAAGGAGAAATCGGCCTCTGCTATTCTCCGCTCCGCTCAGCAAAACAACCGATTTTCCTTCGGGCTAGACAAAATGACGACTGCAACCCTCAATCATATTGCCGGTGCTCTCGCCGGCATGGTGCTCGGCGATGCCCTGGGTGTTCCGGGCGAACTCTGGCCGCGCGAAAAGGTGCGCGCTCGCTTCGGACACATCGACCGCTTTATCGACGGCCCTGAAGACAACATCGTCGCCTGCTACTTTAAGGCCGGCCACTATACGGACGATTCCGCTCAGGCCTTCGTGATTCTGAAGGCTCTTCTCAAGGCTGGGACCGTGCCCGAGGCGAAGGTTCTCGCTGACGACCTGCTCGACTGGGTTCGTTCGATGAACGGGTTCGAAATCAATCTGCTCGGGCCTTCTTCCAAAGCATCGCTCCTTGCCTGGAGCAAGGGGGAGGATCCGAAGCCCGTCACGAAGCTTTCGCTTACGAACGGCGCCGCCATGAGGATTGCCCCCGTGGGCTGCCTCATCGATTTTTCTGAGCATGATCTTCTTGCCCGCACGGTGGCGGGCGTGAGCTCCGTCACGCACTCGACCGACGTGGCCATTTCCGGCGCCGCCATGGTCGCTCAGGCCGTGGCGAGCGGAATTGCCGGCAGAACCTGGGACGAAATCAGCGCCGACATGAAGGCGATTCACCCGATCGCGATGAGGCTCGGCGAACCCACCTGGGCCGCCAATATTCTTTCCCGCCTTGAGGTCTTCGAGCGCGTGATGCTTCCGAAGCGCAATGAAGTCGACGATGAAGCGGCGAGCCGCTTCATTTACGACGTGATCGGCACGGGCACGATGACGAGCGAATCCGTCACGGCAGCCATCTGCATTGCGCTCTGGTGCCGGGATCCCTGGCGTGCGGCAGTGCTTGCCGCCAATATGGGTGGCGATACCGACACGATCGGCTCGATGGCCGCTGCCATCTGCGGCGCGAAGACGGGGCTTGACGCCTTCCCGGCAGAGCGCATTGCCGAGCTCGAGCGCATCAACAGCCTCGATTTCCGCGGTCTCGCTCAGGAGATTCTTGACGGCCGCAGCCGATTTTCCTACTGATTGAAGAGAGGAGACTTGCATGCGAGGCATTACGAAGCTCCTCGACTCACTCACGCCCGAAAAGCGTCTTCTCATCATCGGGAGCGCCTTTGTCGACGTGATCGTTCATGTGCCGCGTCTTCCGCTCTCGGGCGAAGACGTTGAGGGCACGAGCCGGCAGCAGCTCGTCGGCGGCTGCGCCTACAACGCTGCCGACGTGCTTTATAAGCTCGGGCTCCCCTTTGAGCCTCTGATCCCGGTGGGCGAAGGCATGATTGCCGATCGCGTGCGCGAGAGCTTCCGCGTGCGCGGGTATCCGCTGCGCATTTATCCCGACCTCGGGGACAACGGCTGGTGCCTTTCCTTTGTGGAGCCTTCAGGCGAAAGAACCTTCATTTCCATGTCGGGGATTGAAAAGTGCTTCCGCCCGTCCTGGCTTCAGGCCGTGACGCCTGAGGAGCAGGATCTTTTCTATCTCTCGGGCTACCAGGCGGATGCCCGCAACGAAGCGTTCATTGCCGAGCTTCTTGCGAGAAAGCGCCCCGATGCGAAGATTCTTTTCGATCCGGGTCCCTGCGCAGGGCGCATCCCTGAGCGCATGATGGCCGATATTCTCTGCGCCAATACGATTCTCAAGGTGAATGCCGCCGAAGCGCAGATTTTGGCGCCCTGCGCCTCTGCAGAAGACGCGGCGCGCGAGCTCTCCCGCATGACGGGCGGCGCCGTGGTCGTCACCGACGGCGCGCATGGCGCCATCACGGCCGAAGACGGGAAAACGGTCCGCGTGCCGGGCTTCCCGACGCGCGTGATCGATACCATTGGTTCGGGCGACGCGCACGCGGGCGGCATTCTGGCCGGCCTCATGAGCGGCTTTTCTCTTCCCGAAGCGGTCCTTCTCGGCAACGCCGTGGCAAGCTGGGTGACGGCGCAGGAAGGGGCCGCCACGGCTCCGGACCTTCGGACGCTGCAGGCGCTCCATTCGAAGTAAATAATCCCATACCGATTTTCTTCAACCCTCGGAAACAAAAAAGACTATGTCTGACGCATCCCGCATTGAAACCAACGGCGTCAATCCGGTTCCCGACAGCGAACGCTACGGGCGCCCCTTTGATCTTTTCCCGGTCTGGTTCTCCTGGAATATTTCCATTTTCGGCATCACGCTCGGCATCTACGTGTTCGGGCTCGGTCTTTCCGTCTGGCAGGCCATGCTTGCCGGCGTGATCGGCTACTTCCTCTCCTGCGCGCTCGTGGGCATTCTCGCCGTCGGCAGCGTCCGCACGGGCCTTCCCACGCTCGTTCAGTCGCGTCTTGCCTTCGGCTATCACGGGAACAAATTCCCGACCTTCTTCGGCTACCTCGCCAATATGGGCTGGAAGGTGACGCTCCTCTCGATGGCAACGACGACGCTCGCCGACGTGATGGGCAACCTCATTCCCTCCCTCATGGGCGATAACGGCATGCCCCTGAAGAGCTGCACGCTCGGCTGCTTCATCGTGGTTCTTCTTCTCACCATGAGCGGCGCCATTTACGGGCACCAGCTCATCATCAAGATTGAGAAGGTGATTGCGTGGCTCACGGGCCTCTTCACCATTGTTTATCTCTTCTTCTTCATCCCCAACATCAATTTCTCGGTGCTCGACAGCGTCCCCTCGGGGAATTTCGCCACCTTCATCGGCGGCATCGTGCTCTCGATGACGATGGTGGGTCTCGGGTTCCTCAACTACGGCGGCGACTACGCACGCTATCTTCCGAGAAAGAGTGAGGCGAAGAGCGTCATCTTCTGGACGACGACGGGCATTGCGCTCCCGGTTTCGGTGCTTCTCATCCTCGGCGTCATGCTTGCCGTCGGCAACCCTGAGCTCCTTGAGAAAGCGAACCATGAGCCCCTCGCGGCCTTGACCGGCATTCTGCCCTTCTGGTTCTATGTTCCCTTCTCCTTCATCGTCATCATCTCGCTCATCAGTGCGGGCATGACGGGCATCTACTCCTCGGGCCTTGCGCTTCTCGCGCTGGGCGTTCCGATGAGCCGCCTCGGCACGACGATCCTGAACGGCGTCATCATTGCGCTCGGCGCCTACTACCTCCTCTTCATTTCGGACAGCTTCGTTTCGACCTTCCAGTCCTTCCTTGCGCTCATTTCCGTCGTGATGGGCTCCTGGGGCGCCATTGAGATGGTCGACCTCATTCGTCAGAAGCGTCTCGGCTGGAACACCGATCTCGCGCTTCCGCCTTCCGAAGGCGGCGAATCGATCCGCTGGACGGCCTTCGGGTCGCTTCTCGTCGCGACCATCATCGGTCTCGGCACGATTACGTCGTCCGACCCCTGGATCGGCCATGCGGTGAGCTTCCTCCTCCCTGAGGGCACCGAGGGAAGCGTCTTCGCCCGCGCCAATATCGGCCTCGTGGCGGCCATGATCATCGGCTCGGTTCTCTATGCGATCCTGACTTTTGGTCTCAAGATCGGAAGCAATACGAGGACGTCGCGCTGAGTGAGCCCGATAAGGCCTTGAGTCCTCAAGGCTGACCAACAAGGAAAGCGTCTGCAGTCCCAACACTGCAGGCGCTTTTTTTTATGGCTGAAGAAAGAAGTGTCTGGCGAAAAGCATATCAATATAAAGAATCATTTTTTGGTATGATTACTTTCGATATACCTTTGCACGTAAGAAAGAAATTGCTTGATATATAGTCTCAAAAGTTGACTTTCATGCCGCACCTGAGTCTTTGTGATGCGGTCTTATTGGTTACTTCTCAACTTCTTCATCCGACTTTCCCCGACCTATGCAATACAACCGTTCCTACAGCGGCAATATCGTTATCGACCCGCAAGACACGCTGCCCGATGGTCCCAGACCCGGCGTCTATTCGGGCAGGGCCTATCTGAAGCTGTGGCGAAAATGGCGGACAAAAGAAAAGCCCCTCGGCGCTAAATACGCCTTCATTGTTGCTTTTCGACAGGCTGGAGTGCCGATCGATCTGAAGACTCTCAGGACCTGTCTCAACGACAAATCGCTCGAACTCATTGGCACTGAGGAACGGACGCTCCTTCGGATTTACAGCGAAATCGTTTGCCAAAGACCGCAGCTCGCCCGCGAGAAGCTCACCGCTTTCGAAACGCGCTTTCATGCGCCGGAAGGTCTTTCCGAGGAGGACCGGAAGGAGTACGAGCATATTGAGCTCCTCACGCGCTACGCGGAATTCAAGCGTGAGCACGACGGCATCTTTATTCGTATTGGTCTTCCGGCTGAACAGCCTGCAAAGCTTATCGATGGCCTGATGAAGGCCGGCCTCAGAAAGGAGGCCGGCGAGGTATTTGCTGCTCAGCTCAAGTCCGAGCGGTACGCACATGCGGACTTTTCTCCGCTCCTCAAGGAGACGATTCTCAATCATCCGGACTTGCTCGGGAGCGCCGGCACATGCCTCAGGCTCATCGATTCGGGTCGCATCCTCGAAGGCATTCAGCACCTTCTTTCCCTCGATCGGGAGGGCGGAGACGCGAATCAGCGCAAGGAATCCGTGCTTCAGACGGTTCTTTTGACGGCGTCTGCCGTGAATCCCGCATACGGATCCGCCGAATCCTGGGAAAAGGCAGAAAGAGAGGCGCTCGCACTGATGCCCGGTGAAGCTTCTGTTCCGAATAGAGGGTTCTTTAAGCTCAAGGGGCGTCCAAAGGAGCGAAAAATCAAGGGACCTGAGGTCACGCAGGAAGAATTTGACCGCCGCTATGAACTCGAGGCGAGGCGCTTCCTGAGACTTCACCACTGGCTTCGCCTTCAGGACTTTAGTGCGCTTTCCCGGGAACTTGGGGAACGCGGTTTGACGCCGCTTGAAGCCTCGCTTCGCTGGGCGATCGAATTGCGGAGCCTCCTTCTTCGCGGAGCTCCCGATGATGAGTTCCGGAAATTGAAGCGCCCCCGCCAGGGTGTATGCATGAAAGGCTCGAACTGGCTGGAAGTGCAGCGGAGCCTCAGGAATGAATTTGTCCGGACCGGCGTCATCCCTTTTACGATCGCCGATATGCGTGATCCGGACGACTTTTTCGACCATAACTCCTATGAGACGGCGCTCGGGCTGGCTGTGGTGAAGCTCGCCCAGCTCCTCACGCCTCAGCGGCCGCTCGCGAGCGCAGAGGCCTGCCGTGAGGCCGATGAGATCATGGACCGGATTCTGACGGCGGGAGAGTCGGCGGCGCCTGAGACATTCGAAAGTCTTTTCGCGGCACTCTGCGGGATTCCTCCGCGCGAGCGCGGCATCGAATGGTGGCGAGCAGCGGTGGAGCTTCTCAAGCTCAATGCCTCAGCGAACGCTTTTTCGCAGGATGAACGCGTCGGCATCATGGTGAGAGCCTTCCAGCTCAATCAGTACGCGCCCGGAGGCGACAAGGTGCTCGCCAACTTCCTGAGGATGAAGCTTCAGAATCTCATGCAGTTCGAGAATCTGACCAATCAGTCGGTGGTGAACGAGCTGAGGCTCCCGCTTGCCTTTGGTTTTCCCTGGTTCAAGACGGTTGAGCGCGAACTCGGACCGATCCTTTCCTGGCGAGTTTTCAATAACGGCATCAACGCGATCGTCGTGGAGTCGAAAGCGGATCCGAAGCGCGCGTTCATTCTCACAACGAATCTCGATGAGTGCGTGCGCCTGCGGCTGCGGCCGGGGCAGCCGGAGCCTTCCGGTCATTATGAAATCGCCATGCAGATGGAGAAGAGGGATCTCGGAGAGGACTATGAAGCTTTCGTTGAGCAGGCAGGAACAATGATCACCGCCAACCTGATCAACGGAAGCTTTGAGGAGAGCGAATACGGCGTTATTCAATTGAAGACGGGCGAAAAGCTCGTGAAAGGTTTTCCCTTTACGGAAGTGCTGATCTCTCGTCACGAGGAAGTCGTGAGGGCGCCGCTCTGGGATGAAGATGGAAAAGCCATTCAGTTTGCTTCACTTCTCTTTTTAAAGGAACTTGAGGCAACTGCAGAGGATGTGTTCGGCGTCGACGGCGTGCTCTCGGTAAGGCCCAGGGACTTCTTCCTTCTCGCAAAGCGCCGCCGCACGAATGCGTTCCCTGCGCCCAAGCCTCTTGTTGAGGCGGATGCGGTTCCGAAGATTTTGGCCGAACTCCCTTGCGCAGATGATCGATGCTTTGTCGACAGAGCCGTGATGGAAAAAGGCATGCCCGTTGAGGCGGTCATGCCGGTGTCGCGCCACGGGAGCGGAGAGACTCAGCTTTATTTCACGTCCCGCAAGGGCGAGGATCCTGAGCTGAGCATCATCCTCAACCCTAGAGACAGCATGGTGGTCGCCGTAAAGCAGGTGCTGGTGCTCGAGCCGGCGCTGCAGTATGTCGTCAGGGACGCTTACGAGGACATATTTGTCCGTGATGGAGAACGCTTCCGGAAGCTTGACGATGACGATTTCCGCCCGGCCTTGCCGGAGGAGGAAGGTCCTGTCGGGCTTGCCTGATGAACGTTCGTTTCAAGTGTGGAGCGGCGCTGGAGAGCTCTCTTTAGAAGCTCTCAGACGTCCGGCGCTCATTGACAGGAGCGTGTGAAGCTCGGGGATGGCAGGGAAAGGCTACGGCCTTTCCCGCAGCACGGTCAAGGCAGCGAAGTTAACAATCAAAGCAGTCTTCTTGAAGGTGGCCGCCCTAAAGCTCAAGAAAAAACTCCCCCGAAAACTCCCCCGAAAAATATCGGCTTCACTGGTTCATCTTGAGACGCGCTAGGGCGTTCTCAACGTTATCGATTTGACAAAAAAGAAATCCCGCACCGCCTGAGACGGTACGGGATATGTATTTGGTGCCCGGGAAAGGACTCGAACCTTCACGGCCGTGAAGCCGCCAGCACCTGAAGCTGGTGCGTCTACCAATTTCGCCACCCGGGCGGGTAGGAAGCGAATATTGCCAGAGAGTAAAGAAAATGTCAAGAAGCTGAAGAAAAGCTCGGCGTTCTGATCTTTCCTGGGAGGTGCTCATTCTCGTTGGGTATGAGTCTGATGCTTAAATGAGACGGCACCTCGAACCGTCATCGGATGCATCTCTAGACGAAGATTTCGTTTCCTGGCATGCCGCGCATGCGCGCAAACTGTTAGATTGCATTCCGCACAGAATTTTTAAGAAGAAGCCATTTTCCATGTCAAAGAAAAAGTCCCGCACTAAAGCTCAGGTTCCGGCGCCGCTACCGGAAGTAACGGCCGAAGACATCCAGAAGGCAAAGGCATTCCTTGCCGGCCTCAGGGAGGATGTGAGCTACACGCAGGCAAAAAAGAAATTGAAGCGCGAGCTCGGATTTGCGAGCGAGGTCGCCAATGCGCTGATCGTTCGTCTCAATGAAGAAGGCTTTGAAAAAGGGGACGAGAAGAACTGGTTCCTCAATCCTGAGGCAGAAACGACGACGGGCGTGGTGCAGGGCGCGCGCACGCTCGACAAAATGACGGTGATGCCGCAGTGCGATGCGGGCGAAGAGATTCCACTCCCGGCATACCGGCCCAACTACATTCCGGGCGATGTGTTTGAACTGAGGCGCAGCATTTCCGGCTGGCGCCTCTCGAAATTCATTCGCAGGCCGCAGAAGCGCTGGGTGTGCCAATTCCTTGCAAAGAGCGGCGAATACGTCTATCTGAAGGCGGTTTCGGCGTTTGCGCCTCTGGAATTCACTGTGCCGGCCAGCGAAATTCCGCCGGGCGTTAATCTTAAGAAGGACGCGGTCGAGGTGGAGCTTCTCCCCGACTCGGAAACGCCCGGTGAAGCCGTCAACTATGAGGAGCGGGTTGAGCTCAACGCCCGCTTCGTCAAGGTGGTGGGCGCCATGAATGATCCGCTGGGCGAAATGGCAATTGCCTCGGCGCAGTTCGGTGTTCCCATTGAATTCAGTCCCGAGACGCTCGAGGAAGCAAAGAAGCTCCCCGATGTTGTGGACCGCAGGAGTCTTCAGAATCGCGTCGACCTGACGGACCTTCCCTTCGTCACGATCGACGGAGAGGATGCCCGCGACTTCGACGACGCGGTCTACTGCGCCGACCTTCCCGGAGGCGGCTGGCGTCTTCTCGTTGCGATCTCCGACGTGAGCCGCTACGTGAAGCCCGGGACGTCGCTCGACCGCGATGCGCAGATCCGCGCAACGTCGGTCTACTTCCCGGCATCCGTCGTGCCGATGCTCCCTGAAAAGCTTTCGAACGGACTCTGTTCCCTCAATCCGGGCGTCGACCGTCTCGTGATGGTCTGCGACGCCATCGTGAGCCCGGAGGGCCGCACGATGGCTTATCAGTTCTATCCGGGCGTCATTCATTCCCATGCGCGGCTCACCTACAACGTTGTCTGGTCCGCGCTTCAGAAGGAGCCTGCGGGTCTTGAAGCCATCGGCGAGCGGCTCCCCGAAATCGAGCGGCTTCATGCGCTCTTCAAGGCCCTGAAGGCAGAGCGCATCGCGCGCGGCGCGCTCGACTTCGAAACCGAGGAGTCGCAGGCGGTATTTAACGGCAAGGGGCAGATCGAGAGCTTCAGCGTGCGCGAACATAATGACGCGCACCGCATGATTGAAGAGGCAATGCTGGTTGCCAACGTTTCCGCGGCGAAGTTCGTCCTCGAAAAGAAGCAGCTCACGCTCTTTCGCGTTCACGACAAGCCCGATCCGAAAAAGCTTCAGGAATTGAAGAGCCTCCTCGCGTCCTTCGGCATCGCCTTCAAGTCGTCCAACGAGCGCGAGACGCTCGCGCATGCGCTCTCAAAAGTGATTGAGGAAACGAAGGACCGACCCTATATTCAGTCTGCGATTCTGAGAACCATGCAGCGCGCCTGCTATCAGCCCGACAACATCGGTCACTTCGGGCTTCAGTTCGACGCCTACGCGCATTTCACGTCGCCCATCCGCCGCTATCCGGATCTGCTCCTTCACCGCACGATCAAGGGGATTCTCTCGCACCGCGCCTACGTGCCCGTGGTGGAATTCGACGACGCGGAGGTGATGAGCGGCTACCACGCGCGAAAGCTCGGCGCCCGGCCGGACGAAAAGGCGGCGGCCCCCGCGAAGCCCTTGAGCCGCACGGAAGCAAGAAAGCGCGTCTGGTCGAGGCTCGGCATCATCTGCTCCTCGGCCGAACGCCGCGCCGACGATGCAACGCGCGACGTGATGAAGTACCTGAAGTGCGAGTTCCTTCGCTCGAAGGTCGGCCGCAAATTCAATGCGGTCGTCACCGGCATGTGCCCGGCGGGCGTCTTCATCACGCTCGAAGCGATGCCGATCGAAGGGTTCATTCATATCTCGGAGCTCGGCTGGGGCTACTACGAGTATGACGAGAACGCGAAGAAGATGACCTCCTACGACGAGATGACGGAGGTGCGTCTGGGCGACCGACTCTCCGTCAGGCTCAATTCCGTTGAGCTCGAGGAGCGCAGAATCAATTTTTCGCTCGTTTCCAGCTATTCCCGGCATACGGTGAAGGGCGGAAAGCGCGGTTCGAGAGGCCGCCGGAGATTCAATTACGACGGCTTCGGCTTCTTCCCTGAAGACGACGTCGATTTTGACGATGACGACGACTTTGTCGATGAGGATGTCCCGTTTTAATGAGTGCGCTTCGGCTAGAATGCGCGGCTTTTAAGAAGAGTCTTGAACTCGGCTTGTTAGATTTGAGAATAGGGTGACGCCAATGAGGCAGGAAGGCAGAAACGACAAGCGCGCCAATCGCGCGAAGGGCGGTTCGGAAAGCGAGAAGCTTGAGGCGGGAACGGTTGTTCTCGCGGGCTTTCACGCCGTTGCGGCGCGTCTGCAGCTTGACCCCGCATCGATCGAACTCGTCTACGTCGATCCCGAGCGCCGCGACAAGCGCATGCGTGAAATGAGGGAGAAACTCTTCGCGGCGGGCGTGCGCGTGATGAATGCCGATGCAAGGCGCCTCACGGGCTTGTCGCCCGACGTTCCTCATCAGGGCATCTGCGCGCTCGCGAAGGAGCGCGAAAATACGCTCGACTTTGCGGACCTCCTCGACGACATCAGCCCGAAGACGCTTCTTCTGATTCTGGACGGCGTCACGGACCCGAGAAACTTCGGCGCGTGTCTGCGTGCAGCGGACGCTGCAGGCGTGCAGGCCGTGATCGTCCCGCGCGACCGTTCGGCCCGCATGACGCCGGCCGCCGCAAAGGCGGCTGCGGGCGCTGCCGAAACGGTTCCTGTGGTGCAGGTGACGAACCTTGCATCCGCCATCATGGAGCTGCGCGACAACGGCGTCACGGTGGTGGGCACAGCGGGCGAAACCCAGAAGAGCATCTACGACATTGATCAGGCAAAGGCCTTTGCCTGGGTGCTCGGCGCCGAGGGCGAGGGGCTGAGGCAGCTGACGCGCCGCCGCTGCGACGAACTCGCCGCCATCCCGATGGTGGGGAGCGTCGAGAGCCTCAACGTTTCCGTGGCGTCGGGCATCTGCCTTTTCGAATCCCTGAGACAGCGCATTGCCGCCGGGATTGTGACGCCGGGGAAGGCCGAGGACCGGCTCTGATCCGGAGGTTCTCCGGAAGACCCCAAAAAATCGTGATGAGTAAAGGGCTTCCTCACCCTCTATCATGAAAGATGAGGAAGCCCTCGGCGCGCGACCTGTCTGCGTACGTTTTTTTGGTAACGTTTCTGACGCTTGCCGTCAAAAAATTGCAGCGGAACTTTCGCACCCTATATTGCTCTGTTCGCTGGCTTGAACGCTGGTGACTAGGCGTGTGGAAAAATGAGCGTAGCTTCCGGGTGGTTGCTGCGTCTACCTGTTTCTCCAACATCTTCGTGGTTGCCAGGGCTTCCTCGAACCCCAATCATTTCTTAATGGAGGGGCTATGAGTAAGTCTAACCGTACCGATACGCCATTGCGAGCTGCCCGTGCGCAGATCAGTAATCCCGAAATTACTGTTCACGCGATGTACCGCTCGGCAATAGGCATTGACGTTCATCTCAACCTACTCGTCTGCTGCCATCAGAAGCAGGTTGCAGGTCATCGTGAACAATCTGAGAGCCGGGATTTCAATACCGACCGCGCAAGCATCGATGCTTTCGCCGCCTGGTGCCGTGAATGCAATCCCGACATCATCCTTATGGAATCAACCGGGTCATTGTGGCAGAGCCCGTACGAAGCCCTCGAGAGAGCCGGCTTCACTTCTGAGCAGCTGGCTCTGATCAATGCCCGCGACGCCAAAGCGGCAGCCGGCCGCAAAACAGACCGCAAGGACGCATCACGTCTGGCGTCTCTTGCCCGAACGGGAAACTTCAAAAAATCCTTCGTGCCGGAGAAGGCCTTTCGTCTGCAGCGCGTCATTTCACGTGATCTGCAGAAGAACAGGAATGACATTTCCCGAACTTCCAATCGTTTCGGCAAGTCTCTGAATCTCACCGGATGCCGGCCTACAACGGTATTCAGCGACATCCGCGGAGGCAAAGCTGCCAGCCTCATCCTGATGGCCAAGCTCAG
This sequence comes from Sutterella faecalis, assembly GCF_006337085.1. Taxonomy (GTDB): domain Bacteria; phylum Pseudomonadota; class Gammaproteobacteria; order Burkholderiales; family Burkholderiaceae_F; genus Sutterella; species Sutterella faecalis. The sequence goes on along the minus strand of NZ_CP040882.1, from coordinate 1,414,105 downwards.
AGATGATCCGCACTTGTTTGATGTCATCAAGCAAAACAGCCGCCGGCTGCGGGCAAGCCCTGAACAGATCATGCAGGCGCTCGACTTCGAAATCGAGCCAATGATGAAGGAGCAGATTCTGGCGCTCCGGAAAAAGATCGATCAGCTCGAGGAGTACGACCGAAGCACTTTCGAAAGGCTCCGCCAGCTTCAGGCTCCCTACGAGAAGGACATCCAGCTGCTCATTACCATAACGGGAATTCAGGAACGCTCGGCCCGCATGATTTACGCCGAACTCTGTCCGGATTTGAAGGAGCATTTCCCGACGTCAGAGCAGTTCGCTTCCTGGCTCGGCATTTGCCCGGGGGACAACACATCTGCCGGCAAACAGAAAAGTGGAAAATGCCCGAAAGGGAACAAACACCTGAGGCGCACGCTGATTGAAGCCGCCAGAGGACTTGCGGTCGGCGGTACCGCTGCGCTGAAGGAAAAATTCCAGGTGCTCAAGATGCGGCGCGGCTACAGGCGTGCCATGGTCGCCTTCGCACACCTGCTTGCCCGCATCATTTATTCCGTTCTCACTCATCAGAAAGGCTTTGAGCCTTACTTGTCAACGGCGTTTCGGGACGCCTTGATTGAACGAGCGAAGAACGGCGTAAAGCAGTTGCTGAAACTCAAAGGTACGAAATACGTGATCGCTGACGGCCTGGTTGTGGAGACGAAAACGGGTGCGATCCTAGGCGCAGTCGTCAGCAGTTAGCGTAGCTTCAGCAGCCTGAGAAGCAGCAGATACCATGCTGGACGTTCTTGTGAGAACGCCCGCAGGGAAGGTCGCGCGCCGAGGGCTTCCTATCTTTCGTGGAAAAAACTTCCGAAAAATTCATGCAGGCCGCGAATTCTTCATGTAGAATCGCGGCCTTTACTGTCCTTGCCGCACTGGAACGACGCTCTGGGCGGCTTTTTCCGCAAGGAGGCTAAATGCGTCACTACGAAATCTGCATCATCGTGCACCCTGACCAGAGTGAACAGGTTCCCGCGATGATCGAGCGCTACAAGACCCTCGTCGCCGAACAGGGCGGCAAGATCCACCGCATTGAAGACTGGGGCCGTCGTCCGCTCGCGTACCCGATTGAAAAGCTCGTGAAGGCGCACTATCTGCTCCTCAACATCGAGTGCGGCCATGAGACGATCCTCGAGATCGAAAACGGCTTCCGCTTCAATGACGCCGTTCTCCGTCACCTCACTGTGAAGACGAAGCATGCCGAAACCGCTCCCTCCCCGATGATGAAGGTCGTCGAGAAGGAAGAGGCCCGCAAGGTTGCCGCTGAGGCTGCCGCGGCTGCTCAGGAAGAAACCGCTCCGGCCGAGGCCTGATGACGGTTGAAGACGTCGGATTCGAAGCCAATTCGATTGAAATCGGCGCGACGCTGATTGAACGCGAGGAAGTGAGATTCACTCCCGCAGGCATTGAGGTTTTCGATGCCGTGTTCCACCATCGCAGCCGATTGGTCGAAGCCGGAAAAATCCGCACGCTCGAATACGATTTCGAAGCCCTTTCCTATGGGGACACTGCCAGCAGGCTCAATGCTCTGGCAGTGGGCGCGAAAATCCGGATCAAGGGATTTCTCGCCACGAAGTCGATGAAAAGCCGGCGTCTGACAGTACACATCACAGAATTCAAATAGAGAGGTCATCAAATGGCTTTTGGTGCTAAGGGCAAGGGCAAGCCCCGCCGTTCGAACCAGCAAAATTCCCTTTTCAAGCGCAAGAAGTTCTGCCGCTTCACGGCCGAACACGTTGAGCAGATCGACTACAAGGATGTCGAGACGCTGCGCGACTTCATCCAGGAAAACGGCAAGATCATGCCGGCTCGCCTGACCGGCACGAAGGCGCACTACCAGCGCCAGCTCGATACGGCCATCAAGCGCGCCCGCTTCCTCGCCCTCCTGCCCTACACGGACAACCAGTAATCGACGGGAGAATTTTCAAATGCAAGTTATTCTGCTCGAAAAGATCACGCATCTCGGCGACCTGGGCGACATCGTCAAGGTTAAGGATGGCTACGGCCGCAACTTCCTGATCCCCCAGGGTCACGCCAAGCGCGCCACCAAGCAGGCTATCGCTGAGTTTGAAGCCCGCCGCGCCGAGCTCGAAAAGGCTCAGGCTGAACGCGTTGCTGCTGCTCAGGAACTCGCCGGCAAGCTGAACGGCGCCGAAGTCGTCATCGCCTCCAAGTGCGGCGTCGACGGCCGTCTCTTCGGCTCCGTCACGAACGCCGACATCGCTGAAGCGGTCGACAAGCTCGGCTTCCAGATCAAGAAGTCCCAGGTTCGTACGCCGCTCGGCGCCATCAAGGCGACCGGCGACTACACGATCACGATCGGTCTGATGACGGACATCACCGCCGACATCACGGTCAAGGTTGTTGCTGAGGAATAATTTCCTCCGTCAGACCAGGGATCTTCAGCTCCAGAGCTTCCTTGAAGCCTGCGAGCTGAAAGCCGGAAAAGGCTCTCCAAAGGATTCACTTCCAGCGGGGAGCCTTTCTTTTTGTCCGCGGCAAAGATAAAAATTGCAAGTTTCGGCAAAGATCGATTGACGGTAGAGACGCCGCAGACGAAATCTCCGATAATTCTGCCCCGCATCCTTTTTAGAAAACCCGAACCACAGATGACCGAAGACATTCAGGATGATGCCGCTCTGGCCGTACGAAAGCCCCCGCAGAGCATTCTCTCCGAGCAGGCCATTCTCGGCGGATTGATGGTGGACAATTCCGCGCTCGACAGCGTGGTCGACGTCATTCGTCCCGAGGATTTCTACCGGCGAGATCACCGCCTCATCTACGAAGAAATCGCCAAGCTCATTCAGGGAAGCCACCCGGCGGACTACCTTACGGTCTATGAGAGCCTCAAGGGTTCGGGCATGGATGTGGAGGCCGGGGGCCTCCCCTACCTCATGGAGCTCGCGAACAACTCTCCCTCTGCGGCCAATATCCGCCGCTATGCGGAGATCGTTCACGACAAGTCCGTCCTGCGGCAGCTGATTACCGTGGGCGACAAGATCGTCACGAATGCGCTTTCGCCCGAAGGCCGGGAGACGCGCGAAATTCTGGATGAAGCCGAAAAAGAGGTGCTCGCCATCAATGAGCGGAATTCCCGCAGCCAGCGTGGGTTCCAGCCTCTTGCGACGCTCGTGCGCGACGTTTCCGCGCGCGTGATTGAGCTCTACCAGACGAAGGACTCGTCCGAGGTAACGGGCGTCTCCTCGGGCTACCGGAACCTCGACTTCGTGACGGCAGGTCTTCAGCGAGGCGACCTCATCATCATCGCAGGGCGCCCCTCGATGGGCAAAACCTCATTTGCGCTCAATATTGCTGAAAACGTCGGCATCGTTCAGGAGCTTCCGGTAGCGGTCTTCTCGATGGAAATGGGCGCGGACCAGCTGACGCAGCGCATGATTTCTTCCGTCGGGCACATTGATGCGCAGAAGTTGCGAAAGGGGCAGCTCGACGACGAGGACTGGGACAACTTCACGGCGGCGCTTCACCGTCTTGAAGAGAAGCCCATCTTCATCGACGACACGCCTGCACTCACGATTACGGAGCTTTCGAGCCGTACGCGGCGCTTGGTCAACCAGGCGGGCCCCCTCGGGCTTGTCGTCGTCGACTACCTGCAGCTCATGGGGTCTCAGAGCAGAAACGCGCAGGACAACCGCGCGCAGCAGCTCTCTGAAATCTCCCGCGGCCTCAAGGCGCTCGCGAAGGAACTCCGCGTGCCGGTGATTGCGCTTTCGCAGCTGAACCGTTCGGTCGACAGCCGCACGGACCGCCGTCCGGTGATGTCCGACCTTCGCGAATCGGGCGCAATCGAACAGGACGCGGACGTGATCATGTTCATCTATCGCGACGTCGTCTACAACAAAGATACGCCCGACAAGAATTTGGCCGAGATCATCATTGCCAAGCAGCGTAACGGCCCGATCGGCACGCTTCGCATGACGTTCTTGGGCGGCAATACGCGCTTCGAACCTTCGGCTGACGAAGGCTACTGGGGCGGCATTGAGGAGTAAGAAAAATGGAATGGCTCACAAGCATTGACTGGTTTGCGCTCGTCTGCTGGCTCGGTGCTTTCGTTCTGATTGCGCTTGGGTTTGCGGGCACGATTGTGCCGGCGATCCCGGGACTCCCCATGATCGCGGGCGGTGCCTGGCTTATCGGCTGGGCGGACAACTACGACAAGGTGGGCTGGAAGACGATTCTCTTTCTGGCAGTACTGGCCGTCATCGGCGTCATTGTGGATTCGGTGGCGCAGACGGCGGGCGCTCAGAAGGCAGGCGCTTCAAAAGCGGGCATCATCGGTTCGCTCGTCGGCACGGTGCTCGGCATGTTCATGGGGCTTTTCGGGCTTCTCTTCATGCCGCTTATCGGCGCTGCGATCGGCGAATTCTGGGCCAAGCGCGATTTGATTCACGCGGGCCGCGTGGGCGTCGCCACCTGGATCGGCATGATCGTGGGGACTGCAGTTAAGGTTGCGCTTGCCTTCGCCATGACGGGGATTCTCTTTTTCGTCTATCTCACGGCGTAAGGCTTAAAAAATCGCAAGGCAAAAGAAAAAAAAGGGCGTTTCCATTACGGGAACGCCCTTTTGAGCTTTTCAGGTGCTTAAGACTGCACTGAAGGCTTCAATTAGAAGCTGTGACGCATGCCGACGTAGACCGTGGTGGTCTCGGGCTTGTTCTCGACCTTGTTAACCGTCTTCTTATCCTGATAGTAGCCCGCGACGCCGTAGACGTTCGTGCGCTTGCTCAGGCTGTAGGTGTAGCCGACCGAGGTGCCCCAGCGGGTGAACTCGTTGTCGTTGTTTTCATGGTCGCTGCTGTTGGCGCTTTCCGTATCCGCATAGCCGAAGGCAAGCATAGCCGTACCGCCGGCGAGCGGCATGTCGAAGCCGGCCTGGGCAGCCCAGCCCTTGAAGGATTCATTATCCAAACCGACAGAGGCAAATCCAACCTTGTCGGTAGCATTGGAAGAGGCCTTATACATGTTGTCGAAGTACTGGGCGCTCAGATAGGTCTTCGCAAAGCCGCAGTTGTAGTAGCCGCCGGCAGTGAGCGTATAGCCGTTGTCGGGCTTGTCGGTATATTCCGTGCTCGACCAGTTGTAGAGCGCGGCAGACGCAGCGAGATTGAACGGACCGGCCACATAAGTGGCGCCGAGGGCAGCGTAGCGGGTATCGCCCGACTTGCCTTCAACAGGAGCAACGGTGTTGTCGTTGTGATCGGCTTCAGTGCCGAACTTATCCTTCGTGTTCATGCCGAAGGAGTACTGCGCATAGGCATTGAAGCCCGCAAAGTTCGGAGACTTGTAGGTGACGGTGTTGTCCATGCGGGCGCCGCCCACATAGAACGTGCTGAATTCAACCGCGCCGGCCCACGAAGCGCCGAAGGGCGAGAGATAGCCGAGAAGACCGTAGGAGCCGTTGGCGCTGTCAAGAGCGCCAACACGGCCGAAGGAGAGTTCGCCGAAGGCGCTGCGAACGAAGAGGTTCGCTTCACGGCCGAAGAGGCGATTGCTCTGACCGAGCGTGCCGTCGTCGATCGCAAAGCCGTTTTCGAGCACGAAGCCGACGCTCACGCCGTTTCCGAGATCTTCAACGCCCTTGAGGCCGAAGCGGTTGCCGGACTGGTTGCCGGCAGCCATGGTGAGGGAGTCGGTCGCATCCGTGCCCGGGACATCCGTGTCGGAGTGAACATACTTGACGCCGACGTCGACGATGCCGTAGACGGTTACGTCAGCGGCCATGGCCGAACCCGCAAAAGCGCCGAGGACGGCGAGTGCAGCAAGAGTCTTTTTCATTTCTATGTTTCCTGGAAAAAAGGTTTTCGGGCCGGGCTCTTTTATAGGGCCCTCGAATGCCCCGGCATTGTCTGAGGAGATCGGTCTCAGGACGCCGCTCAGTGAAGCCGGTGAATGCTGTAACAAACATTCACGGCAAACACTGATTTCTTGCAAGTCTCACACAGCTCGCTTTTGAGCATCTCAGGTAAATGCCTCATGCCGTGTGATGCAAGTCTCGTCATTACTCGATTTCATGAAGACTTGTTTCCTGAAAAATGACGTGGATAGAGAAAAAATTTTCGGGAAATAATGAAAAGTATCTATCTCCTCCGGCCGTCTTTCCTACCTTAAAAATGGCGTCATGAAAAAAGAATGTCCTTGAAATGAGAAGGATTTTTCTCGCGACGAAAGTTGACGCAGAGATTCTCTAAACTTCGAAAGGCGTGCTTCGGCGGGAACCTCAAAAAGAGGATCGCCGAAGGCGGAACGCTTCCCTTCCTTGTCACCCAAACTCCCATGATTCATACGCTTTACAGCAACAGCTACGAAGTCCTTCGTGCGGTGCTCCTCAACAACATCGAACGGCTTCGCTTTCGCCCCGAAGCTTCGGAACTCGGTGCGGATGCGCTCTTTGAAGGCGTCTTCGACCGCGTGCCCGTCATCATTCCTTCGAAGGCCGTGGAAACGGATCTGACGCGCGCCATCGCCCGCGAGGAGCAGATCTGCGCATCAATGCAGTTCATGTTCCTCTCGCAGTGGCTCGGGTTCTTTTCGAAGGAGCCGCTCGCCAATGTGGTCGGCAACGAAGCGGACTGGATGGTCTGGGAGATTCTCAGAAAAACGGGACCAGGAAGCTTCCGGGAGGAAATGAAGGCGCGGACGGTGCGGCTTGAGGACTGCCTGAGAGGACGAACGGAAGAGGAAGTCTTTTCGCTCGCGCAGCGCGTCTGTTCCGTCTTCGTCTCCTACGCAAGCTACCGACTCGATTGGGTGCTCGAGTGGCTGGGACTCCACCAGGAACAGCTCATCCTCACAGAAGAAATGCAGGACGAACGAAGGAGGATGGAAGCGGACCCCGACTTTGTCTGGCAGCGCGCGCTCTGGCAGCGGCTTGCCGACAATCCCAACTGGCGCGGGAGGCGTTTTCTCGAGACGCTTCCCGAGACGCTTGAGTCCCTCGCCGGGGCGCCCAGGGATCTGCGGGAGCTTGATCTCGGGCACGGCCGGACGGTGCCGCTCCCAAATGCGCTGCACGTCTTCATGCCCTTTGTCGTGCCGCCGCTGATGCTTCCGGTTCTGAAGGCGTTCGCGCATTCCGGGCGCGATGTCTGGCTCTATCTCCTCAATCCCTCTTCCGAATACTGGTTCGACCTTGTTCCCAAGAGGCTCTTCAACTGGAAGGAAAAAGGCGACGGGCACCGTGAGATCGGGCATCCGATTCTCGCCGACAACGGCAGAAGCGTGCGCGCCAACATCGACCGCCTCTGGCGCTTTACTGAGGAAGACATCCGCGAAACCCTGCTTTCGGGGCCTTCAGAAAGCGCTCATGCAGATGATTCCGTAATGGAGCCGAGAGAGCGGAGGATGCTTAGCGCCCGGGACATTCTGCGCGACTACCAGCTGAGTCCGAAGAACATTACGGTCGACATGAAGGTGGATGCCGAGAGCATTTACCTGGAAGCCAATGAACCCACGCTTCTGAGGCGCATTCAGGATTCCATTCTGAAGCTCGACCCCAATCTCTCGCAGTTTGAAGAAAAAGCGGTGAGGGAAGAGGATGAGTCGCTGCGCTTCGTCTGCGCGCCCACGGCCGTACGCGAGCTCGAGGGGCTTGCCGACTGGCTCCAGGCGCAGTTCAAGAAGCGAAATAACCTCCGGCCCGAAGACGTGCTCGTTGCGACGCCGGATATCTCGGCTTCGGCACCCTTGATCGACCAGGTCTTCGGGAGCCTTCCGGCTGGACGGCGAATCGAATACCGCATTACGGGCGCGCTCATGGCGAGCGAGGACGCGCCGCTCGAAGCGCTCTCAGGACTTGCCAATCTGCTGACGGGCCGCATGAAGCGCGGGGATTTTCTCGCGTGGCTTTCGCTCCCCCTCATTTCGAGGCGCTTCGGCTTTGAAGCGGACGATCTGGAGACGCTCTCCGCGTGGCTCTCGAGCGCAGGCTACGAATTCGGGCTCTCCGACGGCCATCTTCTCTCGCTCGACGAGGAAACCTTCCGGCACGTGAGGGAATCGACGCTTTCGCGGGCGTTGGAGCGCCTCGCGCTCGGCGCCATGCTCCCCGGAGGCGTGAGAAAGCCCTTCCTCGACGTGCTGCCCCGCGAGGGCGTGGAAGCAAGGGGCTGGAGCACGGCGGCTGAAAGACCTGAGCTCCTCAATGCCCTTTCCACCATCTATGCGGCGCTCGAAAAGCTCCGGCGCGAAGCGGAAGGCGCTGACGCCGGCGACTCAGCAGAAAAAGACGCAAGCGTCGAAAAGGGACCAAGACGCTGGATGCGGTGGATTTCCGAGGCGCTCGAATATTTCTTCCCGCGCGAAACGCCGCAGGAAAACTGGCAGTCGCTGCGTGCGGGCGCGGAGTCGCTCGCCGCTGAAATCGAGGCTGCGGCGGACCCCGATGAAGGGGCTCCGGAAGTTCCCTTCCGGCTCTTCATGTCGGCCCTGAGGGACCGGCTCGCCGGCGCACAGCCGGGCGGACGCCCGGGGAGCGGCGTTACCTTTACCGGCATGCAGCAGCTTCGCGGCCTTCCCTACAAGGTGATCGTCATCTTCGGGTTGAATGAAGATTCAAGCTTCCCGGGGTCGTCGCACGCCGAGGAATTTGATCTGATGGCGCGCTTCCCCCGGAGAGGTGACCGCGACAGCCGGCACGACAACCGGAACATCTTCCTGGACCTCCTGCTTGCCGCGCGCGAAACCTTCCTCATTTCCTATGCCGGCGGCGTGAGCGAAACAGAAAAGAAGGAACCCTCCATCGTCGCGCAGGAGCTTCGCGAATGGATTCTTTCCTTTGCGGAAAACCGCGAGGAGCGTCGTCAATGGGCTGCAATGCTCACGAGAACGCTCGCCCTCACGGGCTTTTCGCCCAATGCCTTCCGGGCCCAGCAGGGCGACTGGCGCTCGACCGACGCGGATCTTCTGACGGCGCTCCGGGATGCCGCAAAGGAAAGCTGGTCAAGGAAGGAATTCCCCTTCGAGGATGCGGCAAGGACGCTCCCGGAAGCAGGCGACCAGGTTCCCTTCACGACGCTCTGGAAGTTCTGGCGGGATCCGGCCGACTCTGTTCTGAAGGCAAACGGCATCCGGATCGATGACGAAAAAGAGGACGAAGAGGTGCCGGTGGTGCCGTCGACCGGGGACTTAAGCTTCTGGAAGCGCATCGACGAAGCGCTCCGGGCGTTCTTTGCGGGCGAAAGCGAGGACGATGTCCGAAGACGCTGGGATCTCAATCCTGAGCTCGGCGCCCGGGGCGTGCGCGAATGGGCGCTCGAAGAGGACCTCGCGATTGCGGCTGCGCTCTTCGACTGCTTTGATCGCGCCATGAAGAATACGACCGGGGTCGATCCCATGATGATTTCTGCCGATCTTCCGGGGCTTACCTGGAAGATTTCCATGCAGACATCAGACCTGAGAAAACGCGGGGAAACGGGCGATCTTCTTTTTGTGCCCGTTTCGGCCTCTTCCAAAACGGGGAGCCGCGGTCAGAGAGCCGCCTGGGAATTCCTCGTCATGCGCGCGGCCGGGCTCGATGTCAACGGTTGCCTGGTATCTCGCGAAAAAAAAGAGAAGGAGGGATATGTGCCGGAAATCACCGCGTTCGCCCCGATTCCGGGGGATGCAGCGGCGCGGATTCTCGCGGTGCTCGGACGCCTCTGGGAGGCGTCCCTTTCCGGGAATACGACGGTGGCGAGAGCGCCCTTCGAGGGGGCCGGGAAAGGTGCGGGCGATGAAAGCCACGCCAATCTCATTGCTTTCCGCGGGAAGGAACTTGCCAAAGCGGAAGAACGACTCAAAAAAGCCGCGGATCTGCTCGAGAAACTTTACGCCAGGGTCGAGAGCGACGAACTCGTGCATGAGTTTGAAGCGCTCATCGATGTGCATTGAGATCGGGGGAAAATAAAAATGACAACGGAAAAGAAAGAGAAGAACCCGGGATTTGACGTTGCATCGGCGCCTTTGCTCGTGCCGACGCTGCTAGAGGCGTCGGCCGGCACCGGGAAGACCTTTTCGATCAAGCATCTGGTGCTTCGCTTCATCGTTGAAGCCGGAATCCCGATCAACCATCTCCTCGTGATGACCTTCACGCGTGCGGCAACGGCGGAACTGAAGGCCCGCATTGAGTCGCACCTCACGGAAGCGCTCGGCCTCCTTACCGGAACGATTGCGCCCGCGGATGCCGACGCGCTCACGGTGAAGCAGATCGGTCTCTGGCGCGGCATGGGAATGGATGATGCGGATGCGGAGGACCGCATCCGCGAGTCGCTCGCGCTCTTTGACAATGCCGGCATCTTCACGATTCACGGCTTCTGCCAGAAGGTGATTGAAGATAACGCCTTTTCGTCGGGCGGCACCATCAACTTTGATCTTGCCCAATCGGACGACAAATTCCGCTCCGACGCTGTGCGGGATTTCCTTCGGAGATCTTTGGACAGCATGCCTGAGGAAGAGGACCGCCGGGAACTCGTCGATGGCAAGGACTGGGACAAAAAGCTCGGGGAACTCGCCGACTACCCCGAGTCCCTCGTTCCCCGTCGATGGACGGATTTCGACAATCTCTCGCCTTCTGTTCAGGCGGCAGTGAGCGCCTTCATGACGGAGGTGCCCGGGCGTCTCATTGACATGAAGAAGAACGCTGGGGTGAAGACCTTCAACGACCTCCTGCGCGAACTCTACGACCGTCTGCTCCCGGGGGCGGATGCTCCCGAGGAGGTTTGCCGGCAGGCCGATCGCCTTGCCCGGCGCGTGAGAAGCACCTATCGGGGCGTTCTCATCGACGAATTCCAGGATACGGATCCGATTCAGTACGCCATTGTCGAGAAGCTTTTCCTCTCGGTCTATGACGAAAACGCCTCACCCGACATTCAGGCTGAGCGCGAGGGCCGCGCCATCTTCTTCGTGGGCGACCCGAAGCAGGCGATCTATCGTTTCCGTTCGGCGGACCTCAATACCTATCTCCGCGCGAGAAAGCGCATTGCCGAAATCGGCCGCACGGAAGCGCTCATGACGAATTACCGCTCGTCGCCGAAGCTCGTTGCTGCCTTCAATGCCTTCTGGATGACGGCGCCGACGGGGCTTCCCTTCCTGAGGGAGGGTCTCGCTTATCAGACGGTCGATAGTTCTCCCTCGAAAACCGGTCTCTGGGTGCGGGAGGGAGACGGCTGGAAGGAACCCCTGCCGCTTGAAATCTGGACAGATGCGGGTGGAAGTCTTTGCGAGAATGCGGATGACGTCAAAGCGTCTTCAATGGCAGCGCTCGGACTTTCGATTGCCAAATTAATTGACGCGGGCGCGAGGGGCGAAGCCGTTCTTGCCGCGGAGGCCGGGGAAACGCCGATCGAGGGACTTGATCTTTCGCCCTGGGGCGGCCCCTCGTCCGTGCGCGGGGTTGAGGCCCGGGATATTGCCGTCCTTGTGCGCGCCAACAGCGATGCGCTCCTTGTGAAGGATGCGCTTGGCAAACGCGGCATCCGCGTACGCTATCAGCTGAGGGAAAGCGTGGCCGCAACCGAAGAAGCGGCTGAGATGATTCTGATCCTTCGCGCTTTTGCTGCGCCTGGGGACCTGCACGCGATGAATGCGGCAAGAGCAACGCGCCTGATCGGCGATACGCTCAAAACGCTGGAGAACGATGAAGAGGATGAAGCGCGGCGCGTGGAATTGAGAAGAGTCCTAGAGGAAGGCGCCCGCCGCTGGCCTTCGAGCGGACCGGCGCCTGCCGTTCGCCGGCTGATGGCGCTCTGCAGGACCAGCGAAAGGCTTTTGCCCTGCGTTGAGGGCGAGCGCAGGCTCGTCAACTATGCGCATCTCCTTGAACTCCTTCATGCCGCGCACCGTACGGTGCCGACGCCTGGCGGCCTCGCCGAGTGGCTTGAGAACCAGAAAACGAGCGGAGACTCCGCGGAAGATCAGAAGGTAAGGCTCGAGAGCGACGCCAATTTGGTCACCCTTCAGACCATTCATTCGAGCAAGGGGCTTCAGTATCCGATCGTCTATCTGCCTTTTGCGCAGAAGAGATTCACGAACTGCAGCCAGTCCTCCGTGCACCTGGTGCCCGACGACGAGGGGCGTCTGAATCTTCTTCTGAGCCACGTGCCGAGCAGCGCCGATGAGCGTGAAAAAAGCGAAGCAATCGAAGAGGACGTGCGTCTCGCGTACGTGGCCATGACGCGTGCAGCCAAGCACCTGGTCGTCATGCTTCCTCAGGCGTCGATGAGCAAAAAGTCGCCCGATTCTTGGGCCGCCTTCACTTACAAGAATCCTTACTTTGCTGCGCTCTGCGGAGGGGAGGATAAGAAGACCCTGACGGCCGCTGCAGCTTCGAAGCTTCTTCAGAGGCTGCAGAACACCGGCACGGTCGACCTTCGCGATTTTTCGCGCCTTGCGGAAGCCGGAAAAACCGACGGCTTTCAGGTGCAGTCGGAAGCGAAGCCGTCCGACTTTGATGCGGAGAAGGCGCGCGACGTCCGCGGAGGCTGGAGGACGTCGAGCTTCACCGGCATTTCCCGCATGGCCGAGGATGACGGCTCGGGCTTTTCCGTCTGGTACGGCGAAGCCGAAAAGGTGCCGACAGCCGGAGACATTCTCTCGTTCCCCAAGGGCGCGCAGGCGGGTACGTGTCTCCATGAAATGCTCGAACTTGCGGATTTTGCCGGGATGGCGCTTGATTCGGAGGCGGCCCGCACCGCAAGACTGGAGCTTTGCGGACGGGAAGTCGAAAAGCATCTTTCCTTTGCTGACGACGCGGCCCGGGAACTCGCCGCAGAGGGTGCGGCGCAGATGATTTACGACATTCTCAATGCGGAAATTGCGCCGGGATTATTTCTGAAGAATGTTCCGAAGCGCGCAAGAAGCGCGGAGCTTGAATTTCTGATTCCGATACCGAAGGGGCTCACGGCAGAGCGGCTCGCGGACGAGCTTCGAAAGCTCAACCCCGACAAGTACGACTTCGGCGACCTCCGTCCCGAGTCGCTCGAAGGGTTCCTCACGGGCTTCATCGACCTTGCCTTCATGCATGACGGGCGCTTTTACGTCCTCGACTGGAAGAGCAACAAGATTTCGTCCGAGGCCGAAGGGTATGAGGAAAAAGCAATGGATGAGGAAATGCGCCGTCATCTCTATCGACTGCAGTACCTCATCTATCTTGTGGCATTGAGAAGATTTTTGCAGACCCGCCTCGGGGAGCACTTCCGAGACGACATGATCGGGGGCGCCATTTATGTGTTTCTGCGCGGCGTGCGCGCGGATGCAACGACTCCGGATCACCCGCAGGGCATTGTTTTCGATCCCGTGAGCCCCGCCGTCATCAGGCGGCTTGACCAACTTTTTGCCGGAGAATGCTGATGGCCGGAGTTTTTGAAAATTCGCTCCCTCTGGGAGGCCTTCCGGGCCTTGGAGATGCGCTTCTCCGTGCGGTTGAAAGAAATCTGGAGGCGCAGGGTGAAAGTCTTCCCGCGGAGGCTCAACCCGCCGTGCGGGCGCTCATGAATGCCTTTTCGCGAGCCGAGGAGCGCGGGAATGTCTGCGTTCGGGCGGATAGTGCAGCGCTTTTCTGGAAGCCTCCCTCTGACGGCGCGGATGAGGCAGGCGATAAGGGCGATGAAAAGCGGCTCGAAGGCTTCCTTGAAGGCGTGAAATGCCTCAGGAACCTCGGGCTCGTCATGGGGCTCGAGCCCTTCATTGAGGAAGCAAAGCTCGATCTTCGACGCAAGGGCGAAGGCGCCTTTGCGCCTCTTCTGCTCGACGACAAGACCGGAAGCGCGGCTGAGACGCGTCTATATTTCGCGCGCTTTGCGCTCGAGGAATTGATGCTCGCGCAGGCGCTTCTGCGGCTCGCAGGCAAGAAGACGTCTCATGGCGCAGAAGCTCCGGCATCGTCCGTCGTTTCGGCAGCCGTCGGCCGGATCGCAGCGGCTTCGGGCGCCGACAGCCTTCAGAAGAAGGCGATTGAAGTGGCGGTTACCGAGTCGCTTGCCATCATTTCGGGCGGCCCTGGAACGGGGAAGACCACGACCGTTGCGCAGATTCTGGAGTGCCTCCTCGAGGAAAAGCCTGACCTTAGAATTGCGCTCGCGGCGCCGACAGGAAAGGCCACAAGCCGCATGGATCAGTCGATGCGGATGAGCGTCGGCCGCGGGTTCCTGCCGAAGCTTTCCGAGGTCCTCGCGAAGGATGAGGCGCGCCCCGAGGGCGAGCGCCAGGTGAAGGGCCGCACCATTCACAAGTGGCTCCTGTCGCCCACGCCTGCGGGCGGGTTCCCGGGATTCGGAAATCCGCTCCCGGTCGACGTGATCGTGGTCGACGAAGCCTCCATGGTGGACATCCACCTTGCCGCCCGGCTTTTCGACGCTGTGGGCGACAGGACCCGCGTGATCATTCTGGGCGACAAGCATCAGCTCGCCGCCGTGGGACCGGGCGCCGTCTTTGCGGAACTTTCCGATCCGAAGTGCGTCCTCGGCGGCCACGTGGTCGAGCTCGAAAAGAGCCGGCGCTTTGAAAAAGGTACGGTGATCGCAAGGCTCGCCGAAGCCATCAACCATCAGGGCGAAGCTGCGCATCTCCCTGAAGCGGCAGTCTTTGAGCGTGTGCTCGCTGCTTTTTCCGGCATTGAGGACGAGAAAAGCGGCTACCAGGCGCTTCTCCATGAGGAGATGCCGGCGGCAGCCGACAAGGCCGAGCGCGAGGTCTTCAACCGCACGGGGTTGACGCGGGCCGCGCGCGAGTGGCTCGACCGGGAGCTCGGAGGCTACGCCGGGGCGCTTCTCAACTATCGCGATGCCTGGATGCGGGGTGCCCCGGAAGCGGAGCTTCTCGGCCTCATGAAGACCCTCTGGGCGAGGCTCTCCGAATTCCGGGCGCTTGCCGCTCAGCGCCGGGGCGCGATGAGCGTGACGGCGATCAACAACTATGCCGACGAGATGATGAGAAGACTTTGGCCGCAGGCGGACGGCGCAGGCGCCGGGGAAAATTATCCCGGGCGCGTTGTGATCGTTCGCAGAAACGATGACGGCCTCGGGGTCTACAACGGCGACGTCGGCATCGTGCTCCCGCAGCGGGCAGAAGTGCATGCCGAAGAGAGCGGGAGAACGGAAGCCGCAGACCCGTCCGAGCCCGGGGAGAATAACCTTGATCAGACCGTGATTGAGCGCATCGACCGCACGGGCGGGCGGATTCTCTACACCGTCTATTTCGGCGACCAGGAGCGGACGCTTCCAGCGCAGCTCCTTCCCTCCCACGACACGGCCTGGGCCATGACGATTCACCAGTCCCAGGGTTCGGAATTCGAGCGCGTGGCGGTATTCCTCCCCGAGCGTCCGGACTCGGGGCTCGCCACCCGGGAACTCCTCTATACGGGCGTCACCCGCACGAAGCGGAAGGTCGATGTCTTCTCGAGCCGCAAGGTGCTCGCCGAGGCCGTGCGGCGGCCGACCGTGCGCGACGGCAATCTCGGGCGCAGGCTTGCGCTCGGGCTTCTGGAAGATTGAGGCCTTTCAGATTGCTTCCCGCAAAAAGAAGAAAGGAGTCATTCGGATCTTCCGGATGACTCCTTCGCTTTGAGGCGCAGAGCGAATTAATTCACCTTGGCCTTCTTCACGAGCTCGGCGAAGTGGTTCTTGGCCTTCAGTTCGGAGAGCTGATCCTTGAGGCTCTGCTTCTGGGATTCCCAGGTCGGGAAGTTCTCAGCCTTTCGCTTCGCGTCAAGCTTCACGATGTGGTAGCCGTACTGGTTGAGAATCGGCGCCTGAGCAACCGAACCCGCGGAGAGAACCTTGAAGGCGTTGCCGAAGGCCTGATCAACATTGCTCGGGACGAGCCAGCCGACGAGACCGCCCTGATCGCGCGACTGCGGGTCGATCGAATACTGCTTGGCGAGATTCTCGAACTTTTCGCCCTTGTTGATGCGCTCGATCAGCTTCGTCGCCTCGTCCTGGGTCTTCACGAGAATGTGGCGAACCTGATATTCCGTGTCGCCGTATGCGGCACGAGCCTTGTCGTAGGCCGCGCGCGCTTCCTTGTCGGAAACGGGGTTCTTCTTCGCGTATTCGGAAACAAGGAGCTGGACCTTCAGCTGCTTTCCGGCGCGGTCGATCGCCGTGCGGTATTCCTTCGTACGCTCGATGCGCGCCTTGGCGGCTTCCTGCAGGAGCACCGTTTCCTCGGTGATCGCGCGGCGGACCTGGTCCTCGAGCTGAGGACCGGCCTTGGCGCCCGCCTTGACGGCGTTGTTGTAGACCTCTTCCTGTCTCTGAACGGAAACCTTTTCGCCGTTGACCGTCATGACCTTGAATTCGGCCTGGGCAGCGGCAACAAAGCCGAGGGAGAGTACCGCTCCGGTTAAGAGTGTGCGCTTGAACATGTTTTCTGCCATTTTTGGTGTTGAAAATGATGCCGCCCTGAGGCCATAGCAGTCTGATCGGGCGGCAGTGATGGAATTGATTTTAGAGCGCTTCGGCCGCGAACTCCGCAAGCCTCGAGCGCTCGCCCCGGGTGAGCGTGATCGTGGCGGCGTGCTGCCAGCCCTGGAAGCGTTCGACCACGTAGGTGAGGCCGGAGCTTCCTTCCGTGAGGTAGGGCGTATCGATCTGAGCGATGTTGCCGAGACAGACGATCTTTGTTCCCGGGCCCGCACGGGTGATGAGGGTCTTCATCTGCTTGGGCGAGAGGTTCTGCGCCTCGTCGATGATGACGAACTTCTGCAGGAACGTGCGCCCGCGCATAAAGCTCATCGACTTCACGCGGATGCGGCTCCGGATGAGGTCCATCGTCGCCTGGCGTCCCCATTCCCCGCCCGTGTCGGAGGAGTGAAGGACTTCGAGGTTGTCTTCGAGCGCGCCCATCCAGGGGGCCATCTTTTCCTCTTCCGTGCCGGGGAGGAACCCGATGTCTTCGCCCACGCTCACTGTTGCGCGGGTCATGATGATTTCGCTGAAGCGCCTTTCGTCAATCGTCTGCGTGAGCGCGGCGGCAAGCGTCATGAGGGTTTTGCCCGTGCCGGCCTGACCGAGAATCGTGACGAAGTCGATCTCCGGATCCATGAGGAGATTGATCGCCATGTTCTGCTCGCGGTTTCTCGCGTGGATGCCCCAGACGCGCGTGCGGCTCTTCGCGCGGTAGTCCTTCATCAGGCGGAAGGTGACTTTGTTGCCCTGGACCTGAGTGACGAGACCCATGAAGTTTTCGTCGCCGTCAATCCAGATGCATTCGTTCACGATGAAGCGCGAGGGGTCGTCCGCCTCAAACTCGTAGAAGGTGGAGCCGTGATCCTGCCAGGAGCGAAGCGTCGGCGAAACCTTGTCCCAGAATCCGGGTTCGAGCATGAGCTTCCCGGAATAGAGCATGTCGGTGTCGTCGAGCACCTTGTCGGAGAGGTAGTCCTCTGCCGGAATCCCGAGGGTGGTCGCCTTGATGCGCATGTTGATGTCCTTCGACACCAGCACGACGGCGCGCTCGGGGAAGGCTTTGCGCACGCCTTCGACGGTTGCGAGAATCCGGTTGTCGCCCTTCGAAAGGTCGAGTTCTCCGGGGAGGTCCTCGTGAAGGGGCTTCGTTTCGAACCAGAGGCGGCCCTTCGCTTCGGCGTTGCCGAGAAGCGCGAGCGGAACCCCGGCATCGATTTTGCCGTCGTTCGCTTCAATCAGGGCGTCGAGCGTGCGGCTCACCGAACGGGCGTTCCGCGCGACGTCGGTAAGGCCCTTCTTGTGGTTGTCGAGCTCCTCGAGCGTCGTCATCGGAAGGAAGACGTCGTGCTCGGCAAAGCGGAAGAGCGAGAGCGGGTCGTGCATGAGCACGTTGGTGTCGAGAACAAAGAGCCTCGGCTCACCGTCGGCCACGCGCGCGCGGCCCTTTCTTCCCTGAAGCGACCCCTGAACGCCGGGGGACGAAGAGCGGCCGCCCGCAAAGGCGGCGGCATCCTTCTGCGTGCGGGAGGGCTTTCCCTTCGCCTTCGCTTTTGCTTTCGAGGCCTGGGCGGAGAGCGTCTTCGATGAGGTTTCCTCCGTCGGCCGGGATTTCTTCTCCGCTTCGACGGCGGTCTGCGGCTGGGTGCGCTTCACGGCTTCGGCCTTGCGGGCCGTCTTCGTCTCCGCAGCGCCCGGCGAGGCTTCCTGCTTCGTTTTCTTTGCGGACTTCTTTTCGGTAGCAGGCTTCGGCGCTGCCGCTGCTTCAGCCGGAGCCGGTGCGGGAGCCGGCTGGGCGGAAACGCGCTTGCGGGTCCGCCGCGACGGCTTTTTGGATTGTTCGGTCTCAGGCTTCACGGCGGATTTCTGCTCGTCGGCGAGAAGTGCGACAACATTCTTCACTTTGGGAAGCGTCCGTTCGGACTGAGGCTTGGCGGGAGCGCCATAGTCCTCAAGAATGTCTGCGGGTCGTGAAGGAGCTTTGGGAAGCGGCATGTGTATTTGTCTCAATAGTAGGAAAGGGACCGGAGGTCTTCGAATTCACATGAATCTGAAAGCCAAAAGTCCTTCGGACATTCTATCGGGAGGGATTCGGTCTTTCGGGCGCTCTGCCGCGGGACTTCGTGAGCGGATGTACGGGGGGCTTCGAAGGGAAATGGAGTGGGCATGCCTTTCAAGGCGCCCCCAAGCGTCATGCAAAGTTCATGAATCCTTGATTGAACCGTCACGGGCAGATTTGAGAATTCAGGGCGTCGGATGAAGGCGATGAGGCGCTTCAAATTAAAGCGCGATCGCAAGGCAATCCGGCACTGAATTCCAAAAATGTGGAGAACCCCAGAAAATGAAGCGTCGCTTGTTCCTCCAGACCGCTGCCGGTCTCTTTGCTGCTCCTGCCGTCATCCGTTCGGCCTCTGCCGCCACGCCTGCCGAAGCGCAGATCACGCTCCCGCCCGCAAAGGACCTGATTTCCTCCTTCGGCTGGATTACGGACGTGCACTACTGCACGAGCCCCACGCGCACGATTCCGAAGGAAGATTCGATCCGCGTCTATGCGCATTCGATGGCAAAGATGCGCCAGGCGATTGATCTCTTCAATACCCGCAAACTCGATTTCGTCATTGAATTGGGCGACTTCAAGGACTGCCTCGACAACGGCGACCGCCCGGGCACGATCGCGTTCCTGCAGACGGTTGAAAGCGAATTCCGCCGCGCCAATGCGCCGCGCTACCACGTCTGCGGCAACCATGACTTCGACAAGATCACGCTCGGCGACTTCCTCGACAACACCGAAAATGCGGGCGATGCCGTCGGCCGCACCTACTACTCCTTCGTGAAGGGCGGCATCAAGTACATCGTGCTCGACGCCTGCTACAACAATGCCGAAGGCGAACACTACAGCCAGGGCAAATTCAACTGGGCCGTCGCCGTGGTGCCGAAGGTCGAGATGGATTGGTTCAGAAAGGAACTCTCTGAAGGGAAGGAACCCGTGATCGTGATGACGCACCAGCTCGTCAACACCTGGGATGCTAAGTCGCAGAAGATCCCCGACGCCTTCTTCATCCGCAACTCGGCTGAAGTGGTCGAGGCGATGGAAAAGAGCGGCCGCGTTTTGGCCTACATTTGCGGCCACTTCCACAAGGGCGCCTATTCCGAGAGAAACGGCATTCACTACATCGTGAACCAGGGCCTCGTTGAAAGGCCGCTTCCGCACAATGTGTGCGGCATGGCTCACGTCGACAAGAATCTCAACGTCTACGTCGAGGGCGTCTACAACGAACGCTCGCACGTCTGCAAGAAGGCGTAATGCCTGCCTGATGGCGGCTTCCCTCGAACCAGGCGTCTGACGGAAGCGTCGAAGCGGAAAAACAAAAAGGCCGCCTGGGGAAAGCGCGTTCTTTGAGAACGATGCTTCCCCAGGCGGCCTTTTGTTATGAGCAGAAGCCCCTCAAATCATTCCTTCCATTCGGCATTGATGAAGTCGATGCCGGTATCGGGACGAAGCGTGAAGTTGACGAGCCTCGCGTCGGCGCCCGCCGTGCCGACCTCATAGACGAGGTAGGCCCAGGGAGCGTCGTTCCAGACCATCTTCTGCGCTTCCTCGTAAAGCTTCGAGCGCGCTGCGTCGTCGGGGGTCGCCACCGCCTTGTCGAGAAGTTCATCGAGCTTCGGATTCGAGTAGTAGGACGTATTCATGAATTTGGGCGGCGCCTGACGGGAGTCAAGGAGCGGCCTCAGCACCCAGTCGGGGTCCATGCTCGCATCCGCCCAGCCGACGTAGTAGAGGCGAAGTCCGGATTCAGCCGGGTTCTTGACGCCGTAGACAACGGAAGCTCGGACGCCCGGTTCAAGCATTCTCGTGCGGGTCTTGATGCCGACCTGCGCGAGCTGCTGCTGAATGAACTGGATGACCTTTGAGGACGTCGTGTTGGCATAGGCCGACCAGAGGTCCGTCGTAAAGCCGTCGGGGTAGCCCGCTTCCTTCAGGAGCTCGCGCGCCTTCTTGGGATCATAGGGCCAGGGGCCGAGCTTGACGGCGCCCGGAATTTCTTTCGGATAGAGGGTTTCCGTCGGGACCGCGTAGCCTGCGAAAGCAACCTTGGCGAGCGCCTGCTTGTTGATGGCGTAGTTGATCGCCTGGCGCACGCGCACGTCGTTGAAGGGCTTCACGGTCGTATTGATCGAGAGGTAGCGCTGCATGATCGAGGGCACGGTCTCGATGCGGAACTTGGGATCATTCTTGAAGGAGGCGATCTGTTCATTCGGCATCGGGAAGGCGTACTGCGCTTCGCCCGTATGAAGCATCGCGGCGCGGGTGCTGTTCTCAATCACCGGGAGCCACGTAATGCCGTCGAGCTTCGGGAGCCCCTTCAGGCGGTAGTCAGGGTTCTTCTTCACGACGAGCTTTTCGCTCGGATTGAAGAATTCGAGCTTGTAGGGGCCCGTGCCGCAGGCGTTGAAGGCAGTGATCTTCTTTCCTTCAACTCCCTTCGCGTCCTTGATGAGGCTCGGGCACATCATCTGCGTGCTCGACATGGCAAGGCGCCGCGGGAAGGTGGCGAGCGGGCCTTTCAGCGTGAAGCGGACGGTGTAGGGGTCGACCACCTCGACCTTGTCGATGAACTTGTAGACCTGGTAGCGCGAGAGGTGATTGTCGGGATTAAGGAGCCGGTCGAAATTCATCTTGACCGCGTCGGCCGTGAATTCCGTGCCGTCATGGAATTTGACGCCCTTCTTCAGAGTAATGGTGAAGACCTTCGCATCCGGCGTCACCGTGTAGCTTTCAGCCAGTTCGGGAACAAGCTGCATTTTGGAATCGAAGGAAAAGAGTCCTTCATACATCGACTTCGCCGCAAGGCGGGTGAGGATGTCGGGCGCGTCGTAGGGGTCGAGGGTCGAGAAGGTGGCCGAGACCGCGACGGTGATTTCCTTGGCGGAGGAAGCTGCGGGAAGCGCGGCGAGGAGCGCGGCGGAAGCGGCCGCCGCAAGGGCAAAGCCCCTGAAGTGTTTTTTCATCATGACAAGAATGACAAGAGAATCGGATTCAAATGGGAATGGGGGCGGCTTCAGAGCTAGCGGGCGAGTTCCTCGAGACGCGTTCTCGCGATCTCGGAAAGGAACCAGACGGCTTCGGGGAGCACGGCGTCGTTGAAGTCGAACTTCGGGTTGTGAAGCATCGCGTTGTGCGCGTCGTCGGCCATGCCGATGTACATCTGGATGCCGGGGATCCGGTTCACGTATTCGGCGAAGTCTTCGCCCGCCATGGAGAGCGGGACGTCGACCGGGCAGTCGGCGCCGAAAAGCTTTTCAGCAACCGCCTTCGCATGTCTTGCGGGAACGGCTGAATTGATGAGGGGCGGCGTCAGGTTGTCGACGCGGATCTCCCAGCCGAGGCCCTGCGCGAGCGCAATGTGTTCGGTCATGCGGCGCATTTCAGCTTCAATCATGGTGCGCACGCCCGCGTCGAACGTGCGCACAGTGCCTGAAAGCGTGAGGGATTCCGGAATTACGTTGGGAGCATTGATGTTCCCTGCCTGAACGGCGCAGATGGAGAGCACCGCCGGCTGCGTCGGATCGGTCTTTCTAGAAATGATGGTCTGGAGGGACTCCGAGAGGAGTGCCGCCGTCGGAATCGGGTCGAGCGACGTATGGGGGCGCGCCGCATGGGTGCCGCGGCCCTTGAGCGTAATGTAGAAGAAGTCGCAGGACGCCTGCACGGGGCCGGCATGAATGCTGATCTCGCCCTTCGGGAAGGCGGTGGAGCCGTGAGCGCCGTAGATTTCGAGGGGATTGAATTTCTCGAGAACGCCCGATTCAATGACGCGTCTTGCACCGCGGCCGATTTCCTCCGCGGGCTGGAAGATTCCGAGCACGCGGCCGGGGAAGTCGCGCGTGAGGGAGAGGCGCCGCATGGCGCCGAGGAGCCACGTGACGTGGCCGTCGTGACCGCAGGCGTGGTAGCGGTCGGCAACGACGCTCTGCCAGGGGTTCCCCGAGCAGTCCGGCATCGCCAGCGCATCCATGTCGGCGCGAAGCGCAACCGTGGGTCCGGGGCGATTACCTTCAACAAGGGCTATGACGCCGCCCGGCACCATCGAGTCGTCGCAGGTGATGCCCCATTCGCGAAGCTTCGCTGCGATCACGCCGCAGGTGCGGGCGGTATCGAAGCCGAGCTCCGGGTGTTCATGAAGGTCCTGGCGGATCCGGGCGAGTTCGTCGCCCCAGGCAAGGATCGCTTCAGGGATGCGGTCGGCATAGGCAAACTGGGTCAAGATTTCCTCCATTTCTTCAATAGAAATCTAAGGAAATTCATTATTCCTCTAAAAGAACCTCAATTCTTCCCACTATAGTGAGCCGGAAGAGCGTTCCTTTCGAGGGCGACCTCTTGGGCGAGGAGGCCCATAGATGATCGGCCGAACTCTGGGGCGCCCCGGCTTGCGCTTCGGCTGGGGGTTTACTTCCTGTGCCTCCGTCTGTTCCGGTTTTTTGCGCGGCCGGCCGCGTTTTTTCGGATCCGGCGCTTTGTCTTTGCCGGGCAAGGCGAGCTCCAAAGCCGCCAGCAGCTCTCCATCGCACTTCAGCAGACGATTCCAGTATTCGTCATCAACCTGCGGCAGGCTCTCCCGCGGCGCCTTGCGATTGCGCCAGCACGTTCTGAGCGAGTCCATGACATCCCCGAATGTTGCATTGTCGAGTACTCCTGCCTTCGACATGCGCTTCACAATGCGGGATGTCAGGATGGAGGCAATGAGGTCTACGAATTCGGATCCGCGGACGGAGTAGTCGGACTGGACCCGGGTTACGCCGAAATCAAGGCTGTTCTTGTAAACATCGAAGAACATCTCAAGCTGCCAGCGCTGTTCGTAGCATGCGTAGACCTCAGCGCACGTCATGTCGAGATCCGACTCAAAGACGATTGTTCCATACGAGCCGCAATGCTCATCGTAGTTCTTCTTGTCGTATGAATCGCTCCTGCGCTGGCGGTCCATGAAGGAGTTGTCTTCCGCCTGAGCCTTCCACGAATCCCTGAAGGAGTAGAGGAAGCGCCCGTTTCCCATCTTTACCTTTTTGCAGCGGATGCGCTTATCAATGCCGCGCAGACAATCCTCGAAATCGAGCATGGCGTTCTCTGCAATCTTCTTGTCCGAGCGCTTCAGCGGCGTGAGGAAATGAAGCCCTTCATGCTTTCGGAGCAGGCCTTCAATTGCCTTGGGAGGGAATCCCTTGTCCGTGATCAGGACGCCTCGTTCGATTTTGTTTTCCGAAACGAATGAGCTGTAGGCGCGGGCGTCGATCATATTGCCCGGATAGACCTGTGCGCACAAGGGTTCCTGTGCTTCAAGGTCATAGGCGTAGAGGACGGAAATCTCTTTGCAGCCCTTGACGCGAGCCTTTCTTGAGAAGGCAGACAAATCATTGACGATGCTTGTGTTCTGCTTGAGCGTTCCATCAATGATGATGTGGTGATCCCTGCAGACGGCGGCGAGCCGTGCGGTGATGAAGGCATTCATCTTGCCGGCGTCCTGGCCGAGCAGGTTCAGGAACTTGCTGATGGTGTTCTCAGAGAGAGGCAGTCCGGGGTAGAAAACCGAGATGAAGGACTTTTCGTAATGCTGACGGCAGCGGGAGATCTTGATGCCCTTGTGCTCAATGCGGAGCAAGGCGAGCGCAAGAATCATGCAGGCGTCCTTGACGTCGTAGACCTTGAAGAGCTCATCGTCGAGCCCTCGAAGTTCGTCGTGAAGCAGTGCTGCGGCCCCGTAAGAGAGATAGTCGGGACCGTCTTCTGCAAGACTCGCTGCGGACTGGCGAGGCACAAACTTGCCGTCAATGATGTGCCCAATGACCGGCCCGTTCACCGGGCGCGGGTTGCAGCCGGGCTTGCATATGGAAGCCCGACGACTGTGAACCGCATAGCGCTTGGCGCCATTGCTGCCGCTGTCGATGACAACGGTATTGCGCGGTCTCGGAACCTTGCGGATGTGCTCTGGAACGGCCATGGAAATATCATTGATAATATCATATATTATAGTTCTAATCACTATAGAAATCAATGTTCTCGGATTAATTTTCAAGGTCAAAAAGCAGTCCCAGGCCGGATTTCGGACATGAAAAAAGCCCCAGAAATGAGGGAAACTCATCTGAGGCTTGCACGAAATTTCAATTTGTTGATTTTTAAGAATTCTTCATAGTGTGAAGATCTGAGGTTCTTTTATTCCTCTTTTGCAAAAACGGAGGATATGCAGTTTATGCCATGCCTCTTTGCGCTAGATCATGATTTGAAAACCCAGGCGTAAACAGCGCTCCGAAAGCCGAGAGGCTCCACTTCGCTGATGCGCCTAGGCGAGCTGTTAGAATTTTCCCTCCACACGAAGGTTTACCCGGGTGCATAGTGGGCTTCAGGCGTCCGGGAGTCTTTCAGAAAGCAGAAGGCGGAGCGGTCCTCAGAGGACGAAGGCTCCTCTTCGGCGCTCCCTTGTCTTTTCTTCATCTTCCAGATCCATGACTTCCACTCGTCCGGCCCGGATTCTTTTCGCCTGTCCTCAGACGCTTTTCGACGTGAGCAATGGCGCCTCCATGCAGTGCTACTCGATGATGCAGGAGCTTGCCCGCCGCGGTCTTCAGGTCGCCTCCATCGGCGGCGGCATTTTCGATAATCCCTCAGGCGTTGCGCGCATCCCGAACCTTGCTGAGCAGATTGCAGAAAACGAGGGCAAGAAGCTTCTTGTCAACAAGGACTATTCAGCGGGCGGTGAAATCCCAATGACGCACTGGTTCTTCACGGGTTTTCACTCCACTGCCTGGAGCGAAATGACCTATGACGAATCCAACGCGTTCCTCAATGAATACACGCAGATTCTGCGAACCTTCAAGCCCGATCTCGTAATCGGCTACGGCTGCGATCCGCTCTGCCGCTCGATGTGGATGGAGGCGCGGCTCTTCGGAATCCCAACCGTCTACGTGGTCTGCAACGGCAACCACCATCACTACCGCTTCCCGCTTCATGACCTCGTCATCACGGACTCCAAGTCGACGGCGAAGCTCTACAAAGACGCGGACGGCCTCACTGTTCATCCCGTCGGGAACTTCATCAACCCGGAACTCGTGGTTGCGAAAACCTGCAATCCTCAGACGGTCACCTTCATCAATCCGGCCTTCGCCAAGGGCGTAGCAGTCGTCGCGCGGCTGATTCTGATGGCGAACAAGGAGCGCCCCGACATTCCCTTCATGATCGTTGAAACGCGCCAGAAGTTTGCGGATGCGCTGCGGGCGCTCAAAAAACCGGGCGGCGAGACGGGATCCGCATTTTCGAACCAGACTTTCCACAACATCGTCATCCGCGAATCGACCTTCAACGTGTCCGAAATCTACGCGACGACGAAGGTGCTCCTCGCGCCTTCTCTCTGGTATGAGAGCTGGGGCCGCGTTGCAACGGAAGCAACCATGAACGGCATTCCCGTGCTGGGCTCGAAGAGCGGCGGGCTGCCTGAGGCGATCGGCGAAGGCGGCATCACGCTCGATGCACCAGAATCCGTGGGCGGCGTGGATGAATCCGAAAAGTGGCTCACGCTCCCTACAGAAGAAGAGTGCCGCCCGTGGGCGGATGCGCTCTATGAGCTTTTCGATCACGCTGAAGAATGGAAGGCGCGCTGCACGGCCAGTGCCGAAAAAAACAGTCTTAAAGCACGCGGCGACCACCTCATGGAGCTCCTCGAGCCGCTCCTTCAAAAACGGGCCGGCGACGGCGACTTCCCCCGCATGGGATCCATCTATTACGACGGGGATCCGAAGGACTGGGAGACCACATCGAAAGCTGCCGCAACAGTCAAGTGACCGTTTGAAGGCTCAACGTATATCTTGAGGGCAGAGAGGTGCTTGTTGGAGCCGGCCTCCTGCCCTCAATTAAAAGAACCTCAGATCTTCACACTATGAAGAATTCTTAAAAATCAACAAATTGAAATTTCGTGCAAGCCTCAGATGAGTTTCCTTCATTTCTGGGGCTTTTTTCATGTCCGAAATCCGGCCTGGAACTGCTTTTTGACCTTGAAAATTAATCCGAGAACATTGATTTCTATAGTGATTGGAACTATAATATATGATATTATCAAGGATATTTTCATGGCCGTTCCTGAGCACATCCGCAAGGTTCCGAGACCGCGCAATACCGTTGTCATCGACAGCGGCAGCAATGGCGCCAAGCGCTATGCGGTTCACAGTCGTCGGGCTTCCATATGCAAGCCCGGCTGCAACCCGCGCCCGGTGAACGGGCCGGTCATTGGGCACATCATTGACGGCAAGTTTGTGCCTCGCCAGTCCGCAGCGAGTCTTGCGTAACTGGACTATAGGTAGAGCGGGCTGAAATACTTTCGGGGAAACTTGAGGTCGTTCCCATTCAGGAGGATCTCATGATCAGTCCCAACTGGCGCAGGGCATACGACGCCTGGAAGGCAACCGGCCTTACCCGCATTGACTTCCATAAGACCCGCTTCAAATGCTTCTTCCCCGACGAGACGCCTTGTCTTACTACGCTTTATCGAAAGTTCAAGGAGATTGAGCGTCTTTTGGAGTCTGCAGCGGCTGAACGTTCGGCTGCTTCGCAGATCGGCACCGTGGCCGTGGCTACCCTTCCCGCTGTGACGCCGCGCAAGGTCGCGACTAAAGTCGGACGCAATATCCCGGTTAAACGGATTTCCCATCCCTCCGGCCTTGTGGCACGGGAGGTACGGCTGATTCTGCCAAACGGGTCATTGCTCGAGTTTAGATCTGAATCTCCCGAGCTTATGGCAATCGGGATGATGCAGGCGGCAGGAGTGCGGACATGATCATTGATTTCGCCTCGCGCAAAACGACGCTCGTCGCCACGCCGGTTGACGGCCGCAACGGCCTTTCCACCCTGACGTTCATGGCTGAATCGCTCCTCGGCATTCCTGTTGCCGAAGGCAATGACTACGTTGTCTTCGTCTCCCGCAACCGCAAGGTCTGCAAGATCGTCTTCTGGGATGAGCATGGGGCATGCATGGTAGTTCGGCGCCTGAATTCGGGCAGGTTTGCAAAGTTCCTGATGCGGGCTTCCGGACCTGCTGCGGCACCCATTACGCCTGAGGAACTGATGGCTTACCTCGATGGAGAAAATCTGCAGGTTGAGAGACAAGGGATGCTCAAAAATTGATGTAAATCAATTGGTTGAGTTCGTTTTTAGACAACAGTGAAAAGTGAAAATGCGACGCATTCAATATCATGCAGAGTGTGCGGGAAGCGCCGCTCAGTGAGTCTGCAAAGGAGTGCGGAAGGCAAAAAGACCTCCGGAATACTGATGCTCTCAGAACGCTTATAAATGGCCGTTTAAGCTACTGCCAGTAGGGAAAGAGAGTTTTTTACAGGATCGGAAAACGGGTAAAATTACCCCTGTTCCAACACCGATTCCCCCTGTATTCCATGTCCGTCGATCTCTCTGCTCTTCCCCGCGAAAAACTGATTGCCCTGCTGCAGGAATCCCGGCAGCAGGCTGAGGCTGCTGAGAGAAAAGCAGAGACAGCGGAGCGTAAGGCTCAGTCGGCAGAGCGCAAGGCCGAAGAAGCCGAAAAAGCGGCATCTGCAGCGAAGGCTTATGCCAAAGAGACGGAAATTCGGCTGGATCTCTCCGAGAAGAAGTACGCCGCGGCTGCGGCCTTTCTTATGGAAGTCGCCCCGCTGATTCACGGCATGCGCCTTGACGTGGAGCGCAATCTGAGTCTGGATCCGCAGGCCAATCTGAAGCTCTGGGATGATCTCCTGAAGTGCGTGCAGAAGCTCGTAGCCGAAGCGCGCAATGCGGAGACGTTCCGCGAACTCGCCTTCGGAAAGGGCGGGGAAAAGCTCACGCCTGAACTCGCGGAAGTCAAAAAGAACCAGGGAAGCATCCAGGCGGACATCAAAGCCATTCAGCAGGGCATTCGGCAGGCGCAGAAGGCTCAGGCGGCCATTACCGCGCTGCAGGACGAGCAGGACAAGGCTTTTGCGAATGAGAAGCCGGAAGCGAAGTCCGGCGAAGAAGCCGAAGAGACCGTCACTCCGCAGGCGCTCATGACAAAGATCACTCTGGCACGGCAGCCTCAGAAGACTGAGGAGCCGGCTAAGCCTGAGAACGAAAAGAAGACGGCCGAAAAAGCCTCTGATGAAGAAAAGGAGGAGGAAGCGGCTGACGAGAAGGTGCGCGGACGGCAGAAATCCAAAAGCGACCTTCCGGAAGTGCTCCGCACCCCGGGAAAAGGCGCTTCGGACAGCTGCCCGCACTGCAGCGGCAGGCTCAAAAACCTCGGAGAACAGGTGGCGAAGCTTGTTGCGGTTACTCAGGCCGTGCAGGATCGCTTTGAAAGACAGCAGAATCAGATCGAACTTCAGTATTGCGAGAAGTGCCGCACCGTGCACCCCGTATTCCCGGAGCACATGCAGTTTCCCGTGAAGCCGGAGCGCACCGTCTCCATGAACTGCCTTGCCGAAGCCGTGAAGCTGCTCAACAACGGCCTGCCGATCAACCGGCTTGAGAACATGATGTTCAGCCGCCTGAAGCTCGGCTCGAACACGCTCTTTGAGAATCTCTACGCCTGGGCGGATATCTACCTCAGGCCGCTGATGGAGCACATCGTCGGAAACTGCGGCGACCGCGTGTTTCTGGCCGATGAAACCCGATACGACATTCTGGAAAGCGAAGGCCGCGGCGCTTACGCGGACAAGACGAAGACAAGCTCGCAGACCTACGTCTTTACCGTGGGAACCCAAACGGACAGTCCGACGCCCTTCATCTGGTTTTCCACGCTCGGCTCCAGAAGAGCCGAGGATATCGGCAAGCGCCTTGAGTCGCTGAAGGGCCGGATGGATGCCATCGTCGTCGACGGCTATGCCGGATACGATGCTCTGGCGGAAACGGTACTCAAGGGAGTGCTCAGGCAGAGTTGTCTCGTGCATGCCCGTCGTGAAGCCTATGAAGCCGTTACGTGCAAGCAGTACCTCTCGGAACTCGAGAAGCTCACGCCGGAAGAACGCGCCGAGCGGATCGGGAAGCGCGCGCTTGATGCGGCTCCGGAAGCACAGATGCTCTCCATCCTGAGCGGCATTCAGCTTATTTTCCAGTACGAAAAGGAAGTTGCAGAACGCCTTGAGGACGAGACCGCCGAAGAGCATGAGGCACGCATTCAGAAGCATCGCGAAACTTACTCAAAGCCGGTGCTTGATGCCGTGGACAAGCTTTACGCAGGTCTGGCAGAAAAGCTGGCGCTGGAGAAAAACGGAAAATTCTCGAAGAAATTTAATTCGCGGATGGCCGAAGCCGTCGTCTACTGGATGAACCGGCGTGAAAGCCTGAAGCAGTTTTTGAAGGACGGCCGCATCCCCCTCGAAACGAACACGGTGGAGCGGGCCATCCGGCCGGTTGCGATTCTGCGCAAGAACCAGAACTTTATGCAGACCGTGGAAGGGGCGGATGCAGTGGCAACCTGCATCTCGATGGCGGAGACGGCGAAGCTGAACGACATCGACCTCGAAAAGTGGCTGAACGCATATAGCGCGGCCGCATTCCGGCATGCCTATGCAAAGGGCTGGACGAAGGCCTACCGGGAAGGCAAGGACCCGTACAAGAAGATCCAGAAGTGGGACATGAAAGCGCTGCTCGAAGACTTCGACCTGACGCCGTGGCTCCCCTGGGAGTGGAAGAAGCATCAGTCGGCAGACTGAAGGCTATTCTGAGCTATGCCTCAAGCCGCCGGCCCCGGCGGCTGCCGGCGCTGAATAAAAAGCATCCCGCTTACGCGGGATTTTTATACCCATAGTCCAGATACATACATATCCGGCAGAAGCCGCACCGGCAATGGTGCGTCGAGTTCTTCGGGATCATGTGGATATGGTGCTTGGAGACCGACTGTCTTCAACTTACTTTACGGAAAATAAGCGCCCCTTCCACAATAGCGGCAACGTTCTTGTCAGACGCCTCATCAACATGCTCTTCCTGCGCGGCAGGAAGCCAGTGCTCGACATCATGACGGGTTACCGGGCATTCAGCCCGCTTTTCGTCAAGTCATTCCCTGTGCTCTCAAGGGGGTTTGAGGTGGAGACGGAAATGACCATCCATGCGCTCGACAAGAATCTCGGAATTGAATCCATGCCGATTACATACCGGGATCGGCCTGAAGGGAGTTTTTCAAAGCTTTCAACCTTTCGCGACGGCATCAAGGTGCTCTGGACGATCTTTCTTCTTTTCAAGGATTACCGTCCGATGCTTTTCTTCTCGATGCTGTCCGGGCTGCTGCTGTTGATAGGGCTCGGGTTCCTGTGGCCCGTGCTCGAAGAGTATATGAGAACAGGATTGGTGCCGAGGTTGCCGACATTTATTGCCGCCTGCTTCCTTGCGCTCTTCTCACTGCTTTCGTTTGTTTGCGGCTTAATTCTTGACACCATTACGAAAAAGGACCGGCAGAACTTTGAAATAGATCTCAACATGCTTTATCAGCTTGGGCTGAGGGAGACTGGCAAATGATCGTTAGCCAAGCTCTCCGGGAAAAAAAGCTGCGCACGCCTTTTGCTCTGGCAATAGCCTTTCTACTTGCTGTTTTATTGGAATTTTTTGTTTTCAATCACGCGTACTGGTTCATGCCGCAGTTGCCGCAGCAGGAAGTTACTCTGCCGCAAGCTGCAGATGGACAGAAAGGAGTGCTGCTGACTGAGACGCAGCCAACCGCATCGCTTTCTCGAGTTAGTCTCAACGCTAATTCGGTAGAGATCTGCGCGATGGGAGCTCCGGGAATTCAGAAGTTCGGCATCTATTTCACGGATGCCGTGAATACGCATCAATTGGTGCCTGCAGCTACGGCTGTGCTGAATCCAGGGGGAAGCAGAAACTGCGCGCGGGCCGAGATTGTGCCGAAGGGAAATATTCAGAATTTCGCGATTCGTGCGTTATCTCCCTCCCAGGGCAACATTCTGATTACACAGCTTCTTTTCAACCCGACAAGGCAGTTGGAGATTTCGTGGTTGCGCTTCTGGCTTACAGCTTTCTGTCTGATGGCGAGTGCGGCAGCTGTATCCATGAGTCTTTGGAGAGAAAATTTTGACAAGGCAAGCAGACTCCATCAGGGCTTATCTTTCTTGGTTCTCCTTGCAGTTGTCTCGTTATCTTTTGCAGTGACAAGCTGGGAAGGCAACGCTAAGGGTGAAAAGAGCTTCATTTTTACCAACGGGTCCATACTGCAGCTCACTAGTGAAGATGGTCAGCTTGCGCAGCCTCTTCCAGTTGGAGAGTCTCTCGCTAAAGCGGACATCTATACGCAGCTCTTCAGCGCATTCCATGCCGGGCAGTTCCATCTTCAGCTTGATTCTGATCCCGGGCTTTTGAAGCTCAAGAACCCGTATGATGCAAGCGAACGTGCGGCAGCCGGCGTGAATTACTACTGGGATCACGCCTGGAAAGACGGAAAGTACTATTGCTATTTTGGGCCTGCACCACTCCTTACGGCTTATCTGCCGGTATGGCTGCTTACGGGGGAGTTACCTTTGCCGGCGCTCGCCGCCGGAATCTTGGCATTCTGGGCATTGCTGGCACTTTATTGGGCGATGCAAGCATTGGTGCGCTTCTTTGATTTGAAGCCTAATTTGCTTCTTTTTCTTCTTGCAGAGGGTGCAGTTCTAACAGGAGGCACATTGACCACGATGCTGCAGGCATCGGTCACTTTTTACTATCTTCCTTATTTGAGCGCATACCTGTGGCTGAGTGTTTTTATTGCGGCGCTCTATGCCAGTACCCAGGCGGATACGCCATTGTTCCGGCGCATGCTGCTTGCAGTTGCCGGGCTAAGCGTAGTTCTTATCGTTCTATCGAGGCCGTTGGTAGTTCTTTTCGCCATGGTCTTTGCTCTTCCGCCGCTATGGAGGCAGGTAAAAGAGAAGCAGTCTTCTCTCAGATCTCTGGCAGGCGACATCTTAGTCATCGGGACGCCAGTAATTATTGGGGCGGCGGGGGTGATGTATTACAACTACGCCCGCTTTGGAAATATCCTTGAGTTTGGTCAGTATCTGCAGTTTACGGTGACAAACATTCAAGCCAACGAGCAGGTGATGTCTTTAAGAAATCTTGCAGGTATGGTGAATGCCTTCTTCCTCGAGCCATTTGAAACGCTGAGGGAATTTCCATTCATCGGCTTGGCAAACCCGCCGGCGGATAATGCGGGAAATTATCTCTACAGCGGTCCTCATGCCGGAATGCTTCAGATACCGCTGTTTCTTGGATTTCTGCTGGCCTTCTTTGAGTGCCGAAAAAATAGCGACAAAAAACTACTGTGGCTGGCTGCAGGGTCGATTGTTGTCACACTGATTATTAGTTATTTCGCATACAACAATGCCGGAGTACTCATTCGGTACATCTGTGATTCCACCGTGGCCGCTTCACTGGTAGCTTTCCTTTTGATTGTGAAATGGGTCAGGATAGAGGCGCGCGATTCGTCTGGTTTGGCGCTAGGCGGTCTGGCCAGTTGGCTGCTGCTTCAGACGACAGCCATTGGTGTATTGCTGACTTTTTCAGATGAGAACAAGATTTTTAACTATCTGAATCCAGATGCGGCCGTAACACTCCTGACGTGCTTTACGCCCTGGTGATTTTGCTCGTGGTTCCTTGCCAACAATGGCAATATAGGGTTTTTACTCCATATTTGTAATGTTCAGAACAGTAGGTAAAACAAAGGCAATTTTTCAAATATAAGGGTTTCTACCCCCCCCCCCCTCCAGAGGAAATTCTTAGGATCAGCAAAGTGCTTTTGCACGCTGATCCTTTTCCTGCACCCACTCAGGGAAAGGAAGAAACAGATTCTCTCTTGGAGATTTAAAGAATGAATAAGACTTTCAAGGTGGCCCGCTCGCTTACTCGCGGCACAGTCGTGACGAGCGAAAAGGCCTCTTCTTATCAGGGCAAGACAGTAAAGACCGTCGTCGCGGCTGCTGTCGCTGCCGTGATGGCTGGTGTTGCCGGCTCTGCTATTGCCGCTGATGCCACTGAGACTGCCAAAACTACGGTCACGGTTACAACGAGCGAGGAGATCACTGCCGAGGAGGCCTCGGGGTCCAAGGTTTGGAATGGCAAGGACTTCTCAGGCTACGTTTCTGAAACCGGTAAGGATTTTGGTGCACTTTACATCAGCAAGGTTTCCGGCGGCAGTACGGCCATCCAGATCCAGAATCTGACGTTTAATGGCAATAAGTCAGCCGGCAAGGGCGGTGCGGTTACTCTTGACAATTCGACGATTACCCTCACGAACGCTTCCTTTACGAATAATCAGACGGAAGGGTTCGGCGGTGCGATTCGCCTTTGGGCCCAGAGTGGTAGCACTACATCCCTGACGCTTGATGCAACAGAAGATGTCACCTATGCCGGCAACAAGGCTGGTCAGGGTACGACTCTGGTTCCCGGAGCAACCGCTCTCGGAGATCGTTATGAAGATATGGGCGGCTTTGCTTATCTTCAGGGCTACTCCACCCTTGTGATCAATGCTGCTGACCGCCGCGTTGTGAATATCGGCGAAACCGGTGCTGCTGAAGCGGGTCTGGACTCCATCGCCGCGGGCAATGGCAACAATACGCTTGAATTCAACGGCAAAGGCACCGTCAATGTGAATGGCTCGACAGAATCCTTCGTCGGCGCCATCAACGTGAATGCCGGTACCGTCAATTTTGCAACGGGCATCGGTTCTGTCGATGTGACGACGCAGGCTGCAGTCAATAAGCTGGCCAGTGGCGCGGCTGCGTCTTCCGCTACCGCTGGTACGGAAGCGACTGTTCTGACCGTTGCCTCGGGTGCTACCGCCAACGTCGGTGATCTCGTCATCAATCGCTCTGCTGCCAACTCTGCTGCAGGAACGAAGGTTGTTGCGCAGTCGGGCGCCACCGTGACGATTCAGAGCGTTACGCTTACCACCAAGGATTACACGGATCGTTACGTAGAAGCCAGCGGAGCTGCTGCTTCAGGCGCTCTGACGACGACCGGCAACGGTGAATTTTCGGTTGCCTCCGGCGCCAAGATGACGGTGCTCGGCGATGTGACGATCGGCAAGGGTTCTACCCTCACGAAGTCTGAAGCCGGCATGCTTGATGTCGACGGCACGCTCAATGTCGCGGCGAGCGGCACCTACACGGTTTCGGGCGGCAACACAACTGTCGGCACTCTTGTCAATGCGGGTACGGTGTCGGGCGGTAATCTGACCGTTGAAGGCGTCAAGGCTTCCTCCAATACCGGCAAGATGGATGTGACTTCGCTCACGCTGAAGGCAGGTGAGTTCACGACTTCCGGTGGTCAGTGGTCTGAAGGTAAGAGCTCGGTATTTAATACTGAAACTCTTACTGTCAAGGAAGGTGCAACGTTCAGCAACACAGGCGTAGCTAAAGCCGCTTCGATTACTGTCGAAGGTACGCTGAATACGCAGATTCTCGTGCTGAATAATTCCAATGCCCTTGAAGGTCACCTCAAGTTTGACACGCTGACCATCAACAAAACCGGCGTCTTCAACATCACGAACGAAAGCGTCGTCAACTCCGGCAGCATTGCGTTTGCTGATGGTGATGTTACGTTCGCAGGCGGCAAATTCCAGGTCGCTGGTAAGGACTACACCGGGAACGCGAGTGTTGGCGGTCAGTCGGGAGCTGTGAATATTGCCTTCACGGCTGGCGACTATACCTTCGGGACGATCACTGTTCAGGCTCAGCAGGGAGATAGCGGTCACACGGTTGAGGTTAACGGTGATGCCAAGCTGACCCTTGCTGGCCTCGATATGGCTTCCGGATCTACCGCTACGATCGATGACAACGCCGTTGTTGGAATCGATACCCTGAAGCTGGTTTCCGGCGCGAACATGAATGTCAGCGGCGGTACGCTTACGATCAGCAAGGCTCTCGCCAACGCTTCGGGTAGCAGCTTTAGCGTTGGTGATGGCGAGCTTAATGTTTCCGCCGAAGCTGTTGGTCTTAAAATCGTTTCGGGCAGTGTAACGCTTGCCTCTGGGTTTACTGGTCTGACCAATAATCAAGGTATCGTCAACGTCACCGGCATTGAAGCTGGGGAGTTGGATGTTACTAAGATTGCGGAACTTGCTCAGAAGTTCAACGGGACTTCCGGTACGGGTCTTGTTTCGCTTGCCAATGTCGGGGTATCTGGTCTTTCGACCATGGTTTCCGGCTCGGAAATCGCTTACGACTCGATCAAGAACCTTGGCGGTGTTGAACTCGATCAACTGAAGGATCTGACGGTCACCGGCGTGAGCGGCGCTCTTGCTGGTTCGTATGCTGCCGCCAAGCTTTCCGACACGGCAACGTCTCTGGTTGTTTCGAATACCCTCAAGCTCAACGGTACCGGCAAGCTGGTTCAGACGGCCAGCGGCGCTCTTGCCGGCGCTACGCTTGACAGCGGCACGATGCTGGTCGTGACCGGCAATGGCGCTGAAATTGGTGCGCTTGCAAGCGGTTCAAATGGCGCTGGCGACATGGTTGTCGCTGAAGCCGCCTCCCTAGATGTTCAGGGTACTTCGGTGCTCGGGTCTCTGGATGTCGACGGCACCATGACGATGGGCAAGACTGCCAGCGGTACGGCTTACGACCTCACCGTGGCAGATCTCTATGTCACTGGCAACCTTTCCGTCGCTGGTACGCTGAATGCAACGGGCGCTGAAGTCCTTGGCTCGACTACGGTTGGCAAGCTCGTTGGCGCTGTGACCGTCGGTGATAATGAAACCGCCGGTAGCCTTGTTGCTGGTGAACTTGTTTCCGGTTCGATTTTCGCGGATCCGGCCTGGAAGGATGGTCAGCTCCTGACTTCGGAAGCCTCGACGGTTGCCGTCGGCAAGGTTGCTTTCGGCGCTTCGGTTGAAGCTGGTCGCGGTTCGATCGTTTCTGTGGGTACCACGGACAATGCGGCTGCTTCTACGCTCTTCGATCGTACGGGCTACAGCCTGGGTGATACGACTGCGGAAAGCAATCAGGACAAGAACATCGTCAAGTCGGTTCTTTATGTTTCCAACAAGACGGAAACTGGATACGAGACTCTGACGGGCACGTTGGCGGCTACGGGTGCGGCGACGCAGACTTCGTCTCTGACTGGTGTTTCCGTTGCTGCTGGTTCCATGCTCCTCGTTGACGCAAAGAATGTCGACGTGACGGGCAAGACGGCGATCTTTGATGAGGCCTTGAGGCTTGCCTCCGGCAGCGTGGTTTACGTTGCCAATACCAAGGTCGGCGACAAGTTCTATGCGTCTGAAACGTCTGTGACCGGCGCTGGAACTGCAGACCTCATGATGGACTACGGCCGCATCCTGACGTTGGGTGCTTCTGAGACCCTCGCCAATACATACGAAGTTGCGCTCAAGGCCGACGAAGATATGCAGGGCCTTGCTGGTCTCAAGACCATGGGTCTTGCGAAGGCGACAGTGACGCAGGGTACGGCTAATCCGACTTCTTCGTCCGCAGCCTTCATGAGCTACCTCCTGCAGGATGAGGCGCTCAATGGCCTCACGGACCTTCAGGTGACGAAGATCGGCAATGAAGTCGCCTCGCTCGGCGCGACCACCGGCGTTCAGACGCTCACGATGGATGCCGTCAACCAGATGGCTGACACGGTTGCCACGCGCAACAGCATCCTCACGCAGCGTGCTCAGGGCGTCAACGTCTGGGCCGATGTGAACGGCGGCAAGTTCGAAGCCAAGAAGCTCTTTGACGGTGCGGGCTACAGCTCTGACATCTACTCGGGCGTCCTCGGTCTCGACTACCAGTTCTCCTGCAATGCCGTCCTCGGCGCCGCTCTCACGATCGGCACCGCTGATACGGACAGCAAGAACTCGGGCGTTGCCGCTTCGACCGATACCGACCTCGTCGGCTTCTCGGTCTACGCCTCGAAGACCTTCGCCGACATCTGGAACGTTGCGGCCGACATCGGCTACATGAGCGCTTCGAACGACGTGACGGCCAACGGCTACAACCACGCCTGGAAGTTCTCGCAGGATACCGATGCCTTTACGGTCGGCGTCCGCGGTGAAGTCCTCACGAAGGCCGGCGCCGTGAACATCGTTCCGCACGTGGGTCTCCGTTACACCCAGCTCTCGACCGACGGCTTTGAAGCCGGCTATGTGACCGACATCGATGACCAGAACATCTTCCAGATGCCTGTCGGCGTTGCCCTCTCGGCTGACTTCGAAACCAACGGCTGGACCCTTGCTCCGAAGTTCGACCTCTCGGTCGTTCCGACCTTCGGCGACAAGGATGCTGACCTCAAGCTCGGCATCAACGGCGTCTCCGCCACCGACGACCTTTCGGTCCGCGTGATCGATTCGAACCCGGTGCAGGCGACCCTCGGCATCAACGCTACGAACGGCGACTGGGGCTTCGGTCTCAGCTACAAGTTGGGCGTCGGTTCCGACGAGCGCATGAACAATTCGTTCAACGCTCAGGTCCGCTACGCGTTCTAAGCCTGAATGGCTCTGCCTCTGAAGTTCCTTCAGAGGCAGCAGACGCGTCGCAATGAATGCGGCGGACATCTGCGGATGTTCGCCGCTTCAGACGACCCTCTCGATAGAGCCCGTTTCCTGAGAGAGTTTCGGGAGACGGGCTTTTTTTCGCTTTCGATCCGTGATTTCTCATGAAGACGTCATATACGAAAACGAAGCGTGCAGCGGAAGAGTCGCTTAGGGCACGCGAAAAAGAAGGACGAATTCGCCCAGCCTTTGCCTCCGACGAGAAGAGACTTGCAGCACTAGAACTCTTCGACCTCGGCCTGGGTTATGTTCGGGCCTCGCGCATTCTGAATCTCTCAGCCAACACTTTGCGAGATTGGCACGCCAAGTGGAAGACAGGAGAATTTAAGGTGCAGCTTTCCGTCAATCAGTACCGCTACGGTGAAGACGTAAAGTCGCGCGTTCGTGCGATGCGCCGGCGAGGCGCTACATGGCGGGA
This sequence comes from Sutterella faecalis, assembly GCF_006337085.1. GTDB lineage: Bacteria > Pseudomonadota > Gammaproteobacteria > Burkholderiales > Burkholderiaceae_F > Sutterella > Sutterella faecalis. Next base: position 1,375,726 of record NZ_CP040882.1, on the reverse strand, counting down.
AATCGAGGAAGCAACCGGAGTGTCCATTACTACCTGTCGGACATGGGTGTTGCAGAATCAAAATACAAAATCAATTCGAGCAAAAGGACTATCGGATGATGATCCATGAAGTTCTGCTGTCGCTTGTTCGAACATGATGACGAATATTGCTATCTAAATTCTCATAGTTATCATGGGATAATGGGGAATGTAATGCCTTCCTCAATCCCATTATGCGCAGGATCTTCACCACATACCCGTATTTCCTTCCCGCGGAACCGGAGCCTTTCGTTCAGCTCTTTCGCGAGCACGGGACTCTGCGCGTGGTCAATAAGGGAGAAGTATTGAAGCGCGGCGGCGAATCGCAGCGGCTCTTCTTCCTCGAGGATGGTCTCTGCGCCTACTGTGCGGCCGAAGCGCTTGATCACAGGCCGTACATCCTCTCCATTGTTCTGCCGGGGCGCGTTATGGGAGACATGACGGCAAGCATCCGCACGCGCTGCAATGTCTATACGCGGGCTTTGAAGAAGAGCCGCGTGCTCTCGATTCCGCCCGAGGTGCTTGCGCTTGCGATTGAGGAGCGACCTGAATACGCCAAGCTCGAGATCCGAAACGTCATTGCGAAGGAAGAGTCGCTTCTTGAAGGCATGGCGGCCAACTTCCTGAGGCCGCCTCAGGAGCGCGTCGTCATCTACGCAAAGTCCCTCTGCCGGATCACCGGGACGCTCCCGCGCGAGGACGGCTGGCATGCGCTCCCTCTTGAACTCCCGGTTTCAACGATCGGCGAGCTCGTCAATCTGAATCGCGTGAGCGTGTCGCGCATTCTGAGCCGCTGGATCCAGATGGGAGAAGTGCGTCGGGAAGGCCGGACGCTTCTCTTTTCGGAGTGTCTTTTTGCCTCGGTTGACGACTGGATTGAAAACCGGGCGCCGCAGCATCCGCTTCCCTGATCACTCCGAAACGTCCCGATAGTCAGGTTCGTCACTGCGGCGAAGGTTTCTGAACGTTCCCTGCCGGGAAAAGAACCTTGAGCGCATCAAAGATGGCGGGCGGCGCAACCGTGCCGTGTACTTCGTCGGGGAAGAAGCGGACTTGAGTGCGGATCCCTTCTTTGTCGAGCGTGACAGCGGTTTCTTCCTGAAAGCGCTTTCCTTCGGAAAGGTGGAAGGTGTTTTCCTTTCTCGGCTTTGAAGCAAAGGCGGTGTAAAGCTGCGGAGGCTTTGCGAGGGACTGAGCGCCTGCTGCGCCATGCTGGCGGGCGAATTCTGCGAGCTTCCCCTGGTCCCACCAGAGGCTCGGATCGAGCGCTGCGTAGGCGTCAAAGCGTTCCGGGTGCGTGAGGAGCGCATGGAGCGTGAAGAGTCCGCCGTAGGAGTGTCCGATCAGCATGCGGCGCACGACGCGCGTTCCGGCAGGCAGGCGCTTTTCTGCCGCGTCGCGAAGTTCGGTCGTGAGGAACTCCAGAAATTTGTCTGCACCGCCGCCGAGCAGAGCCGCTTTCTCGTCAATCGAGCCGTCCCGTCTGGCGTTCGACGCCGTCGGCGTAAAGTCTCGCGTCCGATCGGTGCTGACGATTCCGACGACGACAGCGGGCCCGAGAGAAGAAATGCGCGAGGCTTCAAAGAAGGCGGCAGAAGCCGCGGCCGAAGCGAAATGCTTTTCGGCGTCAAGAATGTAGATGACGGTGAGGTCGACGGGAGCCTCAGAGCTCTTCTTTGCTTTGGGCGGCACTCTCATGAGGAAGGTTCGGTCTTCATCAAGAATCCGGGAATGGATCGTTGCAGCGCTCCCGAGAAGCACCGGTTCGGCGTCCGTTGCTTGAAGCGAAAATTCCGGAAAGCCGGCTGGTTCAGCAGCCAGAGGCTGTGCGACAAGCAGCGAAGCCGAAAGGAGTGCAGAGAATGCCGCAGCGGAGAGTGAGCGTTTTCGCATGACAAATAAGAAATGATTTTCATTCGCAGAAAATCATTATGGCGTATACGGTGGTTGGCCTGCTGCCATGAGGTCTTCTGTTCCGGAGTTCAAGCGCACCTACTGCAGGAGTGTCTCCGGAAATCCATGAATTTGATCGAAAGCCGCAAGCCCGCAAGAGAGTTCGGCAAAGAACGGCTGACGGGTCTCAATAAGCTCGAACCTGAAGTGCAGGCGCTTTTCTGCATCTTTAGAACGACTTACTGGAGCACCACCATGAAGCACATCCTCCTCACACTCTCCGCTGCGGCTATTGCCCTGACTGTCGGTACTGCAGCGGCCGCCGCGGAACCCGAGGCGCCTTCGGAAGCTCAGGCCAAAGAGATTTCCGCCTCGCTCCTTGAAGCAGGCGGCACGGTCTTTCCCATCGGCGTTGAAAATGTCGGCTACGCGAAATACTTCACCGGGCAAACATTCCTTGCGTCTCTCACGCCCGCAGGTCAGTCGCTCGGCGTCTCGAACGTAACCTTTGCGCCGGGCGTCGTTAATTTCTGGCATACGCATCAGAAGTCCTGCCAGGTGCTGGTCGGCGTCTCCGGCCGCGGCTGGTATCAGATCTGGGGCGAGGAACCGAAGGAAATTCTTCCCGGCACAACCGTAACGATCCCGGAAAACGTCAAGCACTGGCACGGCTCGCAGCATGGCGGCTGGTTCCAGCATCTTTCCATCATGTCGACGGGTGCGGGAACAACCTGGATGGAACCGGTGGATCCTGACGAATACGCAAAGCTCAAGTGATTTGAGGAGCGGGAACCCAAGTCGAATCTCTGGACCACCCACGTTTGTCAAGCTCCAAGTACGGTAACGCGCGAGCTCAGGAGCGAAGCTGCGGGCAGTGAGTTAGTCGAGCGCCTTATAGCGGCAGCTGGCGGCATTGCTGGCCTGGTGCCTTCAGGCACTGAGCCTATTCCTGTCAAGCGGTCGTGGAATAGCGAGCACGGCCTTCAGGCCGAGCGGAGCATATGCCTGAACTTCCAGCCGTTTATTACTCTCGCGACTTCGGACGGTCAGTCAGCGGCTTAAAAAGGTCATGAGTTCCTCCATGGTCTTACCGCTTCGAGCCATGGCTTCCGCAATCACTTCGGCCTGCCGCAGCGTCTTTTCCTTGTTGAGTTCGATGAGCTTTACCCCGAGCTTCTCGTAACGTGTTTTGACCTTCAGCAACCGCTGCTGAGTCAGTTTGATCTGCTTCTCAATCGAAGCCAGCGACTTACGCTTCGGCATCTTCATTCTCCTCCTCGCCAATCGGTTCCAGATCCTCGACGTCCTCCATGCTGTCTTTCTTTCCGGCAAGCGCGGCAGAGATGGCGGCGGCCTGCGACATAACCTTGTCCTTCGTCATGCCAAAGGATTTCAGGATGATTTCCTGCGTCCTCGTGATTGCGTGGTCAAGCTGATATCTGCCGTCATTGATTCTCACCAGCTCGATTTTCTCCAGTTCCCGGATCGCCGCAGGAACCGTCATGTAGTTCCTCTTTGTCGGCAGGCGGAGCATCTCATCCTTCAGGAGGTTGTAGAGCCTCTGTCGAATAATGAGAGCAATAAATTCAATAAAAATCTTGGCTCTTACGGCTTCTGCGGAGTGTACCCGCATGCTCTTGCTGCCCAGGAATGATTTGTCTGCGCTGAAGAGCTTCTCTGAGGCGTCGCGGCCTCGGTACTGCAGATAAGCGTCTCTGGCGCTCATTTTCTCGGAGGTAATGATGCAGAAATATCCGCATCTCGAATAAGCATGCTCGATGATGCTCTTCTTCTCTTCGGCAAAAAGGAAGCGGCCTTTTTCGTCGTAGTGACACTGGAAGTAATCTGTATGCGGGGATCCGAACTCCACTTCACGGCCGACCCACTGGTCGAAGTTCTTCTGCATCTGCGTCAGCGCGTTTTCTATATCGCGCCGCTCCGTCGCCATCTTCATGGGGTTAAAGAAGACATGAAAGTAGCGCTCCCGTGAGTCTTCCGGAAAAATCTTCATTTTTTCCGTTGTGCCGCTGATGCAATGCTCGCGCAGGGAGGCGTCGACGCGATTTTCGAAAGTGCCGTGGAGCCTGTCGACCAATTCGGCCACAAGTGCCTTGCAGCCCTTAACCATCATGATGAACTCAAAGTTATTCGCATCCATGTAGTCGATGTTGATCTTGCAGAAATAACCTCGGTCGATGATGAAGCCAATACGCTTGTAGTTGTACGCAATTGCCTTGTCTACAAGGAATTTGAACTGACTGACGTCATTAATGGAGCCAGGGTAGCATTCATAGAACAACGGCACCTGATTGGTTTTGTCGTAGGCGACGGCAAGATTAAAAATCGGGCATCCCTGATCGACTTTGGCCTTGCCGAATTCAACAAAATCAACATCTCCCGCCTGGCAGTTCTTATTAGTTGAATCATAGGAAATGTAGATCCGTGAGCGATGATCGCGCTTTGCGTTCCAGTCGTTCAGAAAGCCTGAAATTTGGTCCGGGCTGACGTTGGCGAGGAAGCTCGAGATGGCGGCGTCGCTCGCAATCCGCATGTCTTTCGAGAAGAGCGGATGTCGATATGCGTAGTCCGGGTAGTACTGCCCTTGATTCCTTTCCTCAATGATCATGTAGGCGGCCAGATCCAGCACCAGCCCAGCTCGATCAAGGAAATGCTTCTGGAGCATTTTGCCGAGGCCGTACGTCTGCACGATGTTTGCTATGACGATGTAGCTGCCGGCCATCAGCGTGCTGCAGCGCCTGGCGCTCTCCCGGACTTCTGGGAGAACGGCATCAGGGAAAAAGACCAGGAAATTTTCATTCGGAACCATGGTCTCGGTTTCACCAACGCATTTTCCGATTAGCACACGCTTGGGCACCGTGTGCTTCTTTTTCGGGTCGTAGCTGCGCTCCAGAACGTAGTGGATGTACGTTCCGCTCTTAGTGCCTTGCCGACTGATTTTTCCTTTGAGCCTGGGTATCGGGACCGTGAAATTCAGGAACATTCGAAGTTAAATTGCGAGAGTAATATATTACTCTCGAGTGTACAAGAAAAGCGCCGGCGACGCAATGAAATTTTTTAAGTTTTTTCGGTAGTAATGATCAAAATCCTGCTGGATCTTGAACGAGAGTCATGCGGTTCTGGAAGTTGAGGATATGCCGCGTAAGCCGCTTTACAGGACCTCCGCCGATACAATGTCGCTATGTGCGAATGCGACAAGCGAAGCGCAGCCCGCATTCGGACTTAGCGACCCTACATCGGCTAATCCGTGTTATGTCATTTTGGTTGTTGCCGGCAGTATTCCAGTCCCAGTAATCACGCATCAACGAGAGAGGCCGCTTCCGTTAATCTCTCAGGCCTGTCGGCATGCTTGCATGCCATGGCCAAAATGAACTCATCAGAAGTCTTGTCCTTGCCAATAAAAAGCCACATGCATCAAGTGCAATTCGACATGAATAGCTGTCGGACAAGCCTTACAGAAAAGGGTTTCTCATTTCACGCGATTAGTTATGGAATTGCCGATGCCTCATGCTGCAGCGGCAGCCTCATTGCTGGGTTGAACGGCCATCGCCGCCAGCACCGAGCGGGGGACGCCCGCTCTGTGGATGTCGAACTTTTTGCCGTAGGTGAGCACCGCCCATGCGATCCGGATGAGTTTCGCCGCCAGCGACACCATGATCTTGCCGTAGGGCTTCCTCACCGCCAGCTACTTGTCAATCCACTTTGTGAGCTGGCAGTCGGGCAGCTGCCTCTTGCAGTACTGCATGTAGATGCAGGCCGCACCCTGCATCAGCAGGGATCTCAGCAATTTGTCGCCGCGGCGGCTGATTCGCCCCTGGCCCTTGCTGCTCAGGTCGGGAGCAGAGCTCTTCTTTTGTCTGGGCTTATTCACATGCCCCGTAATGTAATTTTTCGGCACGCATCCGATGTAGGCAACAAGCGAGCGTGACGTTTCAAACCGTTTTACATCGCCGACAACCGTAATGAAGCGGGCGGCGATCTGAGTGCCGACGCCCATGACGCTCTTCAGCAGCCTGCCGTTGGCATTGGCGCTGACCAGTGCTTCAAGGTCCTTGTCGAGCTGATGAATTTGATCATCGAGCGTCTTCACGCGGTCAAGCATCGTCGTCAGAGCAGAGACAGCTGCGTCGCCCATCATGTCTGCCTTAGCTTCCACGGCTTCACGCATCTTTTTGAGATTGCGCCTGCCGGCAGGCATGTGGATTCCCCAGGTCTGGGCAAAGCCCTTGAAGCTGACGAGCGTCTTCGTACGTTGTCCGATCAGCTGCTGACGCACGCCCTGCACCGTCATAATGCGGCATTCTTCGAGAGATTTCGCGCGAATAGGCCGAAGATCCGGATCGGCCGTCAGCCGGGCAAGCGCGAGCGCATCGTTGATGTCGGTTTTCTGGCCCGACATATGCGTGTCGATCCACATCTTGACGACTTTGCCGTTGATAACGCTCACCTCATGGCCGCGAGCTTCAAGCTCATGGGCAAGCTGCGAGTAGCCGCAGCACGGTTCAACTGCAAACAGCGTCGGGGAGAGCTTGTCGGCAAGCTCATAGAGCTCGGCATAAGTCACGCGGTCGATACAAATAATTTCTCCCTCGTTGAGCGTCACCGCTGCCAAGGAAACGTCGTATTTGGCGAGGTCCAGCCCGATCGCGGAATATTCGATGGAAACATCAAGCGTCGTTTGCGTATGCTTCTTTGTCATGGCATGGCCTCCTGCGGTATTAGAGGTAGATACACCTATTGTCGCGCCCATTCGCTCGAACGGGTTCGATGCAGTGGGTGGTCCATGTCATTAAAGCGGCCGGAAGCTTTGTCAGGCATCCGGCCGGGAGTGGAGAGATTCTGGATGGGTGAGAGAAAGCGCGATCGATCGGAATCGGCGCGCTTTCTCAGGACTTTCGGTGATTATTTCTGAGCCTTGATGTACTCGGCCGCGGAGTCGACCGCAATGCGGGCGGAATTGACCGCGAAGCCCACGGTGGAGCCCGCCATCAGAAGGTCGTAGGAGTCGCCGTACATGCCGCCCACGTCGTTGCCGGCAGCATAGAGACCCGGGATCGGATCCTCATTCTGCGTGACGACCTCAAAGCGTTCGTTGGCCTTGATGCCGCCCAGGGTGCCGAGCGTCGAGGCAACCGACTTGATCGCGTAGAAGGGACCGGTCTTCACTTCGCGCAGGTACTTCGGGTCCTTCGCAAATTCGGCATCGTGGCGCACGGCGCAGTAGCCGTTGTATTCAGCAACGGTCTTCGCAAGCTTTTCGGGATTCATGCCGGTCGCCTTTGCAAGGCCTTCGAGCGTATCGGCCTTGAAGGCCCAGCCCGCCTTCACGGCGGCATCCCATTCCTTCTGGTAGTTGACGAGCTTCGTGCCCACCGGAACCATGACGCCGACGCCGAGGTCGATGCCCTGATCGGTTTCCATATGGTCGAGCGTCTTCTGGTCGTAGACCACGTACATCGTGCCGCCGATGCGTTCAAGGGCATTGCCGGCAAACGGCCACTCGAGCATGATCTGTTCATTGCAGAAGCGTTCGCCCTTGGGCGAGAGCCAGAGGTGCGGCTGCTTGGCGGTGGCGCTCACGTGGTTGGTCGTCCCGACGCCGCGGGGACCCGGACGGTAGGAGGCCTGCACTTCGGTGCCTTCCTTGCCGCCGCCCACGGACCAGGCCATGCGGATGCCGTCGCCGGTCTTCCCGGTCTGAGCAAGGCCGTCAGAGTCGGCAAAGCGCAGATACTTCTCGCGCATTTCCTTGTTGTCGAAGAACCCGCCCGTGGCGATGATGGTGGTCTTCGAGCGCACGGTAATCTTGTCGCCCGCCTTATTGGTCGCCTCGACGCCCACGACGCGGCCGTTTTCCTGAATGAGCTTCTCGCCCCACGTATTGAGGAGGAGCGTCTGGCCGGCGTCCTGGTACTTCTTCATGAAGAGGTTGATCCAGCCCGCGCCGCGGCCTTCATAAATGTGCCAGGTGTAGAGGCCGTTCGGATAGTTGGAGAAGAGCTTCTCGAACTTGACTCCGTTCTTCTTCATCCAGTCGATGGTATCGGCCGAACGGTCGACGAAGGCGCGCACCATGCGGGCGTTGCCGCGCCAGTGGCCGTAATTCATGATCATTGTGAACGCCTGGTCCTTCGTGAGGCCGTAGTTCCAGTCGCGCTGCATGGAGCTTTCGACGGCGAAGATGCCTTCAGAGAATTTGCCCGTGCCGCCCACCATCGCGGACTTTTCGAGCGTCACGACCTTGAGGCCCTTTTCCGCGGCGGCCCAGGCAGCGGCGGAGCCGGAGGCGCCGGCGCCGATCACGACGACGTCGGCGTCGTAGGTCCGGTCTTCAGCAAGGGCCGGATTCATGGCCAGAACAACGGCCGCAGCAGCGGCGGCGAGCTTGAATGCGTGCTTCATCTGTTTTTCTCCTTTTACTGAGGGCGCCCGTCGTTTGGGTCGACGAGCGTGCAGAGTGTTTTGGTTTTCAGCACTCTATTTTTGGAGCCTCAGCGCACTCCTGTCTGTAGTCCCGGCTACAGCTTTGGAGGGAGAAATAAGAAATCCGCTAGTCCGGAAGTCGAGTCCGCGGCATATCCGAAAGAAGGTTAATGGGGAGAGAGGGAAATTTCCGCATCACGAGTGATCCCATGGGTTTAGCCATAGGGTACGATTTCAGAAATACGCCATTGAAGCAAACTGGCGACACACGATTCTGCCCACAGCTTTCCGGCATTTTCATCTTTTTAAGGAACGCTTCACCTCGAAGGAGGCGAAGCGCCGCCGGAAAAATCCGGGCCCCCGAACGGAGATCTCTCAATATGCTTTACATCTCGACGCGCGGCGCCGCAGACGGCAAGACCTTCGCAGACATCGCCTTTGAAGGCTTCGCACGGGACGGTGGTCTTTACGTCCCTGAAAACTATCCCAAATTCACTTCGGAAGATCTCGCACTCCTTCGCGGCCGCGACTTCCCGAGCGTTGCGCTCGAGGTGCTCCGCCGCTTCTGGACGCAGATTCCTGTTCCGGATCTCTGGGGGCTCTGCCGCGATGCCTGGCAGCCCGCAAACTTCGGCAACGGCCGCGATCCCTTCAAGGCCCACGACGTCGCGCCCATCAAGTGGCTTCATGACGGCGTGGGGCTCTATGAGCTCTCCAACGGCCCGACGCTCACGTTCGACGACTTCAGTCTCCAGTTCCTGAAGCGCCTTCACGCGAAGCACCTGGGCACCGAACCCGAAAACATCACGCTCCTCGGCGCCACGACGGGCGACATGGGGGCGTCGGCCGAATATGCCTTCGGCGACCGCAGGGACACGCGCGTCGTGATGCTTTCGCCTAAGGACAGAATGTCGAAATTCCAGTCCGCGCAGCTCTATTCCAACAAGGATGAGAACGTCCTCAACCTCGAGGTCGAGGGGACGTTCGACGACTGCCAGGAATTGGTCTACAAGCTCCTTGAGGATGAGGAATTCCGCAAGGCCAACAAGCTCGGCGCCGTCAATTCCTACCTCTGGGCGCGAATCGCCGTTCAGGTGGCCTGCTACTTCTACGCCTACATTCAGGCGACGGGCGCGCAGAACGAACAGGTGGTTTTCTGCGTTCCGGGGGGCAACTTCGGCAACGCCTTTGCGGGCTACGTTGCGCGCGCGATGGGGCTTCCGATCCTGAGGATCCTCGTCGCCACCAACGAAAACGATGCGATGGACAGGTTCCTCCGTACGGGCGTCTACAGTCCCCGGCCGGCCAGCGAAACGATCGCCACCTCGTCGCCCTCGATGGATATTTCGCGTGCGGCCAACTTCGAGCGCTTCCTCTTTGAAGTGCTCGGACGAAACGGCGTGCGCGTGAAGGAACTGATGAAGGATCTGGAAGAGAAGGGTTCCTTCGAGCTCACGCAGCAGGAATTCTCGAAGGTTCGCCGCTCCGGCCTAGCCGCGGGCACCTCCAACCATGCGAACCGACTCGAAATCATTGAATCCTTGAATATCGAGTACGCGACGACGATCGACCCGCACACGGCCGACTGCCTCTATACCGGCGTCTACCTCCATCCGGTCGGCGTGAAGACGATCTGCTTCGAGACGGTTCAGGCCGTGAAGTTCCCGAAGATGACGATGCAGGCGACGGGAAAGACGGTGCCGCTCCCCGACGCTTTCGCAGACATCTTCGAGCGCGAACAGAGAAAGACCACGGTTGCGGTGGATGAATCCCGCATCCGCGAGGCCGTTGCCGCTTTTGCGTCGAAGCCCTGGGCATGACGCAGGGAAAAAAGCCCTTTGCCGTGGGCTTTATCGGACGTTCGGGGTCGGGAAAGACGACGCTTTCGGAAAAGGTGCTCGCTGAACTCGTGAGGCGCGGCAGGAGGGTCGCCGCCATCAAGGACGCGCATCACGGGGTTGACCTCGACCGTCCGGGGAAGGACACCTGGCGCTACCGGGAGGCAGGCGCCTCACGCGTCATTCTGCGCACGGCCGAACGCTGGGCGGTGATGTCGGAAACGCCGGATGGGCCGGTCTCCATCGAGGAGCTCATCAGCCTTGCGGGCGAAGAGGACATCATTCTGATTGAGGGCTTCAAGCACGAGGGAAGCTTCCCTAGAATTGAGGTTCGCCGCAGGGAGGCGGCAAATGAACCCCCGCTCGCAGAGCGCGGCGGGCTTCAGAATCCTCCCGTTGCGGTAGCGACGGATTTCGATGAGCCGGGATTCGAGGGAATTCCGCGCCTCAGCCTGAACGATCCGCAGGCGGTTGCAGACTTTATCGAGGAACTGATGTCCGGGGCGCTCGCGAAAGGAAAGCTCTGAGTCAGATCCTTTTGAAGGACATAATCGATGATTACCTATGCTGAGGCGCTCGCCATGCTTCTTCGGGAAGCCGAGCCCATTCATGAGACAGAAACCATTCCGCTCATGTACTCCACGGGCCGCGTGCTTGCCGAAGACGTGACGAGCATGATCGACGTTCCGGGCTGGGACAATTCCCAGATGGACGGCTACTGCCTGAGGGCGGCTGATCTTGCCTCCGCTTCCGAAAATGCGCCCGTGCGCCTTCCCGTTGCCGAGCGCATCGCAGCAGGCAAGGTGGGGGTCGCAATTGAGCCCGGCACCTGCGCGAGAATCTTCACGGGGGCGCCCCTGCCGGAGGGTGCAGATACGGTCGTGCCTCAGGAAGAGGTGGAGCGCGAGGGCGATCTGGCGGTATTCAGCAGGGCTCCCAAGAAAGGCGCCTGGGTTCGCCTTCAGGGCTCCGACGTTGCCGCGGGTTCTGTGATTCTCAATAAGGGCGTTCGCATGACGCCGGGCGCCATCGGCATGACGGCGTCGATCGGCCGCGCCTACGTGAATGTCTACCGCAAGCTCCGGGTCGGCGTCTTCTTCTCGGGCGACGAACTCGTGCAGCCTGGCGAACCGCTTCGTCCGGGCGGAATCTACAACTCGAACCGCTTCATGATCCGAAGCCTCCTCACGCTCTTCGGCTGCGAGGCGACGGATTTGGGAAGCATTCCCGACAGCCTGGAGGCCACGAAGCGCGCGCTCGAGCACGCGGCGGAAACGTCGGACGTCATCATGACGACGGGCGGCATGTCCGTGGGCGAAGAGGATCACATCAAGCCTGCGGTTGAGGCTCTCGGACGGATCGACCTCTGGCGCGTGAAGCTCAAGCCCGGCAAGCCCCTCGCCTTCGGCGAAGTGAAGGGCGTGCCCTTCATCGGTCTCCCCGGGAATCCGGTCTCAGGCTTCGTCGTCTGCCTCATGATGGCGCGTCCCTACCTCATGCGCAGAATGGGGCTCGCCAAGGTCGACATGACCCCCATGAAGATCCGTGCGGATTTCGACTGGGCGAAGCCCGGCGACCGCGAGGAATTCGTGCGCGTGCGCAGAAACGACGAGGGCGGGCTCGACCTTTATCACACGCAGAATTCGCAGGTGCTCTCGAGCTGCGCCTGGGCGGACGGCCTCGTCGACATTCCGGCGGGCGCGTCGGTGAAGAAGGGCGACATCGTTCACTACTTCCCCTTCGCGCAGTTCTTCGCCTGAGAACCGGCGGCTTTTTCCAAAAGGATTTTTTTGATGCAGGTAAAAGTGCTTTATTTCGCGAGCCTTCGCGACAAGATCGGCAAGCCGGGCGAGATGATGGATCTCCCGGGCGACGCGTCGACGCTCGCGGGCGTGCGCGATGCGCTCATTGCCAGGGGCGAGCCCTGGGATTCGGCCTTCAGGAACCTCAAACGCATCCGCGGCGCCGTCAACCAGGAAATGGCGGAGGATGACGCCGCCGTGAAGGACGGCGACGAGGTCGCTTTTTTCCCGCCGGTGACGGGCGGCTGAGCGGAGGGTCGTCGTGGCATTAACCACCATTCGCGTGAGCCCGGAAGACTTTTCGCTCGACGATGAAGTCGCCCGCGTGCGCGAGGCAAGCCCCTCGGCGGGTGCCGTTGTTTCCTTTGTGGGCGTCGTGCGGAACAAAAACGACGGCGCGGCCGTTTCGAAGATGACGCTTGAGCACTATCCCGGCATGACCGAGAAGGCGCTCGGGAAAATCGTTGAGAAGGCCCGCGAGCGCTTTCATCTCGAGGACGTCGTCGTCATTCACCGCGTGGGCGACCTCTCGGTCGGCGACCAGATCGTGCTCTGCCTCGTCTCGGCGCCCCACCGCGGCGAAGCCTTTGAAGGCTGCGAATACATCATGGACTGGCTTAAAACCGAGGCGCCTTTCTGGAAGCGCGAAACGACTCCGGAAGGCGAACGCTGGGTTGATGCGAGAGAGTCGGACGACCGGGCAAAGGCCCGCTGGGCCTAAGGATTCCTGCCAGAAGGCTGAGCGAGCGTCAAACATCTCTTTGAAACCAAACGTAAAAAGGGCGCGTTCCGCGGGGGACGCGCCCTTGATCTTTTGAGCTCCACCCCCATATGTATTGCATATTCGGGATGATCCCAATACGGAGCGTCCCAAAGGGAGATTTCAAACATATGCGTCAAGACAAGCTCACGACTAAGTTCCAGGATGCGCTCGGCGCGGCTCAGTCGCTTGCACTCGCCCATGACAATCAGGTCATGGAACCCCTGCATCTGCTTGCAGCCGTGCTCGCCGACAATGAAGGTTCGAGCAGGAGCCTGCTCGAGCGTGCCGGCGTCAACGTGCAGCGCCTCACGCGCGACGTGAACGAAGCGATTGACCGGCTGCCGAAGGTGTCCGGTCAGGGCGGCGACATTCAGGTTTCGCGCGACCTCGTCAACCTTCTGAACCTCACTGAAAAGGAGGCGATGAAGGCGGGCGACGAGTTCGTTTCGACCGAAATGTTCCTGCTTGCGCTTTCGGACGACCGTTCCGAAGCCGGGCGCCTTGCAAAGGACGCGGGCCTCACGCGCCGTGCGATGGAGGAAGCCATCAAGGCTGTTCGCGGCAGCGATACCGCGGACAACCCCGATGCGGAAAATCAGCGTGAAGCGTTGAAGAAATACACGATCGATCTGACGGCGCGCGCCCGCGAAGGGAAGCTTGACCCCGTGATCGGCCGCGACGACGAAATTCGCCGCACGATGCAGATTCTGCAGCGCCGCACGAAGAACAACCCCGTGCTCATCGGCGAGCCGGGCGTCGGCAAGACGGCCGTCGTCGAAGGGCTCGCGCAGCGCATCGTCAACAACGAAGTGCCCGATACGCTTCGCGGCAAGACCATTCTTTCGCTCGATATGGCGGGCCTCATTGCAGGCGCCAAGTACCGCGGCGAATTCGAGGAGCGCCTGAAGAAGCTTTTGAAGGAAGTGACGGACCAGCAGGGCCAGATCATTCTCTTCATCGATGAGCTCCACACCGTTGTCGGTGCGGGGAAGACCGAAGGGAGCATGGATGCCGGCAATATGCTGAAGCCCGCCCTCGCGAGAGGCGAACTTCATGTGATCGGCGCGACCACCCTTGACGAATACAGAAAGTATGTCGAAAAGGATGCCGCACTCGAGCGGCGCTTCCAGAAAGTGATGGTCGACGAGCCCTCTGTTGAGGACACGATCGCGATTCTGCGCGGTCTGCAGGAAAAGTACGAAGCGCACCACGGCGTCGAAATTACCGACCCCGCGATCGTTGCCGCTGCGGAGCTCTCGCACCGCTACATCACCGACCGCTTCCTTCCGGACAAGGCCATTGACCTCATTGATGAGGCCGCGGCCCGCGTCAAGATGGAAATCGATTCGAAGCCTGAGGCCCTCGACAAGCTCGACCGCCGCCTCATTCAGCTGAAGATCGAGCGCGAGGCGATGAAGAAGGAAACGGACGATGCTTCGAAGAAGCGCCTTCAGGTGATCGAAGACGAAATCGCCAAGCTTTCGCGCGAATATTCCGACCTCGAAGAGGTCTGGAAGAAGGAAAAGAGCGAAGCGCTCGGTGAAAAGTCGGTCCGCGACGAAATCGACCGCGTTCATCGTCAAATGGATGAATATAAGAGAAGCGCGCAGTACGAAAAGCTCGCAGAGCTCCAGTACGCCGTGCTCCCGAAGCTCGAGGAGAAGCTGAGAAGAGCCGAGAAGGCCGAAGCCCGCACGGAAGCGAGCGAAAAGGGGCCGAAGCTCCTGCGCACGTCCGTCGGTGCTGAGGAAATCGCTGAGGTGGTGAGCCGCGCGACCGGAATTCCCGTCTCGAAGATGATGGAAGGCGAACGCCAGAAGCTTCTGCATATGGCCGAAGCTCTTGAGAAGCGCGTGGTCGGCCAGAACGAGGCCGTGCGCCGCGTGACGGAGACGATTCTGAGAAGCCGTGCAGGACTCTCGGATCCGAACCGCCCCTACGGTAGCTTCCTCTTCCTGGGGCCCACGGGCGTCGGCAAGACCGAGCTCACGAAGGCGCTCGCTGAATTCCTCTTCGATACCGACGAGGCCATGATCCGCATCGACATGAGCGAATTCATGGAGAAGCACAGCGTGGCTCGTCTGATCGGCGCGCCTCCGGGATATGTGGGCTATGAAGAAGGCGGCTACCTCACGGAAGCCGTCCGCAGAAAGCCCTATTCGGTGATTCTTCTCGACGAAGTCGAAAAGGCCCATCCGGATGTCTTCAACGTGCTTCTGCAGGTGCTTGACGACGGGCGCATGACGGACGGCCAGGGCCGTACGGTGGACTTCAAGAACACCGTGATCGTCATGACCTCGAACCTGGGCGCTCAGGAAATCATGGAGATGACGGGCGAGCCGCACGAGAAGGTGAAGGATGCCGTGATGAAGGAGGTGCGCCAGCACTTCCGTCCGGAATTCGTCAACCGCATCGACGAGATCGTGGTCTTCAATTCTCTTGACGCGAAGAACGTGAAGAAGATTGCCGAGATTCAGCTCAAGCAGCTGAAGAAGCGCATGACCGAGCAGCAGATCGGCCTCGACGTGACTGAAGCCGCGCTCGACGAAATCGCGAAGGTGGGCTTTGATCCGCAGTTCGGCGCAAGACCCCTGAAGCGCGCGATCCAGGACCGCATCGAAAACGGCATTGCACGCCTCCTCCTCGAAGGGAAGGCTGCGCCCGAGGATACGGTCAGGGTCGACGCCAAGGGCGACGAATTCACCTTCACGGTGGAAAAGCCTGCGGAGAAGGAAAAGGCCTGAAGCCTTTGAGTGTTCCGGGCTGCGCCCGTTCAATTTGAGCGAGCGGGCCTGAGCGAAGGAGCCTCAATAAAAGCGCACGGGATGGGAATTCAATTCCTGCTCCCCGTGCGCTTTTTCTTTTCTTAAGCCGGACGCAAGACGCCGGCGCGAGAATCCCGCTCATGGCATGGCAGCGGGAAGAAATTCCGATAGCGCCATGATTCCCTAGTACAGGAGACTCAACGTGAAAAAGACGGTTCTTGCGCTTGCGGCTCTCGGCATCGCGGCCGGCGCTGCTCAGGCTGCCGATTCGCAGATTCTGAATTCGCTTCTCGCCTGCAATGCGAGCTACTTCAAGGCCATTGCAAAGGATAAGAACATTCCGGAAACGCTCAAGATCCGCTCTGGCGACATGGCGTTTCTCAAGGTCGAGAAGCAGCCCCTTGACATCGTGATGTTCCCGAAGCCCTTCAAGGACTCGGGCCTCACCGTGACGGGCTACGTCTTCAATGACGAAATCATCCGCTATCCGGGCGTGCCCGACATGCACACCCACTTCTGGGGCCTCATCGTCAAGGAAGACTGGAAGAAGGCGATCGACGCCTTCAAGGTTGACTGGGAAGCCGTTGATACGCGCCACATGTCCGCGCACGCCAACCGCATGGTCCGCAGCAACAACGAGCCGGTCTGGAAGCCCTACAAGCGCCCGGACAACTACGAATATCCGGAAATGGATATGACGGAGCGCGCCTTCCACATCCAGCCCTACAACGGCCAGACGATGATCTTCTGCGCCATGCAGACGGCGGGCGCTCCTGAAGCGGCGATCATTCAGGAAGTTCGTCCGGATCTTCTCCAGGGCGAAAACCAGGTTCCCATCCGCGAGGAAGAGATTCAGAAGGATCAGCCGAAGGCGGATGCAAAGAAGCTCCCTGAAGGTCACCCTGAAATTCCGGCGGGCGCCAAGCTCCCTGAAGGCCATCCGGACATCTCGGGCGCGAAGAAGTAATTCGGCTCGGATTCCCAAATTAAAAGCCCGGCTTCCTTACTGGAGTCCGGGCTTTTTTGGTGCCTTTCAAATTTAGTTGAGCATCATGCTCGGCATCATCGGACGCGGCACGGCGTCCTTCTTTTTGAGGGGCTTCTGGATGTTGTGGATGGAGTTGTAGAGACGATCCATCGTGTCGGGCTCCGCCGTGAGCCAGGGACACTCGCCGTGAATCGGGGTCTTGAGGTGGATGCCCTCCATCTCGAACTGCCCCACGATCATGTTGGCGATTTCGCCCACGGCCTGGGAAACGTTGGGTCCCGAGGGGAGCGGAATCGGGACGCCCGAAATCAGGTCGTCGGGAGCCTCGGGGCGCGCAAAGGCAACGCGAAGCTCCGAATAGCCCTTGAGCGGATCGGAGAAGGCGCCGAGGCTCACAATCAGTTTTTCAGGAGGAACATTTTCGTCGAGCGCGGTGCGGGTGAAGACCACCATGATGCGCTTCAGTCCCGTCACGTAGTCGAGCTGCCGGACGGTGTCGTTGAGGAGCGTCGGTTCGGTCACGCAGAAGCGAAGTCCCCGGCCGCAGCGCACCGAGAGGAGCGCCGTGAATTCAGCGCCCCAGCGGGTCTGAAGAATGGCTTCGCTCGTGAGCTTCGGGTTTTTGCCTTCGTTTGTAGCAAACCCGAGGAATCGGAAGGGGCGCTTCAGGGCCGGCTTTTCTCCGCTCGGCGTGCGCACGGTGAAGAGAATCAGGCGGAAGCGGGCGGCAATGTCGGTGCCGTCTTCTTCGTCGAGCGTGTAGTCGATCCCGGGCATGTCGATCGACTCGAAGGTCGTGATGAAGTCGCTCTTCGAGCGCATCATCTGGCGGAGAAACCGCTGCGACTCTCCTGCATCGACGAAGGCGCGATGGTTGATGGGCATCAGATGCTCATAGATCTGAATCTTCGCGACCGATTCATCGAAATATTCTTCCAGAAGAAGCGCCTTCAGCTTTGCGGCATCCTCGCGCGTGAGGTTTTCCGCGGCGAGCGGCTGATTTTCAAGCCCGTAGGCGAGAAAGCCCGCGGCGTAGAGGGTCGTTACCGACCCGTCCTCGCGTTCTGCAGCGACAATCTGGTCGTCAAGTTCGGCAAAGCCCGCCTGTTCAATAAGTTCAGTGATCTCGCGCGGGTACTCCGTGCGGATTTTCTCGAGCTCCGCATCGAAAACTTCGCTGAAGGCCATGGGGTCTTCGGAATAGAGACGGCGGAAGGCGCGCAGATAGCATTCGCGGTCGGCGCTGGCGGTATTGCGGCCGATGAAGGGAAGAATCTTGCGCAGACGCGCGGCGAGAGAGCTCGATGACATTGAAAGTTATTGAAAAACGGGAAAAAAGAGATGCGCTTTGAAGGGCGCCCATTGTAGCGCAATGATTTCGTGCGGAAAGCGTTCTTTGAGAGCGTACTTGAAGGTGATGTCAGGAAAATAGAAAACCGGGAGCACCTGAAGCGCATCCCGGTTTTGACGATCCGGATCGGAGAGATCAAATTCTCGCGAGGAATGCCCTGACCGCGGACTCCGTCTGCGGGAGCGCAAAGAGCGTATGAGGCGCGCCGGGAATGAGGAGGATCGACGCCGCAGGATGATGCGCGAGCGTCCGTCCGGCGTGACCGAGCGCATCCGGGTTGTCGAGCCACGGATTCGCCCGGCTGAAGTATTTGTCTTCCGCGCTCATGATGTTGAGCACCGGAACATCATCCGGAACATGCGTTTGGTGGGAGACGACGTGGTAGTTGTCTTCGCAGGGCCAGGAAAAGAGAATGCGGCCGGACTCAGGGCGGCCTTCCGGAGCCGTGAAGCGCGAGGCAGCAACGCCCCCTTCGCTCGTGCCCGCAACGGCATAGCGGCCTGAGAAGCCGGGCACTTTGTCAAGGTGACGAGCGGCATAGTCGAGCTCCTGAGACCGCATCGCATGGACGCGCTCGTAGTTTTCGCGCGAGACGGGAGAGGAGTAGGTGATGCGGTCGGGAAGCACGAAGGAATCGGGCGCAAGGAAGGACCAGCCGAGACCTGCCACGAAGCGGGCGAAGGCCTTCAAGGGCGCGCCGATGCCGGAACTTCCGTGCGCAAAGAGAAGAATCGGTGCAGAGGGAAGGACCGCGGGAGCGTCCGAAAGCTTTCCTTCAAAAGCGCCGTCAGCAGCAGCAAACCAGGCGTTCTCAAATGAAGCCTGAAGCGATTGGGCGGTGTGCTTGTCGGCCGTTCCCGACATTTTTCCGGTGAGCGCAATAGCCATGAGTGAACCTCGAGGAAGAATGGTAAACGCAGAGAAAAATATATCCCGGAGGAAACCCTCCGGGATACAGATGAAAGAAAAGTCAGAACAGAGCTTTATGGAAAATCATTCCTTCCACTCGGCCGAATAGAAGTCGAAGCCCCCGTCGGGAAGCACAGTGAAGTTCTTCAGCTCCTTCGCGGTGCCCGCCGTAACCATCTCAAAGACGAGCGGCGCCCAGGGCTTGTCGGCGTTCACGAGCTTCTGAATTTCGTGATAGAGCTCAACGCGCTTTTCCGCATTGGTTTCCCTGATGGCCTCATCAAAGAGCGCATCCACCTTCGGGTTCTTGTAGTAGGAGTCGTTGTTGAGGACCGGCGGGCAGCTGCGGCTGTCAAGGAGCGGCCTCAGCCCCCAGTCGGGTTCAGCGGCGGAATTGGTCCAGCCGATGAGGTAGAGCTGGTGCTGCGATTCCTCAGGGGTTTTGGCGCCGTAGATCACGGTGCGCTGACCGGCTTCAAGCGCCTTGGTTTCGGCGTGGATTCCGACCTGAGCGAGCTGCTGCTGCAGGAACTGAAGGGTCTTCACGGTCTTCCCGTCGTTGTAGGCCGACCAGATCGTGGTTTTGAAGCCCTGCGGGAAGCCCGCTTCCTTCAGAAGCTCGCGGGCGCGCTTCGGGTCGTAGGGGAATTCGCCGAAGTCGACGCCGCCTTCAATCTGCGTGGGGAGGTACCCCGTTGACGGCACGGCAAAGCCGTTGTAGGCCACCTTGACGAGCGCCTTGCGGTTGATCGCGAGGCTCACCGCTTCGCGCACGCGGATGTCGTCAAAGGGCTTCTTCGTCTCATTCATCGAGAGGTAGCGGGTCACGACGGAAGGCGTCTTCTGAAGCGTGAGCTTGCCGCTCTTCGAGAGCGGCAGGAACTGCTCGTTGGGAACGGGCGAAATGAACTGCGCTTCGCCCGTCTGAAGCATCATCGCGCGGGTGGAGTTTTCCGTTACCGGCACCCAGCGGATGGCATCGAACTTCGGCAAGCCCGGCACGCGGTAGTTGGGGAATTTGACGGCATAGAGCTCTTCGGCGGGGCTGAAGCGCTTCAGGGTGTAGGGACCGGTGCCGCAGGCTTCATAGGCTGTTACCTGCTTCGTGGTGGCGCGCTTCAGAAGGCTGGGGCAGATCATGCCGGCCGTGCCGTTCGCGAGGCGCTGAATGAAGCCCGCGGTCGGCGTCTTCAGAACAATCCGGACGGTGTAGGGGTCAACAACCTCAACGCGGTCGACGAACTTGAAGAACGTCCGGCGCGTGAGCTTTGAATCCGGATTCATGCCGCGGTCGAAATTCATCTTGACGGCGTCGGCCGTGAATTCCGTGCCGTCATGGAACTTGACGCCCTGGCGGAGCCGGAAGGTGTAGGTGAGGCCGTCCTTTGAAACCTCATAACTCTCGGCGAGCTGAGGAACGGGCTTCAGATCCTTGTCGAACGTGTAGAGGCTTTCGTAGAAGGAGCGGGAAACCGCGCGCGAAAGGTTGTCGACCGCGTCCCAGGGATCGAGCGTCGTGAATCCCGTCGCAACCGCAGCGGTTATCTCACGCGCTTCGGCCGGGGCCGAAGCGATGAGCATGGCGGCGGAAAAAGCGGTGAGACTGAGCGCGGCTTTGAACGGGAATTTCTGCATTTTGCACCTTGTAGAGAAAAAGAAAAGGAAGCTGTATACGTATAAGAAGATTGGGCGCTTCCTTCAAAATCAAAGTGTAGCTTCAGCAGAAATTCATTTTTTGCGAATTTAGGCGCTTCCTCTTAGGCGGGAATCCCGATGCGGTTTGGCCCGAAGACAAGATTGGTCGAATAGCGGTTCCAAAGCGCCGCTCTCCGGGATGGCGTGAAGAAGAGAAGGCAGAAAAAAGCCGCAGAAGCATGAATGACTTCTGCGGCTCGATTCAAAAATACCGGGTGCTCCGGGTTTACGAAAGCGACTTCACCTCAGCATCCACGGCGTCGAAGGTCTTCGTGATCGACTCTGACGGGGCTTTGTCGAGGAGGCTTCCCACGATGATGCCGATCGTCGCGAAGAGGAAGCCCGGGATGATTTCATAGATTCCGAACCAGGCAAAGTGGTTCCAGATGAGCACCGTTGCAGCGCCGATCACCATGCCGGCGAGCGCGCCGGTCTTCGTCATGCGCTTCCACCAGAGGGAAATGAGGATCACGGGACCAAAGGCGGCGGCAAAACCTGCCCAGGCGTAGGAAACCAGCGAAAGAACGAGGCTCGTCGGGTCGCTTGCGAGCCAGACGGCAACGACGGAGATTGCGAGCACCATCGTGCGGCCGATCCAGACGAGCTCGCGCTGACTCGCATTCGGCCGCAGGTACGTGCGGTAGAAGTCCTGCGTAAGGGTCGAGGAGCAGACGAGCAGCTGGCAGGAAAGGGTCGACATGACGGCGGCAAGAATGGCCGACATGAGGAGACCCGCGATCCACGGGTTGAAGAGGAGCGACGAAAGCACGATGAAGACGCGCTCGTGATTTTCCTTCACGAGACCCGCGGTATCCGGGTGCATCGAGAAGTAGGCCGAACCAAAGAATCCGACGGCAACGGCGCCCGCAAGGCAGAAGAGCATCCAGAGGGTGCCCACGCGCCGGGCGTTGGGGATTACCTTGATCGACTTCGCCGCCATGAAGCGGACGAGAATATGCGGCTGGCCGAAGTAGCCGAGACCCCAGGCGAGAAGGCTGATGACGCCGAGCACGGTGTGGCCTTCCATCATGTTGAGCATCGAGGGACTGATGGCCGCCACGCGCTCGGTCGTCGCCGTGAAGCCGCCCGCATCCATCATGACGGCGATCGGGGTCACGATGAGCGCGATGCACATGATCGATGCCTGAATGGTGTCGGTCCAGCTGACGGCGAGGAAGCCGCCGATGAAGACGTAGAGAATCGTTGCCGCAGCGCCGACGATGAGGGCCGTCTGGTAGTCCATCTGGAACGTATTCTCAAAGAGCCGGGCGCCTGCAACCACGCCCGAAGCGCAGTAGATCGTGAAGAAGATGAGAATCACGGCCGCGGCAATGATCCGGAGCACGTTCTTTTTGTCTTCAAAGCGGTGCGAGAGATAGTCGGGGAGCGTGAGCGAGTTGTGCGCCTTTTCGGTATAGACGCGAAGGCGTGCCGCGACGAGCTTCCAGTTGAACCAGGAGCCGATGATGAGTCCGATCGCGATCCAGCTCTGCGAAATGCCGTAAAGGAAGACGGCTCCCGGGAGCCCCATGAGGAGCCACCCGCTCATGTCGGAGGCGCCGACCGAAAGCGCGGTCACAAAACCGCCGAGACTGCGGCCGCCCAGGATGAAGTCGGCGTAGTTGCGGGTGTAGTAGTAGGCAAAGACCCCGACGAGCACCATCAGGATCAGGTAGCCGATAAAAGTTACGGCAGTAGGATTCGAAAACATTTGAAGGGGCGCGCTCCGTTTGTCGTTTTTTTCTTTGCATCCGCTTTCTGAATGGGCGGACAACAGGCGTCAGCGGGCTTCATCCGGTTCTTCCAGGGGAACTCAATGCGCACGCATGGGAAGAGAGTATAGGTGTTCGCACGCCCGTGCGGCTTCGGGTGAGTTCCTGATAAAAGCTGAGTGGATGGAGGTTGAATGATGTTTACGGGCGCAAAGTCACCCGCCGATGTAGTTCATCTCCACTTTCGAGCGGTCCGGCGCCGCGCCGATGGCGCGAAGTTCCGAATACCTGTCCTCGCGGGCGCTCCAGATTCTCCCGAAGGCTTCCTCGAGCTCAAGGTCCGTGCAGCCCCCGCGGAGCATCGTGCGGATGTCGTAGCCGATCGACGCAAAGAGGCAGAGGTAGAGGCGTCCCTCCATCGAGAGCCTCACGCGCGAGCAGTTGCGACAGAAGGCCCGGGTGACGGAACTGATGACCCCGAATTCGCCTTTGCCGTCAAGGTAGCGCCAGCGCGAGGCGGTTTCGCCCGGCGTGGCGGGCTTCAGGGGTTCAACGGCCCACTTCGACGCAATTTTCGCGACGACTTCGCTTGAGGGGACGACTTCGTCCATCCGCCACCCGTTGGCGTTTCCCACGTCCATATATTCGATGAAGCGCGGAATAACGCCGGTGCTGCGGAAAGTATCCGCAATGCGCAGGATTTCGCCTTCGTTGACGCCCTTCTTGACAACGGTGTTGACCTTCACGCGAAAGCCGAGCTTTCGCGCAAAGTCGATCGCTTCGAGGACCTTCGCTGCGGGGTAGCCCACATCGTTGAAGCCCTGAAAAATCCCTTCGTCGATGGCGTCAAGGCTTACCGTGACGCGCTTTAAGCCCGCATCGCGCAGCGCTCCGCCTTTTTTGACGAGGAGCGACCCGTTCGTTGTGAGCGCGAGATCAATCGGCGTCCCGTCAGGTTTCCGAAGGAGCGAAAGATCAGCAATAAGCTTCTCAATTCCCTTTCTGAGAAGCGGTTCGCCGCCGGTCAGGCGGATTTTTTCAATGCCGTTTCTGACGGCAATGCGCGCAATGCGCATGATTTCCTCAAAGGTGAGGAGTTCCGTCATGGCAAGAAACTGGTGGTTGTGCGCGAATTTCTCCTTCGGCATGCAGTAGCGGCAGCGGAAGTTGCAGTGATCCGTCACCGAAATCCGAAGGTCGGTGAGCGGGCGCCCGAAGCGGTCGCGCCAGGCTCCTCCCTCGCGTCTGATATCACCTGTCTGCGGAATGGGGAGTGCAGGCCGGGAAATCGCGCGTGCCGGACGAGCCGGCCGAACGGGGATGACATTCTGTTCTTCGTGCATGTGGGGTCTGGGCTGGGAAGAAATGCAGGCACTTAAAGCTTCAGCATTGTAAGTTGCGGCTGAGGCAAGGCAATCCTTCTATCGAAGTACTCCGGTAGACAGAATTCATTCTCAGCGCGGCAGCGGATCAGCTTCCTTTGCCACCGCTTCGTAGAAGGCGTAGCGCGCGGGATCAATTTCCCCGCGTTCAAGCGCCGCCTTGACGCTGCATCCCGGTTCGTGGAGATGCCGGCAGTTGAAGAACCTGCAGCCGTCGACATGCCGCGCGATATCGGGCATCGCCCGAAGGATGTCGGAAAGCGAAAGATGCGCGAGTCCGAATTCCTGAAAGCCGGGCGTATCGATGACGGCGCCCTGCCATTCAGGTGCCGGATGCCATTCGGCGGCGGTGGTGGTCTGTTTGCCGAGATCGAGCGCTTCGGAATATTCGCGCGTTTCGGCCTGCGCTTCCGGAACGAGAAGATTGAGAATTGTGGACTTTCCCATGCCGGACTGACCGACCATGAGGACGGTCTTCCCTGCGAACGCTTCTGTGAGTTTTTCCCGCGCTTCGTCGGGAGCGCCGGAGGCGGAAACTTCAATCACCTCTTCGCCGATGGACCGGAGAAGCCTGGCCTGCGCTTCGGCAGCTTCGGCCCCCTCCGTCATGTCGGTTTTGTTGCGGATGACGACGGCAGGAATTCCGCCCTGGTGCGCGGCAAGAAGCGCCTTCCAGATGAACCAGGGATTGAAGGTCGGCCGGGGCGCATAAACAATTGCGGCGAGATCGGCGTTGGCGGCAAGCGTCTTCACGCGCCACTCGTCCGATCGGTAGAGAAGCGTCGAGCGCGGTTCGATCGATTCAATCGCGGCAACGCCCGAAACAGGTGGCGTGCAGCGCACGATGTCGCCGACGACGACGTCTCCCTTTTTGCCGCGGCGGTGGGCGACGAGCTTTTCACCCGATTCAAGGGTCACGATGAAGTGCCGCCCGTGCCCTGCGGTCACGCGTCCGGCAAAGGTTTCCGAAGGCTCAGGGATTTCAGTTTTTCGGCGCGGAGCTTTCTTCATGTTGAGCGTGGTCCAAGGTTTCCTGCAGTTCTGGCTTTTCGGTTTCGTCGGTTGGAGCGTTTTCCTCCAAACCGTCATCGACAACGTAGCTGCGCTCCTTCTGAAGCGCCTGATCGAGTTCAGCGGCAATTCGGGCACGGCTGAAGCGTCCGGCTTCCTCGTGCATTTTCCTGCGGATCGCCATCTCGGTGGAGAGCACGGAACGCGTCGGGTGCTCGCGATCGAGGTAGGGTGCGGTCCGGAATTTCACGAGGTCCGAAGGTCCTGATTCGGGAAGCTTCTCACGCTGGATGACGGAGCGGATGTGCTGAACGCGCATGCCGGCGTGCGGCCGGTCGTAATGAAAGAGCGAGTAGATTCTTGAAGGCGTCAGCGTGGAGGCGTAGTCGCGGTGAAGCTTTACGAGCGCGCGCGTGAGCTCGGCTCCGCCGACCGTTCTCAGCGCGAAGCGGTCGGCGCTGTACTGCATTTGGCGGAAAATGAAATTGAAGAGCGGCCGCAGCGGGTAAAAGAGTATGGGGAACGTAACGAGCGCGAGCGCAATGGTGAAGCCGGCATGGGCTCCGGGCTGCTCTGTTGTGAGCAGGGGCGAAAATCCCAGACCGGCGAAGAAAGCCGGATGGGTCGAACCCCAGCCGAGGGCGGCGCAGATGACGAGGCCTCCTGCCGCTTCAAAAAAGATCCGCCACGGCGTGTGGTGTTCCTTGAGCCGGGCAAGGTTGGCGGCGATGACGGCAAGGAGCTCTTCGCGGGTGAGTTTGGCGGCGGCGTGGGCAAAGACCACTACCCTTCGTTTGAGGCCGGTGCCGACGAGGAGCACGTGAGCATGCTTCCAGACGCCGGGCTTCGTCATGACGACAAGGTCTTCCATCTGGTAGCCGTGCGCGGAGAGAAAGTCGGCCACCAGCGCACGGAGGTCTGAATTTTCAATGGGGCGGCTGGCGCGGCTCCAGAGAACGCCCCGCACGAGGGAAAGACGCCAGCGCCAGAGAATGTAGATGAGCCAGGCTGCCCAGACCACAAGCCACCACCAGGCGCCGGCGAGTTCGCAAAGGGCAAGGAGAAGCGCAGAAAGCGGGAGCATCGTTCCCCAGCCCGCAGCGCTGATGGTGAGCGTGCGCGCGAGCCACTCGCGGCGCGTCTGCCTCATATAGCCGAAGCGCTCCTTCACGCGAAAGCGCGCGAACCAGCCGAAGGGAAGCTCCACAAGGAGCATGAGGAGCGCTGTGACGACGAGAAGCGCCCATTCAACGATGAGCGTGGTGTCGGAAAGCGTTTCAAGAAAGGCGGCGACGAAGGTGAATCCGTGTCCGGTCGTCATGAAAACGGCAAAACCCGCGCCGATGAAGGAAAGAACCAGATTCGCCAGCGCCGATTCGGTCGTGTAGGCCGCCGCCTTTTTGTGGGCTGCGAGCGAGAGACGATTCTCGAACCCCGCGGGAACGCTCCCTACCGAACGTTCCGCAGCAATGATCTGGCGCGCCGTGAGAAAGCACTCGCAAAGCAGAAAGAGCACGACGGAAATGAGAAAGACGTGCTCTATGAGGTCGGCGGACGCATGCATCAGTGATCGGATGGGCGGAGAAAAAGTGTCGGTGAGGAAGGAGTAAGAGGCGGCTTGATGGAGCCGGACCTCCGGATAATCCGGAAATTGTACTTGGATCCGAAGACCTTCTTCTTCCCTGAAAAGAGGCGGTGCAGATCGGCTTCCCGCTATGCGGGAAAACGCTCGCAGGCCCGACAACGCACGTTTACCCGGGGATGCGGTTCAAAAGAAACGGAGAGACACTTTGAAGCAACCCGACATCACGACTGACGCGGTAGACTTCGGTCACATTTTTCAATCGGGCTTACATTTCATGACAGCACCAGCAGACTCAAATTCGACGCGGGATCCGTCCTATGCCGACGACAACCTCATCTGGATCGACATGGAGATGACGGGACTGCAGCCCGAAGTCAACCGCGTCATTGAGGTCGCCGCAATCATTACCGACCGCAATCTCAATATCCTCCACGAAGGTCCCGTCGTTGCGGTGCACCAGAAGGCGGAAATTCTCGACGGCATGGACGCCTGGAATACGGAAACCCACACCAAGTCGGGGCTCGTAAAGCGCGTGCTCGAGAGTACGGTTGATGAAGAAGAGTGCTCGCGCATTTTCCGGGAAGTTTTCCGCCGGTACGTCCCCGAAGGCAAAAGCCCGATGTGCGGCAACACCATCGGACAGGACCGCCGCTTCATGGCGCGCTGGCTCCCCGGGATGGAGCGCTACTTCCACTACCGCTCGATCGACGTTTCCACCATCAAGGAGCTCGCCCGCCGCTGGGCTCCGGAAAAGGTATGGGTGGGCACCTCGGTCGGCAAGCACCAGGCACTCGTGGACATCCGCGACAGCATTGATGAACTTCGCTGGTATCGGCGCGAAGTCTTCAAAATCTGATTTTGATATTGATATTCAAAATCAATTCGAAACCGGGAAATGATGAGATCCAAATAGGTATCTCGCAATTCCCTAGCCCGTTATGTCTTATTGAACAGGCATAATGTGACTACATGTAAACCATAACAATAAAAATCTGAAAATCATCCTGAAGGAGAAATTCCATGGGCATAACTGAATGGGTTGCCGTACTGACAATCTTTGCCGTGATATACGGACTCATCAAGCGATACGAAACGCGACTCGTGCTGATCGCTTCGGGTCTTTTCCTCTGCCTTATTTCCTGGAACCTGGTGGGCGGTCTCAACGCATTTGCGAAGTCGATGACGAACGCCTCCCTCGTGATGGCAATCTGCGGCTCGATGGGCTTTGCGTTCGTTGCCAAGTACACCGGTGCTGACCGTTCGCTCGTTCACTACCTCGCGAGCCCGATTCGCGGTCTCGGCATCTTCCTCGTCCCGGTCTGCACGGTGATCACGTTCTTCGTGAACATCGCCATTCCGTCGGCTGCGGGCTGCGCCGCCGCCGTGGGCTCCACCCTGATTCCCGTCATGCTCCGCGCCGGCATTCGTCCTGCCGGCGCCGCTGCTGCGGTTCTCGCCGGCACGATCGGCTCCTACCTCTCGCCCGGCACGTCCCACAATCCGTACGTCGCCAATATGGCCCACATGGAAGTGATGGACTTCATCGGCTTCCATGCTCCCTACTCGATCCTGGTCGGCGCCTTCGGCGTGATCGGCACGCTCATCATGTGCCTGATCCTTGGCGACCACAAGGGCGACAAGAACGCCAAGGTTGACGAGTCGAAGCTTCAGAAGAACGACGACGGCTTCGTGCCGAGCCCGCTGAAGGCGCTCGTTCCGCTCGTTCCGATCACGATCCTCGTTGTCGGCAACCTCTGGTGCCCGTTCATCAAGATGGGCGTTGCCCAGGCCATGGTGCTCGGCGCCGTCGTTGCGCTCGCCGTTGCCCGCTGCAACCCGCAGACCTTCGCGAAGGAATTCTTCAACGGTACCGGCAAGGGCTACGCTGACGTGATGGGCATCATCATTGCTGCCGGCGTCTTCGCTGCCGGCCTCAAGTCCGCGGGCCTCATCGACACGTTCGTTGCCGCCCTCAAGGAATCCAATGAAATCGCCCGCTGGGGCGGCTCCATCGGCCCCTTCCTCATGGGCGTGATCACGGGTTCGGGCGACGCGGCTACGCTGGCCTTTAATGAAACCGTTACGCCGCATGCCAAGGATTTCGGCATGACGATCGAAGGTCTGGGCGGCCTCGCCTTCATCGCCGGTGCTGCCGGCCGTACGATGTCCCCGCTCGCCGGCGTGACGATTCTCGTCTCCGGCATTGCGATGGTCTCGCCGATTGAAGTCATCAAGCGCACGGCTCTGCCGATGTTCCTTGCGGTCATCACCTGCGCGCTCGTGATGGTCTAAGGATCGACATAGCCTGAGTCATATGCTTTTCTGAATTCAGGGAGCATATGCCGGGATAAAATTTCAAGCCCTCACGGAAGCTGTCCGCGGGGGCTTTTCTTTTTTGGACTGCTTAAGCCGACAGGGGAATCAAGGAAAGTCCTTTCTCCCGCAGGCCTCTTTTTTGAGGCATGATTCCTTCTCTGAGAAATCAACCCAGGCAATTTTCATGATCAGTGCCTTCGACATCTTCAAAATCGGCATCGGTCCGTCGAGCTCTCATACCGTCGGTCCGATGAGAGCGGGTAAAACTTTCTGCGAAGACCTTGCTCAAAAGGGTCTTCTCGAGCGCACAACCCGCGTAGGGGCGGATGTCTACGGCTCGCTTTCTCTGACAGGGCACGGCCACCATACCGATCAGGCCATTCTTCTCGGGCTCGAGGGCTTTCTCCCCGATACGGTGCCCCTTGAAAGAATTCCCGCCATCATCGAAGGCATCGGAAAAACCGGCAGGCTTCTTCTCAATGGCGAAAGAGAGGTGGAGTTTCCGAAGGATTCCGGCATGGTCTTTCATTCGGAGTTCCTTGCGCTCCATGAAAACGGAATGAGGCTGCGCGCCTGGGCCGGAGAGGAACTCCTTTTTGAGCGCACCTACTATTCGATCGGGGGCGGATTCATCGTGGATGAAGAGCACTTTCACGATCAGCCGAAGGAAGAGGTTCGCGTTCCTTACCCCTATAAGACGGCGGCAGAACTCATTGCCCACTGCCGGGAGTCCGGACTTTCGATTTCAGGTCTCGCGCTCGAAAACGAAAAAGCACGACGCCCGATGAAGGAGATCCTTGCGCATTTTGCGCATGTGCATGATGTGATGCAGGAAGGCATTGAACGCGGAACCCGTACGGAAGGCGTTCTTCCCGGGCCCCTGCGCGTGCCGCGCCGCGCGCCTGCGCTTCGCAGGCAGCTTCTTTCCATGGGCCGCACAAGCGTTGATCCGCTTGCCGTCATCGACTGGATCAACATGTTTGCCCTGGCGGTTTCTGAAGAGAATGCTGCCGGAGGACGCGTCGTCACGGCGCCGACAAACGGCGCATGCGGCGTTATTCCGGCTGTGCTTGCCTACTGGGAAAAATTCATCGGAGATCCGTCTCCCGACGATCGCCTGCGCTTTTTCCTCGCCGCCTCCGTGGTGGGCGAGCTCTTCAAGATGAATGCCTCGATTTCCGGCGCGGAAGTCGGCTGCCAGGGAGAAGTGGGCGTTGCCTGCTCCATGGCGGCCGCGGGACTCGCCGAAGTCATGGGCGGAAGCCCCGAGCAGGTCTGTACGGCTGCTGAGATCGGCATGGAGCATTCGCTGGGGCTCACATGCGACCCGGTGAACGGTCAGGTTCAGGTGCCTTGCATTGAGCGGAATGCCATCTTTGCGGTGAAGGCCGTCAATGCGGCCCGCATGGCGCTGAGGCGAACTTCTGCGCCTACCGTGAGTCTCGACAAGGTGATCGTCACCATGTACGAAACCGGCAAGGACATGAACGCCAAGTATCGCGAAACGAGTCAGGGCGGACTTGCGATACGCGTGCTCCACTGCGACTGAGAGAGGCTCCCGGGCTTCTGACTCCTTATCTGCTGCCTATTTTGAGAGCTCTGGGAGGTCGGCTTTCAGGCTGTTGCTTCTTCTCTTTTTCCTGCCTTCGCTTTCGAAGGAAGGATGGCTGCGAGCATCGAAACGGTTCGAGCGGGATTCGCTATCGATGCCAGCGTCTCCCGGTTGAGCGTCTGGTAGAAGGCTTCCCGCGCCTCATCGAGAAGGCCGGCGAGCGCGCACTGACGGCAGAAGGGGCATGGAGGTTCCGCGCAGTTGATCAGGGGCTCGTTTCCCTCAAGCGTTCTCACCACGTCGCCGATGCGGTACTCATCGGCTGCGAGGGCAAGCCGCATGCCGCCGTTTCTGCCGCGGGCAGTAACCAGCCAGCCGAGGCGCACCATGTTGTTGGCAACCTTGGTCACGTGATTCTGCGAGCAGTTGAGGCGCTGCGCGAGTTCCGGAAGCGTGATTCGCTCGTCGGGCTTCAATCGGGCAACGACCATGAGCACGCGCAGGCCGAGATCGGTGTATAGCTTGAGATGCATGGGGAAATGAGTAAGAAAGGCCTGTCGGAAAAATCCCGGCAGGCCTTTGATAAGAACGCGGCTGCGGCAGATTTTTAGCTTTCAGCGCCGGTACCGAAGACTTCCGAATGAATATTGCCGGCCGGGATGCCTGCATTAAGGAAGGCTTCCTTCATGGAGGCCATGAAGCCGGTCGGGCCGCAGACATAGACGTCGGCATCCTTGGGCAGATTAAGCGCGAGGATGTCGGCAGCACCCGGACGGCCCTGATGCTTTTCAAAGGTGCAGTTGCAGCAGCAGGCGGCTTCCGCGGCCTTCGGCGCCGTGAGGAAGAGGTGAGCCTTCGCATTCTCGAGCTTGGCGAGCTGGGTCTTCACAGCGTCGCGAAGCGCGAAGTTTTCCTTGGTGCGCGAGGTGTGCACGAAAATCACGGGGCGCTTCGGCGTCTTCGAGGCAATCGACTGCAGCATGGCGAAGAGCGGCGTGATGCCGATGCCGGCGCTCACGAGAACGACAGGATTTTCGCCATCCTTGAGGAAGAATTCACCGGCAGGAGCGGAGAGCTCAATGACGTCGCCTTCCTTCAGGGTCTGATGCAGATGCGTGGACATGCGGCCCTGGGGCGCGCCGTCATGGGCATCAATGCGCTTCACGGTGATGCGAAGGCCTTTATCGCAGACCGGGGCGTGGGAAAGCGAATACTGACGAGGCTGATCAACGCCAAGTTCCGGGAGGTAAGCGCGCACGGAGACGAACTGACCGGGCTTGAAGGTCGGGACGTTGCCGCCGTCCGAGGGACGCAGGTAGAAGCTCGCGACTTCAGGCGTTTCTTCCACACGCTTTTCAACCACAAAAGGACGCCAGCCGGACCAGCCGCCTTCGGTGGTGCTTTGTTCCGTATAGATCCCGCTCTCAACCTGAATCAGAAGGTCGGCGAGCATGCCGTAGGCAGCGGCCCAGGCATCAATCAGTTCATCGGTTGCAGCTTCGCCGAGAACTTCGCGAATCGAGGCAAGGAGGTGCTTGCCGACAATCGGATAGTGCTCAGCGCGGATGCCGACCGTGCAGTGCTTTGCAGCAATGTGCTTGACGGCGCCGATGAGAACGCCCGGGTTTTCGATGTTTTCAGCGTACGCGAGAACCGCGCCGGCGAGCGCCTTCTGCTGACGGCCGAGCGCCTGATGGGACTGATTGAAAACGTTCTTAAGTTCGGGGTTGCCGTTGAGCATGCGCTTATAGAAGTGAGAGGTAAGCGCAACACCGTGTTCGCGAAGCACGGGGACAGTAGCTTTGATGAGCTCAATCTGGCGGGGAGTCAGCATGGTCAGGAATCTCCTGTATTGAAAAATTCGTGGGTTTGAGGAGCAAAACAACAGTGAATGCTCCTCTTGAATGTTTCCCTAAATCTTATATTTAAAATGCAAGATTTAGCAAGAGGCATTCTGCCTGCAGTTAAATTTTTTAACATTTTGCCGGAGCCGCGGGAGCCTCACACGGCTGGACTGATGGCGGAACCTCAGGAGGAAACGGAGGTTTCTGATACTGCCTGAGGCTCGCTAAGAAAGGTCATTGTCTGCTTGAAATGCTGTCGGCGAATGGGCGAATACGATCTGCAAACGAAAAAGCCTTAATGACATTCAATATATTGGTTTATATGGAAAATTAAATCAATATGCTATTTTTGTCTGCTCTCTGGAGCTGAAATTGTCCAGACCTTGCGGCAATATTCGTCTCGATTAGAAGGTTGGTCATTATCCGGAAGCTGCAAAGCTCGCACCGGATGCCAACCCGTGCCGAGCGGTGCGGGTTGGAAAGACGGAATAATCCGGGCGATTGAATTATTTAGAGTCGGCGGATGCTTCAGCAGCCTCAGTTTTGCTTTCTTTCTCCGTGCGGGAGACGGCAGCTTCCGCGAGTCGAATGACCGGGCGCTTCAGCCAGGCGGTGAAGAGTGCTAGGCCGATGGCAAGGAGCAGCGGCCCGAGGATGAGGCCGAGGAAGCCGAAGGCGAGCACGCCGCCGAAGACGCCGAGGAAGATGAGCGCAATGGGCATCGACGTTCCCCGGGAAATCAGAATCGGCTTGATGAAATTGTCGACGCTAGAAACGGCGAGCGTTCCCCAGAGAACAAGAAAAATCGCCATGCCGAGCTCGCCCTGGCTGTAGAGCCAGATGGCTGCCGGCCCCCAGATGAGCGGAGGTCCGATCGGAATGACGGA
Source organism: Sutterella faecalis (assembly GCF_006337085.1). Taxonomy (GTDB): domain Bacteria; phylum Pseudomonadota; class Gammaproteobacteria; order Burkholderiales; family Burkholderiaceae_F; genus Sutterella; species Sutterella faecalis. Next base: position 1,342,974 of record NZ_CP040882.1, on the reverse strand, counting down.
TAAGACGCAGACGGCAAAGGAGAGGACAAGAAGTCCGGGCACGCCTGCTATCCAAAAGCCGATGCCGGCAACAAGACCCTGCCCGATGGCAGTGCCCACGATGCCGAAGACGACCGAGCGCGTTGTGTTGACGAGAATTCCGGTAATTTCTCTCGCGATGCCGCCCGATACGCGTTCGACAAGTTCGGAAATCCGGTCGGCAAACCAAACTCCGTCGCGGTAGAAGAAAAAGACGATGAAGGTGACGAGCGCAAGCTGAACAAGACCGTTGCCGACATTGACGGCGGCGTTGACGATCCAGCTTGAAAGGGGATCTAGGATGCGCTGAACGGTATGGCCGAATGTGGCCGGGTCGATCGCGAGCGCGAGCTGCTCATGGAGCCATGCGCCCGCATAGGGAATGTCGGCAACGGCCTGGAGCACTGGTGTCGGGTCCTTCAGCCAGGCAGCGGTTTTGGTTACCCATGAGGGAATCTGCTGCGCGAGCGCCACGAGGAGAAACGACATTGGTATCAGGAAACCGACGACGATGAGGAGCACCATCAGGGTTGCGGCGGCGCCCGAGGATTGTCTGAGGGAAGCACGCAGCCGCCTGAAGAGCGGCCACGTGACGACGGCGATGACGGCGGCAATCAGAATCGCCGTGAGGAAGGGCTGAAGCACCATGAAGCAGCCGATCGCAACCACAGCCATCAGCGCAATGCGAACGATCAGGTCGATGCGTTCGCCGAACCCGATCCCTCGTCCGGCGGCAATCCTGGAGAGGCGTTTGCGGGCGCCCGAAATGGGGCTTGCTACGGGCTGTTGCGGTTCTGTCGTCTGCTCTTTCATCGCTCTCTCGGATTCAGTACTGCGGATTAGCGCACCTCGGGCTTGCTGTCGGGAAGCGGCGCGCAGCCATTGAGCTTAAGCGAAAGCGTCGCTTCGCGAATTGCGTCAATTGCAGCCATTCGCGTGAAGCTCTTTCTCCAGACAAGGAGCGCTTTGCGGGTAGGCGGCGGATTCTTGAAGGGAAGAATCTTGATGGCGTTCGAGAGTCCCGTGAGATACGGAATGGCCGAGGCGGGAAGAACCGTGATGCCGAGACCCTGAGCCACCATATGGAAGATCGTCTGAAGGCTCGAGCCTTCAACCGTCTTCTGGACATCGGTGGCATTGAGATTGAAGCGGGCAAGGTCCGGGCAGACGCCGAGAATCTGATCGCGGAAGCAGTGACCGGCGCCGAGAAGAAGCATCGTCTGGTCCTTCAGTTCGTCGGTGCCGACATAGCTGCGGTTGACCCAGGGATGGTGAGACGGCACGGCCACGACGAAATTTTCCTCATAGAGCTCTTCGGTCATGAAGCCCGTATCGACCAGCGTATCGGCCGTGATGGCAACGTCGATCTGGCCGTTGCGGAGCTTCTGCAGAAGTTCCGTCGTGAAGCCTTCCTCAAGAATGAGGGGCATCTGAGGCGTGGTCTCCGTCATGCGGCTGATCAGGTCGGGAAGAAGATAGGGCCCGATCGTATAGATGACGCCGAGGCGCACGGGACCGGAAAGCGGATCCTGGCCCTGGTGCGCGATTTCTGTAATTCGGTGAGCTTCCTCAATCACTTTTCTTGCCTGATCGATGATGAGGCTGCCGACAGGCGTGACGGCGATGTCGTTCGAGCGGCGTTCAAAAATCGCAACGCCGAGCTCTTCCTCGAGCTTCTTCACGGCGACGGAAAGCGACGGCTGGCTCACAAAGCAGCTTTCTGCGGCACGGCCGAAGTGCCGTTCCCGGGCAACTGCAATGACGTACTTGAGTTCGGTAAGAGTCATGACGGGTTAATGAGATAAAGGTGTGAAAGAAATCGATTGGAAAAATGAATGAGGTCGTCAGGCCGTGAGCAGTTCGGCCTTTCCCTGAAACCAGCGCGAAGCATGTTTAATGGCAAGATCGTGGTGTTCGCGAAGCATTTCGTCAGCGGCTTCCCGGGCTTTTTCAACCAGCTCGGCATCTTTTTCAAGATCGCAGAAGCGAAGCATCGGCATGCCTGACTGCTGTTCTCCGAGAAACTCTCCCGGTCCTCGCAGCTGGAGGTCCCGGCGGGCGATTTCAAAGCCGTCGGTGGTTTCTCGAATGATTTTGAGCCGCTCGCGGCCAATGTCGGATAGGCGTTCATCAAAGAGCAGAACACAGGCGCTTCTGCCGCCGCCGCGACCGACTCTGCCCCGGAGCTGATGAAGCTGAGCGAGCCCGAAGCGTTCGGCATGCTCAATCACCATCAGAGTGGCGTTGGGGACATCAACGCCCACTTCGATGACCGTTGTTGATACAAGCACCTGAACCCGACCCGCGGAAAAGTCGTCCATGACGGCTTCCTTTTCAGCTGCCGGCATGCCGCCATGAAGGAGGCCGATCTTGAGATCCGGAAGTCTTGCGCGCAATTCTTCGGCGCATCTCACGGCGGGAGTGAGGTCGAGCGCTTCCGATTCATCGATCAGGGGGCAGACCCAATAGACCTGATGACCTTCACCGACGGTATGGCGAAGCACTCCGACGACTGCATCCTTGCGGTCCATGCGGACAAGCTTTGTTTCGACCGGAGTGCGCCCGGGGGGAAGCTCGTCGATGATCGACACATCAATGTCGGCCAGGTAGCTCATTGCAAGCGTGCGCGGAATGGGAGTTGCGGAGAGCATGAGGAGATGAGGCTTCAGTCCGTTTTTCATGGCGCGGGCGAGACCAAGACGCTGCGCGACGCCGAAACGGTGCTGCTCGTCCACAATCGCAAGTCCGAGATCATGAAAGGTGACGCCCTCCTGGATGAGCGCATGGGTGCCGACAGCGAGCATTGCCGCTCCGGAACGAATGCTTTCGAGGGACGCCTCGCGCTCGGCAGCCTTCTGCCGTCCTGTCAGCCAGGCTGTGCGAATGCCGAGCGGCTCAAGCCAGGAGACGATTTTTTGGAAATGCTGTTCGGCGAGAATTTCAGTCGGGGCCATAAGCGCAGCCTGCTTGCCGGCTTCAATGGCTCGAAGGGCCGCGAGAGCCGCAACCACGGTTTTGCCGCTTCCGACATCACCCTGCACAAGCCGGTGCATCGGGTGGGGCTCCGCAAGGTCGCGTTCGATTTCGCGCCAGACGCGCATTTGCGCCTTTGTAAGCTGAAAAGGAAGTGCGCCGATGAAAGGTGCAATTAGGCCGCCGCTTGACGGTGCTCTGAGCGCCTCAGCCCTTTCTTTTCGGGCAAGCGCGCGCATTTCGCGCAGCGTGATCTGCTGCGCAATGAGTTCGTCGAATTTGAGCCGCTGCCAATGGGGATCCGTTCGATTGAGAAGTGCTTCAGAGTCGGCATCCGGCGGCGGATTGTGGAGGTATTCGACTGCAGCCCTGAGACCGGGGAGATGAAGCGCTTCCGTAAGGGATGCAGGAATAGGGTCCTCCATTCCCTGCATGTCGAGGAGCGCTCGCGCGATGCGCTTTCTGAGCCACTTCTGCTGAATGCCTTCTCCGAGCGGGTAGACCGGCGTAAGGGCTTTGGGAAGCGTAACGCCGCTCGCAACCGGCTGCCGGATTTTGGGATGAATCATCTCGAGTCCGCCGCCGAAGGCGGGTCTCGGCTCACCATAGACGCGCACGACAGAACCGGGGCGCAGCTGAGCCTGCGTCCCGGGGAAATAGTGAATGAAGCGAAGCGCCAGAATGCCCGTCTCATCCTTCAGGAGCGCAATCAGCTGCTGTCCCCAGGGCGTGGCGGTCATCTGAGAGCGAACGACTTCGCCCTGAACCTGGACGGGTTCTCCGGGAATCAGCATGCCGATGGGATCTATTTTGGTTTCGTCCTCATAGCGCAGAGGGAGATGCAGGATGAAATCCCAGTCGGTGACAAGCCCGAGCTTCTTCAATCGTTCGCTCAGAGGCGCAAGCTTCCCGGAGCGGATAACGCCCGAAGCTTTGGCGGCGGTGCGCGGAACCTGATTCATCGGCCGAAAAAGCGGAGGTTAGGGAGCAAGATCAACGATGGCTTCAACTTCGACGAGGGCGCCCTTCGGGAGTGCGGCAACGGCGAGGCAGGAACGGGCCGGATAGGGGGCTTCGAAGAATTCGCCCATCACGCGATTGACGACAGCAAAGTCGTCGATTGATGCGAGGAAGATGGTGAGCTTCATAACCTGCGCGGTCGAACGGTCGGCTTCTGCAATGACGGCTTCAAGATTGCGGAACGCCTGGCGAGCCTGAGCCTCGACGCCGTGCTCAAGTTCCCCCGTATCAGGTCGAATGCCGATCTGACCGGAACAGTAAAGCGTCGTATCCGTTGCGGTTGCCTGGCTGTAGAAGCCAAGAGCTGCAGGAGCCTCCTGAGTGGAAATAATGCGTTTGGCCATGATTAACACCTCCGGAATCAAACAATGTGGGTTCAAAAGATTCTATCGATTTCTTTCGGTCAATAGTGTTGCAAACTATCAAAGGGATACGCGAAATTGAGACAAAACGATTCGAGTGAAGGAAATGTCCAATTTATACGTATTACTACGTATAAATTGATATTTATATCCGAACAATCTGTTAAGCAAGATCGTATTTTTTGAAATCAGGGTTTGATCCTACTTTTTAATAAGTATCAAGAAAAGCGCGGCTTCTCCGGACGCATTTCTACTGGATTTATGGATAACTCATTGGAATATAAAGAAACTTTATTGTAGAAAGGGAAATGTACAGATACTCCGGAAGTCCTAACTCAAGTCAAGTTTCAGGATGTAATCAAGGGTTACTGCTGATATAGTAGTAGGGAGGGTGACAGTTAAACTCCCTGCGTTTTCTACTTAGTTCGTTTGAGCCCGCTACTGTAGGGTTTCGGAAGACGTGGAATGCATCTTTTCGGGCATGTTTTGATATGAACGAAAGGAAGCGGAAACTACGTATTCCTGCTCAACCGGCCGCCAGCCGGGAGAACAGTACGAGCCATCTGAAGTCTTGAATGACTCATGGAAATAAGCAGAAACCGCAGAAGAGTGAAGTCGCTCTACGTCTTAGTTTGTCTGCGTCGCTACAAGGAGAACAGCAACGCAGGTGAATTCGGACGGCAAGCACGTGAGGGATTGCTGCTGAATTTCAGGCAGGAGTCCCCTTCGGGCTTTCCGGGTTGAGGAAAAGATTCCCAGGGCAGGGAGTCTTGTCCTTCGTGCGGTCCGCCTTGGGTGAGAGTCCCAGAAAGAGGACCCGCAGGAATAAGCGCAAAAGACCCGCGCCGGAGCATTCCCCGTTCCGGAGGCGGAAGCTTTCTTAAGAAGAAAGCAGATGCGGATGAAGCCTGCGACTAATGGGAATCGGCCGAAAGGTCGCAACAGCCCGCAAACCTGAATAGAGGCATGCGGACTATTTGCAAAGACTGGACGGACGCATAGTCAGGAGCTGTGCGCCGATCCTCCCGCCCCAGGGCGGGATTTCCGAGGAAAAACTCATGAAAATCATTTACACCGACGTGCTGGTTATCGGCGGTGGCCTTGCCGGACTCCGCATGGCCGTTGCTGCCAAGCGCCGCGGCCACGACTCGATCGTCCTTTCTCTCGTTCCGCCGAAGCGCAGCCACTCGAAGGCTGCCCAGGGCGGCATGCAGGCCTCTCTCGGCAACGTGATCAAGGGCGTGGGCGACAACGAAGACGTTCACTTCGGCGACACCGTTCGCGGCTCCGACTGGGGCGCGGACCAGGAAGTCGTCCGCATGTTCGTGAACACCTCGCCCAAGGCCGTGCGTGAACTCGCCGCCTGGGGCTGCCCCTGGTCGCGAATCACCGCCGGTGACCGTCAGGTGATCATCAACGGCGAGAAGGTGACGATTACGGAACGCAAGGAAGCGCAGGGCATGATGAACCAGCGCGACTTCGGCGGCACCAAGAAGTGGCGTACCTGCTACGTGTCCGACTGCACGGGCCACGCCATGCTCAACACCGTTTCCGACCGCATCATCGCCGAAAAGGTTCCGGTGATCGAACGTGTTGAAGCGCTCTCGCTCATCAGCGACGGCAAGCGCTGCTACGGTGCGATCGTCCGCGACCTTATCACAGGCGAACTCATGGCTTACGTCGCCAAGGCGACCGCCATCGCCACGGGCGGTGCCGGCCGTATCTATCGCGTCACGACGAACGCCGTGATCTGCGACGGCACGGGTTACGATCTCGCCCTCAAGACGGGCGTCGCCACCCTCTCCAACATGGAAGCCATTCAGTTCCACCCGACCGGCATTTTCCCGGCCGGCATTCTGGTGACGGAAGGCTGCCGCGGTGACGGCGGTCTGCTCCGCGACGTCGACGGCTACCGCTTCATGCCGGACGTTGAACCTGAGAAGAAGGAACTCGCCTCCCGCGACGTGGTTTCGCGCCGCATGGAAGAGCGCATTGCCATGGGCAAGGGCGTCAAGACCAAGTACGGCGAACACCTCTGGCTTGACATCACGCTCCTTGGCGAACACCACATCAAGCACAAGCTCCGTGAAGTCTACGAAATCTGCCACTACTTCCTCGGCGTTGACCCGACGAAGGAATGGGTTCCGGTCCGTCCGGCGCAGCACTACACGATGGGCGGCGTGCGCACGAAGCCGAGCGGCGAGTCCGAGACCCTGAAGGGCCTCTTCGCGGCCGGTGAAGCTGCCTGCTGGGACATGCACGGCTTCAACCGCCTCGGCGGTAACTCCGTTGCTGAAACCGTCGTTGCCGGCATGATCGTCGGCGAATACATCGCCGACTTCTGCGACAAGGCTGAAAACGGCATCGATATTCCGACGTCGCTCATTTACGATGCTCTCGCCAAGGAACAGGCCGAACTGAACGGCTACCTGAAGAACACCGGCAATGAAGACGCCGTTGCGCTCCGCACCCGCATGCAGGAAATCATGACGACCAAGATCGGCATTTTCCGCAAGGGCAAGGACATGCAGGAAGCCGTCACGGAACTCGAAGAGCTCTACAAGCGCTCCTTCAACATCGCCGTGAAGGATGTTACCGGCAACAACCCCGAACTCGTCTACGCGTACCGCACCCGCTCGATGCTGCGCGTTGCGCTTACGGTTGCTCTCGGCGCCTACAGCCGTCAGGAATCGCGCGGCGCTCACTACCGCGAAGACTACTCGGTGCGCGACGACGTCAAGTGGCTCAAGCGCACGATCGCCACGTGGAAGGAAGGCGATACGCTGCCGACGCTCTCCTACAAGGATCTTGACATCAGCAAGATGGAGCTTCCCCCGGGATTCCGCGGCTACGGCGTCAAGAACTACATCGAAAATCCCGAATCCGCCAAGCGCCAGGCCGAAGTCGACGCCATCCGTCAGAAGATGGAAGCCGAAGGCAAGGATCGCTGGGCCATCCAGGATGCGATCATGCCGTACCAGCATCTGCTGCCGAAGCGCCTCCAGGGCCGCAACGAGCGCATTGATGAACCGCTGAACGACTAATTTGGGAGCTTTGATAGAAAATGACCCAGGAAAAGACCCAGACGGCGGCTCCGGCCGCCAAGGCCGCGGATGCTCCCGCTAAGAAGCATCGCCTTCTGAAGATCAGCATTCTGCGCTACAACCCGCAGGATCCGGACAGCGTTCCGCACATGCAGACGTACGAGCTCCAGGAATCGGACTCGATGACGCTCTTCATTGCCCTTAATGATCTTCGCGATGAACAGGATCCCACGCTGCAGTTCGACTTCGTCTGCCGCGCCGGCATCTGCGGTTCGTGCGCGATGCTCATTAACGGCAAGCCGGGCCTCGCCTGCCGCACCCTCACGAAGGATCTGCCCGACGAGTTCACGCTCGCCCCGCTGCCTGCCTTCGAACTTATCGGTGACCTTTCGGTCAATACCGGCAAGTGGATGCGCAATATGTCTGAACGCATGGAAACGTGGGTTCATGCAAAGATCGACGAAGTTGATCTGCGCAAGCAGGAAGAGCCGATGGATCCGCAGCTCGCTGAGGACATCTACGTTCTCGACCGCTGCGTCGAATGCGGCTGCTGCATCGCTGGCTGCGGCACCGTCCGCATCCGTCCGGACTTCGTCGGCGCTGTGGGCATCAATAAGATTGCCCGCTTCCGCCTTGATCCGCGCGACGAACGCAACGATGCTGACTACTACGAAGTTGTCGGCGATGAGTCCGGCGTCTTCGGCTGCATGTCGCTGCTCGCCTGCCATGACTTCTGCCCGAAGGATCTTCCGCTGAAGACCCAGATCGCCTTTATCCGCCGCAAGATGGCCGAGCAGGGCATGGGGAACTACGACAAGGTTCTGCCGACGCAGAAGGGCAAGAAGGCTATTCCGATCAAGCCGATTAAATAAGCTTGATTGCAGAGTCTGACTCTGTCCAAAAAGGGGCTGATATCTATTTAGGTATCAGCCCTTTTTTTCTGCATTAATTGATTTCGTGAAAAGTAAATTTCAAAGTTATACCTTAATTAAGATCAGTCTTTTGAATGCCGCAAGTTAATGAATGCACCAATGCGGTGCGGCGTTTTCTCTTAAACAAGCCATCCGTTCTTACAAGTAAGGGTTCTTCCGATATTCAAAAAGAAAAGGAGGTATTCCCATTGAGCGAGATAAGCAGTAATATTTACTCAACGCAAGAAAGACTCTTTAAATATACGTATCTACACGTATAAAAGAGTAGTTCAAGCGAACTGCTTCACTCGAACAGCAGCGGACCACAGTTGATCCTCGGATGACTGGCTGCTGAGAGTGAGTCAACTGCAAATGCGGTAATTAACAGCGTATTTCACAATGGCTGAAAAACCGCATCGGACATATTTGAGGAGCAATAAATGTCCCGTATTGAAAGCGATTTCCTTGGTTCTCTCGAGATTCCTGATGAGGATTACTATGGCGTGCAGACGATGCGCGGCAAGCAGAACTTCCACATCACCGAAATGCCGATGAGCCAGGAACCGTTCTTCGCTCAGGCCTTCGGTTATGTCAAGAAGGCTGCCGCCATGGCGAACAAGGAACTCGGCACGATCCCGGCCGATGTTGCCGACGCCCTTATCTGGGCCTGCGACCAGCTCATCGCCGGCAAGTACAACGATCAGTTCGTTACCGACTGGCTCCAGGGTGGTGCCGGCACGTCCACGAACATGAACTGCAACGAGGTTATCTCCAACCTCGCCTGCGAACACCTCGGCCTCGCCAAGGGCGACAAGAAGGTTTCCCCGAACGACCATGCCAACTTCGGCCAGTCGACGAACGACACCTATCCGACCGCTCTGCACCTCTCGCTGCTCCTTCGTTCGAACGTCCTCCTGAAGGCCGTTGAAGAGCTCGTCGGCAGCTTCTACGCTCAGGCTGAAAAGAACAAGAACGTTCTGAAGATGGGCCGCACCCACCTGCAGGACGCCGTCCCGATGTCCTTCGGCCAGGAATTCCACGGCTGGGGCACGACGATTGCTGATGAAATCAAGGTCATCAAGGAAGCCCAGGCTCACCTGAAGGTTGTCAACCTCGGCGCCACCGCCATCGGCACGACCGTTACGGCTCACCCGGATTATCCGGCCCTCGCCGTCAAGCACCTCGCTGAGATTACCGGCATCGACTTCGTCAACAGCGACGATCTGATCGCCGCCACCTCCGACTGCGGCGCCTACGTTGGCCTCTCGTCCGCCTGCAAGAGCCTCGCCGTCAAGCTCACGAAGGTCTGCAACGACCTCCGTCTCCTTGCTTCCGGCCCGCGCACCGGCCTCTCCGAACTCGTTCTGCCGCAGCTTCAGCCGGGCAGCTCGATCATGCCGGGCAAGGTCAATCCGGTTATCCCGGAAGTCACGAACCAGGCTTCGTTCCTCGCTATCGGTCTCGACACGTCCGTCATGCTCGCCGCTTCCGCCGGCCAGCTTGAACTGAACGTGATGGAACCGGTCATCTCCTTCGCGCTCTACATGCAGATGAAGGTTCTCACGAACGCCTGCATCGCGCTGCGTGAGAAGTGCGTCGACGGCATCGTCGTCAACGCCAAGCACTGCGAAGACCTCGTCATGGGCTCCCTCGGCATCGTTACGGTTCTGAAGCCGCACTTCGGCTACAAGCCCTGCGCTGCTGTTGCCCGCGAAGGCTTCCTCACCGGCAAGTCGCTGCACGAGCTCGTCGTCGAAGAAAAGAAGATGCTGACCCAGGAAGAGTGGGACAAGGTCTTCACGTACGACAACCTCATCAACCCGAAGTTCGAACAGTAATTCGAACTCGTGACGCTCTGACCCGGACGAATTAAATAGATCCGGGAAGAGCAGACCGACAGAGCCTCTCTCGAAGAGAGGCTCTGCGATCAACCACCAAAGCGGGGTCGTCTGATTTCCCGAACTGCAGCCGCTAATCAAACACCTGGGGCATGAAAAGAAATTTTCATGCCGCAGGCGTCCGGAAGAACGGCAGGCAGGGTCAGTTACCAGAGCGAGCACCGCCCTCGCCTGATTGGCTTTAGAGCATTCCCATACTGGGCAAAAGCAAATCGGGAGGAGGAGATCTCAACATGCCTGGAGGCATTATGGATTTCATGCTTATTCTTCAGATCGTTGTCCTGCTCGGCGCGATCTTCCTCGGTGTCCGTCTCGGCGGCATCGGTATTGGCTACGCTGGCGGTCTCGGCGTGCTCGTCCTTGGTCTTCTTCTCGGCATGAAGCCGGGCAATATTCCCTGGGACGTGATCCTCATCATCGCCTCGGTGATCGCTGCTATTTCCTGCATGCAGCTCGCCGGCGGCCTTGACTATCTCGTTCAGATTGCTGAACGCATCCTTCGTTCGAATCCGAAGCAGATCAACTATCTTGCTCCTGTCGTGACCTACGTTCTGACGATTTTCGCCGGTACGGGCCACACCGCCTTCTCGATGATCCCGGTTATCGTTGAAGTTGCCAAGGAACAGAAGATTCGTCCCTGCTGCCCGCTTTCGATCGCCGTCGTTGCCTCGCAGATCGCTATTACGGCTTCCCCGGTTTCCGCCGCTGTGATCTACATGTCCGGCGTTCTTGAACCGTTCGGCTGGTCCTACCCGGCTCTGCTCGGCATTTGGCTCCTGACGACCTTCGTCGGCTGCATGCTCACCGCCTTCGTGATGACGAAGATCCAGAACATGGATCTCGACTCCGATCCGGTCTACAAGGAACGTCTCGCCAAGGGTCTCGTCAAGGCCTCGTCCGGCGCTGCCAAGATGGAGCTCAAGCCCTATGCCAAGCGCTCCGTTCTGATCTTCCTCCTCGGCGTTGTCTGCGTTGTTCTCTACGCCTCCGCGATTTCGCCTGCTGTCGGCCTCATCAAGAACGTTATCGTTCCGCGTGACGCTGCCATCATGAGCCTCATGCTGACGGTCGCCACCCTGACGACGATCTTCTGCAAGGTTGAGCTCGGCAATGTCGCTTCGACCTCCGTCTTCAAGTCCGGTATGGTTGCCTGCGTCTGCGTGCTCGGCGTTGCCTGGCTCGGCGACACGTTCGTGTCCGGCCACGTGAACGAAATCAAGTCGTTCGCTGCTGACGCTGTCGTTGCCTACCCGGCTCTGCTTGCCGTCGTGTTCTTCTTCGCCGCCATGCTCCTCTACTCGCAGGCTGCTACCGCGAAGGCCATCACCCCGGCCATCGTTGCCGCCCTCGGCATCAGCGCCGCCAATCCTGGCGACTCCTACATGCTCGTGGCTTCGTTCGCTGCCGTGTCCGCCCTCTTCGTGCTCCCGACCTACCCGACCCTCCTCGGCGCGGTCCAGATGGACGACACCGGTACGACCCGCATCGGCAAGTACGTGTTCAACCACGCCTTCTTCATTCCGGGCCTTCTCGCCATCGTCTTCTCGGTGTGCCTCGGCTTCGTCGCCTGCATGGTTTTCTAATGCCATGACTCGTGAGAGGAAGCATTCCTGATGGAGCTTCCTCGATGAAGTAAAAAATGCAAGGGACTGTCTTCGGATGGTCCCTTTTTTTGCGCCTCGAGCAGGCGCTATTTCTGATCTCCAATGTTTGAGCGCAAGGGACTTGACATATTTTGTGGAATCAGTAAAATCTCTCTTCTCAATGCGGGAGTAGCTCAGTTGGTAGAGCGCAACCTTGCCAAGGTTGAGGTCGCGAGTTCGAGACTCGTCTCCCGCTCCATTGAGACTAGGACGGCGCGATAGCAAAGTGGCCATGCACCGGATTGCAAATCCGTTTACGGCGGTTCGATTCCGCCTCGCGCCTCCAGGCACAGAATTCCTGCGGGAGTAGCTCAGTTGGTAGAGCGCAACCTTGCCAAGGTTGAGGTCGCGAGTTCGAGACTCGTCTCCCGCTCCAGACATAAAGAGAGGGGAACGGAAGTTCCCCTTTTTTTATAGGCCCAGGGAATTGCCGGAGTGACGAAATTGGTAGACGTAGCGGACTTAAAATCCGCCGCCCGCTTTAGGGCGTACGGGTTCGATTCCCGTCTCCGGCACCATGAGACAGTTTGAACTCTGCTCATGAAATCTCAATGAATTGATTTTTCTTGATATTTTGTCTGAGGCATCCTCAAGGCATTTCATAGAAACCCGCCAATTCCACCCCAAGCGCAAGATTTTTGGGTGGGAATTTAGGTGGGATTTTTTATGTCTGGATTCGGACCTCAAAATCCTACCCAAAGGAGTTTTCGGGTGATTTGATGCCCAGTGCCTGACTTCAGGACAGAAAGCCGTCGAGATTCTTGATCAAAGACGCCAGAAGCGTGAATGCCGACAGACGTTCGCTTCGATTACCGACGAACTCTGCAGAAAATCCGATCGATCAAGGAATCCATGGGTTCCCATGTCGGATGTTTCTCTATCCTCAGCAGCTCGATAGATATTTTTCCATCGACCTCTTGACAAAGTCGTTTTTTCGCGTACAATACGCATTCTTCGCTGAACGCGTTGCGGGAGTAGCTCAGTTGGTAGAGCGCAACCTTGCCAAGGTTGAGGTCGCGAGTTCGAGACTCGTCTCCCGCTCCAAACCTTTCTCAGTATGGGTCAACCGTTCAATGCGTTGCGGGAGTAGCTCAGTTGGTAGAGCGCAACCTTGCCAAGGTTGAGGTCGCGAGTTCGAGACTCGTCTCCCGCTCCAGATTTTTAGAGAAGGGGAAGTCGACAGGCTTCCCCTTTTTTCCTGTAAGGCTTCGGACTAAAAATATCTGATCTCCGGGTGAGATTTTTCTGGAGATTTGATAAAATCCGCCGCTTGCTGCATGTGCCCGGAAGGGAACCTGCAGTGCAATCATGGAATTCCGTGTTCTGGAACGAGTGCCTGGTCACGGAAGCAAATTTTTTCGACACTCGCTTAAACCTACGTGGGGTTAGCCATGGCTGTTCAGCAGAATAAGAAATCGGTCGCCCGTCGCGGCAATCGCCGTGCTCATGACTTCTTGAAGAATCCTCCGACGGCTGTCGAAGCGACGACCGGTGAAGTCCATCGTCGTCATCACATCAGCCCGACCGGCTTCTATCGCGGCAAGAAGGTCATCGCGACGAAGCAGGACGAATAATCCTGGCTGAGGCTGCGTCCTGATCGTTCAGCCCATTTAAAGCCTCGCGCGAAGATGCCGCGCGCACCCCACGGTGATTGTGCTCGACGCAAGAGGCTTGGAAGCTGACGCGTGATTCGAAGGCCAAGAATTACGAGGGCGCAGAAAAGCGAAAAAAGAGGGATCCCGGACGGGGTCCCTTTTTTTATGCCGGTTGGGCGGAAATACCAAGTAGACGCTACGCCGTGAGGGCGATGACCGCACCGTTCCCATGGAAATCCGTACGTGTAATATCTGAGGATTCAGGTAATTACCGATACGGCTGCCACATGAGCATGTATTCCCGCATTGCCGCTACAGGCTCTGCACTTCCTAAGACTCGGATTTCCAATGCCGAGCTTGCGACCCGCCTCGCTTCGATTGGGGTGGAAACCAATGACGAATGGATCCGCACGCGCACGGGCATTGAAGCCCGGCGATTTGCCGATCCCACCTTAGGCGAAACAACGACTGAGCTAGCTGCCGCAGCAGCAAAAGAGGCGATGGAGCGTGCTCGTTTCGAGCCCGATTCAATCGACCTCATCGTGGTTGCAACCACCACTCCCGATATGGTTTTCCCGTCAACGGCTGCGCATGTGCAGTCGATGCTCGGATGCACCGGATGCGCAGCATTCGATGTTCAGGCCGTATGTGCCGGCTTCATTTATGCACTTAATGCCGCAGATGCCATGCTGCGGGCAGGTCCCTATCGTCGTGCGCTGGTTGTTGGCTCTGAAACAATGTCGCGCGTGATCGACTTCAACGATCGATCCACCTGCGTGTTGTTTGGCGATGGAGCAGGTGCAGTCGCTCTCGAAGCGAGCGATGCGCCGGGGATTCTCGCCGCCCGCATGTATGCTGACGGCCGCTACGATGAAAAGGTGCTGGGTCTCACCGCCTGCCTGAGCAATGGAAAAATTGCCGGCTCGCCCTTCATCAACATGGATGGCCGGCAGGTCTTCAAGCTGGCTGTCGACGGTCTCACCGGATCGGCAGAAGAGGTGGCGCGTCTTGCTGGCGTCTCTCCCTCGGAAGTGAAGCTTTTTGTTCCCCATCAGGCGAATCTGCGCATTATGACGATGGTCGCGAAGAAGCTCGGAATCCCGGATGAGGCGATGGTGAAGACCGTGAGCGAGCACGGCAATACGTCCGCTGCAAGCGTTCCGCTCGCGCTCGATGCTGCCGTGAAGGCAAACCGCGTGAAGGAGGGCGATCTGGTGCTTCTGCAGGCGGTTGGCGCCGGCATGGCCTGGGGATCGGCAATCCTCAAGTGGCGTGCAAACGTCTGATAGTTTTTTCAATCATTTCTAGGAGCCTGGACTATGCGTCTAGCTTTTGTCTTCCCCGGCCAGGGCAGTCAGTCTGTCGGCATGCTGAATGGCTTTTCCGGCAACGCGGTTGTTGAGGACTATGTGCGTCGCGCGGATGCGGCGCTTGGATTCCCAATTTCGAAACTGATTGCTGAAGGCCCGGCTGAAGAACTTGGCCTCACCGTCAACACGCAGCCCGCATTGCTGACGGCAAGCGTTGCGTTCTATGAAGCATGGCTCGCCGCGGGCGGCATGAAGCCTGAGGTGATGGCTGGCCACTCGCTCGGCGAATATTCTGCGCTCACTGCCTCCGGTGTTTTCGGTTTCGAAGAGGCTGTGAAGCTCGTGCGCTTCCGTGCGCAAGCCATGCAGAGCGCCGTTCCGGTGGGCGTTGGCGGCATGTGCGCCGTGATCGGCCTCTCGGACGAGGATGTTCTGGAATGCTGCAGAGAAGCTTCTAAAACGGGACCCGTTGAAGCCGTCAATTTCAATTCCCCCGGTCAGGTCGTCATCGCGGGCGAAAAGAAAGCCCTCGCGAAGGCAATTGAACTCGTGAAGGCTAAGGGCTGCCGCCGCGCAATTGAGCTTGCCGTTTCGGGCCCCTTCCATTCGAGCATGCTCAAGCCTGCGGGCGAGAAGCTTGCCGCCCGACTCGCCGAGGTTGAGCTTTCGGTGCCCGGCATTCCGGTGGTCGCCAACGTGGATGTGACGGCGCACATGGATCCGGCAGAGATTCGCACGGTGCTTGCCGAGCAGGTTTCCTCTCCTGTTCAGTGGGTCAAAACCATTCAGAAGATGGCGGCCGACGGCGTCACGGATATCGTTGAATGCGGTCCGGGGAAGGTCCTTCAGGGTCTGATTCGCCGCATTGCCCCCGAAATCCGCATCTACGGCATTTCGGATGCGGCGACGCTCGCCGCCTCGCTCGAGAAGCTTAAAGCCGCGCAATAAGAACCGAATTCAGGAAAAACTCAAGGAACGAACATGGAAAAGATGATTTTCGCGGCCGATGCTCTCGCCGGCCAGGTGGCGCTTGTGACGGGTGCTTCCCGCGGCATCGGCGCTGCGGTGATGGAAGCCTTCATGAAGGCAGGCGCCTACGTTGTCGGAACGGCGACCTCGGAAGCGGGCGCGCAGAAGATTACAGAGCGCGCAGAAGCGCTCGGCGGATCGGGCAAGGGCATTGTGCTTAATGTCTGCGATGCGGCGGCTTCTCAGAAGGCAGTGACCGACATCGTGAAGGAGAAGGGCAGAATCGACATTCTCGTCAATAATGCCGGCATTACGAAGGATGACCTCGTTCTTCGCATGAAGGACGACGCCTGGGAAGACGTGATTGAAACGGATCTGACGGCAGCCTTCCGGCTTGCGCGCGCCTGCGTTCGTCCGATGATGAAGCAGCGCTCCGGCCGCATTATCTCCATGGGATCCGTTGTCGGAGCCATGGGCAATGCCGGTCAGGTCAACTATGCGGCAGCCAAGGCCGGCCTCATGGGCATGACCAAAGCCCTGGCGCGCGAAATCGGCTCCCGCGGCGTGACGGTCAACTGCGTTGCCCCCGGCTTCATTGATACCGATATGACCAAGGATCTTCCTGAGGATCATCGTGAAGCGCTCCTCAAGCAGATTGCCCTCGGCCGCCTCGGTCAAACGGATGACATCGCCAATGCCTGCCTCTACCTTGCATCGCCTGCGGGCGCCTATCTGACGGGCGTTACGCTCCATGTGAACGGCGGCATGTTTATGGGCTGATTTTCAAAAGCACCGCAGATACGCTTTTGCTAAAATCATCGGATAAACTTTTTTTCAACCCTGCCTGCTCCATAAGCACGGGGTTTTCCCAAAGTGAAATCAACCCCTACGGAGTGAAATTAAAAATGGACGAAATCGAACAGAAGGTCAAGAAGATCATCGCCGAACAGCTTGGCATCAAGGAAGAGGACATCAAGAACGAATCCTCCTTCATCGAAGACCTCGGCGCCGACAGCCTGACCACCGTTGAAATGTCCCTCGCTCTCGAGGACGCTTTCGGCATTGAAATCCCTGACACCGAGCAGGAAAACCTCCGCACGGTTCAGCAGGCTGTTGACTTCGTCAAGGCTGCCGTCAATAAGTAATCGGCATTCTCTCTAGGGAGAGCCGGCCTGTGCGCTTCTTGAAAGAGGAATTTCGGACTTCGGAATCATCCTCATAGGAAGGTCAGGCATCAGCGGGACTCGGTAACGGGTCCCGCTTTGTTTGCGGGGACAGGGATATCCCGAGTTTCTGCTAATCCATCCGTCGGAGCTTCTGGATGCTCAGGGCGGGAAGCAAGGAGTTTTTGGAAATGATGAATCGCCGCGTAGTCGTGACCGGCCTCGGCATGGTCTCCCCCCTTGGCGCGGATCTCGCGACAAGCTGGAAGAATGCGCTTGAGGGCAAGAGCGGCATCGGCCGCATCACCGCCTTTGATCCTTCTGAATTCGGCTGCCAGATTGCAGGCGAGGTGAAGGATTTCGACGCCGCGAAGTATCTTGGCGTCAAGGAAGTCCGCCGCTTCGACCGCTTCGTGCATTTCGGCGTTGCCGCCGGCCTGATGGCGCTTGAGGACTCCGGCCTTGAGATCACCGAGGAAAACGCTCCGATGACGGGCGTTGCAATCGGTGCGGGCATCGGCGGTCTTCCCTCCATCTGCGCCAACAACGACGCGATGGTGAGCCGCGGCCCCCGCCGCATTTCTCCCTTCATGATCCCGGGCTGCATCATCAACATGGTCTCGGGTCAGCTTGCCATCATGAAGGGCCTGAAGGGCCCCAACATTGCGCACGTCACGGCCTGCTCGACGGGCCTTCACGCCATCGGCGAGGCGATGTACATCATCGCCCGCGGAGATGCGGACGTGATGATTGCGGGCGGCGCTGAGGCGACGGTCTGCAAGCTGGGCATCGGCGGCTTTGATGCCATGCATGCGCTCTCGCGCCGCAACGATGAGCCTGAGAAGGCCTCCCGCCCCTTTGACGTTGATCGCGACGGCTTCGTGATGGGCGAGGGTTCCGGCGTTCTCGTTCTCGAGGAGCTCGAGCACGCCAAGGCTCGCGGCGCAAAGATTTATGCCGAAGTTGTGGGCTACGGTCTCTCGGGCGACGCGCACCACATCACGACGCCGGCTACCGACGGTCCGGTTCGCTGCATGCGCATGGCGCTTCGTCATGCCGGCATGAATCCCGAAGACATCGACTATCTCAATGCGCACGGCACCTCCACATCTGTGGGCGACGCCAACGAAGTGAAGGCGATCCGCGAGGTTTTCGGCGATCATGCAAAGAAGCTGGTCGTCAACTCCACCAAGTCGATGACCGGGCATCTCCTCGGCGGCGCAGGCGGCATTGAGTCCGTCTTCTCCGTCATGGCGGTTGCCGAACAGGTTTCGCCCCCGACCATCAACCTCGACAAGGTTGATCCGGAGTGCGAAGGAATCGACTTCTGCGCCAATCAGGCGAGAAAGATGACGATCCGCGCTGCGATGAAGAATTCCTTCGGTTTCGGCGGGACGAATTCGACGGTGATTTATAAGCGCTACGAAGCTTGATTTCTTCGCTTTAGCCTATCCAGCAATGAAAGGACGTCATCTCCAGAGGAGCGACGTCCTTTTTCTCTAGCGGCGCGAGAGAAGGCTGCGCTTCTGCTGTAAAATCCCGGATTCCGGGGATTTTTCCTGCCGCTCCTGTCCAGAGGTAGCGCGGGCTCAGAGCGTTTCTGAATTCTCCCTCTCTATGTTTCCGGATCCCTTCGCTTGAGACGAAGACGCGATCCCGCCCCCGGCTGAACACCATTTCCCTGACGATGCAGAACATTCGCAACTTTTCGATCATCGCCCATATCGACCATGGCAAGTCAACGCTTGCCGACCGCCTGATTCAGCGCTGCGGCGGCCTCTCCGACCGTGAAATGAGCGAGCAGGTGCTCGACAGCATGGATCTCGAGAAGGAGCGCGGCATCACGATCAAGGCCCAGACGGCTGCGCTTCGCTACAAGGCGAAGGACGGCAAGGTCTATGAGCTCAACCTCATCGACACCCCGGGGCACGTTGACTTTTCCTACGAAGTGAGCCGCTCGCTCTCTGCGTGCGAAGGCGCGCTTCTCGTCGTTGATGCGACGCAGGGCGTTGAGGCGCAGACGGTAGCCAACTGCTACACCGCGATCGATCTCGGCGTTTCCGTGATTCCGGTTCTCAACAAGATGGACCTCGCGAGCGCCGATCCGATTGCCGCCGCCGAGGAAATCGAGGACGTGATCGGCATTGATGCGACGGATGCGATTCCCTGTTCTGCGAAGACGGGTCTGGGCGTCGACGAGATTCTCGAGCGCGTCGTGCGCGACGTTCCCGCGCCCAAGGGCGACCCTGAGGCGCCGCTCCAGGCCCTCATCATCGACTCCTGGTTCGACAACTACGTGGGCGTCGTGATGCTCGTTCGCGTCGTGAACGGCACGATCCGGCCGAAGGACAAGATTCAGCTGATGGCGACGGGCGCAACGCACCTTGTCGAACAGGTGGGCGTCTTTACCCCGAAGAGCAAGCTTCGTGATTCGCTCTCCGCGGGCGAAGTGGGCTTCGTGATTGCCGGCATCAAGGAACTCAAGCACGCGCGCGTGGGCGATACGGTTACCCTCGCTCAGAAGCCTGCCGAAACGCCGCTTCCGGGCTTCAAGGCCGTGAAGCCCCAGGTCTTCGCGGGTCTCTTCCCGGTGGAATCGAATCAGTACGATGCGCTTCGCGACGCGCTCACGAAGCTGCAGCTGAACGACGCGGCGCTGCGCTTTGAGCCCGAGAGCTCTCAGGCGCTCGGCTTCGGCTTCCGCGCAGGGTTCCTGGGGCTCCTTCACATGGATATCGTCCAGGAGCGTCTCGAGCGCGAATACAACATGGACCTCATCACGACGGCGCCTTCCGTCGTCTATGAGGTGCTTCTTACCGACGGCGAAGTGATTCAGGTTGAAAATCCTTCAAAGCTCCCGCCCGTCGACAAGATCGAGGAAATCCGCGAGCCCATCGATTCGGTCACGATCTTCGTGCCCAACGAGTTCGTGGGTGCGGTCATGAAGCTTTGCCAGGAAAAGCGCGGCATTCAGACGAACCTTGCCTACCACGGCCGTCAGGTGCACCTTACCTATGATCTTCCGCTTGCGGAAATTGTTCTTGACTTTTTCGACCGCATGAAGTCCCTGACGCGCGGCTATGCTTCGATGGACTATGAGTTCAAGGAGTACCGTGCGGCGGACGTTGTTCGCGTCGACATTCTCATCAACGGCGACAAGGTGGATCCGCTCTCGGCGATCATGCATCGCTCCAATGCGGTTCCCCGCGGACGCGAGCTCGTGCAGCGCCTGAGGTCTCTCATTCCTCGCCAGATGTATGAAGTCTCCATTCAGGCGGCCATCGGGGCCAACATCATTGCCCGCGAGAATGTGAAGGCGCTCAGAAAGAACGTGCTCGCGAAGTGCTACGGCGGCGACATCACCCGCAAGCGCAAGCTCCTTGAAAAGCAGAAGGCCGGCAAGAAGCGCATGAAGCAGGTAGGCAGCGTGGAGATCCCGCAGGAAGCCTTCCTCGCGATTCTCCAGACGGAAGAAAAGTAATTTTTCGAGAACTCAGATGAATTTTGCTCTGATCCTATTTCTTCTCTCGATCTTCACGGGAATCTTCTGGATTCTCGAACGCGTGAAGTTTTATCCCGAGCGCGTGAGGAAGGCTGAGGCGCTTGCGAAGGAGTTTGAAGCGGCCAACCGGGAGGCGCTGCGCCGAGGCGAGGCATCCGTTGCCGACGAATACCGCGCGATTCGCGCGAGGGCGATTCGCCAGCCCTGGTGGCTTGAATACACTGCCGGGCTTTTCCCGGTGATTCTGGTGGTCTTCCTCTTGAGAAGCTTCCTCTTTGAGCCGTTTCGCATTCCTTCGGGATCGATGCTCCCGACGCTTCACATCGGCGACTTCATCCTCGTCAATAAATTTGACTACGGCATTCGTCTTCCGGTTTCCAACCTGAAGGTGATCGACCTCGGCTCGCCGCAGCGCGGCGATGTCGTCGTCTTCCGCTATCCGATGGACGAGAACGTCGACTTCATCAAGCGCGTCGTGGGCGTGCCGGGCGACCGCGTGGAATATCGCGACAAGGTCGTCTACATCAACGGCGTCGAGCAAAAGCAGAGCGATCCGCGCGACTTCGTGGACGAATCAACGATGGTGACGCTTGACGAGCGCGACGAGGATCTCTCGGGCGTCTCGCACCTCATGGCGCTCGACCACCGTCGTCCGAGCTGGGTGCCCATGCATGCCGTGATGAGAAAGGAAGAGACTTGCGACTACAACAACCGCGGCTTCGTCTGCACGGTTCCCGACGGGAAATACTTCGTCATGGGCGACAACCGCGACAACAGCGAGGACAGCCGCTACTGGGGCTTCGTGCCTGACGAAAACCTGGTCGGCCGGGCTGTGTTCATCTGGGCTAATTTCGGCGACATGACCCGCATCGGCAGCTTCCGCTGACTGCTCTCAACGAATCAGACCTCCAGGCATTAATAGAAAGACTAAAAAAACATGCTTCCGCTTACAGAGCTCGAAGAGCGCATCGGGTATGAATTCACCGATAAAAAGCTTCTGCGGCGCGCGGTAACGCACCGCAGCTTCGCGCAGGAGCACAACGAGCGCCTTGAATTCTTAGGCGACTCGGTTCTCAACTGCGTTATCGGCTACGCGCTTTTTCTGCGCGACAAGCATTTCAATGAGGGCGAGCTCTCGCGGGTACGCGCCAATCTCGTCTGCGAGGGAACGCTCTTTGAAATCGCCACGCGCATTGATATTTCGTCATTTCTCTTCATGGGAGAAGGCGAAATCAAGACGGGCGGCGCTCACCGTCCGTCCATTCTCGCCGACGCCATGGAGGCGATTTTCGGCGCGGTGTTCCGCGAGGCAGGCTTTGAGACTGCTCAGCGCGTGATTCTCCATCTCTACGAGCCGATTCTCACGGCGCTCACGCCGGAAAAGATGAGCAAGGACCCGAAGACGCGCCTGCAGGAACTTCTGCAGGGCGAGCATCTTCCGCGTCCTGAATATGCCATCGTCAATACGACGGGCGCGGCCCATGAGCGTTCGTTCGAATGCGAGTGCCGCATCCATTCCCTCAATATCGTTACAACCGGAAAGGCAGCGAGCCGCCGTGCTGCCGAGCAGGCAGCCGCCGAGACGGCACTAGCCCTCGTGAAGGAGCGCTCGAAATGACTAAAGAGATGAAGAACCCGCAGGAAGTTCCTGAAACGCAGGAGCCCGCTCCGGCGTCAGAGAACGACTTTGAAGCGATGCTTGCCCGTGCGGGCGCGCTCAATTCCGTGAAGGTTCCCGAAGGCTTTCGCTGCGGCTATGTGGCGGTGGTGGGGCGCCCGAATGTGGGCAAGTCGACCCTGATCAACGCGCTCGTGGGCGAAAAGGTTTCGATCACCTCGAAGAAGCCGCAGACCACCCGCAATCGCGTGCTCGGGGTGCTGACGACCGAGATGGCGCAGTTCATCTTCGTTGATACGCCGGGCTTCCAGACGAAAGTGAAGACTCAGCTTACGCGCCGCATGAACCGCTCCGTTCGCTCGACGCTGGGCGAAGTGGATGCGATCGTGCTCCTGATTGAGTCTTCCGGCTGGCGGCCTGCCGACCTCGAGGTGCTTTCGCTCATTCCGAAGGACGCTTCGAACGTCATTCTCGCCATCAGCAAGACGGATCTTGCGAAGGATAGAAACGCGATGCTTCCGCTCATGGCAGATTCCATGCGGCGCTTCCCCTTCGCTTCCATCGTGCCGGTATCGGCAGAGAAGCACCGTCAGCTCGATGATCTTCTCAAGGAAATCGAGAAGCTTCTTCCGGAGAGCATTCCGTACTTTGACCCCGAGCTCTATACGGACAAGTCCCCGCGCTTCATTGCGGCCGAAACGATTCGCGAGAAGGCTTTCAGGCTGTTGGGCGACGAGCTTCCCTACGGCACGGCGGTCACGATCGACCGCTGGAAGGAAACGGAGGAAAATGGCGAACGTCATGCGGACATCGTCGCTACGCTCATTGTGGATCGCGAGAGCCACAAGCCGATCGTGATCGGCGAAAAGGGAGCGAAGCTCCGTGAAATTTCGCGTCTTGCACGCGCGGACATTGCTGAACAGCTCGGCTGCCCCGTGCACCTTGAAGTCTGGGTGCGCGTGCGCCGCGGCTGGTCCGACGACGTCAAGGCTCTGAAGACGCTCGGCTACGACTGATCTCTCTTCATCCTCCCGGATCTCTCGTGACGGAACGTTTAGCAGCAGAAAATCCGACGCCGGAAATGAAGCTTCCCGGAGGAGCTTCCTCTCCGGCGTCTGCGCTTAAGCTTCGGGAAAAGAGCCGCGACGATGAGGGAAGCATCGCGCGCATCATCGGCAACGAGCGAGCCGCGCTCGAAATCCTCTCGGAAATTGAAGCCGAAAGCGACCGTCTGCCGGCCAAAAAACAGGGGCGTCCCGCCTCGCAGCCCTCATTCATTCTTCACACTTATCCCTGGAGCGAATCGAGCCTTGTGCTCGACGTTTTTACGGCCCGCTTCGGGCGGCTCCTTCTCATTGCAAGGGGAGCGAAGCGCCCGGGATCCACGCTGAGGGGAATGCTGATGCCCTTTGTTCCGCTGAAGCTTTCCTGGACGGGACGCAAGGAAGCCAAGGTTCTCACGCGGGCGGAGTGGCTCGGCATTCTTCCGCCCCTCAGAGGCGAAGCGCTTCTTTCAGGCTTTTACGTGAACGAACTCCTCATGCGGCTCACCGAACGCGAGGACATCCATCCCGGCCTTTTTCCGGCCTATGTGCGCGTGATTGAAGCGCTGACGCACTCCGACCCTGCCGCTCAGCAGCGGGGGCTGAGGCGCTTCGAGGCGGATCTGCTTCGCATCTGCGGCTGGCAGGTGCTGATTTCCGAGGGCGGGGATGCTCCAAGATTCACGCTTCGCTCGACGGGAGATCTCGCCGGCGTTTCCGGTTCCTTCGGAAACGAGATTCGCACATGGGAGAGAAGAGATGTTCTCGATGTGCTCGAAGGGCGTCTCGAGCGTCCTGAGGCGCTTCGCGCCGCCCGGGAAATTTACCGTGAGGCGATCGAACTGAGACTGGATGGCCGCCCCCTGAAGACGCGGCGCGTGCTCGCTGAACTAAAGCGCCTTTAAGGCGTCGTCTCTGGCTCCCATGCTTCCCCGGGAAACAGACGGATACTTCCCGGCATCAATGCGCGTGTTATGCTCGAACGCACTATCTCTGCCGAAAAGCTTCTGAGGGAGGCCATTCGGCTTTAATTTGCTCTGGAGTTCCGCGCTTATGGTCCGCACTCAGCTTTCCGTCAATCTGAACAAGGTCGCGCTTATCCGCAATTCCCGTGAAGGCAACTGGCCCGATCCGGTCTTTTTCGGCCGCATTGCGCTCGAAGCAGGCGCAGCGGGACTTACCGTCCATCCGCGTCCTGATGAACGCCATATCCGCGTAAGCGACCTGAAGCCCTTGAGCGATCTCGTGAAGGAATACCCGGGGCGGGAATTCAATATTGAAGGGAATCCTTTCGAAAATCTGATGCCGCTGCTTCGCGAAATCCGTCCGCATCAGGCAACGTTCGTGCCGGATGCCGTGGGGCAGAAAACGTCGGATCACGGCTTTGATTTTTCTGATCCTGATGTGCGTGCAAAGCTTGTGCCCGTTATCGAGGAAGCCAAATCCTACGGCTGCCGCGTGAGCCTCTTCATGGATCCGGAACCGGAGTACACGCGCTGGGCGAAGGAAGTCGGCGCCGACCGCATTGAGCTCTATACCGAAGCTTACGCGGATGCCTGGAATACGCTGATTGCGGACGCGATCGTCACGCCCTATGCCGACTGCGCGAAGCTTGCCGATGAACTGGGGCTCGGCGTCAATGCCGGTCATGACTTGTCGCTCGAGAACCTTGAGCCGCTTCTCAAGGCCTGCGGCAATGTGCTCGAAGTCTCGATCGGTCATGCCTTTACGGCGGAGGCGCTTCAGTTCGGCTTTGCCGAAACCGTGCGCCGCTACAACGAACTCCTCGACAAGATCGCCGCGGAGTAAATGAATGCTCACGCTTGAAAAGCTTGAACGCGCGCGCTCGCTCGGGCCCGTCGTTGTTGATATCGAGGGCACGACGCTCGCGCGTCATGAGATTGAGCGCCTCAGGCATCCGCATACGGGTGCCGTCATTCTCTTCACGCGGAACTATTCCACGCCTGAGGAGCTTCTTGCGCTTACGGGCGCGATTCACGCGGTTCGTCCCGGCATTCTGATTACGGTTGACCATGAGGGCGGGCGCGTGCAGCGCTTTCGCGAGGGCTTTACCGAGATTCCTCCCATGGGGGACTTCATCCGATTCGGCTCCCGGGCGCCGGGTCTTCTTGCGCAGGCGGGCTTTATTCTGGCGTCGGAACTCAGAGCCGTCGGCGTCGACTTCAGCTTCACGCCCGTGCTGGATATTGATTACGGGCGCTCGAAAGTGATCGGGAACCGGTCGCTCGGCAAGACGCCCGAAGAGGTGGAGCGCAACGCGCGCGGCCTCATTTCGGGCCTTCGCGAGGGCGGCATGGGTTCCTGCGGCAAGCACTTTCCGGGGCACGGCTGGGCGGAAGCCGACAGCCATGTGGCGCTGCCTGCGGACGAGCGCGAACGCGAAAAGGTGCTCGCGGACCTCGATATTTATCGGGGGCTCGCTTCTGAACTCACTTCCCTCATGACGGCGCATGTCGCGTATGAAGGGTTCGACGGCGAAACAGCTACCTTCTCGCAGACGCTTCTCAAGGAGATTCTGCGCGATGCAATCGGATTCACGGGACTTGTCTTTTCTGACGATCTCTCCATGAAGGGAGCCGGAAGCTCTGAATCCGTTGCGGCGCGGGCCCGACGGGCGCTCT
Source organism: Sutterella faecalis (assembly GCF_006337085.1). Lineage (GTDB taxonomy): Bacteria > Pseudomonadota > Gammaproteobacteria > Burkholderiales > Burkholderiaceae_F > Sutterella > Sutterella faecalis. Next base: position 1,317,263 of record NZ_CP040882.1, on the reverse strand, counting down.
CGGCGGGATGCGACATGGTGCTTCACTGCAATCACCCTGAGGAAGCCGATGAGATCCTTCGTGATCTTGAATGGGAGCGGCCCGAGCGATTCACAGAACGCCTTGCCGGTCTATTGCCTGATTCAGGCACGCCTCTCGGGCTTGAGGCTCTGAGAAGCACGGAGCGCTGGAAGGAAGCCGTCAGAGCGCTGAGGGCGGTTGATCTTCTCTGACGATGCATTAGAAATGCGGACCCGGAGGAAGGACCGGGTCCGAATCTTTTTTCCTGAGCCGTTTTCTGACGCAGGGATCTTCAGAATTTCCACGTATTCAACGGGCACGCTTCAAGGGGAAAGCGTGCTTTTCGGTCATTGAACAAGAAGAGCAAAAAAAATGAAGTATCCCGTCCTCATTGAAATGGCGTCGGAAAATGGTCTCTGGCGCGGGTTTGCGCCTGATTTTGAAAAACTGGAGGCCGAGGCCGGCACGCCGGAATTGCTTCTCACGGAACTTGGAGAAGTACTGGCGAGAAGGCTCGAGCTCCTCCATGAAGCGGGAGAGACGGAGCCCGAGCCGATGCCGCTCGAATGCGTGCCGATGCCGGAGAGCTTCCATGACTGGCGTCTTGCGCTCGTGGAACCCAGGGGCGGCGCAGAAATCATTTATCCCTGCGACCTGCTGCGCGTCATGGGAAGCGACGCGCTCATTCTCACCTGCAATACGCCGTCGCTTTCCTTCATGGGCGAAAGCCTTGAGGACGTGAAGCGCGCCATGAGTGAAGGCATCAAAGCGGTGCTCGAGACGAGGATGAAGGAAGGCAAGTCCCTTTCAACGCTCCTTCCTTTCCCGGAGCCGATCGGGATGCGCTCCCCCGACGTCGTCCTGATTCCGGTCGCCGTCCTCTGAAGCGCTTGATGCGCGGCCGATAAGTCGCCGCCGAGGCCTCTATTTCTTTCGAAAAAAATTTGGGTTTTTCTGTATGCCGGCAGGCAGAGGCTAAACTGTCAGGATCAGACAACGAAAGCCCACGGAGGCTACTCAATGATTATCGAGTCGCTCCTCGACACGGATCTCTACAAGTTCACGATGCAGCAGTGCGTACTGCACCAGTTTCCGTCTGCAGAAGTGCAGTACAGATTCAAGTGCCGAACGCCGGGGATTGACCTTGCGCCTTTTGTGGAAGAAATCAATGCGGAGATCGACTATCTCTGCGGCCTTTACTTCACCGAAGATGAGCTCGCCTATCTGGGCGGCCTCAGATTCATGAAGCCCGACTTCATTGAATTTCTGAGTCTCTTTCACCTGAAGAGAAAATACATTGAAGTGAAGGCGGATCCCGCGCGTCCCGGCGGAATCGACATTCATGTCCGGGGACCGTGGCTTCATACCATTCTCTTTGAGATCCCGGTGCTCGCCATCGTGAATGAGGTCTACTTCCGCAGAACCTTCCCCGGGCTTCCTGAAGCAGAAGGCTGGAGGCGGCTCAATGAGAAGATCCATCTTCTTCTCAATGAGCCCGATGCCGAGGGGCTTCGCATTTCAGACTACGGCACGCGCCGGCGCTTCTCGCGCGCCTGGCAGCGGAAGGTGGTCGAGGCGCTCAAGGACCGTCTCGGGAGCAGACTCTCGGGCACGTCGAACGTGCTTTTCGCCAAGGAGCTTGGTCTGACTCCCCTTGGCACCATGGCGCACGAATATCTTCAGGCCTGTCAGGCGCTGGGGCCGCGGCTCCGCGACAGTCAGGTGTTCGGGTTCGAGCAGTGGGCGAAGGAGTACCGCGGCGACCTCGGCATTGCGCTTTCAGATGTTTACGGCATGAAGCCGTTCCTTGAAGACTTCGACATGTATTTCTGCAAGCTCTTTGACGGCGCCCGCCACGATTCGGGCGATCCCTTCGTCTGGGGCGAACGCATGATCGAGCACTGGGCGGCCAACAAGTGCGATCCGAGAACCAAGTGCCTCATCTTTTCCGACGGCCTCACGGTGCCGCGCATTCTCGAGCTCTGGCGGCGCTTCAACGGCCGCGTGGGCTTAGGCTTCGGCATCGGCACCAATCTCATGAACGACCGCGGTCCGCAGGCGCTCAACGTCGTCATCAAGATGATCGAGTGCAACGGGCAGCCCGTCGCCAAGATTTCCGATTCGCCCGAAAAAGGCATGTGCGAGGACGAAAGCTATCTCAAATATCTCCGGCAGGTTTTCAGGCTCGACGAACCCCAACAAAAGAGATAGTCCCAAAGCATTAGACGGATGGCTTTCAACCATATAAACCGGGCAAAGGGAAGCCTTTCGCCCGGTTTTCGGTGTAAGGTTAGGCGCGGGATATGCTGCAGTCGGGAGGACGCTCAGGCGCTTTACATATTGCGGCAATGCCCTTCGACTGGCCTTCACTTTCCTTACGCCTTTTCATGACGGTGTTTTTCCCGGAGGCCGGCCACAAAAAACAAAACATAAAGCCGGGAGTTCCTCGTGACATCTCTCTTCCCTGCCCGTGCGCTTTCTGCGCTCGCTTTCCTTTCCGCCGCCCTGCCGGCGAGTGCCGCATCCCTTGACGGCAGCGCTTTAGGCCTCAGCTGGGCCATCCCGTTTGCAGGCATTCTGCTTTCGATTGCGCTCATGCCGCTTTTTCTGCCGCATTTCTGGCACCAGAATTTCGGCAAGGTCGCCGTCTTCTGGGCGCTTTGCTGCGCGGTCCCGCTCTGTCTTCTGATCGATTTTTCAACGGGCATCAATTCCATCATCCATGTGCTGCTCGCGGACTACGTGCCCTTCATCATCTTTGTGGGGTCGCTCTTCATTGTGGCGGGCGGCATTCACGTGAAGGGGTCCTTCGTCGGCCGCCCGATCGTCAATACGTGCTTCCTTGCGCTCGGCGCCGTGCTTGCGAACTTCATGGGCACGACGGGCGCCGCTATGCTTCTTATCCGCCCGCTTATTCATGCCAATGAAGGAAGAAAGCGCTCGATCAGCACCTTCATCTTCTTCATCTTCCTCGTCGCCAATGTGGGCGGGGCGCTCACGCCGCTGGGGGATCCCCCGCTCTTCCTCGGCTTCCTGAAGGGCGTTTCCTTCTTCTGGACGACTGAGCACGTCATCGTTCCCTGGCTCCTCTGCTGCGTGATTCTTCTCGCCATCCATCACGTGATCGACACGATCATGTACAGGAAGGATGTCGCCGACGGCTTCAAGCCGAAGGACCCGACGACGAAGTTTGCGCTCGAAGGCCTCGTCAATATTCCGCTTCTCGCCTGCATCATCGGTGCGGTCCTGATGTCGGGCTTCTGGAAGTCGGGCGTCGAGATCACGATTCTGGGCGTGCACTTTGCGCTCGAATCCCTCTGCCGCGACGGGCTCTTCATCGTGATTGCCGCGCTTTCGCTCCTTCTCACCTCGAAGGCAACGCGTGAGGCGAACCACTTCTCGTGGGATCCGATTCTTGAAGTCGGCAAGCTCTTCTTCGGCATCTTCTGCTGCATCGTGCCGGTGCTTGAGATGCTCCGCGCGGGCCATGAAGGCGCATTTGCGTCCCTCGTTGCGCTCGTTACGAACGCCGACGGGACCTTCAACAACACGGTCTTCTTCTGGCTTACGGGCATGCTCTCCGCGTTCCTCGACAACGCTCCCACGTACCTCGCCTTCTTCAACTTGGCAGGCGGCGATCCGACGGTGCTCATGACGGAGGATGCGCATACGCTGATGGCCATTTCCATGGGTTCGGTCTTCATGGGTGCGGTCACCTACATCGGCAATGCGCCCAACTTCATGACGGTGGCGATCTGCAACGAACGCGGCATCAAGATGCCGTCCTTCTTCGGCTACATGGCCTGGTCGGTGCTGATTCTTTTCCCCACCTTCTTCATCATGGACATGATCTTCCTCGCTTAATGACTGGAGCTGAGGAAAATTTGAGCCCAGAATAGTGAACGGGCGCCGGAAGTCAGCTGCCGGCGCCCGTTCATGCATTTTCTCCCGGTTGTTTTTTCCTCCTTTGCTGATGACCAAGAAGCTTCTTCCTTTTGCGCTTCCCGTCCTGCTTCTTCTCTTCTGGTGGGGGATTACCGAAACCGGGAGCGTTCCGGCGCTGCTCCTTCCCGGGCCGGGCGCCGTGGCAGAGCGCTTCGTTTCGCTTCTGGCTTCAGGAGAGCTTTTCCATCACGCGGCAACCTCCATGCTGCGGGTCTTTTCGGGCTTTCTGATTTCGGCTTCGATGGCCCTCGCGCTCGCACTTCTTGTTTCGAGATCCGAACGCCTTTTTGATTTCCTTTCACTCACGCTCGAGGCGCTGAGGGTCGTTCCGCCCCTTTCCCTCGTCCCGCTGCTGATTCTCTGGCTCGGGATTGATGAGGCCCCGAAGCTTGCCATCGTCGTCCTCGCGAGCTTTTTCCCCATCTATCTTTCGGCGCTTACGGCGCTCTCCAAAGCCCGCAATGACTACCGTGATCTCGCCCGGATCTTCGGGCTCTCGGAAAAGGATGCCGCGCGCCATATTCTGATTCCGGGCGCCTCTCCCGGGATCATCACCGGTCTGAGGCTCGGCTTCGGCTATGCCTGGAGAGCACTCGTCGGGTCGGAGCTCATTGCCGCCGCTTCAGGCCTCGGCTATCTGATCGAAGATGCCTCGGCGCTCGCGCGCACCGACGTCGTGATGGTGGGCATTCTGACCATTGCCGTTCTCGGCATTATCTGCGACAAGCTTTTCCGGATTGCGGCAGAGCAGGCGGCACCCTGGACGGCCTCGCGCAAGGGGACGACGTCTTTGGAAGCGTTGCCGCCCGAAGCGCCGAAGGGCGTCCGGACGGTTGATGCCGCTAGAGAGCCTTCTGCAGCGCTGCCCGGAATTGAAATCAGGAACCTTACCGTCGGCTACCCGGGACTCGCGAAGCCTCCCGTTTCGAACCTTACGGTTTCCATTCCGGGAGGAAAAGTCACGGCCGTTCTCGGGCGTTCGGGCTGCGGGAAAACAACGCTCATCAGGGCGATCTCCAGGCTCATCGAAAAAGAGAAGGGAGACATACGCTTTACGGGCGGGAAGAGCACTCCGAGGCTCTCGATGGTTTTCCAGGAGCCGCTCCTTCTCCCCTGGAAGACGGTCCGGGAAAATGTCGCGCTCTCGCTCCTTCCGGAATGCGGGGAGCGGGCACTCAATGACCCCAGGGTCTCTGAAGCGCTTTCGCTCGTTGGCCTCTCCAATCGGGCGGAAAGCTTTCCCGGAGAACTCTCGGGCGGCCAGCAGCAGCGCGTCGGGTTCGCACGCGCCCTGGCTTCGGATCCGGAAGTGCTCCTGATGGATGAACCCTTCGGGGCGCTGGATGCGCTGACCCGGGAGGAGCTTCAGGATGAATCCATCGAAGTTTTTTCCCGCCGCCGCATGACGGTTCTCATGATCACGCATGATGTGAGAGAAGCCGTCCGGATGGCCGACTCTGCGGTGATTCTTGAATCCGACCGGGCGCCGGAAATTTTCGCGATTGATCTCCCGCGGCCGAGACGGCTCTCCTCTCCGGGCGTTGCGAGGCTTGAAGAGGGAATCCTCTCGATCCTGATGCGCCGGTAGCGCGTGAGGAATCTAGAATTGGGATCAATTCTCATTGAGAAGCGGCAGCACGAAAGGCGGCTCCAGTTCTCTATTGGCGCCGCTTTTTCGTGCGCTCTTCAGAAATTCTTATTGACTTAACGCGAACATGAAATTCAAGTCCTTTATCGCCGCGCTCGCCATTACGCTCAGCACGGCGCTTTCCGCTGCGACGATGCCCGAGAGCATCTCCATTACCTATGTGAAGTCGCCCTTCAATCTTCAGAACATCGTCATGAAGGAGCGCGGCATGCTCGAGGATGCCTTCAAGGCCGATGGCGTCTCGATCAAGTGGCGCGTCATCAATTCGGGCGCCGTCCAGGGGCAGGCAATGGCTTCGGGCGACCTCGACTTCTCCGCCGTGATGAATACGGCAAGCGTTCTGATGGCCGCTGGCGCGGGCAACCCCATTGCGATTGCCTCGGGCGTTGCTCATCCGCAGAAGATCTTTGCGCTCATCGGCAAGCCCGGCACAAACTATTCCGTGAAAGACCTGAAGGGAAAGAAGGTCGCCGGCCCCAAGGGCACGGTCCTTCATCAGCTTCTCGTTGCCGCGCTGGTTAAGGAAGGCATGAAGATCACGGATGTCGACTTCGTCAACATGGATCCGGGCAAGGCAATGACTGCTGTGGTCTCGGGGCAGGTTGATGCAGGTCTCGTCGCTGCCGGCCTCATCATCAAGGCCAATGCCGCGGGCGCGAAGACGATTGCCACGTGCGAAGGCTATGTATCCCCCAATCTCGTCATGACGGTTCGCCGCGATTTCGCCGAGAAGTATCCGGAAGCTTATGAAAAGGTTGTGGCCACGAACCGCGCCGCGCTCGCCTGGATCAAGGCCAATAAGTCTGAGGCGCTTGCCTTGGGCGCGAAGGAGCAGGGGATAAGCATGGCCGATGCCGAGAAGCTCTACGACTGGTCGGGGTTCTACGACGTGCTCACCGAAGCCGATGTGAAGAGCCTTGAAGCCGATCAGGCCTTCCTGCTTGAAAACGGCATGATGGAAAAGAAGGTTGATGTTCGTGCGCTGCTTCTGCCGGGCGCGATGAAGTAATTCTTCTTTCAGCCTCAGACACTCAAAGAAGGACGCCGCAAGGCGTCCTTTTTTGATTGTGAGCGATATGCACATTAGATGTCACAGACATGATGTTTGAATGATAGTAAGTGTAATTACGTACATATAAATTTTATTTTTTTAGAATTATCAATATTCTTTTCTTGCGAGTGGTGGAATTCAGCATTTCGTGCCCAAAGCCGTCAGGTTTTCACGTATAGCAAAGTGCCTAGATGCAGGCATACATTCGGTGCTTGATGCACCGTTTCAGTGCTTTTTGGGTTTCCCTTTTCTCCGTGACGTCACCCCCTCAAAGAACTTCAGGCGCATCTCTTTCAGGACCAATCCTCTCGGAGCAACCTTCAAAATGTCTTTCTCCATTCTGGCCGCTTGCGTCATTGTGGTTGCAGCACTTTATGCACTTGTGAAGCGCATCGAAACGCGTCTTGTTCTGCTCGTGGCAGGTCTTGCCATGTGCTGCATTTCGCTTGACCCGATGGCGGCCTTCAAGCAGTTCGACAAATCGATGACGACGTCGTCCCTCATCATCTCGATCTGCTCGTCCATGGGTTTTGCCGCCTGCATCACGATGACGAAGTGCGATCTGCACCTCGTTTCGCTGCTCACGAAGCCGCTGAAGAAGCTCGGCATCATGCTGCTGCCCTGCTGCATGATCGTTACGGGCATTGCGTCGCTTGCCATCGGTTCGCTCGCCGGACTCTGCGCCGCCATCGGCCCGACCATCGTGGGTCTCATGATTCGTGCGGGCCTTCAGTCCTGCGGCGTTGTTTCCGCGTTTATCGAATACCTTAAAAATTCGAGTGAAATTGCGAAGCTTGGTGCTTCCTTCGGTCCCTATCTCCTGGGCGTCATTACGGGTTCCGGCAATGCGGCAGCTTTTGCCTTCAATGAGGCTGTAACCCCACATGCAGCTGAATTCGGAATGGAAATCAAGGACCTTGGCTTCCTCGCCTGCATTTCAGCCACGCTCGGCCGCGTTTCATCGCCGCTTGCTGCCGGCGTCATTCTGATTGCAGGTCTGGCAGGCGCCGAACCGCTCGATGTCATCAAGCGCTCGTCCATTGTGATGATTCTCACGATCGGCGTTCTCTATTTCCTCATGTAGTCGTTTCTTCTTAAACCCCACCAAAGGGATCGGTCTTCCGATAACCAGCCGGAAAGACTGGTCGCTTTTCCCCATGGGTCCATCTCTTTGAGGCTGGACCCCTTCCTTAAATCAGGAAATATAACTATGAAACAACTCAACATCGCTCTCGCTGCTGCGGTTGCCGCCCTCACTTTCGGCATGGCTTCTCAGGCCTCTGCCGCTGATGTTCAGATCTACGGCCGCATTGACGCGGGCCTCGTCTATGAACATACGGATCCGGGCGTCGGCGACGCGACGGATAAATTCACGCTCGATTCCGGCGTCGGCACGGCGAGCCGCTTCGGCCTGCGCGGCAGCGAAGACCTCGGCAATGGCTACCAGGTGAAGTTCGTGCTCGAAAACGGCTACAAGTCGGATACCGGCGCGCTGAGCACGGCCGATACGCTTTTCGACCGCGAGGCAACCCTTCAGCTCGTCGGCCCCTTCGGCACGATTTCTGCCGGCCGCTCCGCGATCCTTGGTACTGACGGCGGGAGCTTCAATCTCCTCGGCGGCATCAACCCCTTCGGCACGGGCATGGGCAATATCGGCAATCAGGGCATCGTCCTTGCAAAGATCGATTCTTCCCGCCGCGACAACATGCTCACCTACCGCAGCCCCAATCTGGCGGGCTTCCAGGTGACTGCCGCCTATTCGATGGGTTCGAACGACTATGAGAACAAGGCCGGTTCAGACCGCTACATGGGCATCGGCGCAACCTACACGGTCGGCGCCCTGAGCACGGTCCTCCTTTACGAAGGCATGAACGAAGGAACGATTGAGGATCTGGAGGAAGGCACCAAGCACAAGGCGAAGAATCCGGAAGACATGTGGCGCGTCACCCTGGGCGGCAACTACAACTTCGGCTTCATGACGGTCTATGCGGCTGCGCACTGCTTCGGCAACGCCAACGCGCTCAGCACGCAGGGCTGGAACGGCAGCGCTATGGAAGCGAAGCTTTTTGGCGGCGCTGAAAAGAATTTCGATGAACTCGAAGGCTACAGCGGCATCGTCGGCTTCGACGCTCCGCTTGCGGGCGGCAAGGTTCTCGCCTCCGTCGGCGCGCTCAAGGCTGAGACCGATGAGCTCGACGAAAAGGTGAAGGCCACGGCCTGGTTTGCAGGTCTCGGCTACCAGTACAACCTCTCGAAGAGCACGCGCCTCTATACGGGCATCGGCTACACGGAAGGCGAATACAAGTACAAGGGCGAGAAGGTGAAGCCTGAATCGCTCAGCACCGTTGCAGGTCTCTCCTACTACTTCTAATGCATTGAAGTCCAAACACTTCTTTGCTTAACCCTGCTGGCGCCTCATAAGAACCTACGGGGCGCCGGCAATTTTCGGGAGCTTCACATGAAACTCAAGCAGACGATGACGATTATCGGCGGCATTATCGCCATGGCCTTCGCTTCGCAGTCCTTTGCTCTGCCCTCCGTCAAAATCCTCGCTACCGGCGGCACGATTGCGGGCGTCGCGCAGAAGAGCACCGACGTGACGGGCTATAAGGCGGGGTCGCTCGGAATCGACACCCTGATTCAGGCAGTCCCCCAGATGAAGGACTATGCCGAAGTGTCGGGCGAGCAGGTCGCTAATATTTCGTCCAACAACGTCGACACGAAGATTCTTCTTCACCTTGCCAATCGTGTGAATGAGCTCCTCGCGGATCCGAAAATCGACGGCATCGTAATTACGCACGGCACCGATTCGATTGAAGAAACGGCTTTCTTCCTCAACCTGACGGTGAAGAGCGACAAGCCCGTGGTGCTCGTAGGCGCCATGCGTCCGGCAACGGCCATCTCGGCCGACGGTCCGATGAATCTCCTTGAGGCCGTTCAGGCAGCAGCTTCGCCCAAGATGAAGGGTGTGGGCGTTACGATCGTCATGAACGACCGCATCTGCGCCGCACGCGAAACGACGAAGTTCAATACGAGCAACGTTGCTACCTTCCAGGCGCCTGAGTACGGCTATCTCGGCGTCATGAGCAAGGCTCAGCCCGTGCTCTATCGGCTCTCAACCCGCCGCCATACGGCCAACAGCGAATTCGACGTGAAGGGACTTGAGACGCTCCCGCGTGTGGACGTCGTCTATGCCCTTCCCGGCGATGACGCCAGGATGCCCGAAGCCGCTCTGAAGAACGGCGCCAAGGGCATTGTTTCGGCGAGCATGGGCAACGGTTCGATTCCGAATGCACATAAGGACTTTTACGTTCCTCTCATGAAGAAGGGCTTCCCCGTGGTTCTCTCCGAGCGCGTGCCGACGGGCGACTGCGTGCTTTCCGGTGAGGACGAAGCGCAGGGCTACCTTGCTGCGGGAAACCTGAATCCTCAGAAGTCGCGCCTGCTTCTCCAGCTCGCGCTCACGAAGACGACTGATCCCAAGGAAATTCAGCGCATCTTCAATGAATATTGATTGAAAGTCTGAAGGAGGGCATTGTTTCAGAAGAGCAGTGCCCTCTCAGGAAAGAAGAATCTCTTTAAACATCACTCAAAGGCAAAAGAAAATCATCATGACGGACACGGTTCAATCGCGATTCCTTCGCTACGTGAGCTTTGATACGCAGTCTGCCCGGGATAGCAGCACGGCACCTTCGACGGAAAAGCAGCTGAAGCTCGCCGAAGCGCTTGTTGAGGAGTTGAAGTCCTACGGGATCGGGAATGCCCATGTGGGCCATGGCGGCGTCGTCTACGCCGAAATCCCCGCCTCAAAGGGCTGCGAAGCCTGTCCCTCGATCGGCTTCATTGCGCACATGGACACGTCTCCCGATGCTTCGGGCGAAAACGTGAAGCCGCAGATCCTGCGCTATGAGGGCGGCGACGTGATTCTCAATGCCGAAAAGAACATCATCTTCAAGGCTGCCGACTTCCCCGAAATCACGAAGTACGCCGGCGAAGACATCATCTTCACGGACGGCACGACGCTTCTCGGTGCTGACGACAAAGCGGGCGTCGCCGCCATCATGACGATGGCAGCCGAAATTGCTGCTCACCCGGAAATTCCGCATGCGCGCCTCGCGATCGGCTTCACGCCCGATGAGGAAGTCGCCCGCGGTACGGAAAACTTTGATATCGAGCACTTTGGCGCGCAGTACGCCTATACGTTCGACGGCGGCGAAGTGGGGACCCTTGAGAGCGAAAACTTCAACGGCGGCACCGCCATCGTGACGATTGAAGGCGTGGGCGTCCATCCGGGGCTCGCGAAGGACAAGATGGTGAATTCGCTGCGTTTCGCGGCGAAATTCATGGAAATGCTCCCCGCCGAGATGAGTCCGGAATGCACGGCCGGCCACGAAGGGTTCCTCCACCCCAACATGATGCAGGGGAACGTCGTCGCAACGAAGATCCGGATTCTCATCCGCGACCACGATGCGGCGCTCTATGAAGCCAAGAAGACGCTTCTCGCCGGTCTCGTTGAAAAGATGAATGCGCTCTATCCGCAGGCGAAGGCGAAGCTTGAAATCAAGGACAGCTACCAGAACATGCGTCCCTACCTCGACCGGGCGCCGAAGGTTCTTGAAATTGCACGCGAAGCCTATCGTGCGGTGGGGCTCGAACCGATCGAGGAGCCGATTCGCGGGGGAACGGACGGCGCGCGTCTTTCCGTGCGCGGTCTTCCCTGCCCGAATGTCTTTACGGGCGGCATGAACTTCCACGGGATCTATGAATGCATTCCCGTGAAATCGCTCGACAAGGCGGCTGAAGTCGCGATGAAGTTGGCTGAACTCTCGGGCAGCATCAAGTCGCTCGACTGACGTTGGAACTAATTAAGAGCCTGATCGGCGCTTTCCCTGTTTCTTGCGGGGAAGGCGCCGATTTTTTGGGGCTTGCTCCGGGATACGTTCTGCCTGGGCAGGCGCTCCAACGAAAGAAGGCAGTCCTTCTCAATGCGGACTGCCTTCTTTTCGATCCCTCAGCAGGTGAAACACCGGATCTCAGGCTGCTGAATGTGCGGATTCAAGGGAAAACTTATTCCCATTCGATCGTGGCAGGGGGTTTGCCGCTCACGTCGTAGACCACGCGGTTGATGCCGCGGACTTCGTTGATGATGCGGTTCGAAACGGTGCCGAGGAGCTCGTAGGGGAGCTCGCTCCACTTGGCCGTCATGAAGTCGGAGGTCTGGACCGAGCGCAGCGACACCACCCATTCGTAGGTGCGGCCGTCGCCCATGACGCCCACGGACTTGACCGGGAGGAAGACCACGAACGCCTGGCTCACCTTGTCGTAGAGGCCGGCCTTGCGGAGTTCCTCGATGAAGATCGCATCGGCTTCGCGCAGAAGATCCGCGTATTCGCGCTTCACTTCGCCCAGGATGCGGACGCCGAGGCCGGGTCCGGGGAAGGGATGGCGGTAGACCATTTCAGCGGGGAGGCCGAGCTCGATGCCGAGTTCGCGCACTTCGTCCTTGAAGAGGCTGCGCAGCGGTTCGAGGAGCTTGAGGTGAAGCGTCTCTGGAAGGCCGCCCACATTGTGGTGGCTCTTGATCACCTTCGCCTTCTTCGTCTTGGCGCCGGCGGATTCGATCACGTCCGGATAAATCGTGCCCTGGGCGAGCCAGCGGGCATTCTTGATCTTTTCGGCTTCCGCCTGGAAGACGTTCACGAATTCGCGGCCGATGATCTTGCGCTTCTGCTCGGGGTCGGAGACGCCGGCGAGCGCATTCATGAAGCGGTCGACGGCATCAACCACGATGAGCTTGAGGCCCATGTTCTTTTCAAAGGTTTCGCGAACCTGTTCGCGCTCGCCCTTGCGAAGGAGCCCGTTGTCGACAAAGACGCAGGTGAGGCGCCGGCCGATGGCGCGGTGAATGAGGGCAGCAGCCACGGAGCTGTCGACGCCGCCCGAGAGGCCGAGGATCACTTCCTCGTCGCCCACTTCGCGGCGGATGGTTTCAACGGCTTCAGCAACGTAATTGCCCATCACCCAGTCGGGACGGCACTTGCAGATGTCGAGCACGAAGCGGTTGAGAATCTGGCGTCCCTGAACGGTATGCGTCACTTCAGGATGGAACTGCACGGCATAGAAGCCCCGCTCTTCGTCGCACATGCCGGCGATCGGGCAGGACGGGGTCGAGCACATCACCTTGAAGCCCGGGGGGAGCTCCGTCACCTTGTCGCCGTGCGACATCCAGACCTTCAGCATGCCTTCGCCAGATTCCGTGCGGAAGTCCTCAATGCCTTCAAGGAGCTTCGTATGGTTGCGGGCGCGCACTTCAGCGTAGCCGAATTCGCGCTTCGCGCCGCTTTCGACCTTGCCGCCGAGCTGCTGGGCCATCGTCTGCATGCCGTAGCAGATGCCGAGAACGGGAACGCCCGCCTCAAAGACGGCCTGGCTCGCCTGGTCGTTGCTTTCCTCATAGGCGCTCATGTGCGAGCCCGAGAGGATGATGCCCTTCGGGGCGAACTCGCGGATGAAGTCCGCCGAAACATCGTTCGGATGAACTTCGCAGTAGACGTGGGCTTCGCGCACGCGGCGGGCGATGAGCTGGGTCACCTGGCTGCCGAAGTCGAGAATCAGAATGCGGTCGTGAGAGGTTTGCATGGGTACGCTGCAGTTCGGGAAAAAGAATTTGTCTCTTACTAAATGCGCTTGAGCGGAATGCTTCCAAGGCCCTTAGTGAAGATTCGGGCGAGACTATAACAAAATGAAAAGGCGCCCGCGCCCGGATTTCTTCGGGGGTTCGGGCGCCTTGACGTTTTTTGCTCCAGAGCGGGACGCTCTCTAGTAAGAGGGAGCTTCCCGCGTCGGGGCTTTATCAGTTGGCCTGACGATAGTTCGGGGCTTCCTTCGTGATCTTCACGTCGTGGACGTGCGATTCACGCAGACCGCCGGCGGTGATCTGGACGAAGCGGGCGCGGGTGCGCATTTCTTCGACCGTGCGGCAGCCGCAGTAGCCCATCGAGGAGCGCAGACCGCCGATCATCTGATAGATGATCGCGGAGATGGATCCCTTGTAGGGAACCATGCCTTCGATGCCTTCCGGCACGAACTTGTCGATGTTGCCCTGGTTGTTGTCCTGGAAGTAGCGGTCGGCCGAGCCCTTGCCCATGGCGCCGAGCGAGCCCATGCCGCGGTAGGACTTGTAGGAGCGGCCCTGGTAGAGGATCACTTCGCCCGGAGCTTCTTCCGTGCCGGCGAACATGCCGCCCATCATGACGGAGCTCGCGCCGGCAGCGATCGCCTTGGCGATGTCGCCCGAGAAGCGGATGCCGCCGTCGGCGATGCAGGGAACGTCCGTGCCCTGAAGCGCTTCGGCGACGTTGCTGATGGCGGTGATCTGAGGAACGCCGACGCCGGCAACAATGCGGGTCGTGCAGATCGAGCCCGGGCCGATGCCGACCTTGACGCCGTCGGCGCCGTGTTCGACGAGGGCGAGCGCAGCTTCGCCGGTGGCGATGTTGCCGCCGATCACCTGCAGATCCGGATAGTGCGTCTTCACCCACTTGACGCGGTCGAGAACGCCCTTCGAGTGGCCGTGAGCCGTATCGACGACGATCACGTCGACGCCGGCATCAACGAGCTTCTCGACGCGTTCTTCCGTGCCCTGGCCGACGGAAACGGCAGCGCCCGCGAGGAGCTTGCCCTTCGAATCCTTGGCGGCAAAGGGGTGATCCGTTGCCTTCGTGATGTCCTTCACCGTCATGAGGCCGGCGAGGTGGAAGTCCTTGGTGACGACGAGCACGCGCTCGAGGCGGTGCTGGTGCATGAGTTCCTTGGCTTCTTCAAGGGAGGCGCCCTCATGAACCGTGACGAGGCGTTCGCGCGGCGTCATGACTTCGCGGACGGGAACGCTCATGCGGGTTTCAAAGCGCAGGTCGCGGTTCGTGACCATGCCGAGAACGGAGCCGTCTTCGGCAACAACCGGGAGGCCGGAAATGCGGTGTTCGCGGGCAAGCGCAATCACGTCGCCCACAAGCATGTCGGGGCCGATCGTGATCGGTTCGGCAACGACGCCGGCTTCGTGGCGCTTCACCTTGGCGACTTCCGCAGCCTGCTGGTCGGCGGTCATGTTCTTGTGAATGAAGCCGATGCCGCCTTCCTGAGCGAGGGCAATCGCGAGCTTCGCTTCCGTCACCGTATCCATGGCGGCGGAAACCATCGGAATATTGATCGAAAGACCGCGGGTGAGCTTCGTCTGAAGCTGCGTGTCGCGCGGGAGGATTTCCGAATAGGCGGGAACGAGCAGAACGTCGTCGAACGTGTAAGCCGTCTGAAGGAGTCGCATAACAACCTCTGAGTGCAAAAAAAAATACACCGGTCGAACCCTGCAGAGGCTTTTCGCTCTGCGGAATCCGGAGTACGGCACGTAATTGAATTCAGTCTGCGCCGGGAGGGAACAGGCGTTCCCCGCGGGCTGAATGTTCCTTCTTCTTCATGCATGCCGCTCTGGGAATGAAAGCACCGGAGCGGCGAGGAAGGAAAATCCGAGATTGGTTTGCGCACGCAGTCTAATGATTTTTTACTTTCCCGTGTGGTTCGGTTCGAAATTTTTTTGATGCCCCGGGATGCAAAGCGCTCCGCACCCGGAGATGAGTGCGGAGCGCCTTGAAAAGATGCTCGGTTGAGCGGGCATCAGGACCGGTGCGTAAGGAATCAGGCCGCAGGATGTCCTGAATAAATGGCCTCAATCAGGTGCCCCCAGCGGGCGAAAATTTCCTTTCTGCGCGGCTTCATGGTGGGCGTGAGAAGGCCGTTCTCAATCGTGAAGGGTTCGCGCACGACGGCAATCGAGCGCGGGATGCCGTAGGAGGGGAAGTCCTTCGCCGCTGCGCGCACGCGCTTCAGAAGAAGCCTCGTCATGCTCCTGTCCGTGAGGGTGGCGGGATCCTCGGGATCGAGCTCCATTTCCCGGCAGAGCGACTGCCAGAGCTCGGGCTGCACAACGAGAAGCGCGCTGATGAAGGGACGGTTTTCGCCGTAGACGAAGACCTGCTCGAAAAGCGGATCATTCTGAATGGCAAATTCGAGATCCACCGGAGCGATCTTTTCGCCCGTGGAGGTCACGATGATTTCCTTCAGGCGTCCCCTGATGCGCACGCGCCCGCCGTCGGAAAGATCGGCCTGGTCGCCGGTGCGGAACCATCCGTCCTCGGTGAAGGCACGGGCGGTATCGGCCGGGCGCTTCCAGTATCCCTGCATGACCTGAGGTCCGCGAACCTGAAGTTCGTCGTGTTCGCCGAGTCTCACCTCCGTATCGTCCACAGGCCAGCCCACGCAGTCGGGGTGGTTCATGCGGTCCGAAGTAAAGGAAATGATGGGGCTTGTTTCCGTGAGGCCGTAGACCTGACGGATGGGAAGTCCCATTGCGCAGAAGTAGCGGGCAACAGTGGCCGAGAGGCTCGCACCCCCCGCGAAGATGGCCTTCATGCGGCCGCCGAAGACGGCGCGGACCTTGACGCCGACATCCTCGTCAAGCGTCGGAAGCACCGTTTCGTCGAGCTGAGCGCGTTCGGAAGGCTCCACGGGAAGACCATTCTCGCGGCAGAAGCGCCGCCAGCCGGCTTCCGCTGCCCAGGCGGCAATGTACTGATCGTGTTCGGAAGCTTTCGAAAGCTCGAGCTGCAGCTTCTGGTAGATGCGCTCCAGCACGCGCGGCACCGTGCACATGAGGGTCGGACGCACTTCCGCGAGGTCGGCTTCGATATGGGCGACCGAGCGGGCGAAGGCCATGGAAGCGCCGTGCGCGAGCGCAACATAGTGCGCGACCGTGCGTTCAAACGTGTGCGAGAAGGGCAGGAACGAAAGGTAGACGTCGTCGGGCGTGACCTCAACGCGGGCAGAAATCTGCTTCACGTTCGCCACCAGATTGGCGTGCGTCAGCATGACGCCCTTCGGCCGCCCGGTCGTGCCCGATGTGTAGATGAAGCCCGCGAGGCTCTCGGCCTGAGGACCATCGGGCAATGCCTCGTCAGCGATGCCGTTTCCGCGCGCGAGCCAGGTTTCAAGTCCCGTCACGCGCACGCCGTCCTCTTCCTCGTCGCCCAGGTCATTGATGAGGACGACTTCCATGAGGTCGGGAAGCTTCCCGGAAACGGCGTGAATGGCGTTCCAGCGCGCTCTCGAGGTCGTGACGAGAATGCGGCTTCCGGAATCGCGCAGGATGTAGGAGGAGGAGCCCGGCGTATCAATCGCGTGGAGCGGAACCGGAACGAGATTTGCCGCCAGCGCCGCCTGATCAAACGTAACGGCGTCTATTGAATTCGTGAGGAGCATCGCCGCACGGTCGCCCGGGCGCAGTCCTGCCGCATGAAAGGCGCGCCGCCAGCGCATCACGGACTGGCAGAACTCGCGCCAGGTGACGGAAATCCAGCGGTTTTCCGCATAGTCGAACTGCCGGAAGGCTTCGCGTTCCGGCATCTCCCGTACGGTGCGGGCAAGGTACTGAGGAATGGTGACGGGCTCGCCCGTCGGAAGATCTCTATCAAGCATTTTTTCTGCGGTCAGGCCTTCTTCTTCGGGGCGATGGCTTCGTACATGGCGTCGATTTTGTCGCCGTAGCGGCGCACGATCTGGGCGCGCTTAATCTTGAGGGTCGGCGTGAGGAGACCGTTTTCAATCGTCCACGGGTCTCTGAGCAGCGTGACAACGCGCGGAACGCCGTAATTGGGGAAGCCCGCGGAAGCGGCCTTGATGCGGCGCAGAGCCGCCTGAGTGGCTTCGCGCGAGGTGAGGGACTTCTCATCCTCGGGGTCGAGCCCGAGACTTTCGGCGAAGCGCTTCCATTCATCGGGATTGACGACGGCAACGAGTCCGATGCAGGGACGATCGTCGCCGACAGCCATCGTCTGCGAGAAGAGGCGGTCGCACTCAATCGCCGCTTCCAGATCTGCGGGCGGTACTTTTTCGCCCGAAGAGGTGACGATGATTTCCTTGATGCGGCCGGTGATGCGGATATGTCCGTCTTCGTAGATTTCCGCCACGTCGCCGGTGGAGAGCCACCCTTCATCGGAAAGAATCGCCTTCGTAGCGTCTTCACGATGCCAGTAGCCCTGCATGACCGATGGCCCGCGCACCTGAAGTTCTCCCTCGGGCGAGAGGCGCACTTCAATATTGTCGAGCTTCGGACCCACCGTGGTCGGATGGTTGCTGCCGATGCGGTTCACTGCAATGATGGGACTCGTCTCCGTCATGCCGTAGCCCTGGTAGATGGGGACGCCGAGCGCAAGGAAGACGCGGGCGACGGCAGGGTTGAGCGCAGCGCCGCCGGAAATGTAGAGGTGGATGTTGTCGTCGAAGACCGCACGGAGCTTTTTGCCCACCTTGCGGTCAAGGAACCCGGCTACGAAGGGATCAAGCCATGCGCGGCCGGAGGGCTCGAGAGGGAGATTATTTTCACGGCAGACGCGGCGCCAGCCGACTTCCACCGCCCAGTCGAAGAGATACTGCACGTACTTGGGCTGCTTTGCGAGCCCGTCGCGCAGCTTCCCGTAGATCATGTCGTAGACGCGGGGCACCGACATCAGGATGCTCGGGCGGATGGTTTTCAGATCGTCGGCAAGGTTCGCAATTGATCGGTTGAAGGCGAGCGTCAGCCCGCAGCCCACCGCGAGGTAGTAGGACGCCGTGCGTTCAAACGTGTGGGAGAGCGGGAGGAAGGAAAGCAGCGTTTCGCCGCTCCAGGGCTGCAGGCTCAGAAGAACGCCGCGGAGGTTCGAGAGAACATTCCGGTGCGTGAGCATGACGCCCTTCGGGCTTCCGGTGGTGCCGGATGTATAGACGAGTGCGGCGAGATCGGTTGAGCGCGGTCCGGGGGGAAGCGGCGCATCCGGCGTCTTCTGGAGCCACGTTTCGAGCGACATCGTCGGAATAGCGGCATCCGGATCGTCAGAGAATTCATCGTCCGTAATGACGACGAGCTTCAGATTCGGGAGTTCCGCGGATTCCCGGATCTGACGCCATTTGAGCTTTTTGTTGGTGACGAGGATCTCGGCGCCCGAATCGTTGAGGATGTAGGCCGAGGATTTCGGCGTGTCGATGGCGTGAAGCGGTACGGGCGTCAAGGCGTTGGCGAGGACCGACTGGTCAAAGAGCACCGCTTCCATGCAGTTGGGAAGGAGCATCGCAACGCGCGCCCCGCGTTCGAGCCCCATGCCGGCGAGCGCGTGACGCCAGCGCTCGACTTCGTCATAGGCCTCACGGAATGTCCAGTCGCGCCATTCTTTCTTCTTCGCATCCCAGGATTTCCAGCCGACGGCATTCGGACGCTTCTCAACCTGAAGGGCGAGCATCTCGGGAATTGTGGAGAGTACATCCAGGTCGCGGATGCGCTCAAGGCCTTCTTCTTGACGAGACATGGTGTTCATCATTTTTATGAAATTTGGGTGGCGGAGAAAATTGAATTTCTGCCGGCTCAGGAATGAACCTGAAGAAAAAACAGCAAACCCGGAGAGCGGTTCGCTCCTGAAAGTGCACCTCGAATTGTATCGGTGACGGCGGGCGCGGGGCACCGCAGTGCTTTCTTGTGAGGAGCGGCCTTCATGCGGAAGGATGAGTGCAGGGAGAACCCGCTTCCATGCTTCTGAAGAACGAGAACCGGCTGTCGCGGAGAGGCAGATAGACGGGAAGCCTGATGCATACGTGAGAATACGTACATCAACAACTCTTCTCAACCCTGGTCAAAATAAAAATGCGTTATATGATTAATGGATAACCCTTAAAATGCACCGTAATGGTGCGATGTCGCACGAGAAGGTTAGGGTTTGCGTGGAAGGGGTAAAGAGCGTAACTTTAGTTCCGCAGCGAATAAAAGAAAGTCATGTGTTGCTCCTCAAACGCAAGAAAGTGATGTGGTTGGTCCCGCGTCATTACAAATTGGCTGCACCCTAGAAAAGGCTGACGACGGAAAAAAGGGACGTCGTCAGCCTTTTTCATATCCGTTTGCACGGCGTGTATTCGGAAATGCCGCGCCCTGCGGCCGTTTTGGAGAGGCCTATGACGGCCCCTGTCCTTCTTTTGAAGCGTCTCTCCGCATTTTTCTTTCCGCCCTGGGCGGCATGAAGCCATCATTAGTGCCTTATTCCAGGAACTCTTCCGCGCTTCATATTGGGCGCCTGACCGCCGGCGGCGTTTGGCGGAGAGTCCCCCTGTCATGACGGCAGAAGGCCGGCGAGATGACATCTTCTTGACGATTGTCAATCTTTATGTCAAATGTAAGGGAATATTGAAGACGTTTTTGTCCGTCAGGCTGGATTCGTATTTCTGCGTATAAGAACGCGGCTTCGGGAGGGGCTTGAAATAAAAAAAAGCCCGCGGTGCCTTCAGACATCGCGGGCTGGAACAACATTCGGGCGCGGCATGCTTGCATTAGCAATGACGGCCGGCAAAACGCTTCGGCGGCCATTCCAATACAGCCCCTCGGAAGCGCCCGATGTCGACGCACGCCTTGCCGGCTCGGAGCGAGCCGGAAGGAGGAATTGATCCGATATTCATTCTAGGGATTTTTGATTAGATGCATCCTCAGGAAAATCCCTTGAGAAGATGGAGCATGAGGATTCCGATTCGTGCAAATGATCCTCAGGATGCGGGAAAACCCTGTTCGATGAGCTTTTGTCTCATAAAGTCGCTTCAGACAAGGAAAGCGTTTTCTGTGAGCTTCGGTACATGTTCGAAGGGAGTAGGCGAGGGCGGCGGTGCTCTGTTATAGTTTTCACCCCTGCTCCTGAGAACCACAATCTATAGTTTGTTTATTTTCAAGACCTACTATAGGTTGTAGTTCTTATATTCTTTTGATTTATCTGGAAAAGAAGCATGTCTAGCGCCCTCCCTCAGCATCTCCTCAAGCGCGACGGATCCATCAGGGATTTCGATGCGGAAAAAATCGTGTTGGCTGTGGCTAAGGCCGGACGTGCAACGAACGAGTTCGATGAGAAGGAAGCTCGGCGCGTGGTTGAGGAGCATGTGCTTCCCCGTCTTTCCGATCACGATGCGTCGCGCACCCCCAATATCGAGTGGGTGCAGGATGCCGTGGAGCATGCGCTCTTTGAAACCGGACATTTTCCGACGCTTCGCGCCTACATTGTCTATCGCGAATCCCGCGCCAAGGCGCGCGACGCCAAAAAGAGCTGGGTCAATGTGGAGAGCTCCATCAATGAGTATCTCGATCAGCTCGACTGGCGCGTCAATGCCAACGCCAACCAGGGCTATTCTCTGGGCGGCCTCATTCTGAATGTTTCCGGCAAAGTGGTTGCCAATTACTGGCTCAACTACATTTATCCCCCGGAAGTGGGCCGCGCGCACCGCGAGGCGGACGTGCACGTGCACGACCTCGACATGCTTTCGGGCTACTGCGCCGGCTGGTCGCTCAGAACGCTGCTGCAGGAAGGCTTGAACGGCGTAGCCGGAAAGGTCGAGGCCAATGCCCCGAAGCACCTCTCTTCAGCCACCGGACAGATCGTCAACTTCCTCGGCACGATGCAGAACGAGTGGGCCGGCGCTCAGGCCTTTTCGTCCTTCGACACCTACCTTGCGCCCTATATCCGCAAGGACAACCTCCCCTATGAGGAGGTTCTGCAGTGCATTCAGGAACTCATCTACAACCTGAACGTTCCCTCGCGCTGGGGCACGCAGACGCCCTTCACGAATCTCACGTTCGACTGGACGTGTCCTGAGGACCTGAAGAAGGAGCATCCCCTCATCGGCGGCGAAACCATGCCCTTCACCTACGGCGAACTGCAGGACGAGATGGACATGATCAATCGCGCCTATATCGAGGTGATGCTCAAGGGCGATGCCAAGGGCCGCGTCTTCACGTTCCCGATTCCCACCTACAACATCACTCCGGAATTCGACTGGAACAGCCCCAATGCCCTGAGGCTCTTCGACATGACGGCGCGCTACGGGCTCCCGTACTTCCAGAATTTCATCAATTCGGAACTGAAGCCCAACATGATCCGTTCGATGTGCTGCCGGCTGCAGCTCGATCTGAGGGAGCTTCTGAAGCGCGGCAACGGTCTCTTCGGTTCGGCCGAGCAGACGGGGTCGCTCGGCGTCGTGACGATCAACTGCGCGCGTCTCGGATTCCTCTTCAAGGGCGACAAGAAGCACCTTTACGAACGCCTCGACTACCTTCTTGAGCTCGCGAAGACGAGCCTTGAGATCAAGCGCAAGGTTATTCAGCGTCATATCGATCAGGGGCTCTTCCCCTATACGAAGCGCTACCTCGGGACGCTGCGCAACCACTTCTCGACGATCGGCGTCAACGGCATCAATGAGATGATTCGCAACTTTACGAACGACGCGGACGACATCACGACGGATGCGGGGCATGCGTTCGCGCTCGAATTCCTGGACCACGTTCGTTCGCGCCTCGTGGAATTCCAGGAAGAGACGGACCACATGTACAACCTCGAGGCGACGCCGGCGGAAGGCACGACGTACCGCTTTGCGAAGGAAGACAGAAAGCGCTTCTCCGGCATCCTGCAGGCGGGCACGCCTGAGCACCCCTATTACACCAACAGCTCGCAGCTCCCCGTCAACTTCACGGACGATCCCTTTGAGGCGCTCGAACGTCAGGATGATCTGCAGAGAAAGTACACGGGCGGCACGGTGCTTCACCTCTACATGAACGAGGCAGTGAGTTCGGCGGAAGCCTGCCGGGATCTCGTGCGCCGCACGCTCACGAATTTCCGCCTTCCCTACATCACGATCACGCCCACTTTCTCGATCTGCCCGAAGCACGGCTACCTCTCGGGGCGCCACGACTTCTGTCCGAAGTGCGATGCGGAGCTCATTGCTAAAAAGCGCCGCGCGCTCGCCGGGAAAGCAGAGCGTGCGGGAGACGCCAAGGCTGCCAGTTAATGGCATATGAAAGCTATATGTAGTGGCTATTCTTCAGAGGAAATACTTTGTATAGCGTTAATAGCGAATTTTTAATTCGCATTTCCGGGCTCGCCTGATATGATGGCGGGCACCTTATGGGACGAAGCGTCCTTGTCCGATCTGCGGTCATTCACAGCCGCAGTCCGCGGCGGACTGCTTTCATCCCGATCGACTGGAGAAGAAAAATGACTGAACAGAATGAACAGATTGAGCTCAAGGATTCGGAGCGCCAGAAGTGCGAGGTCTGGACCCGCGTAATGGGCTACCACCGTCCGGTTCAGAGCTTCAACATTGGCAAAAAGGGCGAATTTGAGGAACGCGTCTGCTTCACGGAGAAAAGCGCTGAAGGTCACGGCGAGATTCACCGCACATGCTGCAATCGCTGATTTCGCTTGAAGATGATTGACTCCGGCGCCTCAGGCACCTCCCGGGTGATTCGTCTCGAGGAGGCGAGGAATCGGGAGTCTGAAGAAAAGGTCCCGGCATCCGCTTTGCGCGTTGCCGGGATAACGCCTTTTACGACAATTGATTTCCCAGGAAAGCTCTCCGCCGTCGCTTTTCTTCAGGGATGCCCCTGGCGCTGCGTTTACTGCCAGAATCCCTGGATGCAGCCCCCGGAGTTTTCTCCGGATTTAGAGCACGATTCCTGGGAAAAGCTTGAGGCGCTCCTGAAGCGCCGCAAGGGACTTCTCGACGGCGTTGTATTTTCGGGCGGCGAACCCACGGTCGATCCAGCGCTTCCCGATGCCGTGCGGAAGGTGAAGGCGATGGGCTTTGCCGTGGGCCTTCATACCGGCGGCATGATTCCGAAACGCCTGGAGGAAATTCTCCCTCTGATCGATTGGGTAGGGCTCGACGTCAAGGCGCCGCCCGCGGATGCGGAACTCTATGACCGGGTGACGGGGAGGGCGCATTCGGCCGCGCATTTTCTGGAGTCCTTCCGGCTCATTCAGGCTTCTGGCGTTCCGTTCGAGTGCCGCACGACCGCACACCCGGATTATTTGCCGGAAGAAAAGCTCATTGAACTTGCCCGGTGGCTGAAGGCTCAAAACGTGGAAACGTTTGCGCTCCAGATTTATCGACGCCCCATGGGAACTTTTTTTGCATCGTTCCCGGCCGTGGGTTCGGACTATCCGTCAGAAGAGGCGAGAGTTTTTCTAAGAAATTCTTTTTCCCGCTTCATTGAGCGCCGCAACGACCGTTAATGAGGCGCACGATCTCAGAAATAAAAAAGCAGCCCCGAAAGGCTGCTTTTTTTAATGGTTTTTGGGTTGAAGCGGCTTACTTGTCGCTGTTGAGCAGTTCCTTAAAGGACGTGCCCGGGATGAACTTCGGCTTCTTGGTGGCCGGAATGTGGATCAGTTCGCCCGTGGAGGGGTTGCGGCCCGTACGCGCAGCGCAGTCAGCACACTTGAAGGTGCCGAAGCCGATGAGCGTCACAGTCTCGCCATCGCGGACAGCCGAGATGATTTCCTCGAGCGCGCTCACGATGATGCGGTCAACTTCTGCCTTGGAGGCGGTATTACGAGCAGCAACGCGATCAACGAGTTCGAGACGGTTCATGTTGAATAATCCTTGGGAGAGAGAGTTCCTGGATATAAATTCTGTCCGCTCGGGATATTCCCGGCGGATTTCTGGGACGGTCCGGGCGTACCGCAGAAGAGCTCTCCCCCTGAGACGTTTCCTGCAGCCGCTGTTCCCATGGCCGTAGAGAGACTCTAACACTATCTTCCGACTGGTCGCGTAAAAAAATTGTCATCAGAGCCGAATCCGACAGTGATTTCCGGCAGCGTCGGACTCGAAGCGCTCGACGCCTCTTCACAGGTACAAGGGTTTTTATTTGGCCCTTAATAGGTATTCAAGTTTACAGAAAATAGGTTCGAGCGCCCCGCTCATTTGAGCCTTAGCAAAGATCACAAAATTTTTACGAAAGAAATGCAAAATTTTCAATTGGATGGGATTGGATCGTGCGAAAATGCACTTGTCGCGAATTTCGCGGCAGTTGTCTCAGGCGATTGAGACAACCTCCTTTGGTGGTATTTCTGGAGTCATTGCTTCGAAGAGGCTGCCCTCAAGGACGTCGAATGCGAACGCATTCGGACGACCGGAGGCCGGATCTTCGACAATGACTCTTTTTTTGTCTCTTTGGAAATTTGCCTTAACGATCGCTTCGCGGGATAAGAGATTCGAGCATTGCTCTGGGCGAAGCCTCCCGGAGGAGTTTTTCTCCGTCCGCACGCTCCTCGTCGGTCAGCTGCTTCTCAATAATGCGGGCCGTCGCCTGAGCGCCTCCATCTCCCCGCTCTGCCGCCCAGCAAAAGAGCGTCCAGGCGCGCGGGAGCGACATGGGGAGGCCGTTGCCGGTCATCAGGAACCCCGCGAGCATGGATGCTGCCTTGATGGAGCCTCCTTCTGCCGCGCGGCAGAGCCAGCGGACGGCTTCGCGCTGATCGACGGCGCCGCCCGCACCCGACCAGCTCGCAATGCCGATTCGCAGCTGCGCCTCCACAATTCCGGAAAAAGCAGCCTCCCGCATCCAGCGGCGGGCGCCTGGGATGTCCCGTGCGGAAATGTCGCGGCGCCTGAGAAGTTCGGCGAGTTCAAACTGAGCTTCAGGAATCCCGGACCTCGCCGCCTGCTCGAGCCATTTCTGAGCTTCTCCTTCGTTCTGCAGGGTGCCGTCGCCGTCCCGATACATGCGCCCGGTCCTTAGGGCGCTCAGGTTGTCTCCCTGGGCGGCAGCGAGCCTCAGCCAGTAGAGGGCTTTCCCCTCATCCTTAGGAACGCCGATTCCCAAAGCAAAGGCTTTGGCAAGGTCCGTCTGCGCAGAGGCGTTCCCCATATAAGCCGCTTCTTCCAGAAGCCGGACGCCTTCGGCAGCGTTTTTCTTCATTCCCTGCCCCCGGAGATGAAGAAGCGCGAGGAGATGAAGCCCGGCCGGTGAATGCTGCTGAGCGGATTTGCGAAGCAGAATGAGGGCGCGACGGTTGCTGCGCGCATTCGGGGCGTCGGTAAGAAGCCGCCTCGCAAGTTCCGCCTCAGCTTCCGGATCGCCCTGACGGGCGGATTCCTCAATGCGTGCGAGGGCGGCGATCGCCTCTTCTCCGCTTAGGGAGCGAGGGCGCGCCACGCCGCCCAGAAGGTCGAGCACGGGCTCGGTGAAGGCGGCGGGGCGGGGAATTTCAAATAAGGGATCCGGGCGTTTGGGCATTAGTGCTCGGCTGCCGCTCCGGCGTCCTGCTTTTCCCTGGGGAGCGGCTCGACAATCGGAGCATCGCCCTCCTTCGGAACGCGGATGATGACGCCGTTTTGTTCTTCCTTCGGCGTCTCCGTGAGCGCGGACAAGGGTTCAATCCCGGCGAGCACAAGCCCGAGCGTGATTGTGGCGGAGACAAGACCGTAGGCAAGCCATCCGGCGGCGCCCAGGATGATGGCGCGGCCGATCGGGAGCGAATCATAGTTTTTGCCGACGGTTCGCGAAACGACGACGAGCTGCTGCCAGCCGCTCGTCAGCATCCATGCGCCCCACAGCACGACGAGGAAGTAGGGGCCGAGCCAGTCCATGATCGGTTCATTGCGAAAGAGGGTCTGTACGACAAGGTACATGACGATCAGCCAGAGCGAGGAGCGAATCCACATGCGGCTTGCCCGGGCGTTGTCGGGTTCGCCGAGAGCCATCCAGTTCCTTGCCTGGAGCGCGGCGCCGAAAATGGGAGTGAATAAAAGCGCAGCGGCGCAGACGAGCTTGGGGTTATAGAGCTGAGGACGCTGAGACATGCTTTATGCGGAGTGAGTTGTAAATGAGGTGGAGCGAGGCACTGAGTATATTCGCGGCAGAGGAGCTCTGATTCTTCGGGTGCGTCTGAATTGAGTTAATCTTGAAGAATAGATTTCGCATTCAACAGATCGACAACTTATTCATATGAAGCGAATCGCCGTCATTTCCATCTGCGCCTCAGCGCTTCTTGCGCTCCTCACGGGCTGCGCCTCTGAATTTCAGCGGGAGTCCGTTCTTGATGCGCGTGCGGAGGATCCGGAAGGGCTCATTTCGGGTATTCCTGCGGAAGGCGAAAAAGTATGTCTTGCAGCAGGGAGCTTCCATTCAACCGAGCTTGATATTTCCGTTCACCGGGCGCTGCGCGACCGCGGCTACATCGTTACGTTTCTGAAGGGCTACGAAGAGCCCAATCCCCGCCGATGCCGCTTTCTTGTTGCCATTTCCGGCTCCGAAATGTCTACGCCGGGCGATCTGCCTCAATCCATCACGCTCGACTACCGCGATCTCTTTACCGGCGAAACCCAGCGCTCCGTCTGGCGCCGGGATCCGGGAACTTCGGCTGCCGGCTGGCGTCAGGCGTCTCACAAGGCATCTCCCAACGCGCTCCTTGCAGGCGCCTGGGGCGACCTTGATCTCATTACGCGCAACCTTGTTGACCAGCTTTTTCCGGCGCTGCGGTAAAGAGAAGGCGTTTTCCTGACTTTTGCAAAAGCCGCATCAGGGGTAGCATTTCATTTTAGAGAATCGCAGGATTCCGCTTTACAAATTTCAGCCCGCTTGAATCGCCCTCCGGACCCAGCAGCTTCTCGGAGCCCAGGCGAAGACAACAAATCCATAGAGGCCGCCCATGACGCAAGAGAATCAGAAGATTTCCGGGATCGAGCCCGAGAAAGGCGCGCCGACTCCGAATGAGGCCGAAGAACTCCGCCGCGCGGAGAATGAGGCAAAGGGCGTCTATGACGAGCCTCATGAAATTGATTTCTCCGCCAGGCCGGCGAAAAAAGAGGAAGCCAAGGCTGACGAGAAGCCCGCGCTTTCGAGCGAACCGTCCGAGGACGGGGTGGATCGTGCGGCTGAGGAGGAGCTGCAGAAGGACATTCTTCAGAACTGGAAGATGACGCTCACAATTCTGACGGCCGCCTCCGTTCTGATGTCTCTCTCCTACACGATGCTGATTCCCTTCCTGCCGATGTATCTCCTTGACGAACTCAAGGTAGCGCAGGAAGACGTGAATCTCTGGTCGGGCCTTGTCTTTTCGATCTCATTTCTGATCTCGGGCGTCATGGCTCCCATCTGGGGCGCCATGGCGGACAAGAAGTCGAAGAAGCTTATGGCCGTGCGCGCCGCTGTTCTTCTTGCGGTGAGCTACGGTCTCGGCGGCATCGTGCAGAACGAGTGGCAGCTTCTTGCCGTTCGCGCCTTCCAGGGATTTGCGGCCGGCCTCTGGCCAGCGTGCCTCGCGATCATTTCTTCTTCGGTGCCTAAGGACAAGCTCGGCTTTTCGCTCGGCACCATGCAGTCCGGCATGACGGCGGGCGGCGTCCTCGGGCCTCTTCTGGGCGGTCTTCTTGCCGAAGGCTTCGGCATGCGGGCAACCTTCTTTCTGGGGTCCGCGGCGCTCTTCATCATCTCGCTCATGATCATCTTCAAGGTGCGCGAGCCGAAGAAAAAGAAGGTCGTCAAGAGCGGAGCGCCCCGTCCGAAGACGAATCTCCTCAAGGTGCCCGTGGTGCAGCGCATGCTGATTACGGCGGGCGTCGTGCAGATGACGATTCTTCTTCTGCAGCCGATTCTGCCGCTTTATGTCGGAGAACTTCAGGGAAGCATGGACCGGCTCGTCCTGGTTTCAGGCATCCTCTTCTCGGTTGTAGGTCTCTCGGGAGTCATCGCGTCGCCCCTCTGGGGCATTGCCGGGCAGAAATGGGGCTACCGGCCGGTGCTCTACATTGCGCTCTTGGGCTCTGCCGTTTTCGGCATGGTTCAGGCGATCCCCGACACGATTGTTCCCTTCGGCGCCTGGCGCTTTGTGGGCGGGCTGGCGTTTGCCGGCATTTTCCCTGCGATCAACGCCGTCCTCACGCATTCGACGGGCCCGGAAGACCGCGGCCGCATCTTCGGGCTCTCCTATGCCGCGCAGCAGGTGGGAAGCGTCATCGGCCCGATCGCTGGCGGCATGTTCGCCATGTGGTTCAGCATCAA
This sequence comes from Sutterella faecalis, assembly GCF_006337085.1. Taxonomy (GTDB): domain Bacteria; phylum Pseudomonadota; class Gammaproteobacteria; order Burkholderiales; family Burkholderiaceae_F; genus Sutterella; species Sutterella faecalis. The sequence goes on along the minus strand of NZ_CP040882.1, from coordinate 1,288,727 downwards.
GTTTGTCGTTTTCCTCGCGGGCTTCATCCTGCTTCCGATGGTGGTCTGGCTCTACCTCAAGCGCCCGCATGTTGAACCCAACATGAGCGGCGTGAGCACCCGGCTTTGAACGCATGAGGGAGGCATACCGCGCGCGGTATAAATATTTCGGCCTAATTGATCCGCCCGATGCGCTTCCCTAAAATGTCGGGTTACATATTTATTACATTCCGGAAATGAGCTCGTCAGCACGTCTGCCTACTCCTGAAACAAGGCCTTCCTGCAGGGAAGGCCGTGTCGGGCAGGGCATGCAGAAGCGGGCATAAAGGCAAATCGTGGACATATTTCTTTACACCGTCCTGGCCCTGATCGCAGCTCTTGCCATCTGCGACCTTTTCGTAGGCGTTTCAAACGATGCCGTTAATTTTCTGAATTCCGCTGTCGGTTCCCGCACTGCTCCCTTCTGGGTGATCCTTTCGGTGGCGAGTGTCGGCGTGCTGCTCGGCGCCACCTTCAGCTCCGGAATGATGGAGATCGCGAAGACCGGCGTCTTCGTGCCGGAAATGCTCACCTTCAAGGAAGTGATGGTGATCTTCTGCGCAGTCATCGTGACTGACGTGCTCCTTCTCAATACCTTCAATTCCCTGGGACTGCCCACCTCCACCACGGTTTCCATCGTCTTCGAGCTTCTCGGAGGCACGCTTGCCGTCGCCTGCACCAAGATCTGGATGAGCGGAGCGCCTTTCTCCGAGCTCGGCAGCTACGTCAACTCCGGCAAGGCCCTTGCCATGATCATGGGCATTCTTGTTTCCGTGATCATTGCCTTTGTGGCGGGCCTCGTTATTCAGTACATCCTGCGCCTCATCTTCACCTTCCAATATGAACGGATGTACCGCTGGGCGGGCGGCATCTTCGGCGCGGTGTCGCTTACGGCAATCCTCTACTTCCTCGTCATGAAGGGCGCGAGAGGCGCGAGCTTCATGCAGCCCGAGTGGATTCTCTGGATGGATGAGAATACGGAGGGAATCCTTATCGGGGTCTTCGCCTTCTGGTTTGTCGTCTTCCAGAGCGCGATCATCTTCCTTCGCGCCAACATCTTCCCCTTCATCATTCTTTCGGGCACCTTTGCGCTCGCCTTCGCCTTTGCCGGAAACGACCTCGTCAACTTCGTGGGCGTTCCGGTGGCGGCGCTCGACAGCTTCCATCTCTTTACCTCTCAGCCGGGTGCGGATCCTGAGGTGATGACGATGGGGGGCTTAAGAAACATCACGCATACGCCGACCGTCATTCTTGCGGGGTCGGGCATCGTCATGTGCCTCACGCTCTGGTTCTCCAAAAAGGCGCACCGCGTGATCCGCACGGCCGTGAATCTCTCGTCCGCCACCCGCGGCGGCAAGGAGCAGTTCGGCTCCTCGCTCCCGGCGCGCGTCATGGTGCGCAGCGCCCTGCGGATGAACGACGTCTTCCATCAGATCATTCCGAAATCCGTCTTTGCGGCGCTCGATACCCGGTTCGTGAAGCCCCGTCCGAAGCCCGGTCAGATTGAGCTGCCTTTCGACGAACTGCGCGCGAGCGTGAATCTCGTGCTCGCGGCGGCGCTCATTGCTTCGGCGACGAGCATGAAGCTGCCGCTCTCGACCACCTACGTCACCTTCATGGTCGCGATGGGGTCGTCGCTTTCAGACCGCGCCTGGGACCGCGAGAGCGCCGTCTACCGCATTTCGGGCGTTCTTACCGTGATTACGGGCTGGTTCCTCACGGCCTTCAGCGCTGCCACCGCCTGCGGCTTTGTGGCTTCTCTGATGGCCTTCTGGGGCGAACCCGTCATTCTGATCGGCATGATCTTTGCCCTTTGCGTGATTGCGCGCACGAACTTCTTCTCGAAGGAAGCGCCGGAAGAAACGGAAGAGACGGCGCGTCAGGTCGACAAGGGCGACCAGAGTTCGATCTGCGAGCTTCTCACGACGAACGTCAATCACTATCTCGACCGCACGCTCACGGTCTTCTCCGACGGCCTCGTTGCCTTCCTGCGCGAAGACGATGCGAGCCTTGCGAAGCTGAAGGCCGAGTCGATCTCCCTCATGGATGAAATCTCTGAACGCCGCGGCGTCTACTACAGCATGGCGCTCCAGGGCGGCGGCAGAAAGCGCGACCGCGATGCGCGCAATTTCTACTACCGCGCCTTCACCAACATGAAGGAAGTGAGCCACTCGCTGCGCGATCAGCTCGGGGTTGCGGAAAATTACGTCGCCAACAGCCATTCGCCTTTCCGCGGAAAGATGCGCGAGAACACGATTCTTCTCGCCAAGGAAATGCAGCAGGTGCGCGACAATTTCAGCCCCCAGGCCTGCACGCGCGTGCTCGAGCACCTCGATCTTGCCCAGCAGAGCTTCCTTGTGCAGATCGGCGACGAGCATATTTCGCTCAGAAAGAGCGAGCTCTACCTGGGGTTCCTCCTCTTTGCCCGTGAAGTTCTGAACCGCTTCATGATGGTGAAGCTCCTGCAGACGGAGCTTGAAGTCGAAACGGCGAAGACCGCCGAGGAAGAGGCCGAAAAGAAGACGACCTTTACCGAAGCGCTTGTAGAAGGCTCCTGTTTGCAGAACACGTCTTCGGATAAGCAAACCGCCTGATTCGGGAAGGTTTCGCTCAAAAATAAAATCCTATGGGTCGGAAGGCCGCGTAAGCCTTTCGACCCGATTTTTTTCCCGTCAAGTAAGGACCCAAAGCGCCATGAAGCCCTTGATCGGCGTAACGCCGGACCTGAAGCCCGAATCCGTCCTGGGCGTTCGCAATCAGTATCTGCAGTCGGTGACGAGAGCGGGAGGCATTCCGGTGCTTCTGCCCATCAGCGTTGATGAGGCGGACATGAGGGAGGTTTTCAGTCATCTCGACGGCCTTCTCATTACGGGAGGCGCCGACATCGATCCCGTGCTTTATGGAGAAGAAAAATCTCCCGCCTGCGGCGAACTCGCACCCGAACGCGATCGACTCGAGATGGTGCTCGCGAAGCTTGCAATTGAGCATGATCTCCCGACCCTCGGAATCTGCCGCGGCTGCCAGGTGCTCAACGTCGTCTATGGGGGCACTCTCATTCAGGACATTCCGACCGAGCTCGGCGTCCCGATGGATGTGCATCGCCAGCCCGAGGACTATGCGGTCGTGACGCACGGCGTGACGGTGGAGCCCGGAACGCTTCTTGAGAAAATCGAGGGTACGGGCGAAATTCGCGTCAACAGCCGCCACCATCAGGCGGTGAAGACGCTCGGAAAAGGGCTCGTCCTCAACGCTCGTTCAACGAAGGACGGCATTGTTGAATCCTTCAACGATCCGACGAAGCGCTTCATGCTCGCGGTGCAGTGGCACCCGGAAATGCTCTCGCACGAGCGGCCCGAGGCGCTCAATCTCTTTAAGGCCCTGGTGTCGGCTGCGGCCGCAGGCAACTGAGCGGAGTCTCCTTCCGTTCATCCCGGCTTCACGAGAAAAAGAGGCGCTTTCGCAAACTGGAAAGGCGCCTCTTTTTTCTGGCTTCAGACTTTTTTAAATTGCGAAGGGATCGTCGGAAGGATCGGCGATGCGTCGGTATTCGGTGAATCCTGCAATCCGCCGGGCTTCCGCCTCGCCGAAGCGGTCGGCAATGAAGCCGAGCGCCATGTCCATGCCGGCCGAGATGCCTGAAGACGTATAGAAGCGCCCGTCGACCACCCAGCGGGCCTTTTTCTGCCAGTCGACCTGAGGCACGGCCTTCATCACCATCGGGAGCGCCTTCTTGTTGCTCGTCGCCTTCTTCCCGTTGAGAAGTCCGGTTTTTGCCACGAGAAGAGAGCCGGTGCAGACCGTGAGCACATAGTCTGCTTTCTGGGCGGCGGATTTGAGCATTTCAAAGAAGCGCGGGTCCTTCGGGAGAAAGGCGGGCGCTGCGCCGGGAACGAGAAGGAGCGGCGAGGCGTTTTCCATTTCAAACTTTTCCGTCATGACCGGGAGGCCCTGGGCGCTCTTTACGACGCGGCCCTCGAGGGATGCAAAGCGCATGGAAAAGTCCCTGAGATTCCCGAACATTTCAACCGGGCCCATGGCGTCGATCGTTTCAAAGCCCGGATAAAGAAGTACGGAGAGTTCCGCTTTCGGGGACTTTTCTGCGCCGGCGTTCGCTTCGGACGCCTGAACGGATGAAGCAAAAGCGCTGACCGGCAGTGCGGCAGCAAGCGAACAAACTTGCCGGCGGGTGGTGAGAAGCATGACAAAAGGTCCCTAAAAAAACGTAATGCGTCTCAATTTTGTCCCTTTGCATGAAGCGCTCCTGAAGCCTCCATGCGCCATTCCGGTGCAATGTTTTTTCCCTCTTTTCGCGAAAGCTTTTCTAGGCAAAACTTACTATTCGCCAACATGAATCATCAGAGAAGCACGAGAAAAGGCGGGCTTGAAAACGGGTTCTACCTAGAATCAGTCTTACGGATAAAGGCAGGAAAAGCGCGCGCCTGACGCGCAGCCTTTGTCTGCAGGAGAAATATTCATGCTTTACAACTTCATGTCCGCATTCGTCGCCTGCCTCGTGGTAGTGCTCTTAGGCGAATGGCTCTCCAAGCTCACCAAGGGCTGGATTCCCTCAGTCTTCATTTCCGCAGTCATTCTTCTTCTCTGCTTCTGGACCTTCCTCCCGAAGACGGTGGTGGCGGACGCCAAGATCCTGCAGCTGGGCTCGACCGTTGCAATCTTCCTTCTGATTGCTCACATGGGCACGCTCTTTTCCCTGAAGCGCCTTCTCGAGCAGTGGAAGACCGTGATCATCTGCCTCGCCGGGCTTCTGGGCATGTGCTCTCTTGCCTGGTTCGTCTGCCCGCTTCTCATGGATAAGACACTCGTCATCACGGGTCTTCCTCCGCTCGCAGGCGGCATTGTTGCGACGACCATGATGCAGAAGGCGGCTCAGGACGCCGGTCTCCCCGTGGCGGCAGTCTTTGCCATTTCGATGTACTGCATTCAGGGCTTTGCGGGCTACCCGCTTACGGCAATCTGCCTCAAGCGCGAGGCGCAGAAGCTCCTGAAGGAAGCGCGCGAAGGTCATCCGGAGGGCGGCGCCGTTGTCGACAGCCGCCGCGTGATGGCGGAAGCCATGGCGCTTCCGGAAAATGAAAAGCGCGGCATTCTTGCCGTGCCGGAATCCTGGAATACGCCCTTCTTCGTGCTGCTCAAGCTTGCCCTCGTCGGCTGGCTTGCCCTCGTGATCGGCATTCTCACGGGCGTGAGCGGCGCAATCTGGGCGCTCGTTCTCGGCGTCATCTTCTGCCGCCTCGGGTTCCTTGAGCCTGACGTGCTGAGCAAGACGGGTTCGAAGGACCTCCTCTTCTTCGCGCTGATCATGTTCGTCTACAGCGGCCTGGCCGACTGCACGCCGGCGCTTCTCTTCGACCTGATCGGACCGATGCTGATTCTGCTCGTGATCGGCCTCTGCGGCATGGGCATCATGGCGTTCATTGTCGGCAGGATCCTAAAGATCTCCCCGTGGCTCGGCTACGCCAACTGCCTCACCGCGCTCTACGGCTTCCCCTTTGACGCGATCATGACCGAAAAGATCTGCCATGACGAAGGGGCAAACAAGGAAGAGGTCGACTATCTGATGAGCCGTCTCTTCCCCTCGATGATCGTGGGCGGGTTCGTCACGGTGACGATTACTTCCGTGGTGCTTGCGGGCATCTTCGTGAAGTTCCTCTGATATCTATTTCTTCCTGACATAAGGCGTTCAGGAGCTTTCTGGAGAGAAAGCTCGGATGGGAGCGCCTTATGTCGTTTTTTGGGACGCAATCAAAAATGACTTTGCAGGACCTTATTGAAAAGTACAGCGCATATCAGATCGAGATGCGCCGCTATTTCCATCAGCACCCCGAGGAAAGCACGAAGGAGGTGAAGACCGCTGAGCGCATCCGCGAGGAACTCGATAAGGCGGAGATTCCCTGGAGAGTTTGCGGCATGGGAACGGGCACCCTCGCGCGCATTGAAGGAAAGCTCCCCGGGAAGACCATCATGCTGAGAGGCGACATCGACGCGCTTTCCGTCACGGAAAAAACGGGTCTTCCCTTTGCAAGCGAGAATGAGGGCGTCATGCATGCCTGCGGCCACGACTGCCATATCTCGATGCTCCTCACCGCTGCACGAATGCTCAACGACGTGCGCGACCAGATCAAGGGCACGGTTCTCCTCGCATTTCAGCCTGCCGAAGAAATCGGCCGCGGGGCGCAGTCGATGATTGCCGAGGGCGCGCTCGACGGCGTCGACGCCTGCTTCGGCATGCACGTCTGGGCGGACTATCCGGCCGGCACCGTCGGCATCCGGAAGGGCCCGACGATGGCGAGCGGCGACAAGTTCACCATTACCGTGAAGGGAAAGTCCACGCACGGCGCGCAGCCCCATCACGGCACGGACGCGCTGGTGATGGCGGCCTCGATCGTCATGAACCTGCAGACGATGGTTTCGCGCGAATTCTCCCCGATTGATACGGCGGTCGTTACGGTGGGCAAATTGACGAGCGGCACGCGCTTTAATGTCGTTGCCGGCGACGCGGTGATGGAAGGCACGACCCGCACCTTCTCTAAGGAAATCCGCGACAGCTTTGCCGAGCGCATCACCCGCATTGCGAAGTGCACGGCCGAAGCGATGAGAGGCACCGCTGAAGTCAATTACGAGTACCTGGTTCCGGTGACGACGAATGATCCGAAGATCTGCGACCTGGCGGCAGAAGCCGTCACGAAGATTTTCGGCGAAGGCAAGGTGGTCGAAGCCGAACAGACGATGGGCGGCGAGGATTTCGCCTACTATCAGGAGAAGATTCCGGGCGCCATGGTGTTTCTCGGCATCCGCAACCCCGCCTGCAATGCCGTCTACCCGCAGCATCACATGTGCTATACGGTGGATGAATCCGTGCTCGTGAAGGGCGCAGCGCTCCATACGCAGACGGCGCTCAACTTCCTCGGAGCTGAATTGAAGTAACGCCTGAGGCGCGTCACGCCAGAAACGTCCCCGGAGTCCTTTCATGAATGAGAAGCTCCGGGGATTTTCTTTTTTGCTTTCCCCTACTTTTGCCATGACCCAGAACACTCCTGATTTCGCCCGCGTCTGCGGACCATTCATTGAAAAGCTTTTTTCCGATGTTCGGGAACTCACGCGTTCGCCCGCCCCGAGACGCGGCGTCACGCGCCTCGGCTACTCGCCCGAGGAAGACCGGACGGTGGAATATCTGAAGCGTGCGGGCGAGGCGCTCGGCCTTGAATCGGAAGTCGACGGCGCTGGGAACCTCTGGCTTACGCTTCCCGGGCGCGACCGGTCTCTCCCGGCGCTCGTTTCCGGCAGCCACGCCGACAGCGTGCTGGACGGCGGAAACTACGACGGGCTTGCCGGCATTGCCGCGGCTTTCTGCCCGGTTCTCTGGCTGAAGGCCACAGGCATCGTGCTCCCGCGCGACTACCGGGTGCTTGTGCTTCGCTCTGAGGAGCAGGGGCTCGTCGGCTCCACCGGGCTCCTTGGGAAATTGAAGCCCGTCGACCTTGACCGCCGCTTCATTGCAGGGGCGCCCACGTTGGGCGAGCTTCTTGCGGGGCACGGTCTTGATGTTGAGAAGCTCACGGGCGGGAAGCCCCTGATGGATCTGACGAAGATCGCAGCCTTCTTTGAAGCCCATATCGAGCAGAGCTCGAAGCTCGACAACTCGAAGACCGCGCGCGTGGGTCTTGTCACCGGAATTCGCGGCATACGGCTCAACCGCAAAATCCGCGCGATCGGCGTCGGCGCGCATGCTGGCGCAATCGACTTCCCCTTCCGTCATGATGCGGCCTGCGCCTGCGCGCGCTTTGTTTCGCACATCTACGACAAATGGGCGCATGCGCTCGCGATGGGCGACGACCTGGTCGTGACGACGGGCTCGATCCGCACGCCCGACACGGCGATTCCAAATAAGATTGCGGGCGAATGCGAGATGACGCTCGACATGCGCTCGCTTGACGATGAGGCCTTTGAGCGCTTCTCTGCCGTCATCGACCGGGAGCTCGATCAGATCGCTCAGGAGATGGGCGTGACCTTTGAATCGGATCCCTCCATCATCATTCCGCCCAATCATTCCGATCCGGTGCTGATGGCGCATCTCAGAAAGGGCGCCGAGTCGCTCGGCATCGGCGTCATGGAAATGCCTTCGGGCGCCGGCCATGATGCAGCGAATTTCGGTGCGGCGGGGATCCCCTTTGCGATGCTTTTCATTGCCAACCAGAAGGGATCGCACAATCCCGACGAAGCCATGAAGATGGACGACTTCCTTGCGGCCGCGCGTGTTCTCACGGAAGCCCTGATCCGCTACGACGAGTAAAGAGAAGGATTCCCGGGCGAAGCGTGCTCCCGAAATGAAAAAGGCCGGAGGCATTCCTTCCGGCCTTTCTTCAACAATGGAGGCGCTCCGTCATCCCATCTGAGCGGCAACAGCCTTTACGAGCACGCTCACGCCGAAAAAGATGAAGAGCGCTCCCGAGACGCGGTTCATGATGGTGGAGGCTTTCGGGCCCGAGAGAAAGCGTCTCGCCCATGCGGCCGAGTAGCTGTAGCAGAAGTGAATGACGATGCCCGTGCCTGCGAAGATGGCGAGAAGGACCGCCATGCGCTCGACGTACGGATCCTCGGGCGCCACGAACTGAGGCAGGAGCGAGACGAGGTAGACGAAAAGCATCGGGTTCGTGAGCTGCAGCAGAAAGGCCGAGAGAAAGAGGGAGCACCCCCGGGGCTTAGGTCCCGATTCGGATTCAATGCCGCCCTCTTCGAGCGAACGGAAGCTCTTTGCCGGGCTGTGCCAGGCGCGCCAGCCGAGGTAGAGAAGGACAATCGCCGAGACGACCTGAAGCGCTGTAAAGAGGACGGGCGAGGTGGTGAGAACGGCGCCCAGCCCCACTGCGCAGAGGAGCGCAATCACGAAGGAACCGAGGACGTTCCCGAGCGGCGCCTGCCAGGCGGAGCGCATGCCGCCTCTCAGGGCCGAGGAAATCGTAAAGAGAACGCCGGCGCCGGGGGTGAGGACGGTAACGAAGGTGATGGCAAAAAAGACGGAAAGGTCGTGCATGCCGGATCGGGGAAAGGCAGATGAGTAATAAAGTCTGACTTCAAAATCTTAGAGCTCAAGGAGGAGAGCGGCTCTCAGCGTTTTCGAGAATTGGCGGCGCCTGAGGTTCAGGCCCGCAAAACGACGCTCTATGCGCTGATACGTCCTCGATTCAGGCGTTCTGCTTAGAGATGCGGGTGTTTTCACGATGTGAAGACGATATTCTTTAAAGAATATTCTCTGCGAAATTCGGGATGTGACGTTTCCGGAGGGCGGTGAGGATCCCGTCCGTCAGACGTTCGTCCCTTCAGGAGAAAACACCCATCTTTTTGTTGAGCAGCAGCGGTTTGAGCGTGATGCGAAAAAACGCGGGCTGCGCATTTATTTTCATGAGGCAAGTCGATGAATCTTTCCACACTCCCTAAGGCGCTCTTTGAGGCATATAAGAACAATGCTCCGCTCGAAATGAAGGCCTGCGAAGGCATTCTCAACGACTTCGAAACGGCGTACGAAGTGCAGCGCGCGGTTGCCGAGCAGAAGGGAGAGCCTACGGGCGGCTACAAGATTTCGCTCACGAGCAAGACGACCCAGGACATGTTCGGGACGACCGAGCCGCTCTTCGGCGAACAGATTCCCTCGCGCATCCTTGCGGCTCCCGCCGTCCTTCAGATGGCCGAAATGAATGAGCCTCTGATTGAGGTCGAGCTCTCGATGATCCCGAAGGTTGATCTCGAGCCCGGGATGTCCGACGAAGAGCTCCTCAGGAACGTCACCGTCGCGGGCGGCATTGAGGTTCCGGATGCGCGCTTCAAGGCCTGGTTCCCGGCCCTCAACAAGTATCTCGTCGTCGCGGACTGCGCCGTCGGCGGCTACATCATTCACGGCACGCCGGTGGACGGCACGAAGCTTAAGCTCGAAGACCTCCTCAAGATCCATGTGGATCTCCTGAAGGACGGCAAGGTCATCAAGTCGGGCGACTCGACGGAAGTGCTCGATCAGCCGATTCATGCGCTCAAGTGGCTCGTTGAGGCGCTTGCCAAGCGCGGCAGAAAGCTTGCGGCCGGCCAGGTTGTTTCGACGGGCACCTTCTTCGTGCCGCCGAAGCTCGAAAAGGGTGAATACATCGCCCGCTATACGGGCGCCATTACGGAAGATGTCAAGCTCTCTGTTCGCTAAAGACTTTTGACGGGATTCGTTTCCTGAAAGCCCGGCAGCCGGATGCGTTCCGCTGCCGGGCTTCATTTTTTCTGGAAGCATCTGCGCCTCCGATCTGATTTAATGGAAGAAAGTCATCTGCCGAGGCAGAACGCATAAACAAAACAGAGAGGAAGGAGAAAATCATGTCCATCCCGAAAGGCAGAATTTTCACCGACGCGGATCGCGAGGAGCTCGATCTCCTCGATGACGGGCATTCCATGTATGCCTGGCGCATGGAGCATCTCATCGACGAGAAGATTGCGAAGGGCATTTCCGAAGGCCGCTTTACGGAAGAAGAGGCTGCGGAGGACCTCGAAGCCGCGCTCCGGCTTTCCTATGCGCTCAACAACATGGACAGCTACGAAAAGTACGTCCGGTCCGTGAAGGTTCTTCGGCGTGCTGAGCAGAATGCCGCGGGCTGCGGCGTCTTTTGGTATCGGCTCGGGGCGGCGCTCAACTATCTCGGGAAAATCGATGAGGCGAAGGCTGCGGCCGAACGCGCCGTGGCGGAAGAGCCTGATTATCCCTGGGGATGGCTCCTTCTTGGGAGGATCTGCGCCCATCTCGGACTTAGGGCCGAGGCCTGGGAAGCGCAGAAGCGCGGACTTGAGCTCATGCCCGATGACCCGGAATTTCTGATCCTCGGAGAGGATATTGAGCGAGGCGCCAATCTTGCTCAGATGGAATATCACCTCATTGATCCTGAAGCAGACAAGGCATTGCGCGAGGATGCGCTTCCCTCGGGCGAGCTGCTCGAGAAAATACGTTCCTGCCATTGCATTCTTACGGATCCGGAAGGGCTTCTGGCGGCGAAAAAAGCTCTGCCGCTCAAGGACTGGACGCCTGCGGAGCCGCCCGACGATCCCTTCTGCCGCGGAACCTTTACGTTCGGCAAGGGCGAGGTGGAAATGGTCTTTCGCATGAATGAGCCCGGGTTTTCGCATATGCCGGCCTGGTGGCTCGCGGGACTTGCGCGCCTTTTGCCCTCCGCGCTCGAGGGCTTTCAGAATCCCCTTCTGGTTGAAGTGCGGCAGAATCGGATCGTCAGCATCTATCCGGCAGATGGGGAAGGAAAGCCCGATCAGGAAAACGCGAAGCACTATGACTTAAGTCATATCAGCACCGACAATTCGTCGCAGCTGAGGGGCGAGCAGGATGACGTCGAATACGAATCCGGCGAGAAGGCATTGCTCGAGAAAGTGGAGGCTCTGAACGAGCTCTCCGAATACCAAAGAATCATTGATCTTCTGGAAGCGCTTCCTCCTGAAAAGCGCACGTGGCGGCTCTCCGGCGAACTTGCCCGCGCCTACAACAACATCGCCGAACCCGGCGACGACGAACGGTTCGAGAGAGCGATTGAAATTCTGAGCGCATCGCGAAGCGCCGCCGGCAGCACTTTTCTCTGGAACTACCGTATGGGCTACGCGCTCTACTTCCTCGACCGGGACGGCGAGGCGCTGAAGTTTTTCGAAACGGCGCTTCAGAAGAAGCCCGGAGACGAGGATGCGATCGAGCGGCTCGAGGCGGCTAGACGCGGCGTGACGCTTCCCATCTTTTTGAAGCCCTTCAGCGAGCGCGTGAAGCATGCCTGGGAGCGATTCTCCGACGAAGCCTCCATCGTGATGGATTTGCTCCGCGAGGGACGCATGGTTGAAGCGAATGAACGGGCAGCCAGAATTTTTCATCCGGTCGCAATGAACTGGGGTTTCGGGCTTGGCCTTGATGAGAACGGTCGGGGAATCCTCTTCTTTTCGCCGAAGGGGAGGCTGAGCGAAGCGTTTCCGCTCGTCTATTTTGCCGACCGGATGCCTGAAGCATTGAAGGAAGAATGGTCCCTCCAAATGGGACGCGGCCCGGAAATTCATTTGGGAAGAGGCGCATTCCGGTCCGGGATCCGCCCGGAGGAGCTTACGCTCTGGGTGGACCAGGAGGATTCGGGCTGGCGAGTGAGCTTTTATGCGGAGAGCTTCCGCGGGATTTCTCAGGACGATGCCCCGGCGGTCTTCGAGGATCTCGGCACGATGATTGAGGATGCGGTGGGCGAAGCCGTGAGCATGCGCAATGTACGCGGCATTTCCATCCTGAAGGCGCGCCGCGAAGCGCCCGGGATTTCGTTGAGCGAGCTCTCAAAATGGTTCCATGAACATGTGCCCAACTCGCGGGATTTTGATATGCGGGCGCTTCTGGAGGAGAAGCTTCAATTTTGGCTCAAGCCCGATCCCGAGGCGAAGGAGCTCTACTTCGATATTGGTCCCGGATTTACGAAATGTGCGGCCTTTATGAATGAGTACCGGGCGGACGAAACAGGGGACGTTGATGCCATGCAGAGGCTCGGCGCCGCAGCAGGGTTCTTCGCTTTTGAATTTGCGCCCGATGAGGATGCTGAAGCCCGGGACGAATCCGAGCGCCGCGCGATCGAGGACTTCAGGAGCGCCATGGCGGACTTTCCGGAGGAAGCAATGATCTACGGCGAAGCGCAGTCAAAGGAGCGCGCTTATGTCGAGGTCATTCTCTGGGATTCGAGAACCTTCCTCAATAGAGCGGTGGAGTGGCTTAAGAGCTATCCCGGCATTGAGAGAGCGCTTTTCAGAACCTGGAGGCGAAGAGCAGGGAATGTTGTCCTGAAGGCGCCTGAAGAAGGTTGAAGGCATTGACGCTCAAATCCCGCACTTCAAGCCGCCGCGAATGAAAAAAGGCTGCTTCCCCCGCTTTGAGGAGGAAGCAGCCAGTCATGGGCAAAAGGGATTTTTGAAGCAAAAAGCGTGCGGCTTAGCCGAGAGGCTTCGCGCGCCAGGCAGGCATCGTCGCCTCATAGGCGGCGATCTTGTCCTCGTCCTTCAGGGTGAGGCCGATCGCGTCGAGGCCTTCCAACATCATCCAGCGGCGGAAGGGATCCACCTTGAAGCTGAAGTGAAGGTCGCCCGCCGTGACGGTTTCCTTTTCAAGGTCCACGGTGACTTCCATGCCCTTATCGGATTCGAGCTTTTGGAAGAGCGCGTCGATTTCAGACTGCTTGAGCTCAACCGGAAGCAGGCCGTTGCCGAGCGCGTTGTTCTTGAAGATGTCGGCAAAGGAGGGCGCAATCACGCAGCGGAAGCCGTATTCGAGGAGCGCCCAGGGGGCGTGCTCGCGGCTTGAGCCGTTGCCGAAATTGGCCTGCGCAACGAGGATCCCGGCGCCCTTATATTCCGGGTAGTTGAGCACGAACTCGGGATTGGGCTTCGTTTCCTCGGCGTCGAGCCAGCGGTGGTCGTGAAAGAGATGGTGCCCGAACCCCTTCCTGTCGACGGCAAGAAGGAACTGCTTCGGGATGATCTGGTCGGTGTCGACGTTGGCGCGGTTCAGAGGAACTGCGACGGACGTGAAGACGGTGAATTTCTGCATTGCCGGAATTCCTTTAGAGATAGTCGCGCGGGTCAGCGATGCGGCCGGCAACGGCAGAAGCCGCCGCAGAGGCCGGGCTCATCAGGTGCGTGCGGCTGCCGCGCCCCTGACGGCCGACGAAGTTGCGGTTCGAGGTGCTCGCTACGCGGGAGCCGGGTTCCGCACGGTCGTCGTTCATCGCGAGGCACATCGAGCACCCCGGGAGACGCCATTCGAAGCCCGCATCGCGGAAGATCTGCGCAATGCCCTCGGCTTCAGCCATCTCGCGGACCTGGGCGGAGCCCGGAACCGCGAGCGCGCGCACGCCGGGCGCAACCTTGCGGCCCTTCAGAATCTCCGCCGCGGCGCGGAAGTCTTCAATGCGTCCGTTCGTGCAGGAGCCGATGAAGACGGTGTCGATCTTTGCAGACGTCATCGGCGCGCCCGGTTCGAGCTCGATGTACTTGAGCGCATTTTCGGCGCTTTCGCGGGCGACGACATTCTCAAAGGACTCGAGAACGGGGACCTTCCCCGTAATCGCCGTTTCCTGCCCTGGGTTCGTGCCCCAGGTAACCTGCGGCTCGAGCTTCGAAGCGTCGAGCACGACCTCGGCGTCGAATTTGGCGTCGGGGTCGGAGGCGAGCGTGCGCCAGTAGGCGACGGCTTCGTCCCAGTCCTTCCCCTTCGGCGCGTAGGGACGGCCCTTCAGATATTCGAAAGTGACTTCGTCAGGCGCAACCATGCCCACCTTGGCGCCCATTTCGATCGCCATGTTGGAGAGCGTCATGCGGCCTTCCATCGTGAGCGCCTTGACGGCCTCGCCCGCGAATTCGACGGCGTATCCCGTGCCGCCCGCCGTGGTGAGGCGACCGGCAATGGCGAGAATCAGATCCTTGGCGGAAAGGCCTTTCCCGAGTCTGCCGTCGCAGCGGATGCGCATGGTTTTGAGGCGCTGCTGCTTCAGGGTTTGGGTCGCCATCACGTGTTCGACTTCAGAGGTGCCGATGCCGAAGGCGAGGGCGCCGAAGGCGCCGTGCGTCGCCGTGTGCGAGTCGCCGCAGACGAGCGTGGTGCCGGGAAGCGTAAAGCCTTCCTGCGGCCCGATGATGTGCACGATCCCCTGACGGGCGTCGCCGAGGCCGAAGAGCTTCACGCCGAATTCGCGGCAGTTTTCGATGAGGGTCGTCACCTGCTTCTTCGCGAGCGGCATGCAGGCCTCAAGCGTCGGGCGCTGGGTCGAGATGTCGTGATCCATCGTCGCGATCATGAGGTCGGGGCGGCGGAGCTTGCGTCCCGCCGCGCGCAGGCCCGCAAAGGCCTGCGGGCTCGTCACTTCGTGAATGATGTGGCGGTCGATGTAGAGGAGCGGAAGTTCGCCCTCTTTCTGCATCACGACGTGGGCGTCATAGACTTTTTCGTAGAGCGTCTTTCCCATTTTCAGGCTCCCTCGGCAATGCGGCGGACGATGGCGTCGCCCATTTCGCGCGTGTTGAGGGGGTGGGTCCCTGCGGCGCGGGCGAGATCGGCCGTGACTTCGCGGGCGGCCAGCGCGTCGAGGACCGCCTTTTCAATGGCGTCGGCCGCTTCCTTTTCGCCGAGCGAATAGCGAAGCATCATCGCGGCCGAGAGAATCTGCGCGACCGGGTTGGCAATGCCCTTCCCGGCAATGTCGGGAGCGGAGCCGCCGGCGGGCTCATAGAGGCCGAAGCCGCCTTCGCCGATCGAAGCCGAGGGGAGAAGCCCCATCGAGCCCGTGATCATGGCGCATTCGTCGGAGAGAATGTCGCCGAACATGTTCGAGCAGAGCATGATGTCGAACTGCGCCGGATCGCGGATGAGCTGCATCGTGGCGTTGTCGACGTAGATGTGGGAGAGCTCGACGTCGGGATAGTCGCGGGCGACTTCCTCAACGGTTTCGCGCCAGAGGACGGAGGAGGCGAGGACGTTCGACTTGTCGACCGAGGCAACCTTCTTTCTGCGGCCGCGGGCGGCTTCGAAGGCCGCAACGGCGATGCGGCGGACTTCGCGCTTCGAATAGACCTCGGTGTCGTAGGCGGTCGTATCCTCACCCTCGCCCTTCCTGCCCTTCGGCGTTCCGAAATAGATGCCGCCCGTGAGTTCGCGGACGATCACCATGTCGAAGCCCTTTTCCGAAATGTCGGCGCGAAGCGGCGAAAGCGCGGAGAGGCCGGGGAAGATGCGGGCCGGACGGAGATTGCAGAAAAGCTTGTAGCGCTTTCTGAGAGGAAGCAGCGCGCCGGCTTCCGGGCGCTGGGAATGCGGAAGATGGTCCCACTTGGGGCCGCCGACGGAGCCGAAGAGAATCGCGTCCGCCTTGTCGCAGGCAGCAATCGTCGCTTCCGGAAGGGGGGTGCCCGCCGCATCAATGGCGGCGCCGCCCACAAGGGCTTCCGTGCGTTCGAGCGTAAAGCCGAAGCGGGCGCCGGCAGCGTCGAGCACCTTGAGCGCTTCGCGCATGACTTCGGGGCCGATGCCGTCGCCGGCGAGAACTGCAATGCGGTGGTTGCGGGTCATATCTGTCATCCTGGTAGGAAATACGGGGTAAAAAGAGGGCGGCCGTCTCCAGAAAATGTTCTGAAAGCGGTCAGTCGTAAAACGGTTGGGCGCCGCCCGGGGAGTGAGAGGTGAGCCTGGCGTTCAGTCGCTCCGGCGCTTCTCCCCGGACTTTGAAGCCTGATCTTTATTCAGCGGCTTTTGCGGCCTGCTCGGCAGCGGCCTTCACCGTGCGCGAGGGGCGCTTCTTCGCCGCGTGAATCTTCTTCGCGCGCTCGATGTTGTTGATCGCATGGAGGAGCGCGAGGGCAGACGATTCAATCACGTCGGTCGAGAGGCCCATGCCGTGGAAGATGCGGCCTTCGTATTCGACCGTCACGTCCACCTGGCCGAGCGCGTCCATGCCGGCGCCGTTGGCGTTGATTTCGTAGCTCTTCAGCACGCACTTGACGCCCGTCAGGTGCGTGATGCAGTTGTAGCAGGCGTCGACGGGACCGTTGCCGATGCTCGATTCCGTGCGGGTGCGGCGGCCGACGCGCAGGCGCACCGTGGCGGTTGGAATAACCGAGGCCGTGCCGCTCGTCACGTTCATCTGCTCGAGATGGTAGGTGTCGTCCTCTTCGTCGAGCTTCGTGAAGAAGATGAGGGATTCAAGGTCGTAGTCGAAGACCTGGCCCTTCCTGTCGGCGAGCTTCAGGAAGCGCGCGTAGATGTCGTTGAGATCGTACTCGTCGTCGGCGTAGCCCAACTTCCTCAGGCATTCGCGGATCATGTGGCGTCCCGAGCGGGCGGTCATGAGCATCGTGTTGCCGCTGAATCCCACCGATTCGGGGGTGAGGATTTCGTAGGTTTCGCGGTTCTTGAGGACGCCGTCCTGATGGATGCCCGACGAGTGCGAGAAGGCGTTCGAGCCCACGATCGCCTTGTGCGAGGGCACGGGTTCGTGGCAGATCTTCGAAACGAGTGCGGAGGTGCGGGCGATGTTCTTCGCGATGATGCCGGTTTCGACGCCGCCCAGAATCTTCGAGCGGAGCTTGATGGCCATGGCAACCTCTTCGAGAGAGCAGTTGCCGGCGCGTTCGCCCAAGCCGTTCACGCAGCACTCGATCTGACGAGCGCCCATCTGAACGGCCGTGAGGGAGTTCGCCGTCGCCATGCCGAGGTCATTGTGGCAGTGAACGGAAATGACGGCCTTGTCGACGTTGGGGACCCGGTTCATGACCTGGGTG
Organism: Sutterella faecalis; assembly: GCF_006337085.1. Taxonomy (GTDB): domain Bacteria; phylum Pseudomonadota; class Gammaproteobacteria; order Burkholderiales; family Burkholderiaceae_F; genus Sutterella; species Sutterella faecalis. Next base: position 1,271,375 of record NZ_CP040882.1, on the reverse strand, counting down.
ATGATGCCGCCGAATTCGGTCGGAACCGTGTAGCCCACGGTGTCGGGAATATTGATGGTGGTGGCGCCCGCCTTGATTGCTTCTTCAATCATGCGGCAGAGCTGATCGATCGGGGTGCGTCCCGCGTCTTCGCAGGAGAATTCAACATCGTCCGTGTACTTTCTTGCCTGTTTGACGGCGGCCACGCCCATGGCGAGCACGTCGTCGAAGGTCTTGCGGAGCTTGTCCTTCACATGTATCGAGGACGTGGCAATGAAGGTGTGTATTCGGAAGTGCTCGGCGGCCTTGAGCGCCTGGGCGGCCACGTCGATGTCCTTGATCACGGCGCGCGAAAGCCCGCAGGGAACGGCATGCTTGAGCGTTCTCGCAATCAGCTGAACGGATTCGAAGTCGCCCTGGGAGGAAACGGGGAAGCCCGCTTCAATGACGTCAACGCCGAGCTCTTCGAGCGCGAGCGCAATCTGAAGCTTCTGCCGTTCGGAGAGGCTCTGCGGAAGCGCCTGTTCGCCGTCGCGCAGCGTCGTGTCGAAGATGATTACTCGGTCCTGACTAGCCATGTTCCTTCTTCCTTTGTTGTTGTCGGCTCAAACTGAAAGTCGGCTTTCAGTCGTTGGGTGCAGTGTGCGAAACATACTCCCGCGTGAAGTCAACTGTCAAGAAATGCAGAACTAAAGTACCGGGTTTTGAAAAGGGAACTAGTTGATAATCTCTATAAACCTATTTTTTACGTGGTAGTTTTTGCAAAGTTGTCGTCTTGTGCAGAATCCGGATTTCTGCATGAATCGCCACGGCCTTCAAGGCAGCGCCGCGACGACGGGCAGGGTTTTCGAGCCGAATTGAAGCGTGCGGATTTTGACGTCGATGCCGAAGAGCTTCGAGAGCGCCGCTTCAGTGAAGATTTCGCTGGCCGGTGCAAAGACGGGCGGTTCCCCGCGGGGGACGAGAAGGCCCGTTTTCGCGCGCGAAAGCGCATGAGCGGGAAAGTGGGTGTTGAGAATGACGCCGGGGCCGCGTTCGGTGAGCCGGTCGATGACCTCGAGAATAAGCGCCTGGTTGCGGAAGTCGAGGTTGCTTTCGGGTTCGTCGAGGATGAGGAGTTCCGGGTCGTTCGCGAGCGCCCGGGCGATGGCCGCGAGCTGAAGCTGGCCGCCCGAGACCTCCGAGCAGAGGCGGCGCGAGAGGTGGGGGATTCCGACCTCTTCGAGCGCTTTCTGGGCATGGATCCAGTCGGCTTTGCCGGGCGACGAGAAGAGTCCGATCCGGGCGCTCCTGCCGAGGACCACGTATTCGGCAATCGAGAGCGAAGCGAGGTTCGAGAGCTTTGCCTGCGGCACGTATGCCGCGCGCTGCCAGAAGTCGGTTCGATGCCAATCGCTCAGGGGCTTGCCGTTGAAGAGCGACTCGCCCGTGCTCCAGGGCATGAGTCCGAGGAGGCACTTGAGGAGCGTTGTCTTTCCGGCGCCGTTGGGTCCGAGAACCGCGAAGACGCCGCGGCCGTCAAATTCGAAATTGACGTTCCTGAGGACCGGGGCGCCCCCTGGATAGTGAAAGGATCCGTTTCTGACCTGAACGTCCATGATGCTTTCGGCCTCCTGTCAGAGCGGTCTGCCGGCGCGGCGCATGAGAATGATGAAGGCGGGGGCGCCCACGAGCGCCGTGAGGATGGAGACCGGAATCTCGCTCTCGGCCATGGTGCGGGCCGCCGTGTCGATGAGAATGAGGAAGAGCCCGCCGAGGACCATGGAAGCGGGGAGCACCCGCTCATTGGCCGCGCCGAAGAGAAGACGCGCCGCATGAGGAACGAGAAGCCCCACCCAGCCGATGAGGCCGCAGAGGGAAACCACCGACGCCGTCATGAGCGTGGCGGCCAGAATGACCGTTCCCCGCATGAGCCGCACGTTGATGCCGAGGCTTTCCGCCTCGTTCTTGGGGAGCGACGCGGCGTTGAGGCGCCACCTGAGGCTCATGAGGATCGCGCCGCCCAGGATGAGGAGCGGGAGGCCGGGAAGAATCGTGCGGATCGAGGCGCCGGTGAGGGACCCCATGAGCCAGAAGGTGATGGAGGGAAGAACGTCCTGAGGGTCGGCGGCAAACTTGACGATGCTCACGAAAGCGGTGAAGAGCGCGCCCACCACCATGCCGGCGAGCACAATCATCAGAATGGAGCCCGATTCGCCGTTTTGTCCCCGGGCAACGAGCATGACGATCGCAATGGCGGCAAGCCCCGAGAGGACGGAGAGCCCCTGAATGGCGAAGGCTCCGAGCCCGAGAAGAATGGCGAGCACGGCGCCGAAGGAAGCGCCGGTGGCAACGCCGAGCGTGTCGGGGGCGGCGAGGGGATTGGCGAAAAGCGCCTGAAAGGCGGCGCCGGAGGCGGCGAGACCCGCCCCTGCAATAAAAGCGAGGAGAATGCGCGGGAGTCTTACATTCCAGACGATGCTCGCGGCAGGGGTCTTCGCCTCCGGGTGCAGGAGGGCATCGAGCGTATCGGCGGGCGACAGGCCGTAGCGCCCGGCGAGAAGCGAAAGGAAGGCCGCTGCAAAGGAAAGCAGAATGAGGAGCGCCAGCGTGAGCCGGAAGTGCCGCGAGCGTTTTTCGGCATCAAGGAGCGCGCCGGGCGCTCCGCATTCCGGCGCTTTACTCATCATCGGCTGCTCCGGACCGACACGGAGGCGTTTTCGGCGCTCCCGGCGTCATGCGTGAAGACGGCCCTCGCCTCGTCGTCGGAGAGCGTCGCGCCGAAGCCCGTCTGGTAGTAGCGCTTTGCTTCCTCAACCAGATTCAGATCCTCAAAAGCCTTCGGATAAAGGGTTTTGGCAAGCCAGAGGAGCGTGACGGGAGCGTCGGCCGAAGGCGTAAAGGTGCGGTAAAGCCCGAGCGGCATCTTGTAGACCGCCTTTTCCCGGACGGCCTTCACGTGAGACCAGTCGCGGCCCTGATCCCGGTTCTCGAAGATGTCTTCGGGCATGAGGGGCGTGAAGTTCGTGAGAATCACGGCATCGGGATTCCAGGCGTAGACGCTTTCCATTGAGACCGCGGCATTGGCGTTTTCGGCTTCAATGCCGCCCGCTGCGTTCTCGGACCCCGTAAGGGCGCACCAGGACTCGCCGAAAAAGCGTTTTCCCGAAACCACGAGCTCGCGCGAATCGGCCCGGACGATGAAGAGAACGCGCTTTCTTTCCGCTTGCGGAATGGCGCTGATGCGCTTTTCCACGAGCGCCTTCGCGCGCTTCATTTCGCCGCGGAGCACTTCGCCCCTTGACTTCTGGTCGGGAAAGATCTTTTCAAGCGACCGGGTCCACCCGTCGAAAGTCTCTTCAACGTCGTAATTCCATTTGACGGGGCTGATGCCGAAGGCCGTGAGCCCGGCCGAGCGCACGCGCTCGAGCATGCGCTTGTCGGGGGCATTGATGAGCACAAGGTCCGGGTTGAGCGCCATCAGGCTCTCAATGCTGAGGTTGGCTCCCTGAATGAACCGGGTGGGGATCTGAAGCGCTTGCGGGTAGAGTTTCCCGAGAAGTCCGGCTTTCGCTGCGGACATCGATGCCGGATGCATGCCGGCGATGCGGGCGGGATCGCCCGTAAAGGCAACCGCATAGGGAGCGAGCGGAAGAATGTTTGCAACGACGACGCGTTGGGGGCGGTCGGGCACCTCCACCTTGTCGCCGTTGTCGTCCGTGACGGTCCGCGCAGAGGCAAGCGCCGCCGCGAGCGCGAGGAGAATGCCGGCAAAACTTCTGACTTTTGGACTCATGATGCTGTTCTTCCGCTGGGTTCTCTGCCTGAAGGAGAGCGACAACGTCAATAGACGTTCCGGCCTCTCGAATCCTTCTTCATGATGCGTTCCTGCTCGCGCTTCCATTCCTTCTTGCTTTCGTCCGCGCGCTTTTCATATTCGCGCTTGCCGCGGGCGAGCGCGATGTCGACCTTGACGCGGCCCTTGCTGAAGTGAAGGTTGAGGGGAATGAGCGTATAGCCCTGACGCTCGACGCGGCCGATGAGCTTCATGATCTCGCGACGGTGCATGAGGAGCTTCCTCGTGCGGTTTGTTTCGAGCGTTTCGTGCGTGCAGACCTGGTCGGCGGGATTCATATGCGCGTTGCAGAGAAAGAGCTCGCCGTCGCGAATGTAGACGTGGGCGAGATTGATCTGCGTGCGCCCGGCACGGACGCTCTTTACTTCCCAGCCGCGCAGCACGAGGCCCGCTTCGAAGCGCTCCTCGATCGTGTAGTCGAAGGTCGCGCGCTTGTTGACGATGCGCGGGGTGGCTCCGGCCTTGTTTTTCTGTTGTGCTTTGGTTGCCATAGGTGGCCTTGCTTAAAAATTCGGGTGCTTGACGTGCGGGCCGGTTCTTCTCAAACGGAAGGCTCGAATGCTGGTTTTGAGGGAGAAGACGCTTGCAATTCTCCGCGCGCCCGCGATAATGCTTTGATTTCTTTCCTTTGACGGGAAGTCAAATTCTATCGACTTTGCGTTCGAACTGATTTCTATGCGAATTGCAATCTGTGAGATTACTCATCAGGGCGCGAAAGCCGTTGCGGCAGAGCGCGAAATTGAACTCCCCGAGGCCGCGACGGTTGAGGAAGCGGTTCTTGCACTCGGGCGCGACCCGAAGGAAGCGGGACTCGGCCTCTCGATTTACGCGCGCCGGGCTGAACTCACCGACGTTCTCGCCCCCGGCGACCGGCTTGAACTCTCCGAGCCGCTTCTCGTGGATCCCCGGGAAGCGAGAAGAATGCGCGCGGAGCGCCAAGGCGACGTGAGGTTTCTCACCTGCGGGCGTCACGGCGGCAAGCATCGGCTTGCCAAGTAAACGGCACGTTAAAAACACAAAACCCTGCATCAGAGTCATCTGCCGCAGGGTTTTCTTCGATGTGAATTCGATTTGGCGTCCCCATCCGGATTCGAACCGGAGTTGACAACGTGAGAGGCTGCCGTCCTAACCGCTAGACGATGGGGACATCGTTGCAAAGCAGCTTTGGAAGAAGCGCTTCGCCAAAGTGCTCCGCCGGAAACAAAAAAGCCCTGCCGGAAGAGCAGGGTTTCTTTTTCGCCGTGATGCTTGGCGTCCCCATCCGGATTCGAACCGGAGTTGACAACGTGAGAGGCTGCCGTCCTAACCGCTAGACGATGGGGACATCACTGCGGAGAGGTCGAACTATACAGAAGTCTCTTCAAAAAAGCAAGTGTGTTGATCCCAAGAGCTCGAAAAAAGAAAGGGACCGCCCTTTCGGACAGTCCCTTGGGAACAAAGTCAGGCGACTTTCCCCTTTAGGCAAGCGCCTTCGCGATGCGGGCGAGCACCTTTTCGCGGCCGATGAGGCAGAGCGTGCGGTCGATCTGCGGCGTGCGGTCGGCAACGCAGACGCCGACGCGAAGCGGCGTGGCAAGAACCTTCATCGGGATTTCGCGCTCAGCCATCACGGCCTGAATGGCGTGGTAGACGTTTTCAGGGGTGACTTCATCGAGAGCCTTCATCTTTTCGCCGAAGAGCGCGAGCGCTTCGCGGCCGCCGTCGGCAAGGGCCGCGGCGAGGGCTTCGGGGTCCGCGTCTTTTTCAACGTAGAAGAAGAGCGCAGCGTCGGCGAGCGCTTCAAGCGTGGCGCTGCGGGTCTTCAGCAGACCGCAGACCTGAACGAGGTCGGGACCATTCTCAATGAGGCCGCCGCGGGCTTCAATGCGGGGCTGGACGAGTTCTGCGAGGCGAGCGTCGTCGGCTTCCTTCATGTACTGGCCGTTGAGCCAATCGAGCTTCTTCCAGTCGATGCGGGCGGAAGCGCGCGAGCAGTCCTTGAGGTCGAACACCTGGGCGAGCTCCTCGCGGGAGAATTTCTCCATGTTGCCGTGGCCCCAGCCCAAGCGCGCGAGGTAATTGAAGATCGCTTCGGGGAGGTAGCCCTTCTTTTCATATTCAAGAACGGACACCGTGCCGTGGCGCTTCGAGAGCTTCTGGCCGTCCTGGCCGCAGATGAGCGGGAGGTGCGCAAAGACGGGGACTTCAGCGCCGAGCGCGCGGTAGATGTTGATCTGGCGCGGGGTGTTGTTGATGTGGTCGGCGCCGCGGATCACGTGGCTCACCTTCATGTCCCAGTCGTCCACCACAACGGCGAAGTTGTAGGTGGGGATGCCGTTGCGCATGATGATGAGGTCGTCGAGCTCGGAATTCTGAACCGTGATGGGGCCGTAGACGGCATCGTCCCAGGTCACTGCGCCTTCGTCGGGGTTGCGGAATCGGATCACGGGCTTCACGCCTTCGGGAATCGGGCGGCCCTTGCAGTTTTCAGGACGCCAGCGGCCGTCGTAGCGGGGCTTGAGGCCCTGGGCGCGCTGCGCTTCGCGCAGTTCGTCGAGTTCTTCCGGGGTCGCGTAGCAGTAGTAGGCGCGGCCGTCGGCGAGCATCTGGTCGACCACTTCCTTATAGCGGGCAAGACGGTCCATCTGATAGATGGGGCCTTCGTCGTAATCGAGGTTGAGCCACTTCATGCCGTCAAGAATCACCTGCACGGCTTCCTTGGTCGAGCGCACCTGATCGGTATCTTCGATGCGCAGCAGGAACTTGCCGCCGAAGTGACGGGCGACAGCCCAGCAGTAGATGGCCGTGCGCGCGGTACCGAGGTGCATCATGCCGGTGGGGCTCGGCGCGATGCGGGTGCGAATTTCTTTCATGTCGAAAAGCTCCGGAAAAACTCGTTCGCTTCCCGGGCGAGGCGGATGGAGTCCCCTCGCCCGGGAAGCGGAAAAGAAGAATTGGATATTTTAGAACGCTCAATCTTAAGCGTTTGTGCTTAGGCCCACGTGAAGTAGGTCCAGGCGGAGAAGATGACGGCAAGGATCGCTTCGCAGATGAAGATCTGCTTGAAGGACTGGAAGAAGTCGGCCTTGAAGTAGTCCACCGAAATCGTGAAGCAGAGATGCACGGGCGTGAGCATCTGGCCGATGCAGCCGAAGACCATCGCCATGCCGGCGTAGGTGAGGCTTCCCGGGGCAATGGCCGCGCAGATCGGCATGGCCATCGCGATGTAGCCCTGGGACATGCCGGTGAGAAGGCCGACCAGGACGGAGAGCATCGCGAAGATCACGGGGGTCGGAAGCGGAAGCGCCTTCAAGGCCGCGAGCGTTTCGTCGAGCACTCCGGTGCCGGAAAGGAGCGAGATGAAGTAGAGAATCATCACGACGTTGAGAAGGAGCTTGCGGTCGAAGGCCTCAAGGAAAATGTCCTTGATGGGCACGGGGCGCTTCAGGAAATAGAAGGTCGGGATGAGGGCGAGAACGGAGATGCCCATCGCAATGCCGGCAGGCATGTTGAAGATGAGCATGAGAAGAATGTTGAGAACGACCGGGGAGATTGCGAGGACGACGTTTCCGAAGTCCGTGAGGCGCGAGGTCCCTGTCGAGACCGCCTTTTTGACGAGATCCTCGCCCTTCAGGGGTGCGAGCAGCACGAACCAACCCACGATGAAGGTGGCTGCGGCGAACCAGATCAGGTGAAGCACGAGGTCGGAGAGGTGAATGCCGGCAATCGCGCAGGCAAGGAGCATCCCGGGGACCGTCGGGCTCGAGGTTTCAAAGACGTGGCGGAAGTAGTAGTTGGTGGAGGCCTTCCGGGCCGGAGAAATATTCATCCCCTCGCTTGCCGCCTGAACAATCGGGGCGGAAAAGCGGGCGCCGCCCAGAGAAGGCAGAAGCCCGAGGAATGCGGGCATGACGGCGAGCGTGATGCGCGAGGAGGAGAAGAGCCGGTTCAGGGCCTCAACCATGCCTTTCAGCGTTCCGGATTTCCTCAGCTGCACCTCAAGGCACATGACGAAGTAGAGCGCGAAGATGAGGTCGTAGGTTCTCGGAAGCGTCGCCGTCTCCACAGCGCTCGACCAGAGCGTTGCGAGCGACCGGTCGTTCAGAATCCACATGACGGCGCCGGCGGCGAGAATCGCGAGGCCGATCATTACGCGAAAGCGCAGGAGTACGGCAATGGCGAGAATCGCCAGGAAGAGAATGAGGAAGATATTCATTTTGTTGTAAATTCCGAGAGAATTCCGGTATCGGAACTTTATATTTTAGGATTCTCCGGGAGGTTCGGAATTTGGGAAACGTCAACCGGTAAACGCAGCCAGCATGGCGCACATGATGGCCACCGATACCAGCACGGACACGGAATTGATGTTGGCTGCAGCCTCCCAGTCGAGATTCGCCTTCATCGTGAAGATGACGCCCATGACGGGAAGGGGCGACATCATCGTGACGGCGATCGCCTGGCGCACTTCAAGGGGGAAGGGCAGCAGGAAGTAGAGGCCGGCTGCGATGATCGCGTTGACGACGTAGCGCACGCACATCATTTTGAAAAGATCGCCGAATTTTTCCCAGTTGATCGCCAGGTTGATCGAGAGCCCGATGAGAAGCATCGAGAGGAAGGTATTGGCGCCGCCCACGACCTTGCAGAACTGCAGAATGGGTCCCGGGACCTTGAGTTCAAGGAAGGAAAGCGTGATGAGAATGAGGTAGGTCCAGATGGGGGCGGCGTGCGCGAGCGTGCGGAAGACGTTGAGAAAAGCTTTCAGTGCGCCGCCGTTGCCGCGGAATGCGAAGGCGTAGGTGCCGCCCGTGCACATGATGGCGTTCCCGATGTCGAAGAGGCAGACGACGAGAAAGCCGAGCGGAGAAACGAGCCCCATCGTGAAGGGCATGGCGAAGGTCCCCACGTTGAAGCTCGACATGTTGAGCATCGCGAAGGGAACGGCCTTATCCCGGTCAGGCCTGCGGTGCGTCATGAGCCAGGCAATGCCGATCATGATCCAGGTCGCTGTAATCGGAATGAGGATGGTGGCGAGGAGCTCGACGGGGAGCGTAACGCCGTTCAGAAAAGTGATGATCGCGCAGGGAAGCGTGATGTTGAGAACGAGAAATCCCACGGGTTTCGCGAGATCTCTTGGAACGAGCCCCTGCGCGCGGATGAAGACGCCGATCACGATGACCGCGACGTAGCCGAGGACGGTGATGAGCGCGGTCATGACTGCGGCTCCTCTTCCTTAGGCTTGCCCCCGAGCTTCAGCACGAATTCGCGCGCGTAGACCGGGATCTCCTCAATCGGACGCAGGGCAAGGTGCCCCATCGAAAATTCGCAGCCGCACCAGAGCTGGTTGTAGAAGCCCTCTTCCTTGAGAAGCTCGCCCCTGCGCTGCTGGAGACCCCCCTTTCTCCAGTTCATGTCCCAGTAGGCGGTGCCTGGCGTCAGGCGTGCGGCTTCTTCCGCCGCCTCGCGGATCTGTTCGAGCCGCTTCCAGCGGCTCCCGGCCAATGTCGTCGTGAAGGATTCAATCCCGAGGCGCTTCGCGGTGCGGGCGGTCGCAAGCATGCGCACGCCGAAGCAGACGCGGCAGCGCGCGCCGCGCTCGGGTTCGTTCTCAAGGCCCTTCACCGCCTCGCGCCAGAGCGCGTGGTCGTAGTCGCCGTCGACGAAAGGAACGCCTAGCTTTGCCGCATAGCGCTGGCATTCGTTTTTCCTCACGAGGTATTCCTCCTGAGGAAAGATGTTCGGATTGAAGTAGAAAATGGTCGGGGCGTAGTCGTGCTGAAGGAGCCATTCAAGGATGGCGCTCGAGCAGGGCGCGCAGCAGCTGTGAAGCAGTACAGGCCGTGGCATGAGGAGGTCTCGGTTGCAGGATTTTTAGTGCGGAATTTTAGCAACCGCTCCTGATGCCAATGACGTAACGCATCAAGGAGAAATCAAGCAAATCGCCCCTGCAGGAACCATCTTCCGGAGGCGTCCTCGCGGTAGAGCCACAGGCGCTCGCCGCGAGTGCTCCGGGCGCGGTAGTAGGTTCGACCATTCATCGCCCGGCCTTCGGGTTCGAGCGCGAGCGATCCCTCGAGAACCGGCTGAAGTCCGCGGTCAAGCGGTACTTCGCGAGGTTCCGAAAAGATCTCCGTCGGGAAGGAAAGCCCGGCGGCTTCGCTTTTGACCGGCGGGCGCTGGTGCGCCCGAGGGCGAAGCGTCTCGGCGGGCACGTGCCTCTGAAGCGTTTCAGGAAGCATCCTGCCCGTCCTTTCGAGCTGAAAGACGCGTTTCGAGCCGAAGCGCTCCTCGAGCTTCCTGACGAGGGAAGATGTCTGCCGGATTCTTTTTTCACCGCGAACCTGAAGGGAGAGGCTCCCGAGAAGCGTTGAGGAAGCGGCTTCGAGGAGAAAGTGGGCGAGCTCCCGGGTTTCCTCTTCCGGGTTGTCCTCGTCGAAGATGAAGACGCGCGAATGCTCCCAGAAGCGTCTGATAGGCCGGCCCGCTTCATCGCGAAGAGCGACTTCTATGGTCAGTCGATTGAAGGCTTCAGCCGCCGCCCATGAGCCGATGGCCGCAGCCATGCGCTCCGCCTGAAGGGGCTTCGTATCCGGATCGAGCGTTGCCCGCAGCGCCAGAGTTTCCTTAAGTTCCGGAAGGCTTTGGACGCCTGCCCCGAAAGCACGGGCGTGCTTCACGAGGCCTTCGGTATCAAACGCTTCCAGTTCGTCTTTTGCTGAACTGACGGCTCTATCAAGCGCTTCCATCAGAGTGGACCCGGTTGCGGAAAAATTCTTCATGCCGAGCGCTTCGAAGCACGCATGCGCTTTTTCGCCGTCTGAGCTCCCGCAGCGAAGCAGAAGCGCTGCCGCACCGGATCCGGGAGAACGAATGAGCCGGGCTTCCTTTGAATAGCGCCGCGCAAGCAGGAGCATCAGCGTCGTGAGTTCAGCGGCAGCGGTTGCCCGGGCGCGTTCCAGGTGCAGAGGAGGAAGTCGCAGCAGGGCTTCTTCCTCCGTCATCCCCCGACGGATCCCGTGCGCGTGGGCGCAGGTGTTCCTCGCTTCGATGCGGCCTTCGACCGCGAGGGCGGCAGGTTCAGCAGCACGGGCAGAGAAGCGCTTCGGGTAGAGCGCCAGAAGAAGCTGCGGGAAAAAAAGAAGCGTGAAGTCCGGAGACATAAGATTTCTGCTCGAAAATTTTGCGGGATCAGAGCGCAGGGAGTGCTTCCGGGAAAAGGCTCGGCTGGAATGGGCGGGATGCTGTTTTATTCCGTTCGGACCTTTCGTCCTTTAAGGCCTGACGATCGGGGACATTCGCAGGCTGTGAACCGACGGCAAGCTTTGACGGGTTGAGGAGAATCTCTTTTGCAGTATTGAGAAAGACGTTATTCCTGATGGCCCGGATGCGGATGGTCTGAGCGTCCTGCGGCAGGAAAAGAAGCCTGAGGTTTCCTTCGGGCGCGAGGCAGGCGAGCGCGGCCGGGCGGATCGCGAAAAGTGCGGCGCCGTGCGTTTGTGCGGCAAGCTGAAGCCGGCGCATCCGGATGCGGTCCCGGCTCGGAGAGAGCGCAGGGAGCCAGGCGACCACGGCCTCGGCTTCGCCGCTTGAGAGCGCGAGCTCGGCCGCGTCGAAAGCCTCTTCAGCCGTAGGCGGCACCACAAAGAGTTCCCGGGACATGTCGATGCCGAAGGCCTCAAAGGCAGAAAGAAACGGCTCGAAGCCGCGCTCCGGGAGCACCCAGACGGCGGAAGCCGCATGAGAAACCGCGCCGAGAAGCATCCGGACTTCGCCCCGGCGCGAGGCAGGCACCATGATTTCCGTGAGTCCGGCTTTGGGAAATCCCCCTTCGAGGAGGTCGTCGATCTCCCGGATCCCGCAGGCAAGGAGGCCTTTGGCTTCAGAGGACTTTGAGGCGGAGAAGATGGCCCGGCCTTTCGCGGCGAAAGCGCTCAAATGAATGCTGATTGACATGAGGAACCTCCCTTCGAGGAGAAAAGTGCGTCTTCATGTCAAAGGAGTGTACGAAAAAGAATGTCTCAAGATCGATCGTTGATCTTCAACGATGATCCTGATGCTGTGGATTTTCGTAATTATTCAAATTAAACAATTGGATATGAGGGTGATCCTCACTGCATTCATAACGGAGAAGAAATGCATCCAAAACGGGGATAATCGTTCGCAGTCTTCGTAAATCTCTGAGAGAGTAATCTCTTCATCATATGATCATTTTATGGTGATCCTTTGCAGCACACCGAACAGTGGCATCGGCATCGCCGCAAAGGCTCAAAGTCGGGCATCTCTCCGGGCAGAACGAAATGTTCTTTGACCTTAATCAATAGCGGAAAACCGCGGCGCGTCTTTTCCGCGCAAGCGAACGGGAACGCGATAACCTTTCCCGCTTGAAATCAATTTTTAAAGGAATGCCATGACCGATCTGACTCCCGGGCTGGATGTCCGGTGGAATCACGTTGTTCAGGAGCTCCATGAGGCGGAACAGAAGGCCGGACGCAGTGCCGGCGGCGTGACGCTTCTGGCTGTAGGGAAAACCTTCAGCGCGGAGGCGCTTTTCGAGTGCGCGAAGCTCGGCGCCCGCGCATTCGGCGAAAACTACGCTCAGGAAGGGTGCTCCAAGGTGGATTGGTTTCGCGAACACCATCCTGAACTCGCGCTCGAATGGCATTTCATCGGGCCGCTCCAGGCCAACAAAACGCGCGGCGTCGCCGAACGCTTCGACTGGGTGCAGTCCATTGACCGCGAACGCATTGCGAGGCGATTGTCCGAGCAGCGTCCGGCGAATCTTCCTCCTCTCAACATCCTGATTGAAGTCAATATCGACGGCGAGGAATCTAAGTCTGGCGTGAAGCCCGATGCGCTCGAAGCCCTGGCCGCGGAAATCGAAAAGCTTCCCCGCGTGAGGCTGCGCGGCCTGATGGCAATTCCGGCGCCTGCGGACACTCATGAGGCCCGCATGAAGCCGCTTCTCGCAATGCGGGAGCTTTTTAATGAATTTAAAAAATCTCATCCCCATGCCGACACGCTCTCCATGGGCATGAGCGCAGATATGGACGAAGCCGTTGAAGCCGGATCCACCATGGTGCGGATCGGCCGCGCCATTTTCGGCGAACGCAATTACGCGCAAAAAGCCTGATTTGGAATGTAGGAGTCAATCATGCTGACGATAGGATTTCTGGGCGGCGGCAATATGGCCGCGGCGCTGATCGGGGGACTTCTCAAGGAGAAGACCGAAGACCTGACGGTTCACGTGGTGGACCATCACGCGGAAAAGCTCGCAAAGCTCGAAGCTCTGGGCGCGAAGACCCATGCGGAACCTGGCGACTGGATTACGGCCTGCGACCTCCTGGTCCTTGCTGTGAAGCCCCAGACCATGAAGGCGGCGGTGGAGCCGATCGTGAAGCTTTTGAACCCGAAGGGCGCGGCGCTCTCGATCGCTGCCGGCATCGAAGCAGGCGTTCTTTCCGGCTGGCTTGGCGGCTACCCCCTCATGCGCGCGATGCCCAATACCCCGGCAATGGTGGGCGCCGGCATCGCCGGGCTCTGGTCGCCCAAAGGGATGGACGAATCGCTTCGCGAGGCGGCGCTTCGCGTGCTCCGTGCCGGGGGCGAGGTCGTCGAAGTGAAGAATGAGTCGGAGATCGACCTCGTGGGTGCCATCCCCGGGAGCGGTCCGGCCTATGTTTTCCGCTTCATGGAGGCGCTCGAGAAGGCGGGCCTGAAGCGCGGACTCTCCGAAGAGAGCGCTCATGCGCTCGCGCTCGGCACGGTCTACGGCGCCGCAGAGCTTGCCCGCGTGTCCGGCGAGGAATTCTCGCTTCTGCGCGAAAAAGTGACGAGCAAGGGCGGCACGACGGCAAAGGCGCTTGAAGTCATGAACCGGCTCGATATCGACCGGATGATGGATGAGGCTGTGGAAGCGGCCCTCAAGCGCACGGCTGAAATGAAGGCGCTCTTTCGCTGATGGGCGACATGACGGCATGGGTGCTCGCCCTCTTTGCGAGCGAGAGCATCGACATCGCGCTCTTCGTGACGGCCTTTGTGTCGGCGACGCTCTTTCCCGGCGGCTCCGAAGTGATGCTCGCCGGGGCACTCGCCGCGCAGCCCGAGCGCTGGGTCTGGCTTCTCGCCGTCGCAACGGCAGGAAATACGCTGGGCTCCATGACCTCCTGGGTGATCGGCCGCTTCATCCCGACGGTGAAGCGGGAGACGAAGGCCATCCTGTGGGTGAGGCGCTGGGGCGCCTGGGCGCTCCTTTTTGCGTGGCTTCCCGTCGTAGGGGACGCGATTCCCGTGGCAGCGGGGTGGCTCCGGATTGATCCGCTCATGAGCCTTCTCGCCATTGCCGTCGGCAAAGGCATTCGCTACGCCTGCGTAGCAGGAGCGGTTCTTCCGCTCGTCCTCTGAAGCGCGTTTAAAACAGCGCAAAATCAAATAACGGCGGCGATTTTTAAGGGATTCCCACCGTTATAATTGCGAATTGCTCTCAGGCGGAGCTCTCCTCCGCCCGAAAATTCATCCCCTCCGCAGAAGATTCCGCCAGTGCTTCGGTCAAGCTACGAAGCCTCGGCTGCGAGCTCCGGACCGGGGCGCATCCTATTTTGTTGAGGAACGCAATGAAGATATTAGTTGCTGTGAAGCGGGTCGTTGACGCGAAGGTCAAGGTCCGCCCGCTCCCGGACCATTCCGGACCGGACATCAAGCTCGCCCGCATGGCGATGAACCCCTTCGATGAAATTGCGGTTGAAGAGGCCGTTGAGCTGAAGGAAGCCGGGAAGGCCTCGGAAGTAGTTGCCGTGTCGATCGGGGGCGCAAAGTCGGTTGATGTTCTGCGCACCGCCATGGCGATCGGCGCCGATCGCGCCATTCATGTGGTCACGGACGATGCGGTCGAGCCTCTTGCCGCCGCGAAGATTCTTGCTCAGATCGTCGAGCGCGAAAAGCCCGGGATCGTTCTCCTCGGCAAGCAGGCGATTGACGACGACTGCGGTCAGACGGGCCCGATGCTCTCGGGGCTCCTTCGCTATCCGCTCGGCGCCTTTGCGAGCGAAATCGAATTCGCGGACGACGGGCGACTTGTCGTTACGCGCGAAACCGACGGCGGCACGCAGACCGTGTCGCTCTCGATCCCGGCCGTGATCACGGCGGACCTCCGCCTTGCCGAACCCCGCTATGTGACGCTTCCCTCCATGGCGAAGGCCCGCAAGAAGCCCGTGGAAGCGATTCCCGTGGGCGAACTCGACGTCGATCTCACGCCGCGCGTGAGGACGCTCTCCGTTGAGCCGCCGCCCGCACGCAAGGCAGGCGTGATGGTCTCGAGCGTGGATGAGCTCGTTGAGAAGCTTCGCAACGAAGCGCATGTGATCTAAGGATTTGAAGGAACGAAAGAATGACTGCGCTTCTGATTGCTGATCATGACAATGTGAATCTGCGTCCTGCAACGGCGCATGCGCTGACGGCCGTCCTCCAGATGAGCGAGCCCGTCGACATTCTGGTTGCCGGCAACGGCTGCCAGGCGGTGGCCGAGAAGGCTGCGAAGCTGAAGGGCGTGCGTACGGTGATCCTCGCTGAAAATGCAAAGCTCGCGCAGGAGCTTCCTGAGGTTCTCGCGGACCTTGTCGCTGCGGAAGCTCCTGGGTATTCCCACATCTTCTTTGCCGCGACGGCGCTTGGTAAAGCCGCCATGCCCCGCGTCGCGGCCATGCTCGACCTTACGGCGATTTCCGATGTGGTCGGCGTGAAGGGGCCGAAGACCTTCGTGCGCGGCATCTATGCGGGGTCGCTCCTTGCAACGGTCGAAACCGAAGAAGTCGTCGTGGTGGGCACGGTCCGCACGACCGCTTTTGAAGCAACCGAAGAAGGCGAGGTGGCTGCCCCCATTGAAACCGTTGAATGCCCGGATGCCGACGATACGTCGCGCTTCGTGAAGTTCACGGAAACGAAGAGCGATCGCCCGGAACTCGTTTCCGCACGCGTTGTCGTTGCGGGCGGCCGCGGCCTCATCGACGAAGCGGGCTTCAAGGCTCTCGAGGAGCTTGCCGACTCCTGCGGCGCCGCCATCGGCGCTACCCGCACGGCGGTCGACATGGGGCTCTGCCCCAACGATTGGCAGGTCGGACAGACGGGCAAGATGATTGCGCCGCAGCTCTACATTGCCTTCGGCATTTCGGGCGCCATCCAGCACACGGCCGGCATCAAGGATGCCAAGGTGATCGTTGCGGTCGACAAGGACCCCGAAGCGCCGATTTTTGAAGTGGCCGATTACGGTCTCGTTGCCGACGGCGCCGAAACCTGCCGGGCGCTCAAGGGCAAGCTCGGCAAATAAGCACGCGGGTCCCTTACGGGGAATCAGCGCTGACCAAAAAGCGGTCTCTGGAATTTCCGGGACCGCTTTTTTTATTGGACTGAAGAATTATTGCGGGTGGCGCTGCAATCGGCTAGAGTGTTCTTCGTTATTCATTTTGAGAATAGCGACATTTTTGCTGCGGGAGTTTTTTTCCAAAATGCTGAAGGCCCGATTCCGAAAGACGCTTGGCGGCTTCACGCTTGACGCTGAGCTCAATCTTGAGCAGGGCATCAATGTGCTTCGCGGAGAATCGGGAGCCGGGAAGACGACGGTCGCGAATCTCCTCTCGGGCGCCATGAAGCCGGATGACGGCGAGATCGAGCTTGAAGGTCTGACGGTCTATTCCCGCGAGCGCCGCATTTCTCTGCCGCCGCAATCGCGCGGCATCGGCTTTGTTTTTCAGTCGCACCGACTTTTTCCCCATCTCACGGTACGGGAAAACATTCTTTTCCCGAGCCTCTTCGGCGGCAGGAAGTCTGCGGTCGATTTTGACGAAACAATCGACATTCTCGGGCTCGAGCCGCTTCTTGAACGACTCCCTTCGGGGCTCTCGGGCGGCGAGGCCCAGCGCGTGGCGCTCGGGCGGGCCCTCATGGGGGCCGAGCGGCTCCTCATTCTTGACGAACCGCTCTCGAGCCTTGACCCCAGGCGCCGGCACGTGCTCATGGATTTCATTGACGGCGCGGCGCAGCGAATGAATGTACCCTTCATCTACATTACGCACTCCGAAGAGGAAATGAGAAGACTCGCCGACCGCGCCTTCCTCGTTGAGGACGGAACGATCGCAGAAATTCCCCGGAGTGCTTTCCTTGAGGAGACCCCTTCATGAAGAAGATTCTTTTGACGACTGCCGTGCTCGCAGCCTTCGGCTTTTCTGCCGGCGCCTCGGCGCAGGTAACGGTGACGACGGGCGGCGGCTACGTCAAGATGGTGGAAGCCCTTGCCGACAAGTACGAGGCGGAAACGGGCGCGAAGGTTTCGCGCGCCTTTGGCGGCAACATCGGGCAGATGCTCGCTCAGGTGAAGAGCGGGAGCCCCGTGACGGTCGTGATTTCTGACGCCACGAGCCTTAAGAAGTTCACGACGGTCCTTAATGCCGATGCCGGCGTGCGCCTCGGCGACACGCCCCTGATCCTTGCCTGGAGGAAGGGCCTTGAGCTCAAGGCTCCGTCGGATCTCGCGAAGCCTGAGGTGAAGCGCATTGCCATGCCGGATCCCAAGGCCGCCGTCTACGGCCGCGCCGCGAAGGAATTCCTTGACGGCGCTGCTTTCGAGAAGGACGTTGCACCGAAGATGAACGTCGTCTCCATGGTGCCGCAGGTTCTTTCCTACGTTTCCCAGGGCGAAATGGATGCGGGCTTCATCAATCTCCTTGCCGCCCGACAGGGAAAGGCAAAGCTCGGAGGCT
This sequence comes from Sutterella faecalis, assembly GCF_006337085.1. Taxonomy (GTDB): domain Bacteria; phylum Pseudomonadota; class Gammaproteobacteria; order Burkholderiales; family Burkholderiaceae_F; genus Sutterella; species Sutterella faecalis. Next base: position 1,253,837 of record NZ_CP040882.1, on the reverse strand, counting down.
TCATGGCGGTGAAGGAAGGATATGAGCCCATCCGCATGACGGCCGAGCCCGTCAAGGGCGCGGAAGGCGAAGCGGCCGACGTGAAGGCATTCCTTCAATGGCTCGCCTCCCCGAAGGCGGATGCCATTCTCGACAAATTCGGCGTTGTCCGCTGATCGGAACCGACGCTGATGGATTTCCTGCGCTCGCTTTTTAGCTCGCCTGAGCTTCTCTTTGCCGTGACGCTCACGGCAAAGACCTGTGCTGCCGCGGGCGCAGGCTTCATTCTTTTTGCGCCCCTTCTCGCGCTTCTCTTTTCGAGAAGAAGCGCCTTCTGGGTGCGGGCCCTGAGCTTCGTCGTGACGCTCCCGCTTGTGTTTCCGCCGGTAGCGTTGGGCTACCTCCTTCTCCTTCTTTTCGGACGGGGAGGCTTATTGGGCGGGATTCTGGATGAGGCCGGACTCTCCATTGTCTTTTCAGAGAATGCGGTGTTCCTCGCCGCCTTCATTGCGGGCCTTCCGCTCGTGGTGCGGCCCATTGAAGCCGCGCTCTCGGGCGAACGCTTAAAGAGCCTTGAATTCGCCGCGTGCGTTCACGGCGCGAATGCCGTCACGGTTTTTCGGCGGGTGACGCTCCCGCTTGTGCGCGGACAGATCCTTGCCGGACTCCTCCTCGGCATTTCCCGGGCTTCGGGCGAAGTGGGCATCACGATGATGATCGGCGGCAATATTTCGGGCAGAACGAATACGCTTTCGCTTGAAATCTTCAACGCCGTATCGCGCGCGGACTTTGATGCGGCGACCGCACTCTGTCTTCTTCTTTCTGCCTTCACGCTCATTATTTTTGCGGTGCTCGATCGTCTGCAGCGCCGCGCGCAGGCGCTCTGACCCTAGAAACCCATGCACTTCTGCTTGCAGAAGGCTTCCCACCTCGAGTAGAATCGCGCATTCTGTGAGACCGGGCATGCGGCACCAAGTTGTCTGACCGGTCAAGCAATCCCTTTCGCAAAACCGCTTCTCCCCGGGACGGGGGTTCGGTTTTGATTCCAAGCACCAATGATTTAAGAGGTAACTCATGGTCATCATTCGTCTCGCCCGTGGCGGCGCCAAGAAGCGTCCCTTCTACTCCCTCAACGTTTGCGACTCCCGCTGCCGTCGTGACGGCCGCTTCATCGAGCGCGTCGGCTTCTACAACCCGATGGCTGCCGGCCAGGCCGTCAAGCTCCAGATCAATCTCGAGCGCGTCGCTTACTGGCAGAGCAAGGGCGCCCAGCTCTCCGATACGGTTGCCCGTCTCGTCAAGGAATTCAAGGCTCAGCCGGCTCCCGCCGCTGAAGAACCTGCCAAGGCTGAATAATTTCAGTTCTTGAAGGGGACGGGATGCTTCCCTGAAGCATCTTCTGTCCCGCTAGAAAACCCCGCATCCCTTTCCGGTGCGGACTCCCGCGAAGCTTCCCGCTCGCAGATCGTGCCTCTCGTGTCAAAGCACATTGGATCAGCATCAGGGAAGGTCGCCCACATGGAGTCCGGTATCTACGCCAGAGGAAAATGCGGGGTTTCGTGTATCCAGAGTTTTTGCATTCTTCTTTCGATATGACAGATTCCGACATCTCCCTGAGCGATTCCCCGGACGAACTCATTGAGCTCGGCCGCACCGCCGGCGCCTACGGCTTCAAAGGCTGGGTGCGCATTCAGCCTGAAGGTACGGGCGAGGTGCTCCAGAAAGTTCGCGACTGGGTGCTTGTCGACCGCTTCGGCGTCAAGACGCCCGTGCACGTAAAGGGACTTCGCGTTCACGGCACGGGACTCATCGCCAAATGGGACGGCTGCGAATCGAAGGAAGCGGCGGATGCCGTTCGCGTGAAGGTTGGCGTCCTGAGGAAGGACTTCCCGGCTGCCGGCAAGGATGCCGTCTGGGCGATCGACCTCGAGGGCGTTCCCGCATTCAACCGCGAGGGGAAGGAACTGGGCGTCATCGCAGGCGTGAGCTCGAACGGCGCGCAGGACCTCTTCGTCATCGAGTATGAGGATGAAGCGGGCGACAGGAAGCAGTTCCTCATCCCGAACGTGAAGGATGTCTACGTGCTTGAACTCAACCCTGAGGAAAAGCGCGCGGTCTTCGACTGGGATCCGGCCTGGCGCTGAACAAAAGGTGAACTCCATGCGTTTTGACGTCATTACGCTTTTTCCGGAAATCTTTGCGAGCGTTCGCGACTGCGGCATCACGGCGCGGGCAAGAAAGCGCGGACTCTGGTCGCTCAACACCTGGAATCCGCGCGAAACGGCCACAGACCTTCACCGCACGATCGACGACCGGCCCTTCGGGGGCGGCCCGGGCATGGTGATGATGGCCGAGCCCCTCGCTCAGACGCTCGCCGCGATCCGCCAGTCGGGCAACACCGGCCGCGTCATGAGCTTCGCGCCCAACGGCACGCGCCTCACCGACCGGCGCGTAAGGGAAATTGCAGCGGACGATGAGCCCGTCGTGCTCGTCTGCGGACGCTACGAAGGAATCGATGAACGGTTCCTTGAAGCCGAGGTCGACGAGGTGGTGAGTCTCGGGGACTTCGTGCTTTCAGGGGGCGAAATCCCGGCATGCGCCCTGATCGACGCCGTCGTGCGTCAGCTCCCCGGCGCCATCAAGGATCTTTCGGCTTCGGACGAAAGCTTCGCGACGGGACTTCTCGATGCGCCTCACTACACGCGGCCCGAGGTCTGGCGGGGCATGCCGGTGCCCGAGGTGCTCCTTTCCGGGCACCACAAGAATATTGAAAAGTGGTCGCGCGAAAAAAGTCTCGAGCTTACCTTGCAGACGCGCCCCGACCTCATTACAATCGCCGATTCTTCGGGTCTGCTGACCAAGGAGGACTATAAGTTCCTCCGGTCTCTCGGCGCGAAGATCGAATCCAGGGGCGGGCGCAGGTAATTTCACCGGCGCTTTCCCTTTTACAACAATCACCATCCTATCTGCGGCGGGATTTTGTCCCCTAACATTCAGGCCGCATGATGATGGCTTTGGAGCAAAAAATGAATCTCCTTCAGGTTCTTGAACAGGAAGAACTCGCCCGCGTCACCGCCGGCAAGACCATCCCCGATTTCCGCGCCGGCGACACGGTTGTCGTCTCCGTCAACGTGGTTGAAGGCTCGCGCAAGCGCGTGCAGGCCTTCGAGGGCGTCGTCATTGCCCGTCGCAACCGCGGCATCAACTCCTCGTTCATCGTTCGCAAGATCTCGTCCGGCGAAGGCGTGGAACGTTCGTTCCAGACCTACTCCCCGATGATCGCCAGCATCGAAGTGAAGCGCCACGGCGACGTCCGCCGCGCCAAGCTCTACTACCTGCGCGAACGCTCCGGCAAGGCTGCCCGCATCAAGGAACGTCTCGTCCGCAAGGCCGAAGCCTAATCCTCGAAGCGACAGGGCCGAAAGGCCCTTTGCCCGAAACCTCCTGCGTTTACGAACGCCGGGGGTTTTTTTAATGCCTGCGGAACTGTCTTTTCCCGCTCTTGAGGTCTTCTGCTTAGGGCGAATATCCATTGCCGTTGGAAGTGCCGCAAGGAAAGAGGTAATTCTTTCGGCCGCCGCTCTTTGGGTGATCCTCTCTTTTCCTAGAATCGACAGACCCGCCCTCAATCTGCGCCTCACGCATCATGAGAGCGGGCTTATGAGCGCAGGAAACGCGCTGGCACGCCGGCTGCGCTCCCATCCAATCAACGGAGAAAAGACAAAATGGCTGAAAACTATACCGTGACGCTGCCCCATTACAGCGTTGGTCCGAACTGCTACGACAATATCGGCGAAGTCACCCACTTCCTCGGCAAGACGGCTGCCGTGGTGGGCGGTGAAACGGCCCTGGAAAAGGCGGGTCCGCAGCTGCGTGCGGGTCTCGAAAAGGCCGGCATTGAAATCGTCGACTGGTTCGTCTACGGCAAGGACGCCACGATGGCCAATGTCGAGCGCATCACCTCGAACGAAAAGGTGAAGGGCGCCGACATGATTTTCGGCGTGGGCGGCGGCCGAGCGGTCGATACGGTGAAGACCGCGGCCGACATTCTCGACAAGCCCTTCCTCTCGGTTCCGACCGTGGCTTCCAACTGCGCTCCGGTGACGGCGATTGCGGTCATCTACAAGGAAAACGGCGCGCTTGACCACTACCACTTCCCGAAGCGCTGCGCGACGCACTGCTTCATCAACACGTCGATTATTCTCGACAGCCCCGAGAAGCTCTTCTGGGCGGGCATCGGCGACGCGCTCTCGAAGCAGGCGGAAAGCCAGCTCGCCTCGCGCGGCAAGGCCCTCTCCCACACGCCGCTTCTGGGCGTCCAGGTGGGCCTCGTCTGCGAAGAGCCGCTCCTCACCTACGGCCGTCAGGCGCTCTTCGACTTCCGCGAAGGGAAGGTCACCGAAGCCTTCACGGAATCGGTCCTCGACATCATTATTTCGACCGGCATTACGTCGAACCTCGTGACGACGAAGGACAGCTACTACTACAACTCCTCGCTCGCCCACTGCTTCTACAACGCCTCCATGGTGCTCCCTGTCATTCATAAGCACCTCCACGGCGAAGTCGTGAGCTTCGGCACGCTCGTCCTCCATGCGGTCGACGGCAACGACGAAGCGCTCGAGCGCATGCTTGAGTTCAACCGCGTTCTCGGTCTCCCGGTGACGCTCGCTGAACTCGACATTACGAAGCCCGAGGAGGTCGACGCCCTCGTTGATCGTGCCGTCACGATTAAGGAGTGGACCTGCGTGCCCTACGAAATGACGAAGGAAAAGTTCCGCGACGGCATCTACAAGGTCGATGCGCTCGGCCGCGAACTTCTTGCCAATAAGTAAAAAATAAACGGCTTCGAAGTTCGAAGAGACAAAAGAAAAAGCCGCTGCGCTTCTCCGTCGCAGCGGCTTTTCTCATGAGTGAAAGCCGATTATTTAATTGGCCGCAGGCTTTCTGCGGTTGCTTCCCGCCACCATGTCGAAGCGGAAGAAGCGGCATTCAAGCGGCCCGTTGAAGAGCACGATCTTGCGCGATTCCTTCAGGCGCATCTGGCCGGGAAGCAGCCTGTCGGAAGTGAGGAGCCACGCGGTCCACCCGGGGAAGTTGCTTTTAAGCGCGGCGGCAAAGTCGCGCATCATCGCGGCGATCGATGCGGACTTGGGGTTCGACTGTTCGCCGTAGGGGGGATTGGCGATGACGAGACCGGGTTCTGCACCTTGAGGCGCCTCAATTTCACGGGCATCGCCCTGGCTGAAGAGAAGGCGACCGTCGTCAATCATGGCGCCGAAGCCCGCGCGGCGGGCATTTTCAATCGCCTTCTCAACAACGATCGAAGAGATGTCGTGCGCTTCAATGCGGACCTTCGCATGGAGGTTCACAGCAGCCCGGGCATCCTCCTTCATTTCCTGCCAGAGGTCGAGATCAAATCCGGATAGGGATTCAAAGGCGAAGGAACGCTTGAGGCCCGGCGCCATGTTGGCGGCGATGGAAGCCGCTTCAATCGCGATCGTGCCGGAGCCGCAGAAGGGATCAACCAAGGGCTTCTCAGGGGTCCACCCCGAGAGCGCAAGAAGCGCAGCCGCGAGGTTTTCCTTGAGCGGAGCTTCGCCGTGCTCGAGGCGCCAGCCGCGTTTAAAAAGCGATTCGCCAGCGAGATCGATGTAGAAGCTCACGTGGTCGAACGTGAAGTAGGCTTCAAGGCGCACGTCCGGACGGCGGCGGTCGACGGAAGGACGGCGGCCGGCAAGCTCATTAAAGCGGTCGCAGAGACCGTCCTTGATGCGCAGCGTCGCGAAGTCAAGGCTTTCGAGCGGGCAGCGGTTCGCGGTTGAATGGATGCGGAAGGTGACGTCGGGACCGAACCACTTTTCCCAGGGCGTTCTGCGCGCGATGGAATAGACATCGCGGCTGTCCCAGTATTCGTCGAAGGCGACGCGCAGGAGCACGCGGGTCGCATAACGGGAGTGAAGGCACACGGCCATGCCGAGGTCGAGACCGCCCGCAAAGGAAACGCCGCCCTTGCCGGGACGGACGAGATCGGGATCAGCGTTGAGCGCAAGAATTTCCCGGGAGAGAAGCTCTTCGAGCCCGAAGGGGCAGGGCGCATGAAAGACAAAGCTCGGCATGAGGATTTTGGTATGAGGTCAGAAATAAAAAAATCGAGCCCTTATTTTAAAGGGCCCGATGGCGGATTCGAAGCGGCGTCCGGGTGGTGATGCGCAACAGAAGGCAGATTTCTTCTGATCCTTCGGTTGCCAGTGGTCGCTGGGTGTCGTCCTTTATGCCGTCATGATGTCTTCAAAGCTCACGAGCTCAACATTTCCGATTCGACTGGCGAGCTGCCGGCAGCCGTCCGTAAATCCGCTTTTCGAAAAGAGCATGAGGTGACGTGCGGTGTAACGGAACTGTTTTGAGAGTTCGTTGAGGGAATCGAGCACGCCTTCGTTTGTTGGTGCATTTCGCCATTTGCATTCGCAGAAGAGACGCACATTATCCGGAGCCACGCCGACGATGTCGATTTCGGCTTGTCTGCGTTCCCTCACATATGCACCCCACCAACGGCCAAATTCAGTGAAGTCCGCGGAAAGCGTCCCGGCTGCAAGCCGGCGCCGCAGGTATTGACGGCACACATCTTCAAAGACGGACCCCAGAAAAGTCGGCAGCGCCCGGGCGATGTCTTTGTAGAGCACTTCCGTCATCTCGCCGCCTTCAATATTGGACCTCTGAGGTGCGATGAAGCGGAACCAGAAGCGGAAGAAATTGTCGGATATCGCGTAGATGGTCTTTTTCCCGTTGAGGTCGTCGAAAGGCGTTTCTTTTTTGACGAGGTTCAGACCGATCAGATAGGACAACACGGCTGATGCCGCGCTTGGGCTTAGGCCGGCAGCCTTTCTGATTTCCGTGAATCGGGCAGTCCCATCCGCCATGGCGTTGAGTACGCGGAGGCAAAGGCCGGCACTTTTGGTCTCCCGGTTTAAAAGATTGACGGGTTCCTCGAGGAACGACGAATGCGGGTCGAGGAAGAGCGTCTTTATGTTCTCTGCAAAGGAAAGCCCGGGATCGATTTGCTTCAGGTACGCGGGCGTCCCGCCAACGGCACCGTAGAGCGCGAGCTTTTCTTCGAGAGAAAATGGCGCAAGGAAGCTCAATGACTCAAGGAAGGTGAAGGGCTTCAGTTCAATTTGACAAGTGCTCCTGCCGTAAAGAGTCGACTCACAGGCGAGAACCTTTTCCGTCAGATATGACATGGAGGAGCCGCAGAGAATGAGAAACATCTGAGACGCATCCTGATAGGCCTCGATGAGGTTTTGAAGCACTGAGGTGATGCCTGGATCGTCTGTTGACAAACAAGGAAACTCATCGATCACTAGAACGAGCTTTTCCTCCCGGCTCCGGCGAAAGAGCATTTCGAGGGCGTCCCGGAATGAACGAAAGCTCACGCCTCCGGTCTCCGGAAAGGCAGCTGCTATGGCGGCGTTGAAATTGGCAAGGTTCACTGCCGAGCCGCCCGGCTGGCAGGCGATGTAGACGCTCCGCTTCCCACGCCGGAATTGATTGAGGAGCGTTGTTTTGCCCGTCCGCCGCCGGCTGTACATGACGCAGAACCCGAAGCGGCTACGGGCATGGCAGGTCTCTAAGGTTATGAGTTCCTGTTCGCGTCCATACAAACCGGCCATGACGATGGTTCCCAGGCGTGATGAATATTGCTATTGACCAATGAAGTACAAAACAAAGTACTTCAACGAAAAGTAGTACTTCTAAAAGTACTACTTTCCTGAGTACAGCCTATGTTTTCAGTCACACGACCGGTTCAGTCTGCTGACGAAAGAAGCTGCAAAAGCACGTTGAAGCAGGAAGGATCCGTCACGAACGCCCTTCGCCGTGTCCGTAGACCACGTACTTGAGGGACGTGAGTCCTTCAAGTCCCACTGGGCCTCTCGCATGGAGGCGGTCGGTGGAAATGCCGATTTCAGCCCCGAGCCCGTACTCAAACCCATCGGCGAATCGCGTTGATGCATTCACCATGACGGAGCTGGAGTCCACTTCGCGCAGGAACCGCTCCGCTGCCCTGACGCTGTCGGTAAGAATGGCGTCGGTGTGGCGGGAGCTGTGGCGGTCAATGAAGTCGATCGCCTCCGAGAGGCTTGAGACCACGGCAATGCTGATGATGGGGGCGTTGTATTCCGTGTCCCAGTCCTCGGGAACTGCCGGAATGACGGGAAGCCCCGCATTTTCAAGAATTCTGAGCGCTTTCTCGTCGGCTCGCATTTCGACCGATTTTTCGGCATAAATTCTGCCGATAAGGGGAAGGAAGGCCTGAGCCTGGGCTTCATGGACGAGAAGCGTTTCCGTCGCATTGCAGGGAGAGAAGCGCTGGGTCTTCGCGTTGTCCGCAACCTTCACGGCCATTTCAAGGTCGACGGTTTCATCGACATAGGTGTGGCAGATGCCGTTGAGGTGCTTGATCATCGGCACCGTCGCCTCGGCCATGAGGCGAGAAATGAGGCTTTTTCCGCCTCTCGGAATGAGAACGTCGACATAGTCGCGGGCGCGGATGAGTTCGCCCACGAGCGCGCGGTCGGAGCTCGGAATCAGCTGAACGGCTTCTGCGGGAAGACCGGCCGTGCGGAGGCCTTCTGCAACGACGCGGGCGAGCGCGCGATTGCTTTCAAGCGCCTCGTGGCCGCCACGCAGAATGACGGCGTTGCCGGATTTGAGTCCAAGGGCGGCGGCGTCCACCGTCACATTGGGACGGGACTCATAGATCATCGCGATGACGCCGAGCGGTACGCGCATGCGGCCGACTTCAATGCCGGAAGGCATTGGACGAACTTCAGAAATCGTTCCGATGGGGTCGGGAAGCTCAGCAATCTGAATCACGCCTTCCGCCATCCGTTCGAGAACTGCCTTTGTGATCGTGAGGCGATCGACGAAGGCTTCGCTCAGGCCTTCAGCGCGTGCGGCTTCAAGATCCTTTTCGTTTGCGCTTCGGATCTCCGCTTCTCGTTCGATGAGGAGCTTTGCAATGGTTCTGAGCGCCAGATTCTTCTCTGCCGTCCGGGCGCGGGCCATTTCACGCGAGGCGCAGCGGGCAGCTTTTCCGATGGATTCAATGAGTTCCTTGGGCGACATGGATCCCGGCATGGGTAAGGTCTCCAGAAGAGAAAAAACGCTCGGAGGAGGAGTGAGCGAGGAGTCATTCTCCATTCTACGTAGCGCCGGGAAGTCCGTGGCGTGCTTTCAGCGGGAACGAGAAAGGAAGAGCGAGACGCTTTTGAGCTCGATCCACGGATCTGAATCGCGCTCGGGCACGTCAAGACCCTTGGAGATCCGGTCGATGTCGGCAAGAACGGAGAGGGCGGCCGAGAGTTTCTTGAGCGTGAGGCGGCGCGCTCCCGCCTTGAGAGCGGGTGTGGCAAAGACGCCCTTCACGAAGCTTTGACCCGCTTCCTGAGCGGTGCGGAGCTTCACAAGGTTTCTGAGCTGAGAGGTGAGAACCATCAGAACGAGAGGAAACACCTCGCCCTGCGCCTCAAGACCATCGATGATGCGCGATACGCGCTCAGAGGCGCCGAGGCAGATGGCTTCGACGAGTCCCTCGATGGTGTAGCGCGAGCAGTTGCCGACGGAAGCTTCAATGTTTTCGCGGGAGACTTCCCCCTGCGGGAAGAGAAGAGACAGCTTGTCGATTTCCTGGCGGGCGGCAAGGAGATTCCCTTCCACGAGGTCGGCAAAGGATTCGAGCACATCGCGCGAGGCTTTCTGGCCGTGCTTTGCCATGCGCGCCGCGATCCAGGCCGGGAGCTGCGGGCGGGGAATCGGATCGCAGTCGACAACGGTGCACTTTTCCGATAGCGCCTTCCACCAGGAGGCCTTCACGCCCTGCCAGTCGGGTCTCGGGAGCGTAAAGAGCGTGACGACCCCTTCGACCGGGGGCATCGCTAGAAAGTCCTGAATGGCCTTCGCACCCTTGACGCCGGGCTTTCCGCCGGGAAGTCGGACTTCGAGAAACTTCCGGTCGTCAAACATGCCGATCGAGGCCGCAGCGTCCATCAGCTGAGACCAGTCGGCCATCCCCGACATTTCAAGCACCTGCCGGTCGCTGTAGCCGAGCTCCTTCGCCCGATGACGGATGAGGTCGCCCGATTCGAGCATCAGAAGCGGTTCGCTCCCCGTGGCAAGCCAGAAGGGTGCGAGCGAATCCGAGCGGCCGAGCCAGGCTTCAAGCTGAGGTGCGGCGATGCTCATTTCTGATTGGGCGCGTGCGCAGCTTCAAGGCGGCGCACGATCTGGTTGATGAGGTCGTTCTCCATGTCGACGTAGAGGACTTCCTCTTCCTTCTCGCGCGAAAGGAATTCGCTTTCGGTGTACGTGATGTCGCGGTTTGCAATCAAGCGCGTCGTGTCGACGTATTCGTAGCCTTCGGGCGAGGTGCAGCGGAATTCGACTGTGAGCGTGAGTTCGTACTCGCGGGCGCGCCCGGCATCGTTGATGGTGAGGATGTCGCGCGAGCGCGTCATGGAGAGGAGCTCGAGAATGGCGTCCGCCTCGCGAGGCGAGGAGACGCAGCGGATGCTTGAGCCCGATTCGATCATGCGCTTCAGAAGACCGGAGAAGCGCGTGTTCTCCGTCATCTGAAGGTAGAGCGTCTCAAAGGGCGCATCAAAGTGTCCGCGAAGGCGGAATCCGCACCCCGCAAGAAGCGTGGAGCCGAGAAGTGCGCCGCTGGCGCTGAGGATCTGACGGCGGGTAAGTCGCTCGAACATTTTGAAGTGTGTGCCCTGGGAGCTCGCGGAATGTCTGCCGGCTTCGCGCCCCGGGAAGATCATCGTCCCTCGGTGCGGCCGGGTGAAGTCCATTGATTATAGAGGTTTGCGGAAGTTGAATTTCGCGCATGCCTCGAGACGCCGCGGCATGCGGCGGCATGTGAGGAAAGCCGGGTTCTCAGAACCTCCGGGAGAATGCAGTTCCCGGCTTCAGAAGCACGAAAAAACGGCTCTTCCCGGAAGCGGAAAGAGCCGTTCAATCGCCATCGGACTCGAGGAGCCGCATTCAGGAAGGAATGCCGGTTACTCGGTTCGAAGAAGAGAAGAACTTATTTCGCCACGACGTTGACGAGTTTGTTCTTCACGATGATGACGCGGCGCACGGTCGCTTCGCCCACGAACTTCTTCACGTCCGGGTTGGCGAGCGCGGCTTCGCGGATCTCATCCTCAGAGGCCTCGGCGGAGACGAGGATCGAGCCGCGCAGCTTGCCGTTCACCTGAACGACGAGCTTCAGCTCATCGGCCTTGATGACCTCTTCGGACCATTCGGGCCACTTTGCGTCGATGATGTCGCCCATAAGCGGAATGAAGCCGAGTTCGCCCCAGAGGCTCGTCGTGATGTGCGGCGCAACCGGGTAGAGGGTGCGAAGCAGGATCGAAGCGGCTTCCTTGAGCGCTTCCTTGCCGCCCGCGGTCTCGTCGCCCTTGAAGGCGTCGATTGCGTTGAACATCTTCATGCAGGCAGACACAACGGTGTTGTACTGCATGCGGCCGTAGTCGAATTCCGCCTGACGAAGGGCCGAATGGATTTCGCGGCGCAGGTGCCGGGCTTCGTGGCTCATTTCGCCCGTATAGCCTTCAACCGCCGGAGCCGCGATGATCTCCTCGCGGTGCGCATAGGCCCAGGCCCAGACGCGGCGGAGGAACCTGAAGGTGCCTTCAGCGCCCGAGTTCGACCAGGCGGCGGACTGATCCGGGGGACCGGCAAACATCACGAAGCTGCGGGCCGTATCGGCGCCGAACTTGTTGATAATGTCGCGCGGCTCAACCACGTTGCACTTCGACTTCGACATCTTTTCGATGCCGCCCAGCACTACGGGCTTGCCGTCTTCCTTCGAAATGGCGCCGACGGGGCGGCCCTTTTCGTCGTACTGAACCTCGACTTCATCGGGGTAGTACCAGCGGCGGTGCCCGTCCGGGAGATCCCGGTAGTAGCACTCGGCCATCAGCATGCCCTGCGTGAAGAGGTTCTTGAAGGGTTCGTCGTACTTGACGAGCCCGAAGTCGCGCATGACCTTCGTCCAGAAGCGGGCGTAGAGGAGATGCAGCACCGCGTGCTCGATGCCGCCGATGTACTGATCCATCGGCATCCAGTAGTCGGCGCGCTTGTCGACCATGCCCGTCGTGCAGTCGGGCGAGCAGTAGCGCTGGAAGTACCACGAGGAGTCGACGAAGGTGTCCATCGTGTCGGTTTCGCGTTCCGCGTCGCCGCCGCACTTCGGGCACTTGACGTTCTTCCAGGCGTCGCACTTGGCGAGCGGATTCCCGGATCCGTCCGGAACGAGGTCCTCGGGGAGAACGACCGGCAGATCTTCGTCGGGCACCGGCACCGGGCCGCAGTGCGGGCAGTTGATCATCGGGATGGGCGTGCCCCAGTAGCGCTGGCGGGAAATGCCCCAGTCGCGCAGGCGGAACTTGACTTCCTTGTGCCCGAGGCCCTTCTTCTCGAGGGCGGCGGCAATGGCGTCGATCGCCTCGTGAAGGCCGAGACCGTTGAATTCGCCCGAGTTGACGAGGTGCGTTTCAAGCGTCTTGTCGCCGTACCATTCCTGCCAGGCGTCGGTCGAGAAGGTTTCGCCGTCAACGGCCACAACCTGCTTGATGGGAAGGCCGAACTTCTTCGCAAAGGCAAAGTCGCGTTCGTCGTGCGCAGGCACGGCCATAACGGCGCCTTCGCCGTAGCCCATGAGGACGTAGTTGGCGATCCACACTTCGACGGGTTCGCCCGTGAGCGGGTGCTTCACATGGAAGCCCGTCGGGACGCCCTTCTTTTCCATCGTCGCCATGTCGGCTTCGGAGACGCTGCCCTTGGCGCATTCAGCGATGAAGGCCTGAAGATCGGGGCGGTCCTTCGCGAGGTACGTGGCGAGCGGGTGCTCGGCCGCGATCGCAACGAAGGTGACCCCCATCAGCGTGTCGGCGCGGGTCGTGTAGACGTTGAGAAGCTTCGCTTCGCCCCTCAGTTCATAGGGGAAGGAGAGCGTGACGCCTTCGGAGCGGCCGATCCAGTGCTCCTGCATGCGGCGCACCTGTTCGGGCCAGCCCTCGAGCTGCTTCAAGTCGTCGAGGAGTTCCTGAGCGTACTGCGTGATGCCGAGGTAGTAGCCCGGAATTTCGCGCTTCTCAACGATGGCGCCCGAACGCCAGCCGCGGCCTTCGATCACCTGTTCGTTGGCGAGCACGGTCTTGTCGACCGGGTCCCAGTTGACGATCTGGGTCTTTCTGTAGGCGATGCCCTTCTCGAGCATGCGCAGAAAGAGCCACTGGTTCCAGCGGTAGTAGTCGGGCTTGCAGGTGGCGACTTCGCGCGACCAGTCGAAGGCGAGGCCGAGCGGCTCCATCTGAGCCTTCATGTCGGCGATGTTGCTGTAAGTCCACTTCGCGGGCGCGACCTTCTTCGAGAGCGCCGCATTTTCCGCGGGCAGCCCGAAGGCGTCCCAGCCCATCGGGGTCATGACGTTGTAGCCCTTCATGCGGTGGAAGCGGTACATGACGTCGTTGAGGGTGTAGTTGCGGACGTGGCCCATATGCAGCTTGCCGCTCGGGTAGGGCAGCATGGAGCACACGTAGAACTTGGGCTTCGGATGGCCTTCGGCGTCGAGCGCCTCTTCATGGGCGCGATAAACGTCGCCGGCCTTCCACATCGCCTGAACTTCGGATTCGACCTCCTGGGGGGAGTATGTCTCGCGCATAACGCTCTTTATCCAGTGTGAGTTGTGGGTGGAGAAAAATAACAGGAAAGTATAGCCCGAGCGGGCAGGGCTTCGCGCCTTTCCAGGCATGCCGGAGCGCGCCGGAGGAAAGCGGTCTGAGGCCTTTGAGGCCGCGCTTCGAACTTCTTTCCCGGGCGGTTAAAATCGCTCTTCTTTCTTTGAAGCATTCCGTTTTTTCGAGTCATGCCGTCTGATCTTCTTGAGAACCTCAACCCCAAACAGCTCGAGGCCGTCACCGCCCCCGAGGAATCCGTTCTGATCCTTGCGGGCGCGGGTTCGGGCAAAACCCGAGTCCTCACGACCCGAGTTGCCTGGCTTCTTGAGGAGCATCTCGCCACCACATCGGAAATTCTTGCCGTCACCTTCACGAACAAGGCCGCCAAGGAAATGGTGACGCGCCTCGAGTCGATGCTCCCCTACGATCTGAAGCGCATGTGGATCGGCACCTTTCACGGGCTCTGCAATCGGATTCTGCGCCGGCACGCTGAATATGCGGGGCTCCCGAAGAGCTTTCAGATCATCGACAGCGCCGACCAGCTCGCCATGGTGAAGCGCATCATGAAGGCGGCCAATGTGGATCCGGAACGAACGGACCCGAGGTCCGTCACCTCCTTCATCAACTGGATGAAGGAGCAGGGCGTGCGGGCGGCGCATTCGGGCTCGATCGGGGGCGCCGACAATTCGCTCAAGGTGGATCTCTACCGCGCCTATGAGAACGAGTGCCAGAAGCAGGGCGTCGTGGACTTTGCGGAACTCCTTCTGCGCTGCTACGAACTCCTCGAGCGAAACGAGCTCGTGCGCGTTCATTATCAGCAGCGCTTCCGCCACATTCTCGTCGACGAATTCCAGGATACGAACGTTCTTCAGTACCGATGGCTCAAGCTCCTTGCGGGCACGGGGCTCGGTCCCGACGGCGGAGCACTCAATTCCGTCTTCGCCGTGGGCGACGACGATCAGTCGATTTATGCCTTCCGCGGCGCAAATGTCGGCAACATGACCGACTTCATCAAGGATTTTCACGTCAGCAACCCCATTCGCCTTGAGCAGAATTACCGTTCGACCAAGGCAATTCTCGATGCCGCCAACGGGCTGATTGAGCAAAACGAAGGGCGGCTCGGCAAAAACCTCTGGACGGACGGCGCCAAGGGCGAAAAAATCACCGTGAAGGAGCTCGATACCGATATCGAGGAAGCGCGCTGGGTGGCCGACCAGATGGAGAATGCGCGGGAGAAGGGGGCGAAATGGCGCGACTTTGCGGTGCTCTACCGTACGAACGCTCAGTCGCGCTCGATTGAAACGGAGCTTTCCGGACGCGGCATTCCCTATCGCGTTTATGGGGGCCTGCGCTTCTTCGAACGCGCTGAAGTGAAGAACGTCCTCGGATATCTGCGCATGATCACGAACCCCTGGGACGACACGAGCTTCCTGCGCGTGGTGAATACGCCCGCGCGCGGCATCGGCGCCAAGTCGATTGAAGTCCTCCAGAATGCAGCGCGTGAAAGAGGCATTTCTCTCTGGGCGGCGCTTACCGACCGCATGATCGAAAAGCCCGCCAAACTGACGGCCTTTGAAAACCTCATTACGCAGATGAGGATTGCTGCGGACGGGATGCCGCTCCTTGAAGCCATCAACCACGTCATCAAAGCTTCCGGCCTTGAGGAAGCGGCAAGGAAGGAAAAGGACGGCGGAGATCGCGTCGAGAATATGCGCGAAGTGATTTCAGCCGCCAAGGGGTGGCTTGAAAATGAAAAGGTGGAGCTTAATCATCCGGCCTTCGCGCCAGTGAGCGACGATTCGCCTTCGCCCATGGAGGGGTTTCTCACGCAGGCGACGCTCGAGGCGGGCGACCGGAACGAGAAAGCCGATCAGGACGCCGTGCAGCTCATGACCGTGCATTCTGCTAAAGGCCTTGAATTCCCCTGGGTCTGGATTATCGGTGCCGAGGAAGGGCTTTTCCCCCATTTCTCGGCCATCAAGACCGAATCAAAGGGGAGCAAGGGCGGCGGCCTCGAGGAGGAGCGCCGTCTCATGTACGTGGCCATCACGCGTGCGAAAAAGCACCTTGCCTTCACGCACGCCCGTGAACGGCTGATGTTCGGCAACGCCTTCAAAAATCCGCTTTCTTCCTTCGTGAAGGAAATTCCTCAGGCGCTCCTCGACATTCGTCCGGCGAAGAAGGGTTATCAGCCTGCCTATGAAGACGAGGATCAGGACGAAAAAGGCTGGGGACGCAGCTGGGGAAGCTCCGGGCGTTCCGGACGTTCGCAGGGAAGAGGCGGCTACGGTTCGTCGACCTACGGACGCTCTTCCTCGATGGGATCGGGCGACAGCATGTCCTTCCGCGGCACGGGTCAGTTTGATGCCATGCAGAAGAAAGCTGCAGAGCAGTCGGGCTACAACAAGGGCGACGTTGTGAGGCACGATGCCTTCGGCGAAGGCGTTGTGAAGAAGTTCATCGGCACCGGCACGAGCCTCATCATCGAAATTGATTTCGGCAAGGCCGGCACCAAGGATCTGCTTTTTTCCTTCGCCCGCGACAAGCTTCATCTTGTTCGTCGCGGATCCTGATGGAGCATGCTAGAATCCTTTTCCCTTTCGCGAGAAAGATGGCGGGACCATAGTTCAACTGGATAGAACTGGCCCCTCCTAAGGGTCGGATCTGGGTTCGAGTCCCGGTGGTCCCACCACAAGCGCTTTCCGATGCAATTGCATTGAAACTGCGCCTCCCGCCAGAAAGCAAAAAGCCCTGAAAGCCGGTGCCGGCCCAGGGCTTTTTTGTTGCCTGCCTGAGTTTGGGAGTTTGAAAGCAGAAAAAAGGGCGCCCATCCCTGCCGCAGTAGGAGGACGCCCTTTTTTATTTTTTTACGCTATAGGCTTGCTTTTTGGTCCTGAAGCCGAATGATTTCTGGGACGGCATCTGCGTCAGTAGGGAAACGCGTTCCAAGGCAGCGTGCCAGTTCGGCTCGGGAGCATAAGGTAGAGGCACTGGCTTGAGTCTGCACGCCTGCATGATGGTGTCGCCATTGTCTCTTATCTCGAGCTCTCCAGTCTCATGCCGAGCCTTGAGGCGCTTCTTCGAATCCCAGGGTGCTGCCTTGCGGTTTGTCTCACGACGGGCAGTCGGCAATTAGAGCATCACTGCACGCGGAGAAATCAGAAGCATTCTGCACCTGGCGGATTCGCAGAGCTGTCGCGAGTTTTCAGGCGTACAGGCAAAAGAAAAGGCCGGTTCCTTCGAACCAGCCTTCTCAATACATTTGGCAGGGGTAGTAGGATTCGAACCTACGTATGGCGGATTCAGAATCCGCTGCCTTAACCGGACTTGGCGATACCCCAGCGAATGTGGTGCGGTCGATGAGATTTGAACTCATATGGATTGCTCCGCTACCCCCTCAAAGTAGTGCGTCTACCAATTTCGCCACGACCGCGAAAACCTTCAAATTGTCACAACCTGATCGACCTGGCAGGGGTAGTAGGATTCGAACCTACGTATGGCGGATTCAGAATCCGCTGCCTTAACCGGACTTGGCGATACCCCAGCGAATATGGTGCGGTCGATGAGATTTGAACTCATATGGATTGCTCCGCTACCCCCTCAAAGTAGTGCGTCTACCAATTTCGCCACGACCGCGGCCTTTCAAGTTGTTCTCTGCTGATTTGTTTTTGAACTGAGGTGTTCATCAGCAGAGGAGAAGAATTCTACCTCGGAATTTGATTGACGGGGGCATTATTTTGATTGTTGGGCATCCCCTGTTCTTGGGATGCCGGCTGTTCGACCGTCGACAGAACGCCGCCCTGGGGGACGGAGGCGCGCTTGTTGAAGGCGCCCGAGGCGAGCGTGAGCGCAATGGTGGAGCAGAAGAAGACCGTGGCGGCAATGGCGGTGGAGCGCGAGAGGAAGTTCGCGCTGCCCGTGGCGCCGAAGACGGAGCCGGAGGCGCCGCTGCCGAAGGCTGCGCCGAGATCGGCGCCCTTGCCGTGCTGCATCAGCACGAGGACGATGACGACAACGGCTGAGATGATCTGCAGAACAAGCGCAATGCTGAGCAGGAAGTGCATGGTTCTCTAAACCTTTAGTGCGTAAAAAAGTGGGGTGAAATCAGGGTCTGGCTGCGCAGAGCGCTTCGCCGATGCTGTAGAAGCTCTGTGCATTGAGAGAGGCGCCGCCGACAAGCGCGCCGTCGATGTCCGCTTCGGCAAAGAGCGAAGCGGCATTTTCAGGCGTGACGCTGCCGCCGTAAAGAATCGGCGTGAGTTTGCCGGCTTCGGGAGCGGCCTGCACAAGGCGTGCGCGAATGCCGGCATGCACGGTTTGTGCCGTTGCCGGATCAGCCGATTTGCCGGTACCGATCGCCCAGACGGGTTCATAGGCAATCGCGCCGATGCTTTCAGGCTTCAGAACAGCAAGGACGGCATTGAGCTGACGGAGGATGACGGCAGGCGTCTCTCCGCGCTCGCGTTCCTCGAGCGTTTCGCCGACGCAGATGACGGGGCGAATGCCGTTCTTCACAAGGGTAACGGCCTTCATGGCAACGCGGTTGTCCGTTTCGCCGTAGAGGCGCCGCCTTTCGGAGTGCCCGACGATGGCGAAACGAATGCCGAAGTCAGCGAGCATCGCTGCAGAGACCTCGCCCGTGAAGGCGCCGGAGGCGTTTTCATTGACGTCCTCTGCGCCGATTTCAATGGCGGTGTTCCGACAGGCTTCTGTAAGCTCGGGAAGGTAAATGAAGGGAGCGCAGACCACCGTGCGGCAGGAAAGTCGCACAGGTTCCGCCAGGAAGTTGCTGACCCAGAGGGCATTGGCTTCCCGACTGCCGTTCATCTTCCAGTTGGCTATGACGATTCGTTCGCGCATGAAGTATTCGTAGTCTCTCTAAAGCGGGAATAAATCCCGGATTCCGCAGGGGATAAAGATTAATTTTAGCTTCTTTGTCCCTCACGGGGCTTATGCGTGGAAAAGCCGGCGTGCGTCTTTAGCGAGACGCAGGGCCGGCTTGAAGCAAAAGCGCTGCAGGCGTTTGCGGCGGGAAAGCGCGATGAAGAATCGTTTTCCCGCCAGAAGCAAACGTTACTGCTGCTGGGCGCCTTCGTCGCGCAGGAGTGCCTTCATGGAAAGACGGACGCGGCCCTTCTCGTCGGCCTCAATGACCTTCACGCGGACCTTCTGGCCTTCCTTCAGATAGTCGGAAACGGCGTTGACGCGCTCGTTGGCGATCTGGCTGATGTGAAGGAGCCCGTCCTTGCCCGGAAGGAGCTGGACGATGGCGCCGAAGTCGAGGAGGCGCGTGACCGTGCCTTCGTAGATCTGGCCGGCTTCGACTTCAGCCGTGATGTCTTCAATGCGCTTCCTGGCAGCGGCAACGCGGGCCATATCGGGCGAAGAGATCGTGACCGTGCCGTCGTCCTCGACGTTGATGGTCGTGCCGGTTTCTTCGGTGAGGCCGCGAATGACGGAGCCGCCCTTGCCGATGACGTCGCGGATCTTTTCCGGATTGATCTTGAAGGAGACCATGCGCGGAGCAAAGTCGGAGAGCTCCTTCGCGCCGCCGCCCGCCATGTCGTGCATGCGGCCGAGGATGTGCTGACGGCCTTCATGCGCCTGCGCGAGGGCAGCCTGCATGATTTCAGCCGTGATGCCTTCAATCTTGATGTCCATCTGGAGCGCGGTGACGCCGTTTTCCGTGCCGGCCACCTTGAAGTCCATGTCGCCCAGGTGATCCTCGTCGCCGAGGATGTCGGTGAGGACGGCAAAGCGGTTGCCTTCCTTGATGAGGCCCATTGCAACGCCCGCAACGTAGTCCTTCAGCGGAACGCCGGCGTCAAGCATCGAGAGGCAGCCGCCGCAGACGGAAGCCATCGAGGAGGAGCCGTTCGATTCGCAGATTTCGGAAACAACGCGGATCGTGTACTGGAATTCGTCAGCAGAGGGAAGAACCGCCTTCAGAGCGCGCTTGGCAAGACGGCCGTGACCGATTTCGCGGCGCTTCGGGGATCCGACGCGGCCCGTTTCGCCCGTGGCGAAGGGGGGCATGTTGTAGTGGAGCATGAAGCGGTCGTGCGATTCTTCGCAGAGACCGTCGATGATCTGCTCGTCCTGCTTCGTGCCGAGCGTCGTCGTGACGAGCGCCTGGGTTTCGCCGCGGGTAAAGAGGGCGGAACCATGGGTGCGCGGAAGCACGCCCTGACGGATTTCGATCGGGCGGACCGTGCGGGTGTCGCGGCCGTCGATGCGGGGTTCGCCGGCGAGAATCTGGGAGCGGACAAGGTGCGCTTCAAGCTCAAAGAGGATGCCGTGAACTTCGTTCATGTCGGGCGCTTCGGTGCCGGCAGCTTCAGCGTCGGCGGCGAGCGTCTTCTCGACGAGTTCATAGACTTCGCGGAGCTTGTCGTTGCGGGCCTGCTTGGAGCGGATCGCGTAGGCGGCGTGGAGACCCTCGTTGGAGATCTCGGTCACGCGGGCGATGAGCGCTTCATTGCGGGCGGGCGGCTGCCAATCCCAGGCGGGCTTGCCGGCCTTCGCGACGAGTTCGTTGATGGCCTGGATGGCCGTCTGCATTTCGCGGTGGCCGAACATCACGGCGTCGAGCATCGTCTTCTCGGGAAGAATGTCGGCTTCGGATTCAACCATGAGAACAGCGCGTTCCGTACCGGCGACGACGAGGTCGAGGCGCGAGGTCTTGAGCTCTTCGGTGGTGGGGTTGAGAACGAACTGGTCGTTGATGTAGCCGACGCGGCAGGCGCCGATCGGGCCGCGGAAGGGAATGCCGGAGACGGCGAGCGCGGCGGAGGTGCCGATCATCGCGGGGATGTCCGGATCAACCTGCGGGTCGGCAGAAAGAACGTGAATGATGACCTGGACTTCATTGAAGAATCCGTCCGGGAAGAGCGGGCGGATCGGGCGGTCAATGAGGCGGCTCGTGAGCGTTTCCTTTTCAGAAGGACGGCCCTCGCGCTTGAAGAAGCCGCCGGGGATGCGGCCGGCCGCGTAGGTCTTTTCAATGTAGTCGACGGTAAGCGGGAAGAAGTCCTGACCGGGCTTGGCTTCCTTCTTGCAGACGACGGTGGCGAGAACCACGGTGTCGTCCATGCGGCAGATGACGGCGCCGGTGGCCTGACGGGCGATTTCGCCGGTTTCAAGCGTGACGTCGTGATTGCCGAATCGGAAGGACTGCGTTGTTTTATTGAACATCGTCATAAGTAATGCTTCCTTATTTCTCTTGGAAGATGTCTTTTCGCTGACGTTCCGTTTCTTCCCGCTTTCGCCGGCGGTTCGGATTCGAATCGCCGGCACGCTGCGGTTTGAGCATTCACGGTTTGAGAAAGTAAGTGCTCAAATCGCAACGCGCTTGGGGTGGAAGGCAGGAGGATGAGAGGTTTTCGTCAACGATCAGACGGGGTTGGCAGATAGGACGACGGCCTGTCGAAATCGGCAGGCCGTTGTCTTGAGAATCTCTTCGAGCTTACTTGCGCAGATTGAGCGTGTCGATCAGCTTGCGGTAGGCGTTAAGATCGGTGCGCTTCAGGTAGTCAAGGAGCTTGCGGCGGCGCGAAACCATGCGGAGCAGGCCGCGGCGGCTGTGGTGATCCTTGGCGTGGACCTTGAAGTGATCCGTGAGGTGATTGATGCGGGCCGTAAGAAGGGCCACCTGGACCTCGGGAGAGCCAGTGTCGCCTTCGGCGCGCTGGAACTTGGCAACGATCTCAGACTTGGTCAGTTCAGACATGGATATTCCTGTCAAAGAGATGGTAAAACTTGCGGACACGAGCGTTGTGACTCGAGCCGTGAAAGCGGGCATTTTATCTGCCTCACGGACGCCATGCAAGCAGAATGCATTGTTTTTTCATCATGGCGCCTCGGAGACAGAAGTTTCGGGTTTGAATCAGCGGTCGTCAGACTTGCGGAAGCGCTTTTCGAGCCACGAGATGAAGCGCGAAATCGTGAGCGTCATCACGAGGTAGAGGATCGCAACGCAGGTCCAGATTTCAAGCGTGCCGTACGTTTCCGCAATGATGAGCTGGCCCGAGCGCGTGAGCTCCTCAAAGCCGATCACGGAAACGAGCGAGGAGTCCTTCAGCATGGCGATGAATTCATTGCCCATCGGCGGGATGATGCGCTTGAAGGCCTGCGGCAGGATGATGTAGCGCATCGTCTGGGTGTTGGTCATGCCGAGCGAGAGGCCGGCGCGGTACTGGCCGAGCGAAATCGACTGGATGCCGCCGCGGAAGATTTCCGCAATGTAGGCGCCCGAATTGAGCGAGCAGGCTGCAACGGCTGCAACATAGGGATCAATGCGGTGACCGACGATGTTGGGAAGCGCAAAGTAGATGATGAAGATCTGAATGAGGAGCGGCGTCCCGCGGATGAAGTCGACGTAGACCTTAGCGGGAATGCTGAGGAGCGGGCTCTTCGAGAGCTGCAGGAGCGAGAGCAGAAGGCCGAGAAGCAGACCAATGCCTACGGAGAGCGCGGTGATTTCAAGCGTGAGGCCTGCGCCGCGCAGAAGGAGCGGGAAGCTCGAGGCAATGAGGGAGAGATCAAATTCCATGGTGTTTCTATAGAGACTGATCAGTGCCGGAGGTCCGCCGGCTGTGGGAAAAACGGATGAATCATCATCCGGACTGATTTTGACGCAGCGAGCTGAAGCATTCTGAGAGAAAGTGATTCAGCTTCCGGCTTTTGTCGCCGGCCGCGGCATTCTACTAGGGAATATGACGCCGGCATCGCGTTCGCGCAAAGAACGACGATGCCGGGATGACTGCCTGTCAGAGCGTTCTCTTCGACAGGACTTCGATGGCGCGCGGGAGCGGGCGGTGGTCCTGAAGGATTATTCCTGGAACCACTTGCTGTAGATCTTATCGACTTCGCCCGAAGCCTTCAGGTCCGCATATGCCTTGTTGAGCTTCTGGAGGAGCTCGGTATTGCCCTTCTTCACGGCAAAGCCGAAGCTCTCTGCATCCGCAATGTAGGGCGGAATCGTGAGAACCTTGGCCGCGCGCTCCTGGTTCTTGAGGTAGTAAGCGAGCACCGGGCGGTCGAGCACCACGGCGTCGGAGTTGCCCGACATCAGGTCCATGAAGGCTTCGCTCGTCGTATTGAAGCTCGAAACCTTGGCGCCTGCGATGGTCTTCGCCTTTTCAGCGCCCGTCGTTCCGATCTGAACGGCAAGGTTGGTGTTCTTCAGGTCGTCAAAGGTCTTGAACTTTTCGACATTCTTTTTCTGAATGAGCATCGAGAGGCCGGACGTGTAGTAGGGCGTCGTGAAGTCGACGCGCTTCTGGCGTTCGGGCGTGATGGAAACGCCCGCTGCGATCACGTCGATCGTGCCGGTCATCACGGCGGGAACAAGCGCATCAAAGCCCATGTTGAGGATTTCAACGTCGTAGCCCGCCTTGTCGCCGACCGCGCGGATGAGATCCATGTCGAACCCGGTGTATTCCTTCGTCTTCGTATTGAGGAATTCAAAAGGCGCAAAAGTGGGCTCCGTGCCGACGCGCAGAAGGTCGCGGGCTTCGCCGATGGAGGCGGCAAGACCGCAGGCTACTGCACAGGCGCAGACGACAAAATTCTTGAACTGCATGACTGAATCTCCGGAAGTGTTTGTTCTTTCGTTTTCCGGATGTCCGTCGCAAGCGGATAAACCGGATCATATTTCCGGGGATCATAGCGGGCGATCGGCTTCGCTCTCTGCACTATGTCGTTTCTTCTTGTCCCAACCGGAATTGCTATCGTTTTCCTTGAGGATTCATGCGATTAAAGCGCGAGAATGGCCGTGCTATTGGTGGAATTGGTCGACAAAAGGAGGCGTTCAGGGTGCTGACTCAGCGGGCGCCGGTTCATTCGGTTCCTTGCGCCAGGCGGGCGTGCTCTTAGACTTCTTTTCCGCAATGTCGAGGATGCGGTTGTGTTCGGCAAGCTCCTCCGCATTGGCGCGGATGATGACGCAGTCTTCTTCCTTCGGCATCGGAGGGAGATTGTCGATGTCTTCATTCACGAGCGTGAGCGTGTCCTGGCCGCGGGTGAGCGAGATGTAGACCTCGGCGAGGAGTTCCGCGTCAAGGAGCGCCCCGTGGAGCGTGCGGTTGGAGTTGTCGATCTCATAGTAGCGGCAGAGAGAGTCGAGGCTGACGGCGCGTCCGGGAAGAAGCTTTTTGGCGAGCTTCACTGTATCGATGACGTCGCAGTAGTCCTCGATCCTGCCTTTGCCGATGCGTTCGAGCTCCATGTTGAGGAAGCCCGTATCAAATGCGGCATTGTGGATGACGAGGGTCGAATCCCGGACAAAGTCGAGGAACTTATCCGCGACTTCAGAGAATTTCGGCTTGTCGGCCAGAAATTCCGTCGTGATGCCGTGAATGGCTACTGCATCCTCGGGCACCTCGCGCTCCGGATTGATGAAAATCTGGAGGTGATTTTCCTTGGTGCTCTTCATCACGCGGCCGTCGAGTGCCACGCAGCCGATTTCAATAATGCGGTCGCCGCCTTTGGCGTTGAGGCCCGTGGTTTCGGTATCAAGCGTGATCAGACGATTTCTGGCGGCCATGAGTTCACCCGTCGAAAGAAAGAAAAATCAGGAAGCGAGAAAATTGTAGCCGCGCTAAACGTCAGTCTTCGTCGCACGAAAACAAAAAAGCCCGGCAGATCTTTCTGTCGGGCTTGACGTTTTTCGTCTGGAGCGGGCGAAGGGAGTCGAACCCTCGTCATCAGCTTGGGAAGCTGAGGTAATGGCCGTTATACGACGCCCGCTTCGCGCGCCTTGATGAGATTAAGACTCACCAAGTTAAGCAATTCTGGCGGAAGGAGAGGGATTCGAACCCTCGATACGGAATTTCCGTATGCCGCCTTTCCAGGGCGGTACAATCAACCACTCTGCCATCCTTCCATGAATGTCCTCAGACGCATTGATCCAGCCCGTGGTGATTGGGTTGCGAATCGCGAGGGCTGTGCCCTGAACTGAGGAAGCGGAATGTAGCATGTCTATTTTTGATTTGTCAAGTTTTTTCCTGAAGGCGGGCCGGATTTATTCCTGCCGCGAAGAACGCCGGTCTCGTTTTTCTCTTGCATCATCCTTTTTATGAGCTTGAAAATCTTCAATTTTCGGTGCATTAACGGGCACGTTTTCGAGGTCTGGCTCCGAAGCGACCGTCCGGAAGATCTGCCTGAGGGATGTCCGGCATGCGGTGCTCCGGATATTCAGAAGCTCCCGTCCGGCGCAAAGATCCGGCCGGTGGAAGGCACCACTCGAAGCGATGTAAATGAAGATCTCTCTTTGCGAGCGGCGAGCAATGCACGCGAGCAGGAGGAGGCGCTCAGAGCGCAGACGCTCGGGATTCTGCGCGAGGCCGCAAGGCGTGCCGAGGATGTCGGAGAAGCATTTCCCGAAACCGTACGGAAAATGGAAAAAGGCAAAAGCCCGAAGAAGCTCGTGCGCGGCACCTGCACGCCACTTGAGGCGGCGGATCTCCGTTCCGAAGGCATCAATGTGGTTTCTCTGCCCGAAGAGGCTCTCGAGCCTCTCAATTAAGATTCCAGGCGCTTTCCTGCGGCTAAAATCCAACCTCTCGCCGGAATGACGAAAGGTCATCGCATTCTCAACCGGCGGGATGCTTTCTTTTTTGAACGACGTTTCTCATGCAGCAGTTTCCTCCCGTCAATGAAATCAGGCCTTACGGCGTTGTTGATCTCACCGATCAGAGCACGATGCTCCTTGTGCTGGAGGAATTGGGCATCGCCCACCTGCAGGATGAATGGCTGAGAACGCATACGCCCGAAGCGCCCGATGCCGCCCAGGCTGCTGAGCAGCATGAGGAATTCTTTGAGGACCTCTGCGCCATACTCGAAGGTCAGGCGGGACCCGATCGGGTGGAGCCCAACGGCTGGGCAGGCGCAAAGCTCGCGTCGCATCTGAGAGCGGCAATGCCGGAGGTGCTGGCACGTGCGCTCATTGAAGGGGGCGGAAGTTCCGACCCTTCCGTTCGTTCTGATCACGATGTCGTTGCTGCGGCGCTCCGGGCCTTTGAAGCTTCGCTTTCTCGTCTCTCGGCACACCAGGAAAAAATCAAAACGGAAGGCGCTCAGGCGGATCCGGCTGAATACATTCAGCTCATGATCGGCTGGTCCGGAGTCTTCTCCGGAAAGGCTGAAGCGCTTAAGCTTTCCGACCTATATATGCCTTACCTTTAAAGGGGTACGGATCAGCCTGAGGATTTGAGGGCAAATGCCTATTGCCATGGCCTTGCATCAATAAAAATTGAATTCCTAACGGTCTGACATCTTCGCTTACAGTGCGGCAGATGGGTAAACTTGGCTCAACGCTACGAAAAGTCTGCTTGTTTTCGATAAGAGCGAATACCTCTAGGGGATTACGATAATAATTACCTCTTTTGGCGAAGGCTGAGCGAGGCTCATTCCTCATCACTCACTCGAAAGCGACGGTCCTTTTCCCTCTGGCGTTGTCCCATCCACAACCAAAGGAAAAGATCGTTATGGAAACGCTGAACGGGGTGAATGCACTCACCATCGTATTCGCCGCTCTATGCATCTTTGCAATCGCATACCGCTTCTACGGCCTATGGATTGCTCAGAAGGTGCTCAACATCAATGCCGCCCGCGAAACCCCTGCCGTGCGCTTTGATGATGGCAAAGACTATGTGCCGACGAACAAGTACGTGCTCTTCGGCCACCACTTCGCCGCTATTGCTGCCGCGGGTCCCCTTCTCGGACCGGTTCTCGCCGCGCAGTTCGGCTATCTCCCGGGCCTGCTCTGGATTCTGATCGGCTGCGTTCTCGCGGGCGGCGTGCACGACATGGTCGTGCTCTTCTGCTCGGTGCGTCACCGCGGCAATTCGCTCGCCTACATCGCGAGCCAGGAAATCGACTCCACGACGGGCCGCGTTGCCGCCTGGGCAGTCCTCGCGATTCTGATCCTCACGCTTGCAGGTCTCTCGATCGCGGTCGTCAATGCGATGCACAACTCGCTCTGGTCGACCTACACCGTGGCCGCGACCATTCCGATCGCCATTCTGATGGGCCTCTACATGCAGGTCTGGCGCAAGGGCGACGTTTCGGGCGCCACGATCATGGGCGTCGTGCTCCTCTTCCTCTGCATTC
Organism: Sutterella faecalis; assembly: GCF_006337085.1. Taxonomy (GTDB): domain Bacteria; phylum Pseudomonadota; class Gammaproteobacteria; order Burkholderiales; family Burkholderiaceae_F; genus Sutterella; species Sutterella faecalis. The sequence goes on along the minus strand of NZ_CP040882.1, from coordinate 1,227,000 downwards.
TTTCGGGTCCGTGGGTTGCTTCGCACCCCGAATACTTCGGCTTCCTTGACATCGACAAGCCCGAGATGAGCCTCCTCATCCCGATCTACGGCTTCTTTGCCTCGGTTCTTCCGGTGTGGCTCCTCCTTCTGCCGCGCGACTATCTCTCGACCTTCCTCAAGATCGGCACGATCGGCGCGCTTGCGATCGGCATTGCCTTCGTGATGCCCAACTTCAACATGCCGCCCCTGACGGAATTCATTCACGGCGGCGGCCCGATCATCGGCGGTCCGGTGATTCCGTTCCTCTTCATCACGATTGCCTGCGGCGCGCTTTCGGGCTTCCATGCCACGATCGGCACGGGCACGACCCCGAAGATGATCGGCAATGAAAAGGACGTGCTCTTCGTCGGCTACGGCGCAATGCTCATGGAAGGCTTCGTCGCCGTCATGGCTCTCGTTGCCGCCTGCGTGCTTGTTCCTGCCGACTACTTCGCGATCAACGCTCCGGCCGACAAGTTCGCCAAGCTCGGCATGTCTGTGGTTGAACTCCCGCAGCTCGAGGCTGAAGTTCAGGAAAGCCTGATGGCCCGTCCGGGCGGCTCGGTGTCGCTCGCCGTCGGCATGGCCCACATCTTCTCGAAGATTCCGTTCATGGAAAGCCTGATGGCGTACTGGTATCACTTCGCCATCATGTTCGAAGCCGTCTTCATCCTGACGGCTGTTGACGCCGGCACCCGCGTGGGCCGCTTCTTCCTGCAGGAAATGATGGGCAAGGTCTGGCCGAAGTTCGGCGACAAGGAATGGTGGCCCGGCATTGTGATCACTTCCGCGATCTTCACGGGTACGTGGGGCTATCTCGTCTGGTCGGGCGACATTGGTTCGATCTGGCCCCTCTTCGGCATCTGCAACCAGCTCCTCGCCTCCGTCACGCTCCTGATCGGCACCACCGTCATCATGCGCATGAACAAGGTGAAGTACGCCTGGGTGACGGGTGTTCCGGGCATCCTGATGACGATCATCACGTTCTGGGCCGGTCTCTGGCTGATCTTCAATCAGTACCTCCCCAACAGCCAGATGCTGCTAGCCTTCCTCTCCGCGCTCATCATGGTTCTGATGCTCTTCGTGATCATCGGCGTGCTGCGCCGCTGGGTGGCTCTGCTCAACATTCATACGACCGTCAAGGACTCGTACGGCGTTGAGGTGAAGACCATCGTAGAGGAATAACCTCTGACGCCAGGGACGCGGGAGTTCCGCTCCCGCGTTCTCAATGCCTGGAAGCGCTCACCGGGATTGTCTCGCGTGAGCGCTTTTTTTCGCGCCTGTGCCTGAGTTTCTGCGCAACCTTATAATCATCGTTTTCGTTTTTCGAGCGGAGGAGCTGATGGCTTCAAATCAGTACGAAACGCTCCTTCGGGAGATTTTTGAGAAGGGGACCCATAAGTCCGATCGAACCGGTACCGGTACCCGGTCTCTCTTCGGGTGCCAGATGCGCTTTCCGCTCTCGGAAGGCTTCCCGCTCGTAACGACGAAGAAGCTCCACCTGCGCTCGATCATCTATGAACTCCTCTGGTTCCTCTCGGGCTCGACCAACATCAGGTATCTGCACGACCACAACGTGACGATCTGGGACGAGTGGGCGGATGAAAAGGGCGACCTCGGTCCCGTCTACGGGCATCAGTGGCGCTCGTGGCCGACGCCTGACGGCGGCACGATAGACCAGATTTCGGATGTTCTCAGGCGCATTCGCGAGACGCCGGATTCCCGCCGTCTCGTCGTCACGGCCTGGAATCCTGCGGAGCTCTCCAAAATGGCGCTTCCGCCCTGCCATTGTCTTTTCCAGTTCTATGTGGCGGACGGAAAGCTCTCCTGCCAGCTCTATCAGCGAAGCTGCGACATGTTCCTGGGCGTCCCCTTCAACATCGCGAGCTATGCGCTGCTCACGCACATGATTGCCCAGCAGTGCGATCTGCTCCCCGGAGACTTCGTCTGGACGGGCGGCGACTGCCACATCTACGACAACCACGTCGAGCAGACGAAGCTCCAACTTTCGCGCGAGCCCCGTCCTTATCCGAAGCTTGTCATCGCCCGGCGCCCGGCGTCGCTCTTTGACTATCAGTACGAAGACTTCTCGTTTGAAGGGTACGACCCCTGGCCCGCCATCAAGGCGCCGGTCGCGGTGTAATGCGCCTTCAACCCTCTGAATTCATACCAGGAGACCTGCAGATGGCTTCCATTGAACTCATCGCGGCAGCCGCCAGAAACGGCGTCATCGGAGGCGGGAACCGCCTCCTCTGGCGCATTCCTGAGGATTTCGCGTTCTTTAAGAAAACAACCTTCGGCTCTCCGGTACTCATGGGGCGAAAGACCTGGGAATCGATCGGGAGAGCCTTGCCCGGGCGCCTCAACATCGTCATTACGCGCCGACAGATCTCCGTGCCGAAGGGTGTTTTGGTTGTCCGCTCGCTTTCACAAGCCATCGGGGCAGCCGGCAATGCAAAGCGCATTTTCGTGACCGGCGGCGGAGAAATCTATCGTCAGGCGATGCCGCTTGCGGACAAAATCTGGCTCACGCACATCGACCATGATTTCGATGGCGACACTTGGTTCCCGACCATACCCAGAGCAAAATTCAGAAAATCAGTTTTGAAAATCCTGTTTCCGACCGCTCGCCGGCCATGGCGGGTTGAGTTTGAGGAGTGGTCGCGCAGACCCCTCTGAAGGTTCCTTTTAGGCACCAAGATTTCCACACAGGTTCCGACTTCAGAAGAGAAGCGGAACCTTTTCTTTTATTAAAAGGGAATGCACTGCAGCAGAAGGGTTTTCGGGATGAAATGCTCCCCGGAATGTTTTGGTTGTCCACAGGGCCGGCGTGCAGGTTTTCCACAGAATATGTGCATAACTCGGCTTCAAAAAGTGCACAAATGCATTCTTCGCAAAGGAATCATGCAGTTACGATTTTGCCTATTTTTTAGGCAAAATGATTTTCCATTATTCTTCAGATTAGTGTTCTACTGCGAACAATTTAATTTGACATACATATTCAAATGACAATAAAAAAGAGCAACTGTTCAACACAGCTGCTCCATTTTCCGGTGCGCTTTAAAGTGAAATGGTGCGCCAGGCAGGATTCGAACCCACGACCCTCTGGTTCGTAGCCAGATACTCTATCCAACTGAGCTACTGGCGCACGTATTTCTTTGCGCAGATCATTTCAGACATCCGTCTAAAAAGATCCATTCTGCGAATTGTGTGGTGCGCCAGGCAGGATTCGAACCCACGACCCTCTGGTTCGTAGCCAGATACTCTATCCAACTGAGCTACTGGCGCATCAAAATTTGCAGAGCACGAACTATAGACGAAACGCTCTAAAAAAGCAAGAGCTGAAGAAAAATATTTTTTCTTGGAATAAAAAGCCCGGCCATCCGAAGATGCCGGGCTGGATAAGCGATGACTTCAACGCTCTAAAAGCCAGTCAATCCTCTCGACGGGCAATGAGGCTCACAAACCAGTGCCTGTCGTCCTTCTCCGTTTCCGACTGGGCAACAAGCTTGTGGCCTGTCTGTCGGGCGAAGTCGCTGAGATCCGGAAGACTGTGCGGGTCGGTGCTCCAGACCCGCAGGAGCGCTCCCGCAGGGAGCTTCGCAAGCGCCTTCTTGGCCTTCAGCACAGGCATTGGGCAGGAGAGGCCGGGAAGCATCAGCTCTTCGGCCTCTCCCGCGAGCGCGCATGCGTCCACGGGACCCGTCATCAGAGATGCTCCTCAATCCAGGCACGGGCCTTGACGAGCGCATCATTGAGGTGCGCCGCATCGGCAGCGCCCGCCATGGCGAGGTCTGGCTTGCCGCCGCCCTTGCCGCCGAGGAGTCCGGCGACAAAGTTGGCGAGTTCACCCGCCTTCACTTTGCCGGTGAGATCCTTGGTGACGCCGGCAGCGAGCTGCACGCGGCCGTCAGGCTGGGCTGCAGCGAGTACGGCAACGGCAGAGCCGAGCTTGTCCTTCACCTTGTCCATCGTCTCGCGAAGGGCCTTGGCGTCAGCACCGTCAAGACGGGCGAGAAGAACGCGAACGCCCTTCACGTCGACGGCTTCGCTGATGAGCGCATCGCCCGCGCGGGAGGCCATCTGGCTCTTCAGCTGCTCGATGCCCTTTTCCAGCGTGCGGACCGTATTGAGGAGGTCAGCGGCCTTGGTCGGGATTTCATCGGCAGGGGCCTTGAATTCACGCGCCGTACGGGCAACGAGGGATTCCTCGTGCTGGACCCAGGCGAGCGCATTCATGCCGGTGACGGCCTCAATGCGGCGAACGCCGGCAGCAATGCCCGATTCAGAGACGATCTTGAAGAACCCGATGTCGCCCGTCGCCTTGACGTGCGTGCCGCCGCAGAATTCGCAGGACTTGCCGATGTCAAGGACGCGCACGGTTTCGCCGTAGCGTTCGCCGAAGAGCATGACGGCACCGGTGTGCTTGGCTTCCTCAATCGGAAGAACACGCGTCGAAACCGGGACGTTGCGCAGGATTTCGGCGTTGACGATGCGTTCGACTTCGGCGATCTGTTCAGCCGTAACGGGCTTCGTGTAGGAGAAGTCAAAGCGCGTCGCTTCGGGCGTAACCAGAGAACCCTTCTGAGCGACCTTGTCGCCGAGCACCGTGCGAAGCGCAAAGTGCATGAGGTGGGTGACGGAGTGGTTGCGCTGAGTGGCCTGACGGCGGGCTTCATCCACGTGCAGATCGAACTTGTCGCCCACGGAGATGGAACCCTCGGCGACGTGGCACTGCATGCCCGTCACGGCAGCCTTCACGCGGAAGGTGTCGAGCACCTTGAGAAGCGACGTATCGTTCTTCGCTTCACCCTGGTCGCCAACCTGACCGCCGGATTCGGCGTAGAAGGGCGTGCGGTTGAAGACGGCGACGCATTCGCTGCCGGCTTCAACCTTCTGAACGGGGTCGCCGTTGACGTAAAGGGCGACGACTTCAGCATCCTTTTCGTCAAGCGTTTCGTAGCCCGTGAAGACCGTGTCCGCACCCGAATAGGCGAGGCCGGCGGCCATCTTGAACTTGGCCGAGGCGCGGGCGGCGGCGCGCTGACGTTCCATGGCGCGGTCGAACTCTTCCGTGTTGACCGTGATGCCGCGTTCGCGGCAGACGTCGCCCGTGAGGTCGGCCGGGAACCCGTAGGTGTCGTGGAGCTTGAAGACTACTTCGCCGTCAAGGACGCCGTCCTTGTTCTTCGCAATAGCGTCCTCGAGGATTTCCATGCCCTTCGAGAGCGTGAGGAGGAAGCGGCGTTCCTCATCCTCAATCACCTTTTCGATTTCCGGATTATTGAGCTCAGGATAGGCTTCGGCCATTTCCTTGCGCACGGCGTCGACAAGGGTATAGAAGAACGGACCGCGGGCGCCGAGCTTGTAGCCGTGGCGGATGGCGCGGCGGCAGATGCGGCGCAGCACGTAGGCGCGGCCTTCATTGCCCGGGAGCACGCCGTCGGCGACGCAGAAGGCGCACGCACGGATGTGGTCGGCAATCACCTTGAGCGAGGGCGAATTGATGTCGGCGGGCGTTTCGGAAACGGCGTCGACAGCCTTCTTCGCTGCGGCAAGAAGGTTCCTGAAGAGGTCGATGTCGTAGTTGCTGTGCACGCCCTGAAGGACCGTGGCAATGCGCTCAAGGCCCATGCCGGTGTCGATCGAGGGGCGCGGGAGCTTATGCATTTCGCCCTTTTCGTCGCGGTAGAACTGCATGAAGACCAGGTTCCAGATCTCCATGTAGCGGTCGCCGTCTTCGTCGGGGCTCCCCGGAGGGCCGCCCTGCACGGAGGGACCATGGTCGTAGAAGATTTCCGAGCAGGGGCCGCAGGGACCGGTGTCGCCCATCATCCAGAAGTTGTCGGACATGTAGCGGGCGCCCTTGTTGTCGCCGATGCGCACGATGCGGTCGGCGGGAATGCCCACTTCCTTGTGCCAGATGTTGTAGGCCTCGTCGTCTTCCGCATAGACCGTCACCCAGAGCTTTTCGGGCGGCAGATGGAAGTGCTCGGTAAGGAGCTCCCAGGCGAAGTGGATCGCGTCCTTCTTGAAATAGTCGCCGAACGAGAAGTTCCCGAGCATTTCGAAGAAGGTATGGTGACGCGCGGTGTAGCCCACATTGTCAAGGTCGTTGTGCTTGCCGCCCGCGCGGATGCACTTCTGCGAGGTCGTGGCGCGCTTGTAGGGGCGCTTGTCGAACCCAAGGTACACGTCCTTGAACTGGTTCATGCCGGCATTGGTAAAGAGAAGCGTCGGGTCGTTGCCGGGAACGACGGGGCTTGAAGCTACGATGGTGTGACCTTTGCTTTCGTAAAACTTCAGAAAGGTACGTCGGATATCTGAGACTTTCATTGATTTTTCAAATGGATGGAAAAAGTCTGCCTGGTCTTTTTCCGAAAAAAGCACGGCAAATGCGGCTTACTTCGGAAAAAGATAAAAATCGGGGAGCGCGAAGCTCCGGCTTCCGGATCCGTACATGATGACGGAAAGGGAGCGGACTGATGTCCCGCGAGGGACCCGAAACTCCTGATTTTAGTCCTTAAGGCCTGACGGGCGGCAATGAAGGGCCGGCCTTTTTGGCTGAGGGACGCCATGAAAACAACAAGAAAAAGCGGCAGAAGAGGATCAATGAACCTCCTTCATGCCGCTTTTCTCTCTTTACTCACTGCCGCGCCATCCTCTTCCAGGGAAACGGCGCGGTGCTTTCTGGTCTATCAGGCAATGCGGGAGTAGCCGCCTGCGCGATTCGATTCGCGCAGATAACGGTCGAACTGCATGGCGACCGCGCGAACGAAGATCTTGCCCTTCGGGAGCACGACGAGGCGGTCGTCGTAAAGCTCGACGAGCTCGTGGTGCACGTAGGGCTTCATCTTCGAAAGCTCGAATCCGAAGGTTTCGTCGAAGTTGATGCCGAAGCGCTCCTCAACGTCCTTCTTGCGGAGTTCAAAGTTGCACATGATCTGCATGATCACGTAGCGGCGGAGTTCATCATCGGCATTGAGCGTGTAGCCGCGATTCGTGGCGAGGCGCCCGGCGGAGATGGCAGCCGCCCAGTCGTCGAGTTCGCGGGGATTGCAGGCATAAGCGCCGCCGATCTTCGAGATCGCGGAGACGCCGAGCGCAACCATGTCGCATTCGGCCTTGGTCGAATAGCCCTGGAAGTTTCTCTGAAGGGTTCCTTCGATCTGGGCCTTTGAGAGCTCATCCTCGTGCTTGGCGAAATGGTCCATGCCGATGTAGCGGTAGCCGTTCTGCGTGAGGCGCGTGATGGCGTCGAACATGATGTGGGCCTTCTCGACGGTGTCGGGAAGATCCGCAGGAAGGATGCGGCGCTGCGCCTTGAAGTGATTGGGCAGGTGCGCATAGTGATAGAGCGCGATGCGGTCGGGCGAAAGCTCGAGCACCTTGTCGATCGTATGCGCAAAGGTTTCGCGCGTCTGCTTCGGAAGACCGTAGATGAGATCCATGTTGATGGACTCAAATCCCGCCTCGCGGGCCGCATCGAGCGTTTCCTTCGTCATTTCAAAAGGCTGGATGCGGTTGACGGCTTTCTGCACGTCGGGGTTGAAGTCCTGCACACCGAGCGACATGCGGTTGAGGCCCACTTCATGGAGCTTCTTCACCTTGTCGGGGCCGCAGGTGCGGGGGTCGACCTCGATCGAGAATTCGCCGCCTTCTTTGGCAAGCGGGAAGCGCTTCGTGAGCGTCTCCATCATGAGGGAGATTTCGTCGTTCGTGAGGAACGTGGGCGTGCCGCCGCCGAAATGAAGCTGTTCAAGTTCCTGCGAGCCCGTAATGTGCTCTTTGACGAGGTCGCACTCGCGGCCGATCATCTCAATATAGGCGGCGCTGCGCGAGTGATCGCGCGTCACGATTTTGTTGCAGCCGCAGTAAAAGCACACGTCGTTGCAGAAGGGAACGTGCACGTAGAGCGAGAGCGGAGCCGGATGCTTGGCAGCGCCGCGGCCGGCGAGAGCCTTCTCATAGTCAGCCGGACCGAAGGAGGCATTAAAGCGGTCGGCGGTCGGGTAGGAGGTGTAGCGGGGGGCCGGCACGTCGAACTTCTTGAGGAGGGCCATGTCGGGCAGTTCAACGCCGCTGGTTTCCGGGGTCATCATGTTGGGTGTGCCTCTGATTTATGACTTAGGTTAAGCTTCCTGATATTATTCGGGAGGCGAGAACATCTTTGTTGACATGAATCAACGCGAAAGAGGTCCAGACTTCAATGGGTTTGCTTCTTACGGCGAATGTTCCGCCGCCTGAGTGCCCTGATGTCCGCTTTGGATATTAGGCGCGCGAGATTATTCCAAAATTAGCAAGCTGTTCGGATCGGATGAACGGGCTTCCCCCTGGAGCCTCGTGCGGTCTGAAAAAAGCTTCAAGGCCCGGCCGTCCGCGTTTGCGCGGGCGACTCTTGAGGGAGAGGTCGTGATCAATCTGTCGGCGCTTCGTGTTGCCTGTTCGAACTGCAATCTGCGTGAGGCTTGTCTGCCTACCGGACTAACGCTCAAGGAAATTGAACGCCTTGAGGATCTCGTCGCGGCGAGGCGCCGCATCAAGCGCGGCGATGCGCTCTTTCGTGCCGGCGACCGCTTTGAAAATCTCTATGCCGTGAGGCTTGGGTTTCTGAAGAGCACCGTCATGAGTTCTGACGGCCGCGAGCAGGTGACGAACTTCTTCATGGCCGGCGAAATGATCGGCTTTGACGGCATCGCGAGCGGCGTCCATTCGAGCGATGTGTTTGCGCTCGAAGACACGGAAGTCTGCGTGATTCCTTACGCACGGCTCGAGGATGCGGCAACGTCGATGCGCTCGATGGGCGCGCACGTCATGAAGCTCCTCTCGCGCGAAATCGTGCGCCAGCACGGCGTCATGCTGCTTCTGGGCTCCATGCATGCCGAGGAGCGGCTCGCCGCATTCCTTCTTTCCCTCTCGCAGCGCTTCGAGCAGCGCGGGTACTCGAGAAGCGAGTTTGTGCTTCGCATGACGCGAGCGGAAATCGGTTCCTACCTGGGCCTCAAGCTTGAGACAGTGAGCCGCGTGCTCTCGCGCTTCTCGCACGACGGCCTGATCGAAGTGAACCAGAAGCACGTGAGGATCTTCGATCCTGAAGGGCTGCGTGCGATTGTTTCCGGCGTTCCGCTTCCGAGCGAAGTGGAAATGCCGAGAACCTCTGTCGGCTGAGACTCCCTGAAGCTTTGCGCGAATTCCAAAAGGCGGTACCGATGCAGAAGGACCGCCTTTTTTGCGGGCAGAAAAAAGCCGCTTCGGAGGCGTACTCGGAAGCGGCTTGAAAGGAAGAGAGAAAAAGTTCCGGCAGAAGCTTCTATCAGGCGGCCTTCTTGGAGCCGGCAACGTGCTTCATGTCGCCGACGAAGAGGATCGCATAGATGGCGAGCGCAACGATGAAGCCGAGGAGGCAGCACTGGGCCATCGACATGAACTTCATCGACGGGATCAGGTACCAGCCGCCGGCATCGGAATACATCTGAATGATGGATTCCTGGAGCGGCGAGAGCACCGTGCCCATCGGCACGTCGGAGTTGTCGTAGCCGCAGTCGCCCGTCGGGAGGAACCAGTCCGGCGCCCACTTTTCAAGCGGAAGGCCGAAGGGATAGTGCGGTTCGAGCGAGCATCCCTGCATGCCGAAGAGTGCATCGAGATCGTCGGAGTGGATCGCGTGATGGATGTCGGAAAGCTTGACCGAGCACATGATGCCGTAGATTGCGCCGTAGACGCCGCAAACGTAGGCGATGAGCCTGCAGATCAGCGCCTTCGGCCAGGCGAGCGTGAAGAGGCACCCGAACGTCATGCAGAGGAAGGCGAAGCGGATGTATACGCACTGCTCGCAGGGCTTCATGTAGAGCCACACCTGGAAGACGTTGTGCGCAATGAGCACAAGTCCTGCGGAAAGGATGGCAATCAGAAGCCACGGCCAGCGGGTCTGAGAGAAGAGCCCGATGCGATCGAGGAGACCGTTGGAAGAATTCATTTTCTCACAAACTCCCGCCGGATTACTTCTTGGAGAGTTCAGTAAGGAGGTCGACAAAGCCCTGAACGGAGCGGATGCCCTTCGTCATGACGAGGTACTTGCCGTTGACCACGTAGGCAGGAATGCCCTGGATCTTCGCCACGTCGTAGCAGGGCTTCCAGCTGTCGGCAAGCGCCTGAACTTCAGGGGTCTTTCTCGCAGCGGCAAATTCTTCGGGCTTGGCGCCGATCGCATCAAGACCCGTCTTGAGGAAAGCTTCTTCGCCGGCCGTCCAGCGCTCACCCTTGCGGTGGTAGGCGACATAGATGGCGTCCTTCGCCTTCTTGAAGAGCGACTTCGGATCTTCCCAGTCCGTGATGCCGGCGGCCTTATCGCGCAGCATGCACCAGGCAAAAAGTTCCGTACCGGCACGACCGTACTTGCCCTTCGTTTCGAGGTGATACATGTCGAACTTGAGGCCCGTCGCCTTCACGGCAGCAGGAATCGCCTTCGGATCGACGCCCACGTCGAACTTGAAGCAGAACGGGCAGTCATAGGACCAGACCTTGACGATCTTGCCTTCGCCGCCGGCAAGGGGCTTCTCGAGGGTGATGTAGTCGGCATCCTTGCCTTCCGTAAAGGCAAAGGCGCTCGGAGCAGCGGCCGCAGTGGCAAGAAGAACAGCCGAAGCGATGAAGGTACGACGAAGCATGTTTGTGTCCTTTTTGGTTAATTTGCAATCAGAAAGCCCAATCGAGCTTCCGATGCCGGATGTGCGTGATCCGGGTTTTCTTGAGTCAGGCGAAAGTATAGGGGGCCGGAAAGGATAAAGGAAGATACTAAGTATAGGTAAATTATGGAATTACGGGAATATCCTCTAGAAGCTTCACGGAATGAAAAAAAGGATTTGCGAAATATGAAAATATCTTGGGAAGAGGAAGTCGGAGCCTGAAAATGGCGCGGCTCAGTGAAGCGCACCGGCGTGCCTGTCGAGAAAAATGCGCAAAGGCCTTCCGGCAGAAGGAATGCCCGGAAGGCCTTTGGAAGATGGCGGCAGACCAGGAGAAGGCTCAGAGGCCGGGGGAGATCAGGTCAAGTCTGTCCGTGCAGAGCGCGTCGACGCCCATAGCAAAAAGTGCTCTTACGAGGTCCGGCGCATTGGGCGTATAGACGAAAACCCAGAGTCCGGCAGCGTGAGCTTTCCGGATGAATTCGGGCGTCACGAACCGATAGTCGGGATGAATCGAAACGCATTCGAGTTCCATGACGGCTTCTCTCCAGTCTCCGGGAATGTCGTCAACGAGGAGCGCCCGAGGAATGTCAGGGGCGGCTTCCCTCGCAGCGGCAAGAGCGTCTCTCGAATAAGAGGAAAGGAGCGGCACCTCGCGAACGATCCCTTCCCGAGAATCTCCGCCCGATCGGATGAGATCCTCGAATTCCCCGGCAGTCGTTTCCGCAACGATGCGGCCGGTTTCCTCCGCATGTCCCCTGGCCGGCTTGATTTCAATATTCATCCAGACAGCGTTTCTGCGGCACCAGCGGATCGCGGTAGCAAGACGCATTGGAGCGGCGCCGTACCAGAAGGGAGAGAGCCAGCTTCCCGCGTCAAGCGAAGCCAGTTCCTGAGCCGAAACTTCAGGGACGCTTCTTGGGTCGTTCCGGATGACGCGGCCGAACTTTTCGTCATGCATGATCATCGGGATCCGGTCCCGGGTAAGCATGGCATCCGTTTCAATTGCGCGGTAGCCGTGCAGGAGGCCTGCGCGATAGCCTTCGAGCGTATTTTCCGGGCCGACCGTGCCGCCCCCGCGATGGGCGAGGATGCGTGGAAAAGGCCAGGGAAGGGATTCAGGGGAGTTTTCGAAAATCGGCATTTGTCTCACCTCTCAAAGGGTGAGGATGAAAAAAAACCTCGCAGGCGTTTTCCCTTCGCCCGCGAGGTTCAACCCTCAATTTCTCAACCTAAAGTCAGGAGAAACACAGCGGAATCTGTTCTCTCAGCAGTATTTCGCTGTAAGAAGAACTATATCGAAGGCGATGGGAAAGGGCATTGCAGATTCGTGAAGCATGCAACAAAACGTGAAGACTGCAAACTCTGTGTCTGAGGCGGCGTCTCTTTATTGCGGCTGTCGTTCGGCCCGGATTTTGCGTCTTTCTTCTTCAAGAATCCACGCGGCTGCGGGAGCAATCTCTCCGGCAGTAAGACCGGCAAGGTGACCGGCGCCTGCGCGGGCATGAAGCATCACGGCGCCAAGGACCGATTCAACCGTATCGTAGCGCTGCGCAAAGAAGGCGCCGATCATGCCGGAAAGCACGTCGCCGCTTCCGGCTGTCGCAAGAGAGGTGGCGCCGATCGGCGAAAGCCACGTGCGCGAACTTCTCATGGCAACGAGCGTGCCCGGGCCCTTAAGCACCGTGATGGCGCCGGTCTGAAGCGCGATGTCGCGAACGGCGTTGACGCGGTCGGCCTGAATGACCTTCGGGTCAACATGAAGAATGCGGGCGCCCTCGACCTCGTGCGGCGTGATGACGGTGGCGACCGTGCGGTGGAGGAGCGCCGTGAGGAGGCTCTTGTCGGCCGCGATCAGGTTGAGTGCATCGGCGTCGATCACGAGCGGGCAGCTCGCCGCGAGCGCTGCGCGGAGTCTTTCCTTCGCGCGTTCGCTCGTGCCGAGCCCCGGGCCGATCACGGCGGCAGTGAATTTTTCAAAGTCAAGAGGTTCTGCCGAGAACATGAGTTCGGGCTGAACAAGGTCGACGGCAGGGGCATTATCGGCAAGAAGCTCGACGGTAACCGTGCCCGCACCGAGCTTGAGGCCCGCACGGGCAGAGAGGAGCGCGGCGCCGACATGGCCGTTTGCGCCGCCGACGACGGCGAGATGTCCGAAGGTCCCCTTGTGGGAGAAGTTGCGGCGGGGTTCAAGGATATGCGCGAAGTCCGCGGATTCAATGACGCCGAGGCGCGTAAGCGGAATCGAAACATCAAGCTCCGTCATGACGACGGTGCCCGAGGCATCGGCGCCTTCATTCATGAAGAGTCCGGACTTGTGAGAGAGGAAGGTGATCGTCGCGTCGGCGCGGACGCCCGGCACGGTACCCACCCAGAGGCCTGTTTCGCTGTTGAGGCCCGAGGGAACATCCAGCGCAACCTTATAGGCCATGCGCTCATTGAACCACTGCACGGCATCCATATAGTCGCCCGTGATCGGACGCTTGAGGCCGGTGCCGAAGAGGCCGTCGACGACAACTTGAGCCTTCATCGCGCTGTACGGATCTTCTAGCGTTTCAAGACCCCGGCTGCGCCATTCGGCCAGCATGGTACGGGCGAGTTCCGTTTTGGGGTCGCCGCCGGGAAGCACCAGCTCAACCGTAAAGCCGCGTTTTTTGAGTTCCAGCGCGCAGACGATGGCGTCGCCGCCGTTGTTGCCGGGGCCGGCCAGGACGACGGCATGGCCTCCCGGAACATGTTCGGAAATCCATTCGGCCGCAAAGGCGCCTGCACGGCGCATCAGTGCGTCAAGGCCCATGCGGTTGGCGCAGCGTGCTTCGAGCTCGCGGGCCTCTTCGAGATTGAGAACGGTAAGACTCATGGTTTTGAAAAGAAACAGGGAAATGATTTTGCCGGGCACATTCTAAGAAGATGCGCCAATGCCGGGCGTTTTCCCGGGAGTCTTTTGGCGGTATTGTTTCCAACTCATGATTTCTTCTTTCTGGAGCACAAATGCGCCGTTTTCCGCTTCTGAAGTCGCCCGTTCCCTTTGCTGCCCGTGCGGATGATCCCCTCGAGGAAAAAACCGTATCCGAATCCGTTCTTTTCGACGGCAAGTTCGTGAAGCTTGTCCGCGACGAAGTGACGCTTCCCGACGGGCGGAGCTCGCAGCGTCTCTTTCTGAGGCACGGCGGCGCCTGCTGCATGGCGGCGCTCGACAAGGACGGCACGATTCTGCTTGAACGACAGTGGCGTCACCCGCTCGGGCAAAGCTTCTGGGAGCTTCCCGCGGGCAAAATCGATCCCGACGAAGAGGAGCTTGACTGCGCCAGGCGCGAGCTCCTCGAAGAGTGCGGCGTAAAGGCGAAGACATGGACGAGGCTTGGCCTCATCAACAACGCCATCGGCTACAGTTCCGAGCACATCGTGATCTTTCTCGCCGAAGATCTCACCCAGGAGGATCAGCATCTCGACGAAGGCGAGCACCTTGAGGTTTACCGGGTCCCCTTTGATGAAGCGGTCCGCATGGCCCTTGACGGCCGGATTACGGACGTGAAGACGATCTGCGGCATCTTCTGGCTCAAGGAGCATCTCGAAGGCAGAAAGAACCCGGGGCTCTCGGGCACTGATCTTCGCGGCATGATCGCCGCGGCGCATCAGTAGTCTGCTCACGGCGTCTGAATGAACAAAGCCCGGAGGATTCGCGTCCTCACGGGCTTTTCTCTTGCTGCGGCGAAAAAATAAAACCCCGCACAGCTCACACTGAACGGGGTTTATTCTGCCTCTCGTCGCAAGAAACAATGGCGGAGAAGGAGGGATTCGAACCCTCGAGGCCCGCAATTTTGGACCTGCACCCTTAGCAGGGGTGTGCATTCGACCTCTCTGCCACTTCTCCGCATCATTGTTCGTACATGCGGCAAGGCATATTGTCTGTTGGTGCGCCAGGCAGGATTCGAACCCACGACCCTCTGGTTCGTAGCCAGATACTCTATCCAACTGAGCTACTGGCGCACTGAGAAAATGAATTCTGCCGTTCTGACTGAGTCAGTGCAAGACATTCACTCAAGAATACCGCATATGCGGGATGCTTTCACAGATTCTGCAAATAACGTCTTTCCGCGCAAATTCGCCGTGTTTGCGTTCGTTTGCCGCCCTGCATTTTCCATACATGAACAGTTACAATAAATGGCTTCAAACAAATCGGCATTTTCCGGGTGAATAAAGAAGCCTGTTGCAGACGGGGAGATGATCTTCGGCTGGATGAGGACGTTCTCCGGAAGTTCGCGGCCGATCCCCCGGTTCAACTCCACCAGATCCGGCCGCCTGAAGCGCCGGAAGACATCGGCATGACACCAAGACTGAGCCTTCGCAACATTACGAAGCGCTATCCGGGCATCGTCGCCAACGACGGCGTCTCTCTCGAGATTGCTCCCGGAGAAGTCCTCGCCATCCTGGGCGAGAACGGCGCGGGCAAATCCACGATGATGAAGATCATCTACGGCGCAGCCCGCCCGGACGAGGGTGAGATTTCCTTTGACGGCAAACCCCTCGCCGTAGAAAGTCCGGCCGAAGCCCGCGAGCTCGGCATTGCAATGGTGCACCAGCACTTTGCGCTATTCGATACGCTCACCGTTGCAGAAAACGTGGCGCTCGGCCTTTCGGGGAAGCTCTCTCCGGCTCAAATTTCTGAAGAGATCAGAAGGCTCGGAGACAAGTACGGTCTTGAGGTCGATCCGGCTTCGATCGTGATGGAGCTCTCCATGGGCGAACGTCAGCGCGTTGAAATTCTTCGCGCCCTGATGACCAAGCCGAAGCTTCTCATTCTTGATGAGCCGACCTCAGTGCTGACGCCTCAGGCCGTCCGCACGCTCTTCAAGACCCTCCATCAGCTCGCGGCTGAAGGCGTTTCCATTCTCTTCATTTCGCACAAGCTCGATGAAATCCGGGAGCTTGCCGACCGCTGCGTGGTGCTCCGTGCCGGACGCGTCGTCGCCACGGTGAATCCGAAGGAAGAGACGGAAGAGGAGCTCGCGCGCCAGATGATCGGTGCGGATCCTCCCAAGGTGCGCGAGGCATCCGGAAAGGCAGGGGACGTCATTTTCGAAATGCGCGACGTCACTGTCCCGGGGAGCACGCGCGTCTGCGGCGTGAACAATGTGAATCTTTCCGTACGGGCTGGAGAAATTGTCGGCATCGCCGGCATTTCCGGAAATGGTCAGTCGCGCTTCATGGCGGCCGCCGCCGGCGAAGCCTGCACGTCGCCAGAATGCGTGAAGCTTTTCGGAAAGCCCGTAGGAAACCTCGATACCCATGCCCGCCGCATCTCGGGGCTCCGTTATGTGCCCGAGCAGCGGCTCGGACATGCCGCCGTGCCTGAGCTTTCTCTTACGGCCAACACCTATCTCACGGGCGACTCGCTCGTAAGAAGCGGCTTCATTCTCCGCGACAAAGCCCGCCAGTTCGCCAATACGGTGATTGAACGCTTCCACGTCAAGACGCCGACAGCGGAAAAGGCAGCAGGAAGCCTCTCCGGCGGCAATCTGCAGAAATTCATCATGGGCCGCGAAATTCTCAATCGCCCGCGCGTACTGCTGGTTCACCAGCCGACATGGGGCGTCGATGTGGGCGCGGCTGCCGTCATACGCAACAGCCTCATCCGCCTGCGCGACGACGGTGCCGCGATCATTGTCGTCAGCGAGGAAATCGACGAACTTTTTGAGGTTTCAGACCGCATTGCCGTCATGTATCGCGGCGCGCTCTCTCCTGCAGTCCCCAAGAAGTCCCTTACCATCGAAGAGGTCGGCCGCTGGATGTCCGGCCTCTGGCCTGATTCTCCCTTTGCCAAGACTCACACGGAGGTGCGCTGATCATGCTGCAGTTCCCGATCGCCATGACGCCGCGTACTGAGCCCGCTCGCGCGCTTTCATGGATTTCCCCCCTGATCGCGCTTGCGCTCACTGTGCTCACGGGGTTCTGTCTTTTCGCCGCGCTCGGTCAGGATCCCATCCGTGCGCTCGGCATCTTCTTCATCGCGCCTCTGGACAGCCTTCGCGGCTGGACGGAAGTCGGCGTCAAGATGACGCCGCTCCTTCTTTGCGCGGTGGGTCTCGTCGTCTGCTTCAAGGCCAACATCTGGAATATCGGTGCGGAAGGGCAGCTGATCGCGGGCGCCATTACGGGCGGCATTGCCGCGCTGCTCTGCGAACCCTCTTTCGGCAAGTGGTACGTCATTGTCGTGATGCTTGCCTCCGCTCTGGGCGGGGCTGTCTGGGGCGGCCTGACGGCGCTTCTGAGGCACAAATTCCACGCGAACGAAATTCTCGTTTCGCTGATGCTCGTCTACGTTGCGCAGTTTCTTCTTGCCTGGTGCGTTCAGGGACCGATGCGCGATCCGCAGGGCTACGGCTTTCCTCAGACCGAACTCTTCGAGTCGGGGGCGATGCTTCCCGTGATTGAGGGCACGCGCCTGCATCTGGGCGCCCTTTTTGCCCTGATTGCCGCCTTCGGCATCTGGATTCTCATGGACCGCATGGCGCTCGGATTCCAGTTCAAGGTATCCGGCATGGCGCCTTTTGCCGCGCGCTACGCGGGCTACCACCCGGGCAAGCTCATCTGGGCGTCGCTCATCATCTGCGGCGCGCTCTCGGGTCTTGCGGGCGGCATTGAAGCCTCCGGTCCTCTGGGGCAGCTCACCCCCACTATCTCCCCGGGGTACGGCTTTGCCGCAATTATCGTGGCCTTCGTCGGCCGCCTTTCCCCTCTCGGCTGCATTCCCGCAGCCTTCGTGATGGCGCTCTTTTATCTTGGCGGCGAGCTCGCGCAAAGCCGCCTCGGACTTCCCTCATCCATCACCGGGGTCTATCAGGGACTGCTTCTCTTCTTCATCCTCGCCTGCGACACAACGATTTTCTACCGGCTCTCCTGGCGCGGTTTCACTGAACGCCGTACGACGGAGGGCGCCTGACATGTCACTCGCCGCTTCTATCATCTCCTCCACGCTCAATGCCGGAACGCCGCTCCTTCTTGCCGCTGCGGGCATTGTGATTCATGAAAAGTCGGGCGTACTCAATCTCGGCATCGAAGGCATCATGCTGATGGGCGCCGTGATCGGCTTTTCAACAACGCTTGCCACGGGGAGCTTCGCACTGGGCTTTCTCGCCGGCGCAGGCGTCGGGCTGCTTCTGGGCCTCCTTTTTGCGTTCTTCACGCTCGGCATGCATGCCAATCAATACGCTGCAGGTCTTGCGCTTACGCTCTTTGGCACCGGTCTTTCGGCCTTTATCGGAAAGCCCCTCCAGGGGCAGGCGCTCTCCGAGCGCGCCGCTTCCTGCATTCCCGGCCTTGAGAGCATTCCATTCCTCGGTGAAGCCTTCTTTTCGCAGCACTTCTTCGTCTACGGCGCCCTGATTCTCATCGCCGCGGTCTGGTGGTTCCTCTTTCGCACGCGTGCGGGCCTCATTCTCCGCGCCGTGGGCGAGGCGCCGCAGTCGGCCTTTGCGCTCGGCTTCCCGGTTCTCAAGATCCGGCTTCTTGCCGTTCTTTTCGGCGCCGTTTGTGCTGGCGTTGCAGGAGCCTACCTTTCGCTCGTTTATACGCCGCTCTGGGTGGAGGGGATGACGGCCGGCCGCGGCTGGATTGCCCTCGCGCTCGTAACCTTTGCAACCTGGCGGCCGCTTCGCGTGGTTGTCGGCGCCTATCTCTTCGGCGGCGTAACCATGCTACAGTTTGCCTTCCAGGGCATGGGCATTTCGATTTCGCCGCAGTTCATGGCGATGACGCCTTATCTCGCCACCATCCTTGTGCTCGTTCTGATTTCGCGCAATCCTCAGTGGATTCGTCTCAATGTTCCTGCGTCTCTCGGAAAGCCCTTTGCGCCGAGAAGCTGAGTGAACGCGTGAGCCTTTTTCCTTTTTAACTTCTTGGAGTTTTGAAAAAAATGAACAAGCGTTTTGCTTTCAAGCTCGCGCTCGCCGGCGCGGCCGCTCTCGTGCTTACGGCCTGCGGCGAAAAGGAGGCTCCCAAGGCTCCCGCGCAGTCGACCGCGCCCGCCAAAACGGATGCGGCTCCCGAGGCGAAGGCCGGTGAACCCCTCAAGGTTGCCTTCATGTACGTGAGCCCGGCCAACGAGGAAGGCTGGTCGACGCAGCACGACATTGCCCGCCGTGCGGTTGAAGCGAAGTTCGGCGACAAGATCAAGGTGACGACGGTTGAAAACATCCCTGAGAATGCCGACGCAGAACGCGTGCTCCGCGATCTTGCGCAGCAGGGGAACAAGCTCATCTTTGCCACCTCCTTCGGCTATATGAATTCTGTTCTCAAGGTGGCGAAGGAATTCCCGGACGTGAAGTTCGAGCATGCAACGGGCTATAAGACTGCCGACAATGTTGCCAACTACTCCGGCCGCTTCTATGAGGCCCGTTATCTCGCGGGCAAGCTTGCCGGCGCGACCACGAAGACCAATATTCTCGGCTACGTCGCGGCGCTTCCGATTCCTGAAGTGCTTCAGGGCATCAATGCCTTTACGCTGGGCGCGAAGAGCGTGAACCCCAATGTTGAAGTGCGCGTCGTCTGGACCTCTGCCTGGTACGACCCGGGCAAGGAATCTGATGCGACGAAGTCCCTCATCGGACAGAAGGCCGACGTGATTACGCATCATACGAACTCTTCGGCCGTGGCGGCAGCCTGCGAGGAAGCAAAGATTCCCGTCATTTCCTACAACACCTCGATGAAGCGCGCTGCACCCACGATGCTTCTGGGCGGCGTGATTCAGATCTGGGACAGCTTCTATGAAGGCCGCATTCAGGCCGTCATGGACGGCACCTGGAAGCCGCAGTCCGTCTGGGGAGGCGTCCCTGAACACATGGTGGCGCTCGTCGACATTGCGAAGACCGCTCCTCAGAGCGTGATCGACGACATCAAGGCCGCGACGGAAAAGATGGAAAAGCGTGAATTCCATCCCTTCACCGGCCCGATCGTCGACAACACCGGCAAGGAAGTCCTGAAGGCCGGTCAGGTGGCTACCGATTCTGATCTCCTCACGATGGGCTATCTGGTTGAGGGCGTCGCCGGCAAGCTTCCGACGATGAACTGACGATCAACGGTTTAATCGAAGCGGCTTCGGTTTCGGAGCCGCTTTTGCTGAATACTTCATTTCCACAAAGGAATCCTTCATGCAGAAGCGCATTGCTTTCAAGCTCGCCCTTGCCGGCGCCATGGCCCTCATGCTTTCAGCCTGCGGCGACAAGACCGAGGCCCCTCAGCCCGCGAAGACTGCGGATGCTCCCAAGACGGCAGAGACGGCTCAGGGCCCCCTCAAGATTGCCTTCGTCTACGTGAGCCCTGCCAGCGAAGAAGGCTGGTCCCGCCAGCATGACCTCGCTCGTCAGGAACTTGAGAAGGAATTCGGCGACAAGATCAAGGTAACGACGGTGGAAAACATCCCCGCCGGCGCCGACTCCGAGCGCGTGCTTCGCGACCTTGCTCAGCAGGGCAACAAGCTCATCTTTGCGACGTCCTTCGGCTACATGAATTCCGTCCTTAAGGTTGCCAAGGAATTTCCGGATGTGAAGTTCGAGCATGCGACGGGCTATAAGACCGCAGCCAACGTCGGCAACTACACGGCGCGCTTCTATGAGGGCCGCTACCTTGCCGGCAAGCTCGCCGGCGCCACCACGAAGACGAACGTGCTCGGCTATGTCGCCGCAGTGCCGATTCCTGAAGTGCTCCAGGGCATCAATGCCTTTACGCTGGGCGCTCAGAGCGTGAACCCCAATATCGAGGTTCGCGTTGTCTGGACCTCGTCCTGGTACGATCCGGGCAAGGAAGCCGATGCGACGAAGACCCTCGTCGGCCAGAAGGCGGATGTGCTCACGCATCACACGGATTCGCCCGCTGTTGCGGCCGCCTGCGAGGATCTGAAGATCCCCGTGATTTCCTACAACACGGCAATGAAGCGCGTTGCGCCCACGATGCTCCTGGGCGGCGTCGTGCAGTCCTGGCACGAGTACTACTCGGGCCGCGTGAAGGCGGTGATGGACGGCACCTGGAAGCCCGATTCCGTCTGGGGCGGCATTCCTGAGCACATGGTGGCGCTCGTCGATATTGCGCCCTCGACGCCTCAGAATGTGGTCGAAAACATCAAGACTGCCTACGAAAAGATGGAAAAGCGCGAGCTTTCGCCCTTTACCGGTCCGATCGTCGACAATGAAGGCAAGGTTCGTGTTCCAGAAGGAAAGACCGCTTCCGATGAAGAGCTTCTTAATATGAACTGGCTTGCGAAGGGCGTTGTCGGCAAGGTCCCGACCGCGCAGTAACGCAAAGGTTTTTGTCGACCTTCAATAAAGCGCCGCGGATGGATGCATCAACGCGGCGCTTTTTTAGTTATGACGTAAACAACTTGTAAACAAACTTTGGAATTCCTTGTCGCACACGGTTGGGTAGAGCGCTAAACTTCCGCTATCAAAAAGCAGGATCCTTCAGGAACGCGCAGAGTGGACGATTATTCCCTGATTACCAGCCTGGTCACCGGCTTTGGGCTGGCGCTTCCTTTCGGTTACGTTGCCGAAAAGTTTTTCCGTGCTCCGGCGCTTGTCGGGTACATTCTCGCGGGTCTTGCGGCGAGCGTCCTTCCGGGATTGCCGCCCGTCAATCCGAAGATGATTGAGCAGCTTGCCGAAATCGGCGTCATGCTCCTCATGTTCGGGGTCGGTCTGAATTTTTCCGTGCACGACCTGGTGCGCGTGAAGGGCGTGGCCATACCGGGCGCGCCGACGCAGATGGTGATTGCGGCGTCGCTCGCCGCCTGCGTGGCGATGGGATTCTGGCACTGGGATTTCGGTGCGGCCGTACTTTTCGGCTTTTCCATCGCCGGCGCTTCGACCGTGGTGGTCACGAAGGCGCTTGAACTTCGCAAGCTTACGAACGAAATGAACGGGCAGGCAACGCTCGGCTGGCTGGTGATGGAGGACCTGGTTTCCGTCATCCTCCTTGTTTGCCTGCCGCCCTTTGCTGCGGCCGTTCACGGCGATCAGACGGTTTCTCTGCTGGGCGTTCTTCTCGACATCGTGAAGACGCTTGCCTGGGCGGCAGTCTTCGTCTCCCTCATGATGGTGGTGGGAAGAAAGCTTTTGCCGCTGATGCTCAGGGAAGTTGCCCGCACGGGATCGCGAGAGCTCTTTACCCTCTCGGTGCTCGGCGCCGCCATTGTCATTGCTTACGGCGCAGGCGCCATTTTCGACGTGAGCTTCGCGCTGGGTGCGTTCCTGGCCGGCATGGTGATGCAGGAGAGCCGCTTTGCGCACCGTGCGGCGCAGGAGTCCCTCCCGCTGCAGGATGCCTTTTCGGTGCTCTTCTTCGTTTCGGTCGGCCTGATGCTCGACTGGCACGTTTTCCTTGAGAAGCCCCTTGAGATCTTCCTTGTCGTGCTCATCATCATGGTCGGCAAGATGACCTTTTCGACGACGATCGTTGTCCTTCTCAGGTGGCCGCTCGATACCGCCTTGACAATTGGCTCCTCCATCGGGCAGATCGGCGAATTCAGCTACATTCTGGCCGGGCAGGGCATTGCGCTGAAGCTTGTCGACGCCAGCATCATGAGCGTCATCGTTGCCGCGTCAATCATGACGATTGCATTGAATCCGCTTCTCTTTCTTGCTGCGCCTCACATCCGGCAGTTTCTGGTGACGCACTTTAAGTGGGCGAGGAAGGCTGCCATGCGGCAGCCGCCTTTCTCCCAGCTCCCTGCAGACACGCCTCGGGAGATGCTTGACGGACAGGTGATCGTCATCGGCGCCTCCGAGGTTGCGCGCGAGCTTTTCCAGACGATGAAGAAGGAAGGCCGGCGCACCATCGTGATCTGCAATCCTTCCGATCCTTTGGAAGAGCTTCGGGCTGACGGCTTCGGCGTGATCGTGGGCGATCCCACGGACCCGATGGTTCTTGTGCAGGCGCATGTGACCCGTGCGGGCGCCCTCGTCATGCCCGCGGCAGATGTGGTGGAGGCTGAACGGGTGCTCGCCGTCGTGCGGCAGCTCAATAAGGACCTCCCGGTGGTGGTGCTTCTGAAGACGCTCGACGAAGCCGGCGACTTTGATCCGGCCGACAAGAATGTATTCCTTCTCTGCGAACCTCTCATCGCGTCGATTTCGCTCGCCGCCGTGACGGTCGAGCAGCTTGTCAAGCATGAAGAGGATGAAGCCGAGTCCGAGTCGCGCATGATGAGCGTGCGTGACATTCTTGACGCAGAGTACAGAAGAAGCGTTGAATCTGTACGCTCGGGCGGCCTCAGAGCGCCGGCTGAAAATGCAGAGGCAGAGGATATGCAGAGTGCTGCCGCCAAGGTCGCCGGGGAAGCAATGGCTGCGGCCAGAAGCAGACAGCGCAAAAAACGCTCTCCGGGGGAAGCGGCAAGAGCGTTTGGCGAGCGTTTTGCCAACTGGCTGAAGAAAGGCAGCTCGAAAAAATCGAAAGAGAAGCCGCTTGAGAAAGCGGACTGAGACGCTTGAATCCGGTCCGACGTCTCTCTGAGAACCTATAGAATCTTCGTTCGATCAGGTCATTTTTCTGTCAAACGAACGCTTCCATGCCTCAGACGAGCACACTTCTTTTTGCAGTTCTGATTCTCTCTGCACTTTCCTTCATCGCGCTCGCGGCGCTTCTTGCCCTTCTTTTGACCGCACGGCGGCACGGGCGCGATGACGCGGATGAATTGAACGATGCCCTCATGGAGGGCGTGATGGAAGTGCGCCGGGAGCTTTCCTCTCAGATCGCGCAGACGGATGCAAGGCTCACCACCGCCATGACGGGGCTCCTCAACTACATCGTTCAGGAAGAGAAGCGCTCGGGAGAAACGCTCCAGAATTTCTCAGCGAGCTCCCGGGGCGAGCTCGAGCGCATGAACTCGATTCTCGCGAAGGAATTTCTGAGCCTCCAGGGCATGGTGGACGCGCGCTTTGCAAAGGTGCTGGAAACCAATGCGGGCGCTGCCGAAGGGCTTGGGAAAAGATTGAATGAAGAGCTGAAGGAAGTGCGCGCGACGCTCGATCTCGCGCTCGGCAAGGTGCGCGAGGAAAATGCGCAGAAGCTCGAAGCCATGCGCGCGACTGTCGAGGAAAAGCTCGAGAAGACGCTTTCCGAGCGCATTTCGGCGAGCTTTCGCCGCGTTGACGAAAAGCTCGGACTGGTGGAAACGGGATTGGGTGAAATGCGGCAGATGGCGAGAAACGTCGCGCGCCTTCAGAATATTCTCGCAAACGTCAAGACCCGCGGCACCTTCGGTGAAGTGCAGCTCAGCGCCATTCTTGAAGAAGTGCTCGCGCCGGGTCAGTTTGCCTCTCAGGTGAAGCTTGATCCCAGGTCGGGCGAAATGGTCGACTTCGCCGTGCGGCTTCCCGGCCGGGATGCGGAAAGCCCCTGCTGGCTTCCGATTGATTCCAAGTTCCCGCTCGAAGACTGGGAAATGCTTGAGGAGGCCGAACGAGCGGGCGACCCCGCACGTGCAGCAGACGCCCGCAAGGGACTCGAACGGGCGCTTTTGAAGCAGGCAAAGTCAATTCGGGACAAATACGTGAAGCCTCCGGTCACGACGGAATTTGCCGTGATGTTTCTTCCTTCGGAAGGACTTTATGCCGAGGCGCTCCGGATCCCGGGGCTCGCCGACCGGCTGCAGCGCGAACTTCGCATTACGCCCGCCGGACCAACGGTCATTACTGCGCTTCTCAACAGTCTCCTCATGGGCTTTATGACGCTTGCAATGGAAAAGCGAAGCGGCGAAGTCTGGCGCATTCTCACCGAAGTGAAGACGGAGTTTGCGGGCTTCACGCGTCAGTTTGAAGTGGTCGAGAAAAAGTTCCGCGAGGCGCAGTCCTCGCTCGAACAGATGTCGCTCAAGAGCCGCCGCATGGGAAGCCGCATGGAATCGATTGAGGCGCTCGCTGACGAACATCCGGATGGTCTTCCCGTCTCAGAAAGACCATCCGTAGCGACTCTCCCGTCAGGTGGAGAGGCAGGGGAGGTGCCGTCCGCACCATCCGATCAGAACACGCCCGTCAGTTTTCGCAAAGTCGAAGTAGATTCTGAGGCAGCGCCCCCGGTCTCTTGAATTTCCGATCCGGAGGTGCTGCTCCATGAGGAGCTTTTCGCCCATGTAGCGGAACGTGCGGCGTTTGGCATAGTCTCGGGCGGAGAGCGTCTCCTGGGTTTCCCTTGGACAATATTCCCGCGTTGAGAAGACGCTCGACAAGCGCCGGTCGCCGCCTTCCGCTCTCTGGTCCACGGCGTCGGTGACGAGCCGCATGAGGAGGCTCAAAAGTCGCCGCCCGAGAAGAAAAGGCGAGCTCTCGCGGGCCGACTCCCAGGCGGAGTCAAGCACCGTCACCCGGTCCGGGCGAAAAGCCTCAACATACTGGAGGCACTCTTCAACGGAAGGCTCCCAGTTGGGACGCGTGACGAGATTCGCCGTGATTCTTCGGAAAGCTTCGCCCGAGGCGGCGGAACGGCTTTGGGCAATCTCCTCGTACGCGCTTCTCCAGAGCTGCGTGCGCGCTTCCTCGCGGAGCACCTGTTCGCGCAGAAGCGCAATTTCAGCTTCCATCGCAGAGGCTTCCTCGACGGCAAGATTCAGTGTTTTCGCGACATCGCCGAGGCGTCCGGAAAGCGCTCCTGGTTCCGGATGACCTTGTTCATGGGCATGAAGACTGTCGCGCTTCGGAGCTTCTAAAGGCGCGCGTTCTTCCTTCTCCAAAGCGTCGCCGAACGTGCTCTGACTTCTCAGGCGAAGCACTTCATCCCGGCGGGCGAGCATTTCTTCGCGCCGCGCTTCGCTTCTTGCGCGGTTTCTTTCCATGGCTTCGCTCCGCGCGTCGCTTTCCGCGGACGGCTTTTCGTCGTCCGCAGGCTTCTCTGCAGCCGCCTCGATAGAAGCTTTCTCGCGTGCGGCTTTTCTTTGCGCTTCCGCTTCTGCAGCCATGATGCGCTTGCGCTCGAGTTCCTCCCTGGAGATATCCTCGAGGCGCCTTGCAAATTCGGCATCTTCCTTTTCCCGGGCCTCCTGGAGCGCTTCCTCGCGAAGCTGAGAGGCCTTGAGTCTTTCTTCGAGGCGGGCCCGTTCCCGGGCGGCGTCTTCCTCGTTCGGGGTCATGCTGCTCAGGCGCTCGAGACGCGCTTCCCTGGCACCGGTCTTCGCATCTCTGAAAATGGATTCTGCTTCGGAGTGAATGTCCGGCATTTCCGCCGTCTCTTCTTCCCCAGGGGCGAACGCCAGTGCTTCGCCCTGATTCTCCGTTTCAGAGGACGCGCGGCCTGACTGAGCATTCTGAGCATCGTTCGCTGCCGATTGGTTCCCAGGCTTCGATAGCGCGTTTTTCTTTTCAAGCGCGCGGCGCATCTTTCGATTGAGACGAGGCGCAGGCGCGGTTTTTGCCGAATCGCCCGAAGAGAACCATTGGAATGCCTCATCGGTACTGAGCGAAAGCAGGAGGCTCCTTTCGGTTTCAGCTTTCAGGAGCCGGATTTTCTCCTCTTCCGTGAGCGGCGCCTCATTCGTTCGGCGGTAGGACGCGGGCGCAAGCGCTTCTACGGCCTTGCGGTCGAGAAAATCTTCCTTCCGACGGCGGGCGCGGCGAACGCCTTCGAGGAATTCCATCGCGAGTGCAAAGCTGCGGCGCTTCGCATCGTTTCTGAGAGATTGGAGGAAAGGGATGTTGGGTAGGACATCTCTTGCCTCCAGAAGCGGCAGAGACTCAAAAGGCAGAAGCGGCGACTCAAACCGATCGCAGAGCGGAGAAGCGGAATCCTCGGACATGGTTCGCCCGGGGGCGAATTCCCGGGTGAAGCGGTAGTAGCTCCGAAGGAACGCTGCAGATCCCGGATAGGAGAGGTCGGCGGAGTAGAACGCAGAAAAAGAGGAGGATCCGAGAAGCGAGGCTGTGGAAAACCCAAGCACGCACTTTGGTGCTCCTGAGGAAGTGAGCTCAAGCACCCATTCGGCGCGGATCATGCCGTTCTTTTCAGGCCGGCGGCGGCGCGCCTCAAATCTGAACGTTTCTCCAAAAGCGGAAAAGATCGTAAACCCGGGCTTCCAGGCTTCGACGCCTTCAAGTCCGAATTGAACCTTGAGCCAGGACGCAATAAATGCAGTGGCGCGGAGCGCCGCATTGGGTGCGGTGTAGTAGAAGGAGCTGTATCCGTATGCCATGGGTGAAGTCTCTCTGAATGTTTTTCGAGCTTCACTATTCTTCGGCACCTATGCGTCACGCCCGGACGCAGTAAAGCATGGCAGTGCTTTCGGCAAAAATTGAAGATCAGAAAAGATTCGTGTGCCGATGTGTCCTGCGGTGCTGAGCGGCGGGCAACCTGCATTAAGATTTCTCCTCTCGTCAAGGAACCTTCATCAAGCCACACCATGGACAGCCTCTATCACGCGATTCAGCTTGTCTGCGTCTACGCTATCCCGCTCATTTTTGCGATCACGCTTCACGAGTCCGCCCACGGCTGGGCGGCGTCGAAGTGCGGCGACCCGACTGCCGTGCGCATGGGCCGCGTGACGCTGAATCCCATCCCTCATATTGATCCCGTGGGCACCATCGCCATTCCGGGAGCGCTGCTTCTCATGTCCGCCTTTACGGGCGGGGGCGGCCTTCTTTTCGGCTGGGCGAAGCCCGTGCCCATCAATCCCAGGAACTTCCGCAATCTGCGCCAGGGCATGCTTTTGACGGCCATTGCCGGCCCCGGATCCAATGCAATTCAGATGATCGTCTGGGCGCTGCTTCTGAAGCTCTGCGTTGCGGTCGGGATTTACGACAAGTTCGTGCTTTCCGTTTGCTCTGCCGGGATCTCGGTCAATCTCATGCTCATGGCCTTCAATCTCATCCCGATTCCTCCGCTCGACGGCGGGCGCATTCTGAGGGGGCTCCTCCCGGAGCGCGCAGGCGAGCAGCTCGACCGGATCGAGCCCTACGGCATGATCATCCTCCTTGTTCTCATGGTCGGGGGCGGCCTGACCTTCTTTGTGCGTCCCTTCCTGATGTTCGGGCAGTGGCTCGTCAATCTCGTGCTTTAAGAGGAGCGTGAATCATGTCGGTCTGCAAGAACCCGAAGGAAAACTGCATGCGCTACCCGTCCGCCTGGGTGATGCGCTTTGCCGATGAGCTTCCCGCCCGTGCGAGGGTGCTTGATCTCGCCTGCGGCGAAGGACGCCATACGGGGCTCTTTCTCATGAAGGGCTGCCGGGTGACGGCGGTCGACATTGATCTCTCTCATGTTGAAGCGCTCGCCGGCACTCCGGGACTTACGCTCGAATGCCGGGACCTTGAAAACGAGCCCTGGCCTTATGGGGAGGACCAGTTCGACGCGATCGTCGTCACGAACTACCTCCACCGGCCTCATTTTCCGAACTACTACGCGTCGCTGGCGCCCGGAGGACTCTTCATCATGGAGACCTTTACGGAAGTGAATACGCGCATCTGGGGGCGGCCGAGAAATCCGGACCACTATCTTCTGCCGGGAGAGCTTCTCAGGCTCGCGCCTTCGGGCGTGAGGATCGTCGCCTATGAAGAAGGATTGACCGAACTCGATTACGGCGTGGAGCGCATCGTCTGGATGAAGCCCGGACCGGTTGAAAAACTTGCCGTTTCGCTCGGTGGTCGGTAACAAATTGCACTACGGCGCTTTTGAATCTCCTCGGTGCCCCGCGGCTTTGATAAAATTTTTCGACTTTCAAGCGCCTTCTCGGTTCCATTGCGGGAATTGTCTGAAGGCAAAAACGATTTTTTTGGAATCCATTAAAAGAATGTCCATGCGCGCGTTTCGCCTCGCCGCCGCTGCAGCGGCGATTGCCTCTCTTTCGGGCTGCACCTTCCTCGGCATTGACTTCAATGACGACAAGGTTCAGTACGAGTCCTCCAACTCGCGTGCGAATCTCGAAATTCCGCCCGATCTGACGCCGATTCAGAATGACAACCGCTTTCAGGTTCCGGCGCGTCCGGGCGTTGTGAGCGCAAACGCAGAGGCCGAGAAGGCCCGTCAGGCGGCGGATGCAAACGCGCCGACCGCTTCCAAGATTGTTCCGCTCACCGTCCGCGCGAAGGTGATGAAGGAAGGAACCGATCGGTGGCTGCGCGTCAATGCCGCGCCCGAACAGCTCTGGGCTGTGGTGCAGGACTTCTGGCCCTCCGTCGGTCTCGTGGTTCGCGAGCAGAACCCGAAGACGGGCTACATGGAAACTGAATGGGCCGAAAATAAAGCGAAGCTTCCTCAGGACATCATCCGCCGCACGATCGGCAAGGTGATCGACTTTGCATACTCCACGGGCGAGCAGGATCAGTACCGCACCCGCATG
This sequence comes from Sutterella faecalis, assembly GCF_006337085.1. Taxonomy (GTDB): domain Bacteria; phylum Pseudomonadota; class Gammaproteobacteria; order Burkholderiales; family Burkholderiaceae_F; genus Sutterella; species Sutterella faecalis. The sequence continues at coordinate 1,197,982 of NZ_CP040882.1, read as the reverse complement.
GAGCGCAATGACGACGGCACGACCGACATCTACATCTCGCACCGCTCGATGGTTGAGGTGGTGACGGGCGCCGATAAGGAAAGCACTGTCTGGCAGCCGGGTCCTACGGATCCGACGATGGAAGCGGAAATGCTCCAGCGCCTCGCGCTTCGCATCGACGCTGAATTCAATCCCAATGCCTCCGCCGAGGCTGAAGCCGAGGCTCAGAAGGAACTCGCGCAGCAGTTCAAGGTTGAGCCCGTCGCGACCCGTGCCCGCATCGAGAACGGCGCTGACGGCAAGGCCGCCGCCGTGGTTCTGACGGACAATTTCGACCAGGCCTGGCGCCGCATGGGCCTCGTGCTTGACCGCATGGGCTTCGAGCAGGTCGACCGCGACCGCACTGCCGGCTGGTTCCTTGTCCGCTACCTCGACCCGGCATATGAAGCCGCTCAGAAGGAAAAGCGCGGGTTCTTCACGAACCTCTTCAGCTCCGACGCCGTCATTGATGCGCCCAACTACCGCATCCATCTTTCGGGCGAAGGCGCTGAAACCCGCGTGACGGTTCAGGGTCCGGACGGCGGTGAGGATGCGACGGGTGTTGCGCCCAACATCCTCGGTCTGCTCGCCGAGCAGCTCCGCTAAGTGAGGAGCGTTCCGCCATGGCTTCCTTCATGACGAAGGTGCTCAATGCCTTCGGTCTTCATACCGAGGCGGAACTCAATGAAGCCCGGGCGGCAGCCCGGGCCGACGGGGCTTCGGAAGCGGCGCCCGGAGCATCTCCCCGGGACGCTCAGAGCCCGCTCGCAGATACCTCCCCCTGCGGCCTCATCTACCGACAGGCCGCCATCGACATCCCGCAGCTTTCCTTTGCGCTTCAGACGCAGGTAAAAGCGCAGGCCATCGAGAAAATCCGCCGGCTTCTCACTAAAGGGAAAATCACCGCAGAGGAATTCGAACTCTGGAAGCGTCGGATTCTGATGCTCTGAGGGAGCATGCCTCAGATGGACCGTTGCGCAGTACTTGATCGAGCGGGTTCCGGCCTGATGCCGGCAGTATCCGCTTTTGCCTGGTTCGGACTCGTCTTTCTGCGCGTTTTCAATCCCCAGATCCGCGCCGACCGTGCTGCTTTTGCCCGCGGTCTCATCCTCTGGGCGGCTTTGGGGGCCGCAGCCTGGCTGCTGATGGATCCCATCGCGGATGCCGAATGGATTTCGGATAAGGCGCTTCTGCGCATAGCCATGATCTACAGCTGGGCCTCCGGATTCTGGTCCTTTGCGCTTTTTGTTCTGACGGCAAGGCGCTGCCACGACTGCGGGATTTCAGGCGGCTGGGCGCTGTTGGTCGGCATTCCGCTCGTTAATCTTCTCGTGCTCGCGGCAGGACTTTTCCTTCCGGGCGCAAGGGACGCCGCACTCGTCTGGAAGAAGGATTTTGAGCTGTGATCAGTTGGAACGATTACCTGCTTTTTATTCCTGCGGTGATTGTGATTACGCTCCTTCCTGGTCCGGATTTCGCGATTACGGTGAGAACAACCCTCGTCCACGGACGCCGGGCAGGCATTCTCTGCCTTCTCGGCATCAATCTGGGCGTGGCGATTCACACGACTGCCGCAATTCTCGGCATCTCCGCGCTCATCATGGGAAGTCAGGAACTCTTCAACATTCTCAAATGGGCCGGGGCCGTTTATCTTTTCTGGCTTGGCATCGGGGCTATCCGCGAATCCTTTCAAAAGAAGACCGAAGTGCCGAGCACATCCGAAAAAATAGCTGCGCTTGAGGCATCGAGGAAGACGGGGCTCTTGGCCTTCAGAAGCGGTCTTTTCTGCAATCTTCTCAATCCTAAGGTTGTAGTTTTCGTCCTAACGTTCTTCCCGCAGTTCATCGATCCAAAGCTCCCAGCAGCGCCGCAGCTCGCGCTTTTAGGACTTACGTGGTCGGTGCTCGGCATCCTCTGGCTCACGGTCCTTGTTCTCCTGATGGAGAAAATACGGCCGGTTTTCGAGCGCCCCTCTTTCCGGCGCTGGCTCAATCGCACGACAGGCCTCGTGTTGATCCTTTTCGGCATGAAGCTTGCGTTTGAGCGCAATTGATTTCCTATTCATTTTTTGTTCGCAATAGATTCATATGGCAGAAAGCATTCGCAAAGGCATGCTCGTCACCATCTCGGTCCTGATGGCCGACATGACGGGCAAGACCCTTGAAGAGACGCCCCCGGAGGGGATTGTTTATCTCCACGGCAACGGCGACATTTTCCCGAAGCTTGAGGCGGCCCTTGAGGGGCGCTTTGCGGGGGAAGGGTTTTCGATTCACCTTGAGCCCGAGGATGCTTTCGGCGAATACGACGCCGAAGCGATTAAGCTGATTCCTGCAGAGAATTTCGCGCATCCGGAGGTTTTAGAACCCGGCGCCGTTGTCGACGAAGTGCCGGGCGAAGCCCCTGATGGCCGCACGTGGCGCGTCACGGATATTGCTGAAGGCATGGTGGTGCTTGAGGCCAACCATCCGCTTGCCGGCATTGGCCTGCAGTTTGCCGTGAAGGTCCTCGATGTCCATGAACCGACGGAGTCGGAGCTCGAGGCGATGGAGGACGACGGCACGGAATCTCTCGTGCCGCCTTTCCTCAAAATTGCCGACCGGATCGTGAGCGAAGACGACGAGGACGATACGCCCTACGAGGCGGCAGGCGCGCAGGAGCCCGATGACTCTTCGATGGCAAGGCTTGCAAGACCGCCGCGCATCGTTCGCTGAAAACCAAAACCCAAAATTTTCCATCGCCCGGGCGCCGGATCAGGTCCCCCGGGCATTTCTCAAAGAAGGGAATCCAAAGAAATGTCAGTGCTTGAGGAACTTCGTTCGCACGAAGCGGAATATGCAAAGTGGCGTCATGAGTTTCACCGTCATCCTGAACTCGGTCTCGAGGAGGTCTGGACTTCCGGCGTCGTCGCTGAAAAGCTGAAAGGCTGGGGAATTGAAGTGACGGAACATGTCGGCCGCACGGGCGTTGTCGGCGTGATTCACGGAAATCTCGGTCCCGGCCGCACGATTGCGCTTCGAAGCGATATGGATGCGCTCTCGATGCCCGAGGAGGGAAGCTGCGAATGGAAGTCTCAGAATCAGGGCAAGATGCACGGCTGCGGGCATGACGGCCACATGACGATGCTCCTTGCGGCTTCTGAGTATCTCTCTCAGCACAGGGACTTCAAGGGCACGATCGTGCTTATCTTCCAGCCGGGCGAGGAAGGCGCGGGCGGCGCGCTCGAGATGATGAAGGATGGTCTCTTCAAGCGCTTCCCCTGCGACGAGATCTACGGCATGCACAACTGGACCGACGTCCCTGTGGGTCAGGTCCGCTGCCGCCACGGCGCCACGATGGCCGGACAGGATTTCTTCAGCATTCACCTGAAGGGGAAAGGCTCGCACGCGTCGGCGCCCCATCTTTCTGCCGATCCGGTTCTCGCGGCGTCGCTCCTTGTGACAGCCTTGCAGCAGATTGCTTCGAGAAATATTGCGCCTCTTGATCCCGCGGTGATTTCGGTAACGAAGATCCATACGGGTTCTGCCTTCAACGTCATTCCGGAAACGGCTGAAATCGGAGGCTGCACGCGCTTCTTCTCAAATGAAACGGGCGAACTTCTGAGAAAGCGCATCCGTGAAGTGGCTGAACACATCGCCATCTCCTGCGGCGTCTCAGCGAAAGTCGAATTTGACCCGATCGCGGCAGTGCTCATGAGCGACCCGAAGCTTTCTGACGCATTCCTTGCCGCTGCGCGCGAGGTGGTGGGCGACGCCAATGCGGACTTTGCCGAGCTTCCGCAGATGGCGAGCGAAGATTTTTCCTACCTCTCGCAGGAGGTCCCCGGCGCTTACTGCTTCCTGGGCGGTCAGGCGCCCTACGGTGCGAAGAATCTGCACAATCCGTGCTTCGACTTCGATGACCGCGTGCTTGCGGTCGGTGCGGCCATCTGGGTGACGATCGCAAGAAATCGCCTTGCCGCCTGATTGCACTTCATAGAAGTCTGATTCAAGGCCTCATGCGGCTTCCGCTCCTGCGGGCGGGTGCTGCATGAGGCTTTTGTTTTTTCGTCGGAAGGTTTTCTTCAAACGAGTTCATACGTGGCCGATTGAATCGGAAGCGACAGATTCTGGAGAACCCGTTCGAGCAGAATCCCTTCGCGGTTGTCGGTCTGGTAGCCGAAGGTGGCGCGGATTCCCTGGAGGATGAACTGCGCTGCTCGGTCAAGCGCTATCGGGAGACTGTCCCACTGGAGAAGGCTTCCGGTGATGACGCTCGTGAAGGCGTCCCCCGTGCCGGGATAGTGCGCCGGAAGATAGGGACACGTAACCTTCCAGGTTCGGCCGTCCGTACGGCTTCGGGCAATGACCGATGTGAGATTGGGCTTTCCCTGAACCGGAACGCCGGTGATGATGACGGTGTCGGGGCCGGAGCTTGTGAGCTCCGTGATGGCGGCCTTCAATTCGTCGTCCGTGCATTCAGATCGGAAAGGTTCGTTGAGGAGCGCGAAGAGTTCGGTGAGGTTGGGCGTCAACACGTCGGCGCGCGCGGCGAGCGTGCGCATTTCGCTCACCATCTCATCCGTGATCTTGTTGTAGAGCCTGCCGTTGTCTCCGAGCACCGGATCCACCACGACGAGCGTATCGGGCGTTCGGAAGCGCTCGATAAAGTCGGCGACGATTCTGATCTGGCGCGGAGATCCGAGGTATCCGGTGTAGATCGCTTCAAAGTCGGCGCCGAGCTTTTCCCAATGATCGATGAGCGCCGGCATTTCGTCCGTGAGGTCGAGAAACGTAAAGTTCTCGTACTGCGTGTGGTTCGAGAGGATGGCCGTCGGAAGCGGACAAACGTCGAAGCCCATTGTGGAAAGAATCGGTATGACGACGGTGAGTGAGACGCGGCGACGCCTGAGAGATCGTGGACGGCTGCGATGCGGCGTACGCTGCGGGAAGACTTCATTTTTGGAAATAAAAGAAAGCGTCGAGGCAGTTGAAAAGTAAGGTTATCAGACGGATTTCAACTGCAGAATAAATATCCCAGAGATATAAAAATATCAATGTATTGATTATTATAGAATTTTTATAAATTTTATTAAGTCGAAACTATAGCGGAAGAAAAACTTGATTTCGCCGTGATGCTTTCATTTTGAGACTGACGCACCATATTCCTGAGTTGTCTTAAGACTCACACTCGCATCCAGTTCGTTTTGCAGGAAGGAAGACTTCGATGGAAAACTTCATGACGGTCAAAAAAATAGCAGGAGAAGCGCTATGGCGTCAGACAAAAAGATCGGGCTGATTACCTGTACGGGATGTTAACGGGCAGCAAAAATGAGACTGCTAACCCACAGCGATAATGAGACTTTTTCTGCCCCTCTGGGTGACACCAGCAATCGGCAAGAGTTTCACAACAGCGCTGATCTTTTCAAGGAGGCGAAAAGCTACACAGCGGCTTTTCTGGTAACGCGCGAGCTCGCGGATTGGTTTGCGGGCATTGTGCTGGCCGAGCGCTCCACTTCGGCACCTGGCGGCGGTACCGGCATTTAGCCTACGGGCACTGAGGCAAGCTCTGTCAAGCGAACGTGGAATAAACGAGCGCGGCCTTCAGACGCGCGAAGCTTTATGCCGCGAAAGTCGCTTGACAGAAATCCCTGAGATATCATTTAGTTAAGGCGGATGCATCCAAGCGCAGCGCGCGGTGCATTCGCCTTAACGACCCACCATCTCAACGGTGCTTCAACCGTTGAGTTATCTCTTGGGCTTCAACTTTTCCTTGGCTGCTGCAATACGAGCATTGATTGCTTTCGCTTCTTCGATCTTTCGGTTCAGTTCCTCCCGTTTCGCCATCGCTTTCAGAGCCGATCTCCTTTGCATTTCGTGCCAGGGGCTCTTTTGCGTCGTTTCTGAGTCTCCTTTCTTTTGACGCCCCACTTCATCAACGCGGTGATTCAGTGTCTTGGCCGTTTCTTCCGGTGTTGCGACTGACATTTTCAATTTCGTTCTGTCGTGTTCCGTGAATTCGAGCACGTGGTAGCGTTTTCGGATTCTCGGCCCCTCTTTGGTGATCCGCTTGCGATGTTCAACCTCGTCGCACCAGAGGATTTCCACCCGCCCATCGGCATACTCCAGCAGATTGCACTCAGTCTTCATCATTGCTCCCCTCATGGAGCGGCCCACCCCGACAATCTGCAGTGTCTTGCTGCCGTAGGACACCGTCAGGTTCCTGCTGATCATACGTGTATGCCATCTGGCAAAGATCTGCTCAATGCGTTCTTTCGTTTCCTCCAGCAGCGGCGCGTGGCTATCCTTAGAGTCAGCGGGAGCAATTGCGAATTCTTGGTTATAGCTCGCCAGCAATTCCGGCATTCGTGAATTTGCTTCCGCCATATTTCTGATGCCCAGCACACGGAACTCTTTTGGCCATCGTCCCTGCAGCGTGCTGAATGTTCGCTCGACCCGCCCTTTGGCTTCTGGCGAATTAGCCCGTATCCCCGTTACCCCCAACTCCCGACAGACTCTTTGAAATTGTGTTTCCTCGGATTTTCCGCTCTTCGAGGGATTTACTGGGGCAAAGATGGAATGTCTGTCGCTGTACAGAGCCCATGGAATCCCATATTTTTCAATGTACTTATTCAGCAACTGAAGATATCCTTCAGATGTTTCTGTTGGATAGAAGCCGGCGACCATGATGCGGCTTGTTGCGTCATCGACAAAGATGAGAAGCGCGTAGCTGTTATCGTCTCCGGTTCCCTCGAACCATGGATGCGGACTGCCGTCAATTTGAATCAGTTCCCCAACGCTCGATCTGCGGCGGCGCAGCTTATGCGCGGTCGACCTGCGCTCCTTTGGAGTTTCTTCCGGACGAAGTGTTGTCAGGATTCGTCGTACCGTTTCAACGGAGACCTCAATACCCTCAATGAGCAAATACTTATGCAGGAGGGTTGCCTGGAAGCCCTCATATTTGCCTGTTGCAAACTCGATGATCCTCGCTCTGATCTGCGGATCGAGCTTATTGGCCGGAACACGATTCCCTTGACCGGTATGTGAGGGCAGCCGACCTGTCTCTCGCCAGTTCTTGAGATGCCGCATAAACGTGCTGCGAGGCATCTGCATCAATGTCTTGGCATCCTCAACGCTATAGAGATGCCTTTCGTAGCCTTCAAAAATTTCCTGAGGTGTCAGCCGAGGGATTTCGGACTCAACAACAGAAGGGCCCCGAGACTTTCTTGCTTGTTTCGACATAGCAGTCTCCTTGGTAATTAAGCCGAAGGGATTTCGACTTAATATCCAAGGAATACATTATGTTAAGAGGAAATACCATTGTCGATATTCAGCATATTCAGTAGTCTCATGCAGAGGTATCCTGTCTTATTGCTGTGGTATCTCATCTCATTTCGTCATGGCATCGGGTCCCATTCATTTGTATGCAGTTCTGCCGCTGGGGCAAGTAGTCTCAGTGCAGAGGTAAAGCTGACCAAGAGTGGTATGCCGTCTCATTCAGAGCGGTTTGCAGTCTCAATCCCTGTGGTAATCCATCTCTCTTTACGGAGGTATCGGGTCTCAGTGGTAATGGGTCTCGTGGTAGCGGAGGTATCCAGGCCAACAGGATGTTGGTATATCGTCCCGGTCAGATACGGTATATGGTCTCAAATCCTTGGCGTATCACGTCTCAAAGTCGTTGGCTAAACAGTCTCGTTTACGCTGACCGTTAACACTGATTACCTGTACGGGAATTGTTGCCGGAAATATGATGTGTTCTGGCATCGCCCTTTTACCTGAACTTCCAGCCGTTTATTACTCTCGCGACTTCGGACGGTCAGTCAGCGACTTAAAAAGGTCATGAGTTCCTCCATGGTCTTACCGCTTCGAGCCATGGCTTCCGCAATCACTTCGGCCTGCCGCAGCGTCTTTTCCTTGTTGAGTTCGATGAGCTTTACCCCGAGCTTCTCGTAACGTGTTTTGACCTTCAGCAACCGCTGCTGAGTCAGTTTGATCTGCTTCTCAATCGAAGCCAGCGACTTACGCTTCGGCATCTTCATTCTCCTCCTCGCCAATCGGTTCCAGATCCTCGACGTCCTCCATGCTGTCTTTCTTTCCGGCAAGCGCGGCAGAGATGGCGGCGGCCTGCGACATAACCTTGTCTTTCGTCATGCCAAAGGATTTCAGGATGATTTCCTGCGTCCTCGTGATTGCGTGGTCAAGCTGATATCTGCCGTCATTGATTCTCACCAGCTCGATTGTCTCCAGTTCCCGGATCGCCGCAGGAACCGTCATGTAGTTCCTCTTTGTCGGCAGGCGGAGCATCTCATCCTTCAGGAGGTTGTAGAGCCTCTGTCGAATAATGAGAGCAATAAATTCAATAAAAATCTTGGCTCTTACGGCTTCTGCGGAGTGTACCCGCATGCTCTTGCTGCCCAGGAATGATTTGTCTGCGCTGAAGAGCTTCTCTGAGGCGTCGCGGCCTCGGTACTGCAGATAAGCGTCTCTGGCGCTCATTTTCTCGGAGGTAATGATGCAGAAATATCCGCATCTCGAATAAGCATGCTCGATGATGCTCTTCTTCTCTTCGGCAAAAAGGAAGCGGCCTTTTTCGTCGTAGTGACACTGGAAGTAATCTGTATGCGGGGATCCGAACTCCACTTCACGGCCGACCCACTGGTCGAAGTTCTTCTGCATCTGCGTCAGCGCGTTTTCTATATCGCGCCGCTCCGTCGCCATCTTCATGGGGTTAAAGAAGACATGAAAGTAGCGCTCCCGTGAGTCTTCCGGAAAAATCTTCATTTTTTCCGTTGTGCCGCTGATGCAATGCTCGCGCAGGGAGGCGTCGACGCGATTTTCGAAAGTGCCGTGGAGCCTGTCGACCAATTCGGCCACAAGTGCCTTGCAGCCCTTAACCATCATGATGAACTCAAAGTTATTCGCATCCATGTAGTCGATGTTGATCTTGCAGAAATAACCTCGGTCGATGATGAAGCCAATACGCTTGTAGTTGTACGCAATTGCCTTGTCTACAAGGAATTTGAACTGACTGACGTCATTAATGGAGCCAGGGTAGCATTCATAGAACAACGGCACCTGATTGGTTTTGTCGTAGGCGACGGCAAGATTAAAAATCGGGCATCCCTGATCGACTTTGGCCTTGCCGAATTCAACAAAATCAACATCTCCCGCCTGGCAGTTCTTATTAGTTGAATCATAGGAAATGTAGATCCGTGAGCGATGATCGCGCTTTGCGTTCCAGTCGTTCAGAAAGCCTGAAATTTGGTCCGGGCTGACGTTGGCGAGGAAGCTCGAGATGGCGGCGTCGCTCGCAATCCGCATGTCTTTCGAGAAGAGCGGATGTCGATATGCGTAGTCCGGGTAGTACTGCCCTTGATTCCTTTCCTCAATGATCATGTAGGCGGCCAGATCCAGCACCAGCCCAGCTCGATCAAGGAAATGCTTCTGGAGCATTTTGCCGAGGCCGTACGTCTGCACGATGTTTGCTATGACGATGTAGCTGCCGGCCATCAGCGTGCTGCAGCGCCTGGCGCTCTCCCGGACTTCTGGGAGAACGGCATCAGGGAAAAAGACCAGGAAATTTTCATTCGGAACCATGGTCTCGGTTTCACCAACGCATTTTCCGATTAGCACACGCTTGGGCACCGTGTGCTTCTTTTTCGGGTCGTAGCTGCGCTCCAGAACGTAGTGGATGTACGTTCCGCTCTTAGTGCCTTGCCGACTGATTTTTCCTTTGAGCCTGGGTATCGGGACCGTGAAATTCAGGAACATTCGAAGTTAAATTGCGAGAGTAATATATTACTCTCGAGTGTACAAGAAAAGCGCCGGCGACGCAATGAAATTTTTTAAGTTTTTTCGGTAGTAATGATCAAAATCCTGTTGGATCTTGAACGAGAGTCATGCGGTTCTGGAAGTTGAGGTTTTACCTGCCAATCTTTCAGCAATAGGCTCAATTACGCTGATAGGTTGGTTAATTGCTTTGCTGGGCGCTCTGGGTCTGGCGTGGGTATATGCCTATCAGGCTACGACCGATCCTCAGGAAGGAGGTCCAATCGCTTACGCCGGGGAGTTGAGTAAAGTCTTTGGTTTTCAGACGGGCGTACTCTACTATCACTCCAATTGGATAGGCAATTTAGCCTGCGGCATCACAGCAGTTGCTTATCTTTCCTATTTTTTCCCGGAATTACAGAGTCCGCGAAATGCGGGATTCGCCTGCATCGGCATTGTCTGGCTCCTTACCTTTGTCAATATGCTGGGCGCCAAATGGATAGGACGATTCACCACGATCGGGTTGATCGCTGTTTTGATCCCCGTCGTTGGTACAGCAGTTGCCGGCTGGTTTTGGTTCGACCCGCAAACTTACGTGGCTAACTGGAATGAAACAGGAAAGACAAGCTGGTCGGCTGTTTCACAAAGCGTCTTACTTTGTCTTTGGGCTTTCGTCGGTGTCGAATCAGCGGCGGTTTCCACCCATATTGTTCGAAATCCAAGGAAGACAATCCCTATTGCAACGCTTTTGGGTACTCTCATTGCCGGAGTGGTCTATATCGCTTCCTCTCAAGTCGTTTGCGGAATGTATCCGGCTGAGATTATTGCGAATTCTGGAGCTCCTTTTGCTATCGCTGCTTCAACGATCGCTGGGCCTTGGGCGGCTCCGATAGTTGCCGGCTGCACTGCATTCGCAAGCCTTGCCTCACTGGCATCATGGATGATGTTGGTCAGTCACGCCGGTGCCAGAGCCTCTAAGGATGGAACTTTCCCGTCTATTTATGGAGAGATTGATCGCAACGGGATCCCGCGTAAAGGACTTGTCTTAGGTTCGATAAAAATGACCGTCATGATGCTGGTCATTGTCGCAATCAATTGGAACAGTTCCGGGACGGCCGTTCTTTTTGAATCCATTACCGGCATCGCAGTACTTTTGCTGATGCTTCCTTATTTTTATTCTGGTCTGAATCTGATCCGGAAAGAGGGCGCTCAGCAGGGGAAGGCCATCAACGTAGTGGCGGCTGTCGTAGCTTGTTCTTTCTGCCTCGTAGCCATTGCCGGAGCAAGTCAGATGAGACTTGCACTGACGTTAATTACAAGCCTGACGGTTCTGATTTTTTATGCATGGCGGACAGGGTTGGATGCCAGCAGATTCGCCAGCAGTGCGAGAAGTCTGATTCAAGCGGGCGACGCCATGCGTCTTCCAGGAGGCGCTTTAACCCGGGTCTGCAAAGAGGATGATCGCGGTCCGTGGCTTTGAGAACGTAAAAAGTTATTGAAGAATTCTCTTATGAGCATGTTTTAGGGAGCTCCTGGTGGGCTCCCTTTTTTTCAGATGCTAACCGTGACGGGGATGCCGGCGGCAGTGACATATGCCGCTATGCGCCGAAGCTTTTTTTCTGAAGCTTTCAGGAGAGTTTGGGAGGGCGCCTCTCTATCGAGCGTGTAGATCGTTACTAAACGCGGCTTGATGGTTTTCAGCGTATTCACCCATGGAAGCACATATTCGTCCGTTGTGTTGTCAACGCTTTGCCCCTTCCAAAATCCAGTCATGAACATTGTCTGGATGACGCACCGGCCGTCAAATTTCTTCATGAGATTCAATAGAGCAGGGAGGTCGTAAAAACTCGTCGGCCTGTCTACCCGTGCGATGTATTCGGCTGAGACGGTATCCAGCTTGAGAAGAGGCGTGTCTATTGATCGAAGTGCACGAAAAATTTCCGGTTTTAAGAGATGGGTTGCATTCGTAAGGCAGCACACAGAAGCCTTGGGCAGCAGACGGTTTCGAAGTTCGATCACGCCGTGCACGATCTTTGGAAAATCAGGGTGCCCGGTCGGTTCCCCATTTCCAGAAAAGGTGATTGCCTGAGGATATCGACCGAGATTGATGAGTTCATTAATTCGTTCTTCAAGTCGCTCTAAAACATAGTCGCAAGTTGGCATCGAAAACTTAGGGCGATTTTCCGCATTCAGGCCGCATTCGCAATAAACACAATCAAAAGAGCAGATTTTACCGTCTGGCGGCAGCAGGTTAATACCCAGAGATAAACCTAATCTGCGTGAATTTACCGGTCCGAAAATAGGTGAAGGGTAAAGTATGGTACTCATTAATGGCTCCGTTGATGATTATTGGTCTTTTTTATATTTCTGCATTTAAATTTTGGCGCATACATATTAATAACCCATCAGTGTTAACCATTATGGTTACTATATAATCGCCATATAATTTTATCAATATGATGATTTATATGGATATTTATATTATTTATCAATATAAATTCGAAGTCAGTTCTTTTGAAGTTATAGCGGGTTGACATTTTTATCGGCGATGAAGAACACAATTCATCCCGTAGCGATCAAATCGTTCTTGAATAAGACAAGAACAGCTAGAAACACTCAACCAAAACCTGGACCATTAACCTTCAGGGGAATTTAAATGTCAACAGGGAAAAAAATCGGGCTCGTCGCCTGTACCGGCATTGTGGCCGGTAACATGATGGGTAGCGGTATCGCACTCCTACCTGCCAACCTAGCCAGCCTTGGTTCTATTGCGCTTTTTGGATGGCTTATTGCACTCGTTGGCGCGCTTTCTCTTGCATATGTATATGCAAGACTCGCAACTAAAAACCCCCAGGAGGGCGGACCAATTGCATATGCCGGTGAGGTTAGCAAGTGCTTCGGTTTCCAGACGGGCGTTCTTTACTATCACGCCAACTGGATCGGCAATCTCGCTATCGCCATTACCGCCGTTTCCTACCTCTCAGTCTTCTTCCCTGCCCTGAACGATCCGATCATCGCCGGCTTAGCTTGTATTGCGACGGTTTGGTTCTTCACCTTCATGAATATGTTGGGCGGAGCCTGGATCAGTCGTTTAACGACGATCGGTCTCATTGCGGTTCTTACTCCCGTCATTGGTACCGCCATTGCCGGTTGGTTCTGGTTTGACCCGCAGACTTATGTGGCCAACTGGAACGTTTCCGGTGGCACCGATACTTCCGCGATTGTTCAAAGCGTGCTGCTCTGCCTCTGGGCTTTCGTTGGTGTTGAATCCGCCGCCGTTTCATCTGGTCTCGTTGAAAATCCGAAGCGTACGGTGCCGCTTGCTACGATGCTCGGCACGCTCCTCGCAGGTTTGGTTTACATCTCTGCTTCTCAGGTGATCTGCGGCATGTATCCCGCGGAAGTTATGGCTGCCACTGGTGCTCCGTTTGCGGTTTCTGCCGCCACGATCGTTGGTGATTGGGCTGCTCCGTTGGTCTCTGCCTTCACTGCTTTTGCCTGCCTTACCTCTTTGGGTTCCTGGATGCTCCTCGTTTCCCAGGCTGGTATGCGAGCTGCCAAGGACGGCAACTTCCCGAAGGTTTATGCCGAACTCGACAAGAACGGCATCCCCCGCAAAGGCCTCATTCTTGCTGCCTGCAAGATGACCGTCCTGATGGCCGTGATCATGGCTCTCAATTCGACCGGCGGTAAGACTTCCGACCTCTTCGGCACGCTCACCGGCATTGCGGTGCTTCTCACGATGCTGCCCTACTTCTACTCCTGCGCGAATCTGATTCGCACGGAAGGTGCCACCACCCGTCACGTTCTCTCGCTTGTAGCTGCCGCCTGCGGCTGTGGATTCTGCTTCGTTGCTCTTATGGGCGCCCAGCAGGTTGAGCTTGCGGCCACCTTTGTAGTGAGCCTTGTGATCCTGATGTTCTTCTCCTGGAAGCGCGGCAAGTTCCAGAGCACGCTCGAGCCGGCCCGCAAGGTTGGTACCGGCGGCGGCGTTCAGGTTCGCCCCATGCCTGCGGCTCCTCTGGATCCCTATGACGAATAACCCGACACCTCATACGAACAGCAAATCTTTTAAATACCGGAGCAAATCATGAATATCCTGGTTGAACTCATTAAAGCCGGCTCTTTCTATAAAGATGCCCCGATTACGAGCCTTAACAATGCACTCAAGAACCGCGGCTTCGAGGTCGTGTATGCGAGCGACGAAAAGGATCTTCTCGAAATCGTTGAGAATAATGCCCGCGTAGGCGCCGTGATCCTTGATTGGGATGCTGCATCCACCTGCCTTTTCGAAAAAATCAACGCCTTCAACGATTATCTGCCGATCTGCGCATTTACCAACAACAATGCGGTGACGGATGCGTCGCTGGCCGATCTGAAGATCAATATTGAATTCTTCGAATACGATCTCTCTGCAGCAGAAGATCAGGCGCTCACGATCCAGCAGCTCGTCGAGCACTATGTTGATGCAATCACGCCGCCCCTGACCAAGGCGCTCTTTAAGTTCGTTGACCAGGGTAAGTACACCTTCTGTACGCCGGGTCACATGAGTGGTACTGCATATCAGAAGAGCCCGATCGGCACGCTTTTCTACGATTTCTTCGGTCCCAATACCTTCAAGGCCGACGTATCGGTCTCTGTTGGTGAGCTTGGATCTCTCCTCGACCATACCGGGCCTCACGGCGAAGCCGAGAAGTTCATCGCGAAAACCTTCAATGCTGACAGAAGCTACATCGTGACGAACGGCACGTCGACTGCCAATAAGATCGTGGGTCTTTATTCGGCGCCTTCCGGCAGCACTGTCCTTATTGACCGCAATTGCCATAAGTCTCTCACGCACCTGCTCATGATGAGCAACGTGACGCCGATCTATCTTCGTCCGACTCGTAATGCTTACGGCATCCTGGGCGGCATTCCGAAGAAGGAATTCATGCATGAGACGATTGAGGCTCGCGTGAAGGACACTCCGGGGGCTACCTGGCCGGTGCATGCAGTTGTTACGAATTCGACTTACGACGGTCTTTTCTATAACTGCGACTGGATCAAGTACAACCTCGACGTCAAGTCGATCCATTTCGATTCGGCCTGGGTTCCGTATACCAATTTCAATCCGATTTATAAGGGCCTGTGCGGCATGAGCGGCGGCGCAGTTCCGGGGAAGGTCATCTACGAAACGCAGTCTACGCACAAGCTCCTTGCTGCGTTCTCGCAAGCTTCGATGATTCATGTGAAGGGAAATATCAACGAAGCAACCTTCAACGAAGCCTTCATGATGCATACGTCTACGTCTCCGATGTATGCGATCACGGCTTCGACCGAAACCGCCGCCGCGATGATGCGCGGCAACGTTGGGCGCCGCCAGATTGACGAATCGATCGATCGTGCCATCCGCTTCCGTAAGGAAATCAAACGCCTCAAGGAAGAGTCTGATACGTGGTTCTTTGATGTCTGGCAGCCGGAGAATATCGGGTCGAAGGAATGCTGGGAACTGAAGCCTGAAGACTCCTGGCACGGCTTCCGCAACATTGACGGCGACCATATGTTCCTTGATCCGATCAAGGTCACGCTCCTTACGCCGGGCATGACGAAGACCGGAGAAATGGCTGAACGAGGCATTCCTGCGTCAATCGTTTCGAAGTACCTTGACGATCGCGGAATCATTGCTGAAAAGACCGGGCCCTACAACCTGCTCTTCCTCTTCAGCATGGGCATTGACAATACCAAGGCGATGGGTCTTCTTCGAGCGCTTTGCGACTTCCGCCGCGATTACGACCGAAATCTCCCGATCAAGCGCGCCATTCCGTCGCTCTATCAGCAGAACCCGGAATTCTATGAACATGTGACGCTGCAGGATCTGGCTCAGGGCATCCATGCGCTCATCAAGCAGCACAACCTGCCTGATCTGATGTTCCGCGCCTTTGAGGTTCTTCCCTCGATGGTCATGAAGCCTTACGACGCCTTCCAGCTTGAACTTAACGGTCAGGTCGAGGAGTGCTACCTCGAGGACATGATCGGCAAGGTGAACGCCAACATGATTCTGCCGTATCCGCCGGGAGTTCCTCTCGTTATGCCCGGTGAAATGCTCACGGAAGAAAGTCGTCCGGTGCTCGACTTCCTCCTGATGCTCTGTGAAATCGGAGCGCACTATCCCGGCTTTGAAACCGATATCCACGGTGCCTATCCGCAGAAGGATGGACGCTATACGGTGAAGGTCATCAAGACGGAAAGCACCAAGTAAAGCTCTCCTGAAGAGCACCGACTCCTCCGATATATCAAACGTATCGGCAGGAGTCGGGCCTGAGTCAATCTGAGACGTAAAGAGGCAAAAGTATGAAATACCTGAAACGAATGATCGCCCTGATGCGCTTCCTTCCCCATCGCCTCCCGCCGATTCCTAATTGGAAGAACGCGTGCAGGAATCGTCAGCTTCTGATTTCTTCTTTTACCGTCACTTCAGTGGCAGTCCCTAGCGCCTCTAACTAGTGAAAGTTGTCGGATTTTTTTCGACTTTTCCTATTTGTTTTGCGCTGCAGTCATGATGTTCTCCTCCTTAGGGCTGCAGCGTTCATCTTCCATCCAAAATTTCTGCATATGCCGGAGCTTCGAATGACCGAACAAAATTTTGATGTCGACCGTGCCCTCGACGCTGAACTCGAACACAACGTTTTCACTGAGCGGCGTAGAAAGCTCGCTGAAATCCGCGAGCAGGGCGTCGCCTATCCCAATGACTTCAAGCGGACAGCGCTTTTTGGTGATCTTTCTGAAAAGTTTGCTGATGCAACTGCCGAAGAACTTGAAAGAAACCCAGTCAGCGTTGCTGTCTCCGGGCGCATGATGCTCAAGCGCGTAATGGGGCGGGCAAGCTTCGCAACGGTGCGCGATTTCACTGGCACGATGCAGTATTTCGTTGCGGAAGAAAATGTTGGAGAAGCAGCATATGCTGAATTCAAGACACTGGATCTTGGGGATATAGTCGCCGCAAAGGGTACGCTCATGCGCACTCGCATGGGTGAGTTGGCGGTTCGGGTGACCGAAATCCGCCTGATGTCAAAGTGCCTGCGACCGCTGCCCGACAAGTACAAGGGGTTGGCGGATACTGAGCGCTGCTATCGGCAGCGCTACGTGGATCTGATTGTCAATGAAGAGTCGCGCAAGAGATTCCTGGTCCGATCTCGAGCCATCGCTGCCGTAAGGCAGTACATGATTGACAGTCGATTCCTTGAAGTCGAAACGCCCATGCTTCATCCTATCCCTGGAGGGGCGAATGCTCGGCCTTTCGTTACTCATCACAATGCGCTCGATATGGACATGTATCTGCGCATTGCCCCCGAACTCTATCTGAAGCGCCTCGTAGTAGGCGGGTTTGAGCGTGTCTTCGAAATCAACCGAAACTTCCGGAATGAAGGCGTTTCTGCCCGCCATAACCCGGAGTTTACGATGATGGAGTTTTATGCGACTTACTGGACGTATAGGGATCTGATGGACTTCACGGAAGCACTACTGCGTCATGTCGCAGCAGTGGCCGCAGGCTCTCCTGTACTCAACTATCAGGGCATGACGATCGACCTTTCGGAACCCTTTGATCGGCTTACGCCGAAGGATGCAATCCTTCGCTATGCCCCCGGGTACTCTGTCGAAAATCTTGAAGACAAGGAGTTCCTTCTCCGGGAACTCGAGCGTCTAGGCGGAGAGATTCCAGTCGATCCCGGGCTTGGTGCTTTGCAAATGGCGCTTTTTGATGAAACCGTAGAAAAGAAGCTCATTAAGCCCACGTTTATTATTGATTATCCAACAGAAATATCTCCGCTTGCCCGTGCTTCCGACGCGGATCACAGCATTACGGAACGTTTTGAACTTTTTATTGCGGGCAGAGAAACTGCAAACGGTTTTTCCGAACTCAATGACCCTGATGATCAGGCAGAGCGCTTCCGGGCTCAGGTCGAGAAAAAGTCTCACGGCGACGACGAAGCAATGTATTACGATTCCGATTACGTCCGCGCTCTTGAGTATGGATTGCCTCCAACCGGGGGATGCGGAATTGGCATTGATCGCTTCATGATGCTGCTTACAAACGCGCCGACAATCCGTGACGTGCTTCTTTTTCCGCACATGAGGCCTGAAACAGGCAAGACTGCTGGCGCATAACGAAATTTCTTCTGGAAAGATTGCAGAAGGGCGCGTTCCTTCAGGTTCGAAGCATGATGTTCGGTCGGCCTGAAGGAATGCGCCCCTGCCGTTGTTCAGAAGCTGCGCCGGAATGCTCTTGACCCAACAGCAGGAGAAATTGAATATGACCGGCAATAAAATGAGCCCTACACAGCTCACGCTGCTTACTGCGCTCAATATGCTCGGATCCGGAATCATCATGCTTCCCGCAAAACTTGCGGAAGTGGGAATGATTTCATCCTTGTCCTGGATCTTCGCCGCGACTGGGGCGGTTGCTATTTCGTATGTCTTTGCGCGTTGCGGAATGCTCTCCAAGCGTCCGGGACTCGGTGGCATCGCCGAATACGCTTTTGGCCATACCGGCGCCTTCATGGTGAATTGCATATATGGCTTTTCTCTAATTACGGCGAACATTGCCATCACCTACAGTGCCCTAGGCTATCTTCTGGGGCTTGTAGGGGGAGGCATCCACACATCGGACAATAGTTCCATCTGGATTTGGGTTGGAACCGTCGCTCTGTTATGGGTGGCTACGCTTCTGAATTTCAGAGGGGCGCGTTTTACCGGTGTTATTTCGGCCGCATTAATTTGGGGAGTCCTTTTGCCTGTTCTTGTCCTTCTCTTGATGGGAGGGTTCTGGTTTGAGGCTTCGACTTTTGCCGTTAATTGGAATCCGACCGGTTTGAGTGCCTGGGATGCAACGACGGCTAGCATCGCGCTTACTTTTTGGTGTTTCCTCGGACTGGAATCTGCCTGTGCAAACGGTGATGCGGTTGAAAATCCTTCGCGCAACGTACCCAGATCGGTATTAATCGCCACAGTATCTGTTGCGGTTCTTTATGTTGTGACGACCAGTCTGATTGCGGGTATTGTTCCCTCGGAACAAATGGTGGGATCTACGGCTCCCTTCGGGGTAGTTTTTGCGGCGATGATCGGTGAGGGAGCGGGGGCTGTTGTCGCTTCTACTCTCGTGCTGGCGATGATCGGATCTCTTGTTTCCTGGCAGTTCACACTTTCGCGCGTTTTCAAAACTTCAGCTGAAGTAGGTGACTTCCCGGCAATTTTTGCCCGCACGAATGCCAAAGGCGTTCCTATCGTAGGATTCATTATCCTCACCTCAATTCAGAGCATACTCGCGCTGTTGGTCGCAAGCCCAAATCTACTTAAGCAATTTGATTTTCTTGTAGATTTTTCCGTCATTACGAACATTATTCCTTACGTGCTCTGCATGGCAGGTAGTTTTTATCTGTCGAGGAAAATGAAGCTCAGTCGTGGTCGCCTGATCCAGACCGATATTTGTGCGACTTACGGGATTGCTTTCTTATTCCTGCTTTTCCTCTCGATGGATAGTCTCACGATGAAGATCGGCGCTATTTCCGTCTTCCTGGGCTGGGTTCTTTATGGCGTGCGCCGAGCGCAAACGCCGGATGAAAACATTCCTCTTATCAGCACTGCTCATGCAGATGCAAATCTGAAATCAAACGAATGAGATGCCTATGACTGAGAGCTTTCCCTATAAGAAAACTCGAAATCCTGCCGCAGACTCATCCCTTGAGAATGGTGAAGGGAGAGGACCGGATTCCTGCGTCACCGGTCGTGTCAACACGAGTGCGTGGGCACTTCTCAGGCTGGCCGGTCCGATTTTCTTAGCAAATCTTTCAGTCATCTGTTCAAGCACGCTTGATACGGTGATGGCCGGTCGACTCTCGGCAGTGGACATGGCAGGCGTAGCGCTTGGTATGGCCGTGGCATCTTGGATCAGTATTTCGCTTTCAGGTGTGCTTCAAGGTATAGCGCCTGTGGCGGGATTCAGTTATGGCGCCAAAAAATTTCGCGAAGTCGGGATCGAACTGCATCATGCTCTCATCCTGGCGCTGATTTTTTGTGTGCCGGGGGTGATCGGAACGGCGGCAGCAGACTTTTGGTGCACTTTTGCTGAACTGGATGCCGATGCTGCCGTCGTTGCCCAAAACTATCTTTGGGCAAGCGCTTTTGCGCTGCCGCCCATTCTGCTCGCGCGTTGCTTCATAAGCGTCAATGCGGCAGTGAATCATCCTCAGGCGGCGATGATCATTACGGCAGTTATGTTGGCTCTCAAAGTGCCGTTGAATGAAATCTTTATGAAGGGATGGGGTGCAATTCCAGCCATGGGAGGTGCAGGAGCTGCTGTATCGACCGCGATCCTTTCATGGGGCGCCCTTGTCGCCTACTGGCTCTATTGGAAAACAGCTCCAGATTTCGCGGCCATGCGGCCAACCCGTCGGCCGAAGATCGCTCTCTCAAATTTCGAATCCCTTTTACGAATAGGGTTCCCTATCGGTGTTGCAGGTTTTTTCGAGATGACATCTTTCACCATGATGACGATTCTTCTCGCGCGTCTGGGAGAGAGCGTCATCTCCAGGTCATCAAATCGTAGCCAACCTTGTTTACCTTTACTATGTTTTACCTTTGGTTATAGGTTTGGCCGGGACTGTGCTGGTATCGCAATGCCTTGGGGCAAAACAACCGCAGCAAGCCAGAAATTTATCTTTGCGGGTACTGAAGGTAGCCGGACTCTGTGCTCTTTTACTAGGAACTGTGAGTATCTTGTTCCGAGAGGAAATTGCTAATCTCTACTCGAATGATCCGCAAGTTGTCGGCTGGGCGGTTGCCATTATTGGGTATGCGGCGATTTATCACTTCTTCGATGCCATGCAGGTCGCGGGAAACTGCCTTTTAAGGGGCTATCAGATTACATTCCTGCCGATGGTGGTGCATGCGCTGATGACCTGTTGCGGCGGTCTCGGCGTCGGATACATTCTCGCCTACCAGGGAATAGCTTTCATCAAGCCGCTTGGGCTCCAGGGGTTCTGGATCGGCTCCTGTGTCGGCCTCGCTCTTGCAGCGTTTTTCATTGTGCCTTTTGCTGTGAGGACCGCCAATGTTCAAGCTCATCGATCCAGATGGGATCTCCGGATACAGAAGCCTCATCGGAGAAGGCTCGCATCGACCACTGCGATGCGAGGCAGCTTGAGATTTTTAAAAATCCGCCGCTTGATGGATTGCCTCTTGCAGAACTGGAAGAGCAAAGAATAGAAGAATCCTTTTTGTTGATAAATGTCAAAAGAAAGCTGAAAAGCCCTTGGTTTATATCAGGAATCGAGGGCTTTTTATCATGCCTCCTTAAAGATATGGTAGGTTTATATCAAGATGATCAGGAGAGATTTTAAATCTCTAAATATCAATATATCATCTTTATATCAACACCCTGATAAATAAGGAGTCATCATGAATGGATGTACATTAAGGAATATTCGGGCTCAGCTGAATATTTCTCAGGAAGACCTGGCCAGAATTCTGCGCGTATCGCTTCTTCTGGTTTCTGAATGGGAGCACGATCAGCAAGCTATCCCCGAATATGTTGCAGCATATCTCGAGCGGGTCTCTGCCCAAGGCTTCGATAGCTTCGTCTGTCCGTAAGATTTAAGTGGTCTAACTACGAAGGATGGGTAAAATGAAGCGAAAACGTCCAAAGAAATCAAGCGAAACCGTTGGTAAAAAAAAGGGTGGCCTGACAGCCACCCTTTTTTGTTAAGGAGTTAGTCAATATGCTGTTTTTTTGAATCCGAGAGAGTCTGCATTAAGCCAAATAGCATTTTTGACACGCTGCTGCAACGATGATTCATTTTCATCGCATGAAACAGAGGATGCCGGTACATTCTCTTCAGCATTATGTTTCCAATATTGACTGGATCTGTCGTTTCCCTCCATCACAGGGCTGTTAGCCGCACCTAAATGGTGCGGGGTAACGGGGGTGACTATAGATTCTCCCTGTTCATCAATGGTTGGCGCTACTTTGTCCGAAGCGGATTTCTCTGGTGTTGGATCAGAGTATTTGGATTCTGCCGGCTGCTCTGGAATATATGAAGTCGTCTCGTTTTCTTCAAGAAGTTCTACAGGAGCAACAAGACAATAACCGCGTTTGTTGACGGTCTTGATATATTCGATTGATTCCTTTGATGGCCTTCCATCACGTAGAACTTTTCTAAGTTCGAAAATTTTTTGGGTAATTGCCTGATCAGTAACGAAGCTTCTCGTCCATACATTTGAAGCTAACTCATCACGGGAAATTACGACATTAGGCCGTCTTGCAAAATAGAGAAGAGTGTCAATAAGACGTGGAGGCAAGACGTGTGAATGTCCGGATCGGCTGATGGTGTTGTTGGCAGAACTTAGTTCCCATTCTCCGATCAGCCATTTTTCATTGATCATGATGACAAACTCCTTGGGGAACCTGTCAGTTATTGTTGATCTTGTATTCCCGCTACAGTTGATATCTGAATGTTAAATAGAAACAAGGTCAATACAAATTAGTATAAATACCTAATCATTTTAAATTTCCCTGTTTACATAGGTATCTTGGGGTCTCGATTGATTCTTCTGAGAAATTTATCTGATTTCTGATAAATAAAGTAATAACCGCCGTATAAATCCTGCATAAACTCTGTAAAATTTACTAAAAAATGATATTTAAATTATCATAATTATTAAAATTACGAAACTTGATCAAGTTCTAACTGCATGAAAACATGCAGGTTTGTTTGTTTTTAAGACGTTCTTAGATTGCTGATGAAGAGCAGGGGAGTCAATAGAACGTTTAACAGTGTTTCAAGTGACGGCTGAAATTAAGGAAAAGTGTTGGCTTTTGGGTCTTCAACTGGAGTTCTTTACGTTCGACAACGCAGGTCGTCTCTCGGCTTGAATCCGCAGTACCGAAGCCGTCATCCCGGCAAGCGTCACAATCGCCATGCCGAGGAGCGAGATGAAGTCGAGCGACTCGCCGAAGAAGATGAGTCCGAAGATCACGGCGAACGGGATGCCTGCAAACTGGTAGACGGAATTGAGGAGCGGATGACCATAGGTCCATCCGATCGTGAGGCAGAGCTGCGCGCCGGTGGCGGCAGCGCCGATCCCGATGATGAGGAGAATCCCGTGAAGGGTATGAGGGGAAAAGCCCGTCACTGCAGAGGCAATAAGGCCCGCGAGCGTTCCCGTGAGCGTGAAGTAGAAGACAATGCGCTCCGGAGGTTCGGCATGCCGGGAGAGATCCCGGATCATGAAGTCAGCGCCGCCCCCGGTGAGGCCGACCAGTACGCCCGCGAACGCGCCGATCAATTCCTCCTCCGGAAAGTCCGGTCTCAGAATAAGCAGCACGCCGCCGAAGCCCACTGCAACCGCAAAAAGCAAAGGCTTCTCGAGCTTTTGCCGCGCGAAGGCGGCCGAGATGGAAAGAAAGAGACAGAACCAGAGGGGCGACGAGTACGTGAAGGTCTGAGCGGTGCCAAGCGGCAGAACGGAGAGCGTATAGACGCCGAGCGTGATGCAGGTCGTGCCGATCGCGCATCGAATGAGATGGCGCCAGGGATGCGTGGTCGCGAGCGAAATATGCTTCTCTTTCAGGATGACGCCGCAGAGGGCGACGCCGAAGAGGCTCCGGTAGAAGATGATTTCCCAGACGGAGTAGAAGTCCGAGGCCATCTTGACGAGAAGCGCGACGACCGCAAAAAGGAAGGTCGCGAGGAGCATCCAGAGAGACTGGCGGACCATGAGAAGTTCTCCTTCACTTAGAGAAGAGCAGTTATCGACACCAGCGTTCCGCCCAGAGGGGAAGCGCAGCGCGGAGGTAGCCTTCCGGGTTTTCGGCGCCGATAATGGGAATTCCAAGATGGCGGCCGGCGGCTTCAAGCGCGTCGAGCGGATTCGAAACATCTACTGGAGTGGCGCCCGCCTGCTTGGAGAGCTTTTCTCCCTCGTTATTGAGAACAAGGGGAATATGCATGTAGCGGGAAGGCGTTCCGCCGAGCGCGCGCGTGAGGAGAATCTGACGAGGCGTATTGTCAACGAGGTCGGCGCCGCGCACGATGTCGGTGACGCCTGAAAAAAGATCGTCCGCGACGACTGCAAGCTGATAGGCCCAGAGTCCGTCGGCGCGCTTCAGAATAAAGTCGCCGACCTCACGTTCGACATCCTGGGAGAACTCTCCAAGGCGGCGGTCATGGAAGGAAATGGTTCCTGACGGCACGCGGAATCTGAGCGCCCGGACGGGTTTGCCGTGAGTGCCCTCACGGCAGGTTCCGGGATAGACCCCTTTGGGAAGGCCGAGACGAAGGTCCTCGGCAAAGATTTCCTTTCGCGAGCAGGCGCAGCCGTAGACGAGGCCAAGTTCCTGAAGGCGCCTGAGCGCCTCTTCATAGGCGGAATAGCGATCGTGCTGCCAGAGAACGGGTTCGTCCGACTCCATGCCGAAGCGCTTCAGATCTTCGATGAAGCTTTCTCCTGCGCCGGGAATGTCCCGCGGCGGATCAATATCCTCAATGCGCAGAAGCCACGTTCCCTCGTGCGCGCGCGCATCGAGCCAGCTCGCCAGCGCAGCGGCAAGGCTTCCGGCATGAAGCCGGCCGGTGGGAGAGGGAGCAAAACGGCCGCGGTAGTTCGAAGGCATCTGGGCAGTCAGAAGACATGAGTGTGCAACGGATGAATTTTAAAGCGGCCGATTCAACGAGGATTTAAAAGACTGCAGCCCCGAGGCGCTGGGAAATCTGACGGGCGGCTTCAAGGAGTTCCTTCTTTGCGGCTTCCTGTATTTCCGGCGAAAAACGCATGACCGGGAAAGAGACCGAGATGGCTGCGCATGCCCGGTTGCTGCTGTCGAGAATGGCGGCAGAGAGGCAGCGAATGCCGTCGTACTGCTCTTCATCGTCGTCCTCAATGCGGTTGGCGCGGATTTCATCGATGCGGCCGAGAATGTCGGGGAGCTTCTGCTTGTCTTCGGCAGAACCTTCCAAACGAATGGCGGTTTCCACGCGGGCGCGGTCGTCCGGTGAGGCAAAGGCCAGATAGATGCGTCCGGAAGCAGAAGAGGGAATGGAAAAGGAGCTTCCGAGCTGCACGTCCTGGCGCAGAGCCTGAGGAGAAACGAGCTTGTCAATGACGAGCATGGAGGGGCCCGACGGAACCGTAAGATTGACGGTTTCTCCAAGCACATTGCGCAGATGCTCTTCAAAGGGGCGCGCCACCTTCACTAGGCTTGTCTGTTCAACAACCCGGCTTGCGATTGAAAAAAGCTTGAAGGAAAGCGAATAGCGGCCGCGGCGCTTTTCCTGCACGACGTAGCCGCGGTCGAGAAGCGTGAGCAGGAACCGATGCACCGTTGTTTTGGGCAGTCCCATTGCAGCGGCGAGTTCGTTGAGATCCCAGCTGTCCTGTGTGGAAAGAATCTCCAGAAGATCGCAGAGTTTTTCAACAGAACCAATGGTGTAGTACTTCTTTTCGCGGTTAGTTTCGGTCACAGGTAGTATCTCCTGGGTAATTTGGGCCGGGCTTCCTTTATGTCTGATCCGATGCTAAGCAGTCCGCTCTGGGGATGCCTTGCTTGCAGATCAGATTTTAGAAGCCCCGGCCTCAATGATGGTCTTTCCCTGAGTTCAGGCTTTAGACCTCGCCCTGGGCGTTGGCGTTTTCCCACCAGAGACGCACGGTAGCGCCCATAGTGCAGATGAAGTTGGGCGGGAGCCAGGAGGGCTTCTTGTCGTGCTGCATGTAGCTGAGTTCCTCGCTTCTCATGCCGTTCGCCCACTCGGCAAGGTAGTAGCCCATCGTGAAGACCTTGCAGATGCCTGCGCCTTCACCGACGCCTGCATAGAAAACGTTCCCGGAACGGCCGAAGACCGGCTTCGAATTCATCGTGAGGTGAATCATGCCGCCCCAGACATATTCGAAATTGACATGCGTGTGAAGCGGGAAGCGGTTGTTGAAGGCCTTTCTGAGAAGCGTCTGCGACCGACGGATCTGTTCGGGCGAGCAGGTGTAGTAGGTGCCGTAGAGAAGGCCGTTGCGCACGAAGAGTCTCCTGTCCTTCGTGAGGCGGACCGTCGTGCCGGCAGAATTCGCAGCCGTCACGCCCCAGGGAACGACGCCTTCAAAAGCCTTCATTTCAGAATCCGTCAGTTGGCGGGAAAGCGCGCCGTAGGAAATGATCGGGCAGAAGCGATGATCGACGAGGCCCAGCTCCTGCAGGAAGGGACCTGCAGTAACAATAACGGCGTTGGTACGGATTGTGCGACCGTTCAGGAGCTTCACGATGGCGTGGTTGCTGCGGTCCTCGATCTGCATTACCGGGCACTTCTCGAAAACGTGCACGTTGGGCTTGAGAGACGTGAAGAGAGCGCGGATCACATCGGCGGGATTCACGAGCACGGAGCCGGGATTGAAGATGGCGCGCGAATAGTATTTCGTGCCGAGTCGACGGGCGAGCTCCTTAGCATCGACGTCCTCATAGGGGACGTTCATGTTGTCGAGAATTTCCCTGTCGTGGTCGAGAATCTTCCAGAAGCGCTTTTCGTAGGCCGCAAGGTATTTGCCGTGTTCGTTCCAGTCCACGTCGAGGTTGTTCGCCTTGATTTCGCGGCGCATCGTGTTGATCGCGTGCATGTTGAGGCGCACCGTCCACTTTTCGTCTTCAGGCGTAGAGACGTCGTCGCCGAACTTGTGCGGCACGTCGATGAGAAAGCCCGCATTCTTGCCGGAATCGTTTGCACCGATGCGGATCGCTTCAAATACGGCAATCCGGGCGTTCGGGAAAAGCTCCTGCAGGCGCAGCGCCGCACCGTATCCGCCGTAGCCGGCACCGACGACCACATAGTCGTAGTCATCGCGGATTTCCTCTTCCTGATTGAAGAGATGGTTCTTGTATTTGGAGGTTTCGAGCCAGCCGCTGACGCCGAGTTCTGCGGGATAGATATTGACTTCTTTCATTTTAATATCCTTAAATACTGAATTAAATTACGGCATACCGTAATCTGAGTTTTGTTTCGTTCCACTTGAAGAAGTGGAACGGCTGGTTTGAGGTTGGTTGAGAGGATTAGCGCTTGAATTCCGAAACCATGCGGTTGGATTCGCAGAGGGTGCAGTAGACGTAGGCGATGACGATGAGAGAAATCGGGAGTCCCACAATCGTGAACATGCCGCGGACGCTGTCTGCCCCGCCTGAAGCAACGAGCAGGTAGCCGATCACGCCGAAGGAAACGCCCCAGATCACCTTGAGCCAGCGCGGAGCTTCATCCTCGACGCCGAGATTTTTGGTTGAGAGCGTGGCCATCGTGCCGGTGATGGAGTCGGCCATGGTAGAGAAGGAGAAGAAGACCGCGATGATGAAGAAGACGGCAAGGATGCGGGCGAAAGGCATGGAGTCGAGGATGGTGAAGATCGTCACTTCAAGGCCCTTCGTGTTGACCATCTGCCAGACATCCATTGTTCCCGAGTACTGGAGCCAGACCGTGGCGCCGCCCCAGATGGCAATCCAGACGATGCAGAAGAGGCTCGGGGCGCCGATGTTCATCAGGATGAACTGACGCACGGTGCGGCCTCGTCCGAGGCGAGCGAGGAAGAGACCGATGATGGGGGCGTAGACGAAGAACGCAGCCATGAACTGGATGATCCAGGACTTCGACCATGTTTCCCCTTCGGTCATCGTCGGGAGGATCACGCTGTGCTCGAAGAAGCGGTTGAAGAGCTGCCCGAGCGATTCCGTGCCGAGGTCGAGGACGAAGAGCGTGGGACCGGCAACGAGCACATAGATCATGAGGCCGATGAAGACCATCGTGCAGAAGCTCGAGAGAATGCGCATGCCCTTCTTGATGCCAGTGAGGCACGAGATGACGTATACGCAGACCATGGCACCGGCGATGGCGAGGCCGGTGACGTTGTTGACCGGGATGCCGAAGAAGAAGTCGAGGCCGCTGTTGATCTGCATGATGCCGACCGCCATTGAACAGGCAAGGGCTCCGACGATGCAGATGAGCGAGAGTGCCGTGATGAAGGTCTTGATTGTCGGAAAGAGCGAGGATCGGACGTAGGGCTCGAAGATCGACGTGATCGAAATCGAACTTTTGCGGTTGTACGCCATGAGTGCAATGCCGACGGCGCAGATCGAGTACATCGCATATTGAGCGATGGTCCAGTGAAGCATCGTCTGGGAGACGGCGAAGATGCCTGCTTCCCTCGACATCGCAGCGGCGCCGGCAGCTGCCGGGGGCGCGGCCATGTGGAAAATGGGTTCGCCCATGGCCCAGAAGAGAATGCCGGTGCCGATGCCGCCCTTGAGCGACATCGAGAACCATTGCCACGTGGTGTACTCGGGTTTGGCGCCAGGCCCGCCGATTACAATGTCGCCCGCCTTGGAGAAGGCAAGACCCGCCACGATGAGAACGATCAGGAGGGAAAAGAGAACGAGCCACCATCCGAAGTTGAGGGAGACCCAGTCGAGCCCCTTGTTGAGAAAGGCCCCGAATTCCTTCTGGTTGAGGATCCCGCAGATGATCACTCCTACAGCGATCAGATAGCTGGGCCAGAAGATGCCTTTGGCAAGTTCTGTTTTTTTCGATTTAATCATGATTTTGGAAATTTAATACTGTATTGCGGGATATCATCCCGAAAATTAAATAGAAGGAAAGGCGAAGAGTGCATGGTCCGGGTTGCTTCTCCTTGGAGGGTGAAAAGGGATGGAGTTTGGTTTAGAAATGTCTGGCGAAAAGACGCGTGCTGCGGGTGAGCAGGAACCACATGTAGAGCATGAGGAGCGTCGCAGTCGGAATGCCGATGATCGAAAAGAGGCTTCTCACTGACACGATGCCGCCCGAGACGATGAGGATATAAGCGCTTGTCGTGATGGCGCAGCCCCAGAAAATCTTGAGCGAGCGCGGCGGATGATCGTCAACCGAAAGATTTTTCGAAGAGCAGATCGCCATGGTGCCGGTAATCGCGTCGCACATCGTGGCAAGAGAGAAGAAGACTGCGCAGCAGAAGATGATGGTGAGGAACCGGCTCCCCGGGAGCAGCGTGAATAGTGAGAAGATGGTGCTTTCCATTCCGTGCTCGTTCACGTAAGCCCAGATGTCGAGGGTTCCGCTCCATTGCGTTTCGATTGCCATGCCGGCCCAGACCGCGATCCAGAGAATGCAGAAGGCAGAGGGCGCCACGATGTTCATCCAGATGAATTCCCGAACGGTGCGTCCGCGGGCGAGGCGCGCGAGGAAGAGGCCGAGCACAGGTGCGTAGACAAAGAAGGATGCAGTGAACTGAATGTTCCAGTCGCGCGACCACGTCTCTCCGGGAACCATGACCGGCAGAATCAGCGAATGCTCAATGAAGTCGTTGAGGAACATGCCGAAAGAGGAAACGCCCAGATCGGCAATGAAGCGCGTGGGGCCGAGCGCGAGCACCCAGAGCATGAGAAAGATGAAGATTGCCGTGCAGATGCGGGAAATCCAGCTTAATCCCCGGTGGATGCCGAGAAGCGACGAAGTGAGGAATACGCCGCCCAGCACGAGATCAATCAGAAGCCAGGAAGATGCGCTTGAATTGAAGAGTTCCAGGTGTTCGAGCCCCGATGCGATCTGAAGGAGACCCACGCCGAGGGAGCAGCTGACGGCGCCTGCGATGCAGCAGAGCGAAGTGGCGTGAATGATTGTTGCGACGAAGCGGTAGAGCTTTGGCGGAAGAAGGCCATTCAGAAACGATGTAATGGAAAGGTGGCGGCCGAAGTTGTAGGCCAGAATGCCGATGACGAGTCCGGAGAGCGAATACATGGCGTATTGGCCTACCGTCCAGTGAATCATCGTCTGGGAAACGGCAAAGATCGCTGCCTCGCGGCTGAAGGGAGCCGCTTGGGCGCCGGCGGGAGGCATCGCAAAATGAAAGATGGGTTCGCCCATCGCCCAGAAAAGAATGCCCGTGCCGATGCAGCCGTTCAATGCCACGACGAACCATGTCGTTCGGGAAAAGTCGGGCCGGGCATTTTCGCCGCCGAGACGAATGTCGCCGAAGCGCGTGAAGCTGATCCCGAGGGTCACCAGAATGATGAGGAGCGAAAAGAGGAGAAAGAAGGCGCCGAAATAGGAGGAAACCCATTCGAGAGCGGTCCTCAGCGAATCGCCGAGCGTTTCTTCGCTCGTGAAGCCGAGCGCAATGAAGCCTGTAGTGATGGCGCAGGCGGGCACCAGGGCCCCCCAGCGCACTTCCGTTTTCTGTTGTTGTTGCATGGCTTTCATTTGTGTACCGCATTGTGGTTTCAAATACCGAAATAAATCTTATGCGTTGAAGGCGACCCTCTCAATAAGGGTTACCCCGCAGAAAAATAGATTCAAAGGTATTTATATCGATTTAGTCAAATCGGATGAGGCATGTTTGCAATGCAGTGCTTACTAGGGATGCATTCCACTCAACAGGTGTGAGTTTATTAAATACCCATAAAAACAATGGTTATTTCGCATTAATTATTCGGATTGGCCGCAACTTTGGTCCCGAAGGCGCGGAGAATCCCGGTCATCAGAGCGGATGAGGCGGTGAGGAGGCTTCCGGGGGCTCGATCCGCCAACGAAGTACTGGCAAGGACGTGTCCTCATTGGGAATATAGGCAATAAAATACAGGAAAAACAAAATAATTAAATATTGCTCAGCGGGCAAATAACCTGCCTGAGAAACCGCATCAAGGGTAAATACCTATATCAAATTTTCACTGCCCGGCGCTAATCTGATTTTAAGAAAACGGTACAACGTACCGTTATACGGAACGCAAGAAAATGACGAAATTCAGCATTGCAGCATCCCCGGCGGCGCCTAAGGCGCTCGGTCACTACGTACAGGGCGTGAGGTCCGGAAATCTGATCATCACTTCGGGACAAATCCCCCTGGTGCCGGAAACGGGGGCGCTCGTGAAGGAACCGGCAGAAGCCATGAGGCAGGTTTTGAGCAATCTCACTGCGATTGTGGAAGATGCGGGCGGCAGCAAGGACACGATCGCGCGGGTCGACATCTACGTCACGGATCTCAAGGATTTCCCTGCCATGAATGCTGCCTATGCGGAATTTTTCGGCACCCACAAGCCGGCCCGCTTCTGTGCAGAAGTGAAGGGGCTTCCCGCAGGCGCGGTTCTCGAAGCGTCGGTCATGGCTTTTGCCGCGGATTGATTTTTTCTTCATCCTCTTCGGGTGGCTCATCCGCAGAGGAGGTGACGGGGTGAATTCCCTCAAAATTCTCAAAAGGAGAACATTATGAGCTTCAAGCGAGTGATCAACTGTGTTGAAACCCACTCGGGAGAACCGATGCGCGTCGTGACGGGCGGCGTTCCGCCGCTCAAGGGCGACTCGGCCTACGAACAGATGTGCTATCTGCGCGAGCACGATGATGCGCTGCGCAAGTTCCTTCTGCGCGAACCGCGCGGCTATCCGCCCCTTTGCTGCAACATCATCGTCCCGACGAAGAATCCGAAGGCGAAGGCGGGCTACATCATCATGGAGCAGGTCGAATATCCGCTGATGTCCGGCGGCAATACGATCTCTGTTGCCACTGTTCTGCTTGAGACCGGCATGATCCCGATGCAGGAGCCGGTGACGGAATTCATGCTCGAAGCCCCGGCCGGTCTGATCGGCATCCGCGCGGAGTGCCACAACGGCAAGGTGACGCAGGTTACCTTCAAGAACGTCCCTGCCTTTGCAGCCTACATCGACAAGGAAATCGATGTTCCGCATCTCGGCAAGGTCAAGGTCGACGTTGCCTGGGGCGGCATGTGGTACGTGATTGCCGACGTTCGTCAGTTCAAGGGCCTTGAGCTCAAGCCTGAAATGGGGCGTGAAATCACCCGAGTTTCCTCGCTCATTCTCCGCGCAGCTCAGGATCAGCTCCCGGTTCATCACCCGGACTATCCGGATGTCGGCATTACGATTTCCCAGCTTTCCGGCCCGACCACGAATCCGAATGCCGACTGGAAGAATGCGGTGACGGTTGCGAGCGGTGCCGTTGACTTCGACAATCCGTCGACCTGGATCGGTGCGCTCGACCGCTGCCCCTGCGGCACCGGCACCTGCGCCAAGATGGCGACCCTTTACGCCAAGGGCCAGCTCAAGATCGGCGAGAAGTTCCGTCATGAAGGCCTCCTCGGCATCGTCTACACGGGCGAACTCGTTGAAGAGGTGAAGGTCGGCGACTACAACGCAGTGGTCCCGACGGTGGGCGGTCAATCCTGGATCTACGGATACAACAACCTGGTCCTCGATCCGACCGATCCCCTGACGGAGGGCTTTGTCATCGGCGACATCTGGGCTTGATAGCAGCCATTAAGGCGGTCCGGCGTTTTGAGTACGCCGGGCCGTACGGAGAGTTTTTTCCTCTTGGGACTGACGCTTGTCAGTCCTTTTTTTTTCGGGGCGCAGCTCGCCGAGGCGATGATTCTTTCCCTGAGCTCATGACGGGCTATGAATCGCAATGCACAATCTGAGGTTGGCCGGGAAAATCTTTCTTTCGCCCGGCGCCTCTGAATGCATTTCCCCATGACCCAATCAGATCTGAAGAGCCCTCCAAA
Source organism: Sutterella faecalis (assembly GCF_006337085.1). Classification (GTDB taxonomy): domain Bacteria; phylum Pseudomonadota; class Gammaproteobacteria; order Burkholderiales; family Burkholderiaceae_F; genus Sutterella; species Sutterella faecalis. Next base: position 1,165,660 of record NZ_CP040882.1, on the reverse strand, counting down.
GCTCACGGACGGCATGCTGCTCGCCGCGGTTGCGACGCTTGGTCCCTTTGCCGCCAACACCTACGTGCCGGCCTTCGGGGATATTGAGCGCGATTTCGGCGTCTCCGCCATTGCGGTGCAGCAGTCGCTTTCGCTTTATCTCCTCGCTTTTGCCTGTGCATCGCTTCTGATTGGCGCGCTTTCCGATGCTTTTGGACGACGTCGGGTACTGATTGCCGCAACACTTATTTTTGCGCTCGCTTCAATCGGGTGCATGTTCTCAACTTCCATTGAGGTGCTGTACGGCTGGCGTTTTCTGATGGGGCTCTGCGCGTCCGCGGGACCGGTGATTTCTCAGGCCATTGTGCGCGTCCGCGGGACCGGTGATTTCTCAGGCCATTGTGCGCGACCGCTGGCAGGGGGTTGAAGCCGCAAAGATTCTCGCCCTCATTGCAATTCTTTTCGGCGTTGGTCCCTGCATGGCTCCGATTGTCGGGGGCGAACTGACTGTCCTTTTCGGCTGGCGCTTCGTCTTCGCGTTTCTCGCATTCTTCGGCGCTCTGCTTGCCCTCATTGTGATCATCTTTCTCCGGGAGACATTGCCGGAAGATCGCCGCACCTCCTTCCGACCGGCCTCCACCCTCATGAATTACGGGAAGGTGCTCCGCAACCCCGCTTTCGTTGCAGGGGTTCTCGCGCATGGGTTCTGCTTCATGGGACTCATCGTCTATTCCGCGGGCGCCGCCGACTTCGTGATTCACGTGATGAAGCTTCGGGTCGATCAGTTCGGGCTCCTGATGGTGCCGATTGTCGGCGTCTCAATGCTGGGCGCCTGGATGGGGCCTTCCCTCATGGAAAAATTCGGGACAAGAAAGCTGATTTTCGGCGGCATTTCGCTTTTGATTCTCTCGGGATTTTCCGGCGCTCTGGTCGAATGGGTTCATCCCCTGACTTTCCCGCTCCTGCTTCTTCCGCCGCTGCTTTACAACCTCGCAGCGGCCGCGATTCGTCCGGCGATCAACGTGATGAATCTCGACTATTTCCCGAAGAACCGCGGGCTCGCCGCTTCCGTGCAGCAGGTATCGCTTACAGGCGCCTTCGGGATTTCTTCCGCGGTCCTCGTGCCTCTTGTAATGGGGGAAGCCTGGAAATACTGCCTCGTCATGCTTTTCTCGAGCGTCGTCATGCTTCTCCTCTGGTTCATTGTGGAAAAGAAGAGGGATGAGTATCTGCCGCCCGAGGCCAGAGCCGGCGCGCTTGCCGCAAAAGGCTAGCGTTCCCGGGATGAACCTCAGCGCATCCGTTCAAAAGAAAAGAGGAGGCGGTTCCTGCGTCATGCTGCAGGAGCCGCCTCCTTGCTATTTGGGAAATGCCGGTAGTTTTCTCTGAACTACTTGAGTTCGGCCTCAAGGTAGTCAAAGCCCGCGTCGAGCTGCACGTAAAAGCCCGTGAGGCCCTTCACTTTTGCGGAGACGTTCTTTTCTGCCACGAGCGGGATCCAGGGCATTTCATCCCAGACGGCCTTCTGCGCGGCGTCGTAGAGCTCGGTCTTCTTCGCGCGGTCCGTCGTACGAAGCGCCTCCGAGAAGTTCCTGTCGAGCACGGCGTTCGAATAGAAGCCGTAGTTCCCGGCGATAGGCGCCCAGGATTCCGTCGCAAGAAGCGGACGCACGGCCCAGTCGAGTTCGCCCGTCGAAGATGACCAGCCCGTGTAGAGCATGTTGAGCTTCGCTTCCTCGGGTTTCTTGAGGAGATAGGTCGTTCTCTGGCCCGATTCCATCGCCATGATGGAAACCTTGACGCCTACCTGAGCGAACTGCTGCTGCAGGAACTGAATGACCTTCTGCGCGGTCGTATGGTTGTAGAGCGACCAGAGGGTGGCGGTGAAGCCGTTCGGGTAGCCCGCTTCCTTCAGAAGCTCGCGCGCTTTCTTGGGATCATAGGGAATCGCTTCAAACTGCTTCGCATAGTCGACGCCCTCGGGCGCGAGGCCCGTCGCAGGGACCGCAAGGCCGTTGAAGGCCACTTTGCAGAGCGCCTGCTTGTTGACGGCATAGTTGAGCGCCAGACGCACCTTCGGATTGTCGAAGGGCTTCATCTTGGTGTTGAAGGCGATGTAGCGCTCGATGATCGAGGGTGAAACGGTGACCTCGATCCCGGATTCGCCCTCAAGGGACTTCACCTGTTCCGGAGGCACGGGGAAGATGAACTGCGCTTCGCCGGTGCGCAGCATCGCGACGCGCGTGGAATTTTCAGGGACGGGCTTGAAGGTGATGCCGTCGAGCTTGGGGAGCCCCTTCTGCCAGTAGTTGGGGTTCTTGACGACGTGAAGGATTTCCGACGGGTTGTATTCCTTCACCGTATAAGGGCCGGTCCCGCAGGGGTGGAAGGCGATCTGCTTGCCCGGATAGGCGGCAAGCGCCTTCGGGCAGATCATGACGCCCGCCGGGTGAGCGAGCTGGTTGATGAAGGCGGAGAAAGGTTTCTTGAGCGTAATTCTCGCGGTGTACGGGTCAACTACTTCCGTTTTCGCGATGTTGTTGTAGAGGGAATAGCGGCGAAGGGCATTCTCCTTATTCGTCACGCGGTCGAAATTCGCCTTCACGGCATCGGCCTGAAATTCCGTGCCGTCGTGGAACATGACGCCTTTTCTAAGATGGATCGTGTAGACGAGGCCGTCCGAGCTCACGTCATAGCTTTCGGCTAGGACGTTTCTGATCTTCATGTCCTTGTCGAGACCAAAGAGGCCTTCATACATGGATTTGGCGGCCGTCTGCGAGAGCGTATCGCCCGCATCGTACGGGTCCATCGTCGTGAAGGTCGAGGCGATGCCGACCGTGATTTCCTTCGCCATAAGAGCGGAGCTCGCGCCCGAGGTCAGGATGCCGGCGACGGCAAATGCGAGAAGAGAGGCGTGCATGGTTTTCATTTGTTCTATCCCGTATGAATGCTTCTGAGGGAGCCGGATGACTGCAGGTCCCGAGGGGATGGCTTCCTGAGTTTCCGGTTTTTCGTTGTTTCCTTTCTTTAAAGAAGCAAACCCGGTGCCAGAAAAGAAAATGGCGGCGGGCTCCGGGAAGCCTGCCGCCGATGGTTGCCTCACCGTTCTCCTGAGCGGGCGGATGAGAGATGATGCCGATTACTTGAACTCGATCTGGGAATATTCAAACCCGGCATCGGGCTGAATGTAGAAGCCCGAAAGTCCCTTCACGTGAGCGGAAACATTCTGCTCGGTGACGAGGTAGATCCACGGGCAGTCGTTCCAGGTCGCCTTCTGAGCGACGGAATAGAAGGCCTGCTTCTTTGCCTTGTCGGTCGTGAGGAGCGCATCGCGGAAGTTGTCGTCGAGCGTCTTATTCGAGTAGTAGCCGAAGTTGCTCGCAACCGGCGCCCAGGAATCGGTGCCGAGAAGCGGACGAATGGCCCAGTCGAGTTCGCCCGTGGACGAGGACCAGCCGCCATAGACCATGTTGAGCTGGGATTCCTCGGGCTTCTTGAGCAGATAAGCGGTTCGTTGACCTGCTTCCATTGCCATCACGGAAACCTTGACGCCCACCTGAGCGAACTGCTGCTGCAGGAACTGAATGACCTTCTGAGCGGTCGTATGGTTGTAGAGCGACCAGAGGGTAGCCGAGAATCCGTTCGGGTACCCGGCTTCCTTCAGGAGTTCGCGGGCCTTCTTCGGGTCATAGGGCCAGGCGCCGTATTCGTCGGCGAATTCAACGCCCTTCGGCGCAATGCCCTTCGTCGGGTCGGCGAGGCCGTTGAAGGCGACCTTGGCGAGCGCCTGCTTGTTGACGGCATAGTTGAGGGCCTGACGGACCTTCAGGTTGTCGAAGGGCTTCTTCGTCATGTTGAAGGCGACGTAGCGCTCGATGATCGAAGGCTCCTTCGTGACGACGATGTTCTTTTCGCCCTCAAGAATCTTCACCTGTTCCGGAGGCACGGGGAAGATGTAGTCGGCTTCGCCCGTACGCAGCATCGCGACGCGGGTGGAGTTTTCTGGAACGGGCTTGAAGGTGATGCCGTCAACCTTGGGGAGTCCCTTCTGCCAGTAGTTGGGGTTCTTGACGACGTGGAGAATTTCCGACGGGTTGTATTTGTCAAGAACGAAGGGGCCCGTGCCGCACGGATGGAAGGCGAGTTCCTTGCCCGGGTACTTCTGAATGGCGCTCGGGCAGATCATCGCGCCCGAGGCGTGGGCGAGCTGATTGATGAAGGCCGAGAAGGGCTTGTGGAGCGTAAAGCGGACCGTGTAGGGGTCGACGACTTCCGTTTTCGCAATGTTGTAGTAGAGCGTATAGCGGCGAAGGGCGTTGGCTTTATTCGTCACGCGGTCGAAGTTCGCCTTGACGGCATCGGCCTGAAATTCCGTGCCGTCATGGAATTTGATGCCTTTCTTAAGCGTGACGGTGTAGACGAGGCCGTCGTCGCTCACCTTGTAGCCTTCGGCAAGAACGTTCTGGAGCTTCATGTCCTTGTCGAAGCCGAAAAGACCTTCATACATGGACTTTGCGGCGCTGTAGGAAAGCGTGTCGCTTGCGTCGTAGGGATCCATTGTCGTGAAGGTGGAGGCAACGGCAATGGTCGCTTCCTTCGCGGCAGCGGGCTGGGCGGCAAGTCCGGCGAGTGCGCTCGAGAGGGCAAGCGCCATGGCAGCATGGGTCAGTTTCATTTTTGAACTCCGGAACGGGTCTCCGTTCAAGTAAAGATTCGCCGGCTTGGATGGGGTAGGCGCCGGTGGAGGTTTGTGCTTAGGGAATGAGCAAACGCCGTGCCAGGAAAACACTTCCAGAAAGCCATAGAAGAGGATGAGGCGTGCGCTCCCGGCGCTTCCATGATGCACCAAATTAAGGCGCGGGAGCGCACGAAAGTCATGCGCAGTGCGCCATCACGGCTCGGTAGATTGCCTCAGCAGCCTTTTCGATATGCCAGACCGGCGAGGATTCCTGCGGCGTATGCGCGAGCTTTCCTTCGCCCGGGCCGAAATAGAAGGCCGGGATCCCAAAAGCGTGCATGTAGCCGCCTTCGCCCCAGCCCGACATCGGGGTCACCTCGACCTTGTGTCCGAGAGACGCCTCAATGGCGGCAATGGCCTGCTGAGCGACAGGGTTTTCGAGCGACGAGGAGAGTGCGGGCCAGTCGCCCGTGATCGTGGTCGAAACCTCAACGGGCGGGAAGTCCGGGTCCTTTCTCAGTTCCTCTACAACGCGAAGGATTCTTTCCTCCTGGATCCTGCCGCTTTCCTCGCCCTGGTAGCGGAAGTCGATCGTGACCGAGGCGTTTGCGGGCACCACATTGGGCGCGGCGCCTCCTGAGACCATGTCGATCGAGGTCGTCTGCAGACCGATCCCGGGGCCTTCCTTCTGCATTTCGGGGAGGCGCTTTCTTGCGCGGACGATGAAGAGCGCCGCAGCTTCAATGGCGTTGACGCCCAGATGCGGGCGCGACGAGTGAGCGCTCCTGCCTTTGAAGTCGACCCGCACCCAGGCGTCGCCGCGGTGTTCGTTCCGGATCGTGAGTTCGGTGGGTTCAGCAATGATCGCAAGATCCGGACGAGGTGCGCCGGGCTCCTCGAGCGCGGCCTTGACGCCCTTAACGTCCGTCTCTTCATCGGTGGAGAGAATGAGCCAGAGGCTTCCCTTCAGATCCTGCTTTGATGCTTCGCAGAATGCGGCGATCGCGGCGGCGGCTCCGCCCTTCATGTCGGTCGAGCCGCGCCCGAGAAGGCGCCCGTCCCTGATTTCCGCCGACCAGGGATCCGTCATGCCGGCAGGGGGCACGACGTCGATGTGGCCCGAAAGCATGAGGGAAGGCGCCGCGGGGTCGTCAGAGCCGCAGTGCGCGAGAAGCACCGGAGCGCCGGTCGCCTCTGCGGCGATGCGCGAGGTCGAGCGGCTGTTGTTGCGAAGAATCTCTTCGACCGCCTTGATCACGTCGTGCGTGGCGGGCGTTCCGGAAACGGAAGGCACGCGCACGAGCGTCTGCGCGAATTCAACGGCGCGGGAAAGAACGTTCTCTTGAGTCATGTGGAAGGTTCCCAAAAAGAAGAAAGGAGTTCATTCAAGACTACCGAAAGGCTTCTTCTCTTTCCTCTGCAGAACGGCGTAGCTTCTTCGTTCTTCTGTCAGGGAAGCGACTCGAAATGCCGGTGCGGTGCGGGTTGATCGCGACGCTTCTTCCTGCTCTTGATAAGGACTTGAGCTTTTCATGATATTTCCGTCGAAGCATTTCCCAGGGCCCGAAAGTAAACTTCGCCCGGTAGAGTTCCGCGGGAGGCCTTGCGCCAGGACCCTTTCCCTTCAGGGAACCCGGAATTCGTTTTGAGCCAGAAAGAGCAGAAAGAAGTCATGCGCGAATTTTTCGAATGCCAGCTGATCGACGGAGAATGGGTGAAGTCTTCGGGCGAGGCTTTTATTCCGGTTGAGAATCCGGCCGACCGCTCGGTGATTGCACGCGTTCCGGACGGAACGGCGGAAGATGTCGATCGTGCGGTGAGAGCCGCGCGAAAGGCTTTTCCGGCCTGGTCGAAAACGACGCTCGAGACGCGCATCCGCCTGATGGAGCGGATGCTTGAAATCTTTCGCGGCATGACCGAGGAGATTGTTGCCCTCGAAATCGCCGAACTCGGCGCCCCGGCCGCCTTTGCGAGAAAGAAGCACTGCGACTACCAGATGCGCCGCACGGCTGCCTTTATTGATGCCGCGAGAAAAATGAAGCTGGAGGAGCATTTTCCGGCTTCCCTCGTGACGCGCGAACCCGTTGGCGTTGTGGCTGCCATCACGCCCTGGAACTATCCCCTGGGGCAAATCATTCAGAAGGCGGTGCCGGCCATTCTGATGGGCTGCACGGTAGCGCTGAAGCCGAGCGAACTCACTCCCCTGACGGCAACGCTGCTTGCAGAATCCTTCCGTGAGGCAGGGCTCCCTCCGGGCGTCTTCAATCTCGTTCAGGGACGGGGCGAAACGGTGGGCGAGGCGTTGGTGGCGCACTCCGGTGTCGACATGGTGTCCTTTACGGGCTCGACCAAAGTAGGCCGCCGGATCGGCTCGATTGCTGCCCGGGACCTCAAGCGCATTGCGCTTGAACTTGGCGGCAAATCGCCCTGCGTGTGGCTCCCCGGCATGCCCGACTACCGGCCGGCCGCGAAGAAGCTCTTCGATTCGCTTCTTCTCAATGCCGGGCAGACCTGCACGGCGCTCTCGAGACTTCTTGTTCCAGAGGAAATGCTCGAAGAGACGAAGACGCTTCTCGTGGAAGCGCTCAAGGATTATCCCGTCGGCGACCCGCAGGATCTTTCGACCCGGGTGGGACCGGTTGTATCGCTCAATCAATTCCGGCGCGTGAAGCGCTACATCGAATCGGGACTGGCCGAAGGTGCGGAAATGATTGCGGGCGAAATGCCGCAGGACCCCGGAGAAAAGGAAGGCTACTTCATCAACCCGACCGTCTTCGTCAACGTCAGACCGGAGATGAAGATTGCTCAGGAAGAGATTTTCGGACCCGTCCTTTCCGTCATGACCTACCGCACGCTCGACGAAGCGGAGGAGATCGCCAACGGCACGCCCTACGGACTTTGCGGTGCCGTATTTGGACCCAAGCAAGAGGCGCTCGAGTTTGCCCGGAGAATCCGGAGCGGAAACGTGTACATTAACGATGCCGCGCGCGACCTCGCCGCTCCTTTCGGAGGTTTCGGGGCGAGCGGCATCGGCCGGGAGGGCGGAATCTACGGGCTCGAGGAATTTACTGAGCTTAAGGCCGTCTTCGACCATTCGACGTTTTAATCTGCTCTGAAGACGGCGCTCCATTTTTCTTTTGAGCGAGTCCGCTTCGGCTCAAGGCAAAATGGAATTCGATTTTTTCACGACGCTCCTCATCGTCTGCCCGCTCGTCTTTCTCGGGGGCCTCGTTGACGCCATCGCCGGAGGCGGCGGGCTGATTACGCTTCCTGCCTTCCTCATTGCGGGCGTTCCCGCGCATATGGCATTGGGGAGCAATAAGCTCGCGAGCATGATCGGAACGAGCGTTTCGACCTTCCGCCTCTGGCGGGCGGGGTTCCTTAAAGTGAGAGAAGCGCTTCCCGCGGTCTTCTGCGCCTTCATCGGGAGCGCCGTCGGCGCGCGGATTGCGCTGCTTGTGCCCGAGGAAGTCTTCCGCTACATCCTCATCGTGCTCCTGCCCTTTGCCGCCGTCGTCGTCTTCAGGAAATCGTCGATTCCCGCCGAAGGCGAGGAGATGGATAAGAAGAAGCGCCTCGCCATCGTGGCTGCCATGTCGCTTCTCTGCGGCGCCTACGACGGCTTCTACGGGCCGGGCGCGGGCACCTTCATGCTCCTTTCCTACACGATCCTTGCGCGTATGGGCGTGCGGGAAGCTTCAGGCCAGATGAAGGCCGTCAACCTCTCGAGCAACCTCGCCGCCTTTGCGACCTTCGCGCTTTCGGGCGAGGTGATATGGGCGCTCGGCCTCATTGCCGGATGCTTTTCGATTGCCGGACACTACATCGGCGCGGGGCTGGTCCTCAGGAACGGCACGAAGATCGTGCGCCCCATTATTGCGGTCGTCCTCTCGATTCTCTTCTTCAAGACCGCCTGGGAGCTCCTCGCCTGATTTTTCTCCTTAGTGCGGCGAGAGGCCGGCGAGCCTGCGGATCACCTCAAGGTACTCCTCGCGCGCGGGCGGATCTTCGTCGTATGCGCGGTGAATGCAGGCGCCGTCAACGAGGGCATTCAGAATGCTCGCCACGTGCTTCGGGAAAAAGCGCATGAGTTCCAGGCGCACCTTCTCCTGAAATTCCGCAACGAGGGGCTTCACGGCTTCATTTCTGGCCGCATAGGCATAGAGCTCGTACGTGAGAAGCAGAAGGCGCTTGTCGACCGGCCAGCAGAGATAGTCGGAGAGCACCTCGAGCGCTTCCTCCCTGGTTTTTGCCGTCTCGAGCCTTGGGAATGTGAGGGCCGAGAGCTCATCAATAAAGCTCTGCATGGCTTCGTAGAGCAGCTCCTCGCGTCCTCTGAAATGGTAGGTCATGGAGCCGAGCGGAACGTCGGCTTCCTTTGCCACCAGGCGAATGGAAGCGCCCTCGACGCCGTGACGCGCAATCACCTCGAGCGCCGAAGCAATGATGCGGCGGCGTCTCTCCGGATCGTAGCGGCGGGCGGCGCGTTCGGGCGCGTTGTCGGCGTGGTCAGCTGGAGATGCGGCGGGCATAAGGAAGGAGCGCTTCGAAAAGGAATGGATGGAAGAAATTTCCCCATAGTGTACGCTCGTGCATATCGCGATGAAAACCGGTAGAATGCGATTCGCTTTAGGTACGTACATATGTAAATTCTGGAGGTAAACGCATGTTCCGAAAAGCAGCAAAAGGCGCTTTTGGGGTATTTGGTGCGCGCGAAGCGCTCTTTGCCGCCTTCTTTGCGGGGGGCTTCCTGATGGCGACATGGATCACGCGAACGCCCGCCATTCGTGAGGGACTCGGGCTCTCGATTGCAGAAATGGGCCTCGTTTTTCCACGAAAGATAGGAAGCCCTCGGCGCGCGACCTTCCCTGCGGGCGTTCTCACAAGAACGTCCAGCATGGTATCTGCTGCTTCTCAGGCTGCTGAAGCTACGCTAACTGCTGACGACTGCGCCTAGGATCGCACCCGTTTTCGTCTCCACAACCAGGCCGTCAGCGATCACGTATTTCGTTCCTTTGAGTTTCAGCAACTGCTTTACGCCGTTCTTTGCTCGTTCCATCAAGGTGTCCCGAAACGCCGTTGACTGGTAAGGCTCAAAGCCTTTCTGATGAGTGAGAACGGAATAAATGATGCGTGCGAGCAGGTGTGCGAAGGCGACCATGGCACGCCTGTAGCCGCGCCGCATCTTGAGCACCTGGAATTTTTCCTTCAGCGCAGCGGTACCGCCGACCACAAGTCCTCTGGCGGCTTCAATCAGCGTGCGCCTCAGGTGTTTGTTCCCTTTCGGGCATTTTCCACTTTTCTGTTTGCCGGCAGATGTGTTGTCCCCCGGGCAAATGCCGAGCCAGGAAGTAAACTGCTCTGACGTGGGGAAGTGGTCCTTCAAATCCGCACAGAGTTCGGCGTAAATCATGCGGGCCGAGCGTTCCTGAATCCCCGTTATGGTAATGAGCAGCTGGATGTCCTTCTCGTAGGGAGCCTGCAGCTGGCGGAGCCTTTCGAAAGTGCTTCGGTCGTACTCCTCGAGCTGATCGATCTTTTTCCGGAGCGCCAGAATCTGCTCCTTCATCATCGGCTCGATTTCGAAGTTGAGCGCCTGCATGATCTGCTCAGGGCTTGCCCGCAGCCGGCGGCTGTTTTGCTTGATGACATCAAACAAGTGCGGATCATCTCTGAGCTTGGCCATCAGGATGAGGCTGGCAGCTTTGCCTCCGCGGATGTCGCTGAATACCGTTGTAGGCCGGCATCCGGTGAGATTCAGAGACTTGCCGAAACGATTGGAAGTTCGGGAAATGTCATTCCTGTTCTTCTGCAGATCACGTGAAATGACGCGCTGCAGACGAAAGGCCTTCTCCGGCACGAAGGATTTTTTGAAGTTTCCCGTTCGGGCAAGAGACGCCAGACGTGATGCGTCCTTGCGGTCCGTTTTGCGGCCGGCTGCCGCTTTGGCGTCGCGGGCATTGATCAGAGCCAGCTGCTCAGAAGTGAAGCCGGCTCTCTCGAGGGCTTCGTACGGGCTCTGCCACAATGACCCGGTTGATTCCATAAGGATGATGTCGGGATTGCATTCACGGCACCAGGCGGCGAAAGCATCGATGCTTGCGCGGTCGGTATTGAAATCCCGGCTCTCAGATTGTTCACGATGACCTGCAACCTGCTTCTGATGGCAGCAGACGAGTAGGTTGAGATGAACGTCAATGCCTATTGCCGAGCGGTACATCGCGTGAACAGTAATTTCGGGATTACTGATCTGCGCACGGGCAGCTCGCAATGGCGTATCGGTACGGTTAGACTTACTCATAGCCCCTCCATTAAGAAATGATTGGGGTTCGAGGAAGCCCTGGCAACCACGAAGATGTTGGAGAAACAGGTAGACGCAGCAACCACCCGGAAGCTACGCTCATTTTTCCACACGCCTAGTCACCAGCGTTCAAGCCAGCGAACAGAGCAATATAGGGTGCGAAAGTTCCGCTGCAATTTTCCACGAAAGATAGGAAGCCCTCGGCGCGCGACCTTCCCTGCGGGCGTTCTCACAAGAACGTCCAGCATGGTATCTGCTGCTTCTCAGGCTGCTGAAGCTACGCTAACTGCTGACGACTGCGCCTAGGATCGCACCCGTTTTCGTCTCCACAACCAGGCCGTCAGCGATCACGTATTTCGTACCTTTGAGTTTCAGCAACTGCTTTACGCCGTTCTTCGCTCGTTCAATCAAGGCGTCCCGAAACGCCGTTGACAAGTAAGGCTCAAAGCCTTTCTGATGAGTGAGAACGGAATAAATGATGCGGGCAAGCAGGTGTGCGAAGGCGACCATGGCACGCCTGTAGCCGCGCCGCATCTTGAGCACCTGGAATTTTTCCTTCAGCGCAGCGGTACCGCCGACCGCAAGTCCTCTGGCGGCTTCAATCAGCGTGCGCCTCAGGTGTTTGTTCCCTTTCGGGCATTTTCCACTTTTCTGTTTGCCGGCAGATGTGTTGTCCCCCGGGCAAATGCCGAGCCAGGAAGCGAACTGCTCTGACGTCGGGAAATGCTCCTTCAAATCCGGACAGAGTTCGGCGTAAATCATGCGGGCCGAGCGTTCCTGAATTCCCGTTATGGTAATGAGCAGCTGGATGTCCTTCTCGTAGGGAGCCTGAAGCTGGCGGAGCCTTTCGAAAGTGCTTCGGTCGTACTCCTCGAGCTGATCGATCTTTTTCCGGAGCGCCAGAATCTGCTCCTTCATCATTGGCTCGATTTCGAAGTCGAGCGCCTGCATGATCTGTTCAGGGCTTGCCCGCAGCCGGCGGCTGTTTTGCTTGATGACATCAAACAAGTGCGGATCATCTCTGAGCTTGGCCATCAGGATGAGGCTGGCAGCTTTGCCTCCGCGGATGTCGCTGAATACCGTTGTAGGCCGGCATCCGGTGAGATTCAGAGACTTGCCGAAACGATTGGAAGTTCGGGAAATGTCATTCCTGTTCTTCTGCAGATCACGTGAAATGACGCGCTGCAGACGAAAGGCCTTCTCCGGCACGAAGGATTTTTTGAAGTTTCCCGTTCGGGCAAGAGACGCCAGACGTGATGCGTCCTTGCGGTCTGTTTTGCGGCCGGCTGCCGCTTTGGCGTCGCGGGCATTGATCAGAGCCAGCTGCTCAGAAGTGAAGCCGGCTCTCTCGAGGGCTTCGTACGGGCTCTGCCACAATGACCCGGTTGATTCCATAAGGATGATGTCGGGATTGCATTCACGGCACCAGGCGGCGAAAGCATCGATGCTTGCGCGGTCGGTATTGAAATCCCGGCTCTCAGATTGTTCACGATGACCTGCAACCTGCTTCTGATGGCAGCAGACGAGTAGGTTGAGATGAACGTCAATGCCTATTGCCGAGCGGTACATCGCGTGAACAGTAATTTCGGGATTACTGATCTGCGCACGGGCAGCTCGCAATGGCGTATCGGTACGGTTAGACTTACTCATAGCCCCTCCATTAAGAAATGATTGGGGTTCGAGGAAGCCCTGGCAACCACGAAGATGTTGGAGAAACAGGTAGACGCAGCAACCACCCGGAAGCTACGCTCATTTTTCCACACGCCTAGTCACCAGCGTTCAAGCCAGCGAACAGAGCAATATAGGGTGCGAAAGTTCCGCTGCAATTTTTTGACGGCAAGCGTCAGAAACGTTACCAAAAAAACGTACGCAGACAGGTCGCGCGCCGAGGGCTTCCTCATCTTTCATGATAGAGGGTGAGGAAGCCCTTTACTCATCACGATTTTCTCGGGCTTTCGCTTGGTTCCATTCCGTCTCTCATCTTTGCGCCGGTTCTGATTCATCGGGCGGGGGCGCGGATGATGACGCTCCTCGGAGAAGGCCTTGTGCTTCTCGGCGTCCTTCTCGCGGCGCTTCCACTCGCGCTTCCGATGCCTTTGCCGGGCGGCGTCGTTGCGGCCATTGGACTCGGGCTCGTGGGCTTCGGGTTCGTATTCCTCGACATCGCAATGAATGTTGCTGCCGGCGTGATTGAAGCGCGGCGCGGGAAGCCTGTCCTCACGACGCTCCATGCGTGCTTCAGCCTCGGCGAAGCCGTCGGCTCCTTTTTCGGATTCGGGTGCGTTTATCTGGCGGTTTCGCCCATGACGCACTTTCTGATTGCAATCGGGCTGATGGCGCTTCTTTTCCTTCTTTCTGCCACGCGCCTTTCCGAGGTGGAGGCGCTTGTCCGGGCGTCGGGTGAGAAGAAAACGAAAAAGGATGATGCGCTCAGGCCGAAGCTCAGACTTAATGGCGGACTCATTGCCGCCGTCATCGTGGTCTTTGTGGTCGCTCTCTGCGAAGGGACGGCCAACGACTGGCTTCCGATCCTTCTGCGCGAATCCATGAACGCGTCGACGAGCTTCGCGGCGCTTGCCTTCGCGGTCTTTGCCTCGGGCCTTGCCGCCGTGCGGTTCTCCGGAACCTTCTGGCTTACGCGCTTCGGGCGACGGCGCGTCCTCATGGGAAGCGCCATTCTTGCGCTCATCGGGCTCCTCATCATTATTTTCTTCAAGGCCCCGCTCTTCGTCATGCTGGGCGTCGTCTTCTGGGCCGCGGGCGCTGCGCTCGGCTTCCCGGTTGCGCTCTCGGCGGGCGCAGCGATGGGCGAGGGCGATCCGGCGGCCAGGATGAGTCTTCTTTCGAGCGCGGGGTACGGGGCTTTTCTCGCAGGGCCGCCCACGCTCGGCTTTATCGGCGAGGAGATGGGGCTCGCCGCTTCCTTCGGGCTCGTCGCGCTCCTCATGCTGCTTCCGGTGGTTCTGGCGAAGCGCATGACGGCAGCTCAAGGCGAGGTGGCTCAAAAAGTGCTGGAAAGGAAATAACCATTCATGGAGGACGCTTCTCCTGGAGCCGTCCTTTAAAATGCTGCATTGAAATAATAATTTATTTATTCTAAATTTCAGACAAAGGGAAACAATTGCCGAAAAGAGATGCGCTCAAGGTTTAGGCCGGATCACAGAACGCACGGAGGAAGCCGGTCATTTCAATGGCCGGAGGAATCCGTGCAACTACTCGGTTGATGTTGTATCATAGAAACATGACGACTCAAACCTTTATCCTTGAATTGCCGATTAAAGCTGACGACAGCCAAAGTCGAACGATTTCTAAAAAGTTCGAATACGGCCGCATGCTTTATAACGCCACGCTCGGCAGCGGACTTGGGAGGCTGACGCAGATGCGCCAGGATCCTGAGTGGCGCTGTGCGTGTGAAATGAGCAAGGGGAAAGAGAGAAATGAGCTGTTCCGGCGTCTGAACCGACAGTATCGCCTGACCGAATACGACTTTCATTCCGATATTGCCCGACATCGGGAAGGAACGAAGCGCAAGAGCGAGCTCGGGATTTGCGAGGCACAGAAACTTGCCACGCAGGCTTTCAATGCCGTTTCCCGCTATATGTTCAAGCAGGGCGGCCGGCCACGCTTCAAATCCTTCAAGCGCGGTCTGCACAGCCTCGAAGGCAAGACCAATACGACGGGACTGAAATTCAAGCCCGAAAAGATGCTGCTCGACTGGTGCCGCAAGACCTATCAGGTGATGCTTGATCCGGAGGACACGTATGCCCTGGAGGCGCTGTACGCCGACAAGGAGCGCACGAAGTTCAAGCGGATTAAATACAACCGCATCGTCTGCAGGAACATCAAGGGCGTGAAGCGCTTTTATCTTCAGGTGGTTCTGGAAGGAACGCCTCCGGTAAAGCACGCCTATGCCCCGGCCTCAGAGCGGATGGCGATTGATCCGGGTCCTAAAGCTTTTGCAGTCTTTTGCCCGCGAGTTCAGGCAAAGGTTCAGATTGCGCCTCAGGCAAAAGTCAACGAGAAGGCTATCCGCCGGATCCAGCGATCGATGGACCGCAGCCTGCGGGCCAAGAATCCGAACGCCTTTGATGAGAAGGGACGGATCAAGCCCGGCGTCAGCCTGGCGTATTCCAAAGGCTATCAGGCGCGTCTGACGAAGCTTCGTGAGGCGCACCGCAAGGTCGCCGGAACACGCAAGTGCGAGCACGGCGAGCTCGCCAATCTGCTCCTTGAATGCGCCGGCAACATCCGTATTGAGAAGAACTCATGGGAGGCTTTTAAGAGAAGTCATTTCGGCAGAAGCATCAACAACAGCGCGGCAAGCGGCTTTATCCAAAAATTGAAGAGCAAGGCTGAAAGAGCCGGTTTGACAGTTGAGGAGGTAAGCCCTTATCGCCTGAAGCCTAGCCAGTACGATCCTTACAAGGATGAATTTGTTAAGAAAGCGCTCGGAGAACGTTGGATGTACCTTGGTGACGAATCAACGGTGATCCAGCGCGACATCATGAGCGCGATTCTGATCTACTTTGCTGATTTGAAGAATCAGACGCATAACCCAGAGGTAGTGAAAACCAACCTTGAAGGCTTGAAACGAGGCCTGACGGACGCGGGTTATGTTAAGCATCTCAAGCTGCCGAGGAGCAGCGGATCGAAAGACCCGTTGTTTGCGCCCGAGCCGAAAGCTCTGACGACAGAGGAGCTGCGTTCGAAATGTTTCCGTGTCGACAGTGACCGCCATTCGTCAACCATAAACGGAACGGATGGAAAAGCTGTCGGTTGGTCGGAAACCTTCCCTCTTACAGGGGAGTTGTTTAGGGACTCCGTTCTAAGCTCGGTCTCCGCCCGGGGCGCATCCTGACCGCCGAAACGAATGTATTCCGGAAGGCTTTCGGAGCCGGGTTCATGACGCCGGCGGTCCGGCATTTCCCGAAAAAGGAAAGCCCGGGCGCACGTTTGGAGTGCATCCGGGCTCTTTCTTGAGACTTCTGAGCTTGAAGGTTAAGGCACCTTGAAGTCGAAGCTGTGGCACTGAGCGCAGTAGTTTTCGCTCGGCTCATGGCCCACGTGGCAGTTGACGCAGTCGAGCTTTGCGCCGTAGTGAGGCGACGTGTGCGGGTTGGTGGGCTTCACATTCTTGGTCGATTCGACGAGCTTGTCGGTCGGGTGGCATCCCGTGCAGGTCTCCGTCGTCGGCATCGTGTCGGGCGTCTTGTGGCAGGTTGTGCACGGGAGCTTCAGCGTCTCCGTGTGATAGTCCGCAAAGCCCTTGGCATCGGCTGCGAAGGGTAGCGCAGCCAAAGCCATGACTAGAAGAATCAGGGTCTTTTTCATTTGAAAAAGGGGCGGAAAGGTTTATTGGCCTTCCGCCCCGGCGGGGAAATTCGCTTCATTCTCTCCCGGAGGCTTTTGCCCGCGGGAGAGAATAAGTGGATTCATCAGGCCTTCGCAGCTTCCTTGCCGGCGATGCGGCCGTTCACGAGGCAGTCGAGAATGGCGCAGGAGCCGAGACGCACGGCGCCGTGCACGCCGCCAGTCGCTTCACCAGCAGCATAGAGGCCGGGAACGGGCTTGCCGTCGGAAATGTCGATCACCTGGCACTTGAGGTTGGTGACGAGGCCGCCCATGCAGTGGTGAACCTTCGGGCTCATTTCGCTCGCGTACCACGGGCCTTCCGTAAGAGGAACCTGCTCGTTGTTGATGTAGCGGCCGAATTCCGGATCGTTCTTCGCCTTTACGGCCTTGTTGAAGTCGTCAACCGTCTTCGCGAGCACGTCGGCAGGCATCTTGTAGTCGGCGGCGATGTCGGCGAGGGACTTGTATTCCTTCACAATGCCCTGCTCAAGGAGCTTTGCGAGCATGCCCGGACGAGCGTCCTCAAAGGCCTTGGTGTTGGCCTTCGTGCAGATCGAGACGGCGCGGAAGCCGTTCGTCTGCTCAACCATGATGGCGTCGGCGCGGACCTTGCGGTTGGCGAGTTCGTTCACGAAGCGCTTGCCGGAAGTCGAAACCCAGAGGCCGTATTCAGCAGCAGCGGACTGCGAGAAAGTCCAGCCGATGCCCATGCCCTTTTCCTTGGGGTTGTTCCACGGCGTGCACTGAATCCAGTCGTTCTGAATCTGAGCGCAGCCGATGCGGCTCGTTTCGCGCCAGAGTTCCGAAGTGGCGCCCGGCTGGTTCGTGCTGTCGAGCTTCGCGGTGAGCTTCGGATCCTGCATCATGCGGTATTCAACGTCGCGCGAGAAGCCGCCGTAGCAGAGAACGACTGCCTTCGTGGCGCGGATGAACTTGGTCTTGCCGGATTCAGCCTTCGGGAAGCGGTAGCCTTCCTGAACTTCAGCGCCGAGAACGCGGCCCGAGGCGTCGCGGAAGAGGTGCTTCACATAGACGCGGGTGCGGACCTTGACGCCGAGCTTTTCGAGGTATTCGAGTTCCTTCGAGACAATGCCCGAACCCGAACCGTTCTTGGTGAAGACGTAGCGCGGAACGCTGTGGCCGCCTTCCTGACCAATCGCATCCTGGTTGTATTCGACGCCGAGTTCCTTCACTGTCCATTCGTAGTTGGAGAGCGCGGAGTTGGCGACGAGCTTCACCTTTTCGGGCTCATTCAGATAGAGGCCGGCAACGAGCATGTCGTGCGCGAGGAGCTCGGGCGAATCCTTAATGCCGTGCTTAAGCTACTGCGGGCAGCCGGTCGCCGTCAGAATGCCGCCGTTGATGATGGAGTTGCCGCCGGGCATGGCCATCTTTTCGAGGACCTCGACCTTGGCGCCCGCCTTCTTCGCTTCAATGGCGGCGGCAAGACCCGCAAAGCCCGAACCGATGATGAGCACTTCGGTGGTTTCGTCCCACTTCTTGGGGAGCGCAACAGCGCCGGCGGCGTGAGCCGCTTCAGAGCCGAAGAGCGCAGCGGCGCCCATCGCGACGGAACCCTTGAGAAGCGTACGACGATTCATTTCAGTCATTTTTCTTTCTCTCCTTTAAAGAGATCGGTCGTCCTTTTTGTCGGACAACTCTTGATATTTGTTTCCGGAGGATGTCCGCGTGATTTGCATCACGCTTTCAATTTCCTCTGATCACGAAACGCATTCTGCGTCCGGGGACCTCCTAGGAGATTTGCTTAAGGTCGAAGGGAATTCACTTCGGAGCGCTTTGGCTTCATGCGCGGAAAAAGAGATCTTCAAAAGCCTCAGCTGAGGCGGCTAGACTTTCCTCATCATGCGGATGAGACCCAAACCTCTCAGGATGCTCTGCATCCTGCTTCTTCTATCCACCTCTCTTTCTGCCGGCGCGGAAGGAGCGCCTGCCGCGCTTCAAGACGGACCGGACGCCATGAGCCGCGCCACGTTTTCTCTTCCCTCGGGGAAGGCGCTCTCCGGGACGACGGAACATCCTGCCGGGGCTTCAGAAGTGCGCGTGGGATTTCTCGCCTATTCGCCCCCTTGGTACGACGGCGCCTTTGTGGACGAATCGATCCGCTACCTCGCCTGGCGGCTTCCCGAGTACCGCTTCACCGTGCACTTTCTTTCGGCTGAGACGCTTGAAAAGTCGGTGGCCGAAAAGAATGTCGACCTCGTGGTGGCGCCTGCCGCATTCCTTGCCTTCAGCGCACCCAATTCGCTTCACGAGCTCGCAAGCATCGTGTCGGACGCGGCGCCCGACTCGAGCCGGTCGCTCGGAGCCGCCGTCATCGTGCGGCGCGACCGGGAGGACCTGAAGACGCTCAAGGATCTCGAAGGTAAGCGTGTTGCGGCGGTCGTCGACGAGCCTTCTCCGGGCATTCTCGAAGTGAAGCGCGAGGTGGTGCGTCTGAATGCTGATCCGGATGATTTTTTCGGCAGCATTCAGACGGTGCCGAGGCTTCGCATGAAGGAAGTGCTCTCGCACGTTCTCTCGGGACGCGCGGATGCAGGCATCCTCCGCGGATGCTTTCTGGAAGATCTCTGGAAGGCCGGAAACCGCACCTTTGAAGCGGAAATCCGCGTGCTCGATGCAAAGCGCGATGACGGGCTCGCCTGCCGTCATTCGACGGCGCTCTATCCGGGATGGACGGTGGCAGCGACGGAAACGCTTTCCCAGGATGCTGCGCGAGCGGTAACGGCGGTGCTTCTCACAAAACCCACCAATGCCTGGGGACAGTTCTGGACGGTCTCGACCAACACGTCGAGCTACACGGATCTCATGAAGACGCTCCGGATCGGCGCCTATGCATATCTGCGCGAATGGACGCTTTCGCGCGTCTGGAACGAGTACCGGCCCTTCATCCTGGTGGCTTTTGTAGCGCTTCTCGGGCTCCTCGCGCACAGCGCGATTCTCGAAATGCTCGTGAGAAGAAGAACGGAGGAACTCGAGCGCGTTCATGCCGGGCAGCAGGCGGCCGAACGCCATGCCCGGGAGATGACGGAGCGCCTCGATCAGCTCCAGCGTGCGGGCGCAGTCGGACAGATTTCCTCCATCGTTGCGCATGAGATGAAGCAGCCTCTTGCCGTCATCCAGAATCTTTCGCGCGGCACCATCCGCATGATCGAGGATGAGCCGGAAACGCTCGACGGGGTTTCAAAAGCCGTCGAATCAATCAACGACGAGGCCGGACGGGCGGCAGCCATTATCGACCGCGTGCGGAGCTACAGTCAGGGACGGTCCGAAAGGCGCGAGGTTGAGTTTTCCGACGCCCTTCATGATGCGGTGACGCAGTTCCGAGCGACCCGCCGCGGCAGGCTCGCGCGGATTGCGCTCGGCCGAATCGACCGGGGAGTGGTCTGGATCGACCCCCTCGACCTTGAGCTCATCATCATCAACCTGCTTGCCAATGCGGTCGATGCCGCAAAGAATGTTGAGGATCCGCTCGTCTTCGTGGAATTGCTCCGCATCCCGGGGAGCGCGGCGTCTGAGGAGACGCTGGAACTCCATGTCACGGACAACGGTCCGAGGATTTCGGACGATGCCTTTGACGCGCTCGGGAAGCGCCTCCTCAAGTCGACGAAGCCCGGAGGCCTCGGGCTCGGCCTTTCCATCGTCCGCACGCTCGCTGAAAACTGCGTCGGAAGGCTCTCCTTCGAGCGCTCAGATGGCGACGGCATCACGGCAGTAGTGGTGCTTCCGGTCATGCATTCGAAAGACGTGACGAATCCCTGATGAGGGAGAGGAAAGAAGAAGATGAATGCTTTTCAAACCATTGAGCCGCCCCTCATCCGCATTGTCGACGACGAGGAGCGCATGCGCGAGTCGCTTGCCTTCATGCTGAGGCAGGAAGGCTTTGAATGCGCGATGTATCCGAGCGCCGAGGCGTTCCTGCGGGAAGATTCGCCCTCGCGCCCGGGGTGCCTGCTGCTCGACGTTCAGATGGACGGCATGACGGGGCTCGAGCTTCAGGAGGAAATGAACCGCCGCGGCATGACGCTCCCGATTGTTTTCCTCTCCGCACATGGCGACCTCGATATGGCGGTCGACACGATGCGGCGGGGAGCCGCCGCCTTCATTCAGAAGACGGCGGACCGCGTGCGTCTGATGGAAGCGATCGTGAGCGCGGTGGAGCGCTCGAGCGCACCCTCAAAGAACCCGGGCGAAGAGATTGCGCGCTGGCAGAGCTTGACGGACCGCGAGCGCGAGGTGGCCGAACTCATTGCCGAGGGGCTTCTCAACCGTGAGGTGGGCGAGCGCCTGGGCGGCATTTCGGTAAAGACCGTGCAGGTGCATCGCGGAGAGGTCTGCAGAAAACTCGGCGTCAAGGGCGCCTCCGGAATCGCTCAGGCCGTGAGGAGCGTGAAGCGGATCCTCCGGGAGGAAAAATGATGCGGCGCAGAAAAATTCTTGCCGGGGCCTCGCTGCTGCCATTCCTCACCTTCGGAGAGGCCGGTGCCAGGCTCCCCTCTCCAGAAATCGGCTTCGGGAGCTTCCCGGAAAATCTCCCCGGTCTTCCCGAAACGGCTGCCGACGTCGTGATCGTTGGCTCGGGCGCGGCCGGCCTTGCCGCCGCGGTTGAAGCGAGAAAGGCAGGCAGGAGCGTCATCGTGCTCGAAAAGATGGGAAGCATCGGCGGCAATTCCGGCATTTCGCAGGGTCTCATGTCGGTGCCGGGGACGCCCGTGCAGGAAAAGCTCGGCATCCACGATTCGCCGGACCTCTTTGCCGCAGACATGCTGAAGGAAAGCTACTGCGGGCACCCGGGCCGCGTCCGGCTGATGGCGGAGAAGGCCCTCGAAACCTACCAATGGACCGAAGAGGAGCTCGGCGTCAGCTGGAAGCCCGATCATCTCGAAAAAGAGATTGAGGCGAGTGTTGCGAGAGCGGCCGTCATCGGGAGCGGAAGCGGCGCCGGGCTCATCATTCCGCTCTACGAGCGTGCGCGGGCGCTCGGCGCCCGGTTCGAGGCCGGGATGCGCGTGGAGCGCATCATTACGAACCCTAAGGGCGTCGTGCTCGGCGTTCTCGCGAGGAATGTCCGGTCCGGAGCGCTCATGCGCTTTCGCGCCCGCTTCGGGGTTGTTCTTGCGGCGGGCGGCTTCGGCGCCGACATCGACTTCCGGGAATTCTGCAATCCCAGGCTGTCGGAGCGCGTCGGCACGACGACCCAGCCCGGGAGCACCTCGGAGGTGCTCCGCGCCGCGGCGAAAATCGGCGCCTGGATCATTCACCTTCAGTACATTTCCTGCATTCCGGATGCAAACCCCGACGAAAAAGGCTGGGGATCATGCTGGCAGTTCACCCGCTACTGCGCGGGGGCGCAGGGGATCTGGGTCGAAAGAAATACAGGGCGGCGCTTCACCAACGAAATGGGGAGCGCAGCTGACCGCACGAACGCCGTGTTCGACGCCCTTCGCGAGGAAAAGGACCTGATTGCGATCGCCGACGCCCGGGCCGTGCGCCATCCCCGGTCCGGGATCTTCACTGAAGAAGACGTGAAGACGCTCGTCGCCCGCGGATACGTGACGGAGTTCGATACGCTCGAGAGCCTTGCCGACGAGCTTGAAATGCCGCTTGAGAGCTTAAGGCAGGAAATTGAGGCTTATTCGCAAGCGGTTCAGAGGGGCGACCCCTATGATCGCATGGGAAGACGCATCGAGAAGGGCGCAGAGCCCATGGGCGAAGCGCCCTGGTATGCGGCGCCTCTTACGGCCAAGGTCTTGAGCTGCTCGGGCGGCATCGCGATCGACCTGAGGGCGCGCGTCCTCTCGGTTGAAAACGACCGGCCGATTCCGCATCTCTACGCCGCCGGCGAAATCACCGGAGGACTTCACGGCGTAGGGTACCTCGGCTCCTGCGGGCTTCTCGATGCGCTCGTCTTCGGCCGCATTGCCGGCCGCGAAGCTGCAAAGCACGAGAAGGACCAGACCGAAGCGTCGGCGCTCCTTTGAAAATCAGCTCTCTATTCATGGGAAACAAATATGAAGATCATCTGCCACATGATTTCGTCCGTCGACGGGCGCCTCTATCCTTCCCGCTGGGGTTCGCCTCAGGAACCTGCGGACATAACGACGCTCTATGAAGGCGTGGCGAAGCGATTCCCCGCTCAGGGCTGGATCGTGGGCAGGACCACGATGTCGGACTATTGCGACGAGGTGAAGGAAGGCGACCCGGCGCCGCTTCGCGACGCGGATGCGCCTCAGTCCCCCGCTTTTGTCGGTAACCGCGAAGGCCGCCCGATTGCGGTGGCAATCGACCCGAAGGGAAAGCTCCTTCCCGAAATCAATGCGCTCCCCACGGGCGAGCATCTCGTCCTTGTGCTCGGGGCCAGGGTTGCTGAAAGCCACCTCGAAAAGCTCCGCGCCGCCGGCGTTTCCTACGTCTTTGAGGGCGAGGGCGGGAGCAACCGCGAAAAGTTGGCGCCGGCGCTTAAGGCCCTTGAAGACCTCTTCGGCGCGAAGACGCTTCTCCTTGAGGGCGGCGGCATCATCAACGGCGCCTTCCTGACGGCCGGACTCATCGACGAGATTTCCGTGATCGTCTATCCGGGACTCGATGCGCTCTTTGGTTCCGCGGCGATTTTCGGCGTCAAGGCGCAGGAGAATCAGCTGCCGGGGGCGGGAGCTCACCTGAAGCTCCTCGACAATGAGACGCTCGAGGGCGGCGCCGTGTGGCTTCACTACAATGTGAAGAACGACTGACGTCGAACCTTTCAAAAAAATGTGAAGTCCTCGCGCACCCGTGCGCGAGGACCGTAATGCATGCTTCCGGCCGGACGTTCTTTCTTACGCTTGCGGCGCAGAGTCGCCTTCGACTTCCCGGAAAATGCGCTCGAGCGCATCCGCACCCGCGACGCTCCGCTCGCGATAGATCCTCACGACCTCGCGGTAGTACCAGAGCGTGAGGCGCTTTTTCTCTTCAAGGACGGGCGTTGATCCCACAAACCGTTTGAAGACCTCGTCGCCTATTTTGAGCCGATCATCACGGATCGAAGAGAGGTTATGCCACTTGTCGGCGGCGGAGACGAGGAGTACTTCGTCGTCGGCTTCCGCGAGGTGCGCGAGGTATTCGGTCTTTCGCTCCACCCAGGGCTTTTTCTTTTCTCCCGCCTTCGGGAGCGCGTCGGAGAGGGCTTTAACGATGCGGAGCACATTGGGTCCGAAATCGGCTTCAATCGTCTCCGCATATTCGACGCCGCCGTCCTCGAGCACGTCATGAAGAAGCGCCGCGATGAACTGGTCTTCGGAGCCGCCCCAGACGAGAACCTGCGAGGCAACGGCCATCGGATGCGAGATGTAGGGAATTGCGGTCCCTTTGCGCTTCTGGTTTTCATGCACTTTCGCGGCAAGCGCGAAGGCGGCGGCAATGCGGGGAGTATTGAGAAGCGGCATGGTCTGTGTCCTCAGGTATTGCAAGTCTTTAGGACATTATGTTAGCCCGGTATTGCGCGAATAAATGACGCAAAAGAAACGTCCCGGCAATTCTCGAAAGGAAATGCCGGGACGCACTCAATCCGGATGACGGATACGGATTACTTCAGTTCCGCACGGAGGAATTCAAAGCCGCCGTCGGGGAGGCTGTGGAAGTTGACGAGGTTCTTCGCATGCGCGGAGATGTCATGGTCGACCGTGAGGAAGACCCAGGGCGCGTCCTCCCAAATCATCTTCTGCGCTTCGTCGTAGATCTTCTGCTTCGTGGTGCGGTCCGTGGTCTTCAGAGCAGCCACGAGCGCGTTGTCAACCTTCGGATTGCTGTAGAAGCCGTAGTTGGAGTTGGCGGGCGGGAAGCTCGAGGTGGCAAGGAGCGGACGGAGCACCCAGTCGAGTTCGCCGGTCGAAGCCGACCAGCCCCAGGTGAACATTTCCATCTGGCTCTTATCGGGCCCCACCGACTGCACGAGCGAAACGCGCTGGCCGGCTTCCAAAGCGCGGACCTGGAGCTTAACGCCGATGCGAGAATACTGCTGCTGCAGGAACTGCAGCAGCTTCTGGTTGGCCGAAGAGTTCGAAGCCGCCCAGAGGGTGGCCGTGAAGCCGTTGGGGTAGCCCGCTTCCTTGAGGAGCTCCTTCGCCTTATTCACGTCGTAGGGCCAGGCGCCGAACTGCGTTGCATAGTCGATGCCCTTGGGCGCAACGCCCGTGGCGGGGGCTGCATAGCCCTTGAAGAGGACCTTGACGAGCGCTTCCTTGTTGAGGCCGTAGTTCAAGGCCTTTCTCACGCGAACGTCGCTGAAGGGCTTCTTCGTGTTGTTGAGGTAGATCTGGCGCTGCACGATCGAGGGCGACACGGAAACAACAATGTCCTTCGATTCCTTCAAGCGCTCGACCTGTTCAGGGGGCACCACGTCGCAGTACTGGGCTTCGCCCGTGCGGAGCATCGCAACGCGGGTGGCGTCCTCAAGAACCGGGCGGAAGTTGATGCGCTCGAGCTTCGGGAGTCCCGCCTGCCAGTAGTTCGGGTTCTTCTTCACGATGAGGTACTCGGCCGGGTTGTACTTCTCAAGCGTATAGGGGCCGGTGCCGCAGGGGTTGAAGGCAATGTCCTTCTTCGGGAGATTGAGAATCTTCGGGCACATCATCACGCCGCTCGGATGCGCGAGCTGGTTGATGAAGGCGGAGAAGGCTTCCTTCAGATGGAATTTGACGGTGTAATCGTCCACCGCCTCGATGCGGTCGATGTTCTTGTAGAGCGTGTAGCGGGTGAGGTGATTGTCGGGATTGATGACGCGTTCGAAATTCGCCTTGACCGCAGCGGCGTTGAAGGGTTCGCCGTCGCTGAATTTGACGCCCTTTCTGAGCTTCACGGTGTAGACCAGGCCGTCGTCGCTCACTTCATAGCCTTCGGCAAGAACGTTCTGGAGCTTCATGTCCTTGTCGAACCCGAAGAGGCCTTCGTAGAAGGACTTGGCAACGTTCTGCGAAAGCGTGTCGCTTGCATCGTAGGGGTCGAGCGTCGTGAAGGCGGAATAAACGCTCACGGTGATTTCTGCTGCCGAAGCAGCGGCGCCGACGCCCGCAAGCGCGAGGACGAGAAGAGCCTTGGGAAAACGGGTCATGAATGAAACTCCTCTGAAAAGAACGTGCGAGGAATGAGGAAGGGGGCCCGGGAGGTCGGGAAGAACGTTCACTTCATTCTCGTCACGCGAAAAGCTTCCCTCAGAGTAGACCGTGCGCCGCGGGAATGCTGCGTTTACCGCATAGAAAAGCGCCCCGAATGTGACGAACATTCGGGGCGCCGCAAAAAGAACAGGGTTTAGTCCTTAGTTCTTCTTCGTTTCCACCTGCACGAGCACTTCGGCTTCAGAGGCTTCGACGCTCGACTCGACCTTGCGGCCCGGCTGAATGACGGGGGCATAGTCGACCGGGCGGCAGAGCTCGGGCTTCGTGTGAACCTGCGTGAGGGGGCCTTCCTCGGCTTCAGCTGCGGCGTGCTCGACCACGCGGCCGGGCTGGACCACGGGCTCATAGCCCGTGGCCGCCGAGGGCTTTGCAGTGTGAACCTGCACGAGTCCTGCCGAGCGGAGGTTATCTTCAAGGCCCTCTGCAATGGAGCCCGTGAGCGCGGGATGCTCAGTCTGAGGTTCCGCAGCAGGTGCGGCAGGCGCTTCCGCTGCAGCTGCAGCAGCTTTCGTCGGCGCTTCAGGCGTCGTCGCGGGAGCCGCTTCTGGTGCCGGAACCTCGGGAGCCGCTTCAGGAGCCTTGCGGGTCTCAATCTGAATGAGCTTCTCTTCGGGTTCGGGCGCCTTCACGGCTTTCTCCTGAGGCGCTGCGGGCTTTTCTTCCTCGCGGACCTCAGCGCGCTCAGCGGCCTTCTCGCCTTCAACGATCCCTTCGTCGAGCGAAATCACTTCAGCGAGGACGGGCGAGGAGGCGGCAGCGCCTTCCTTCGTTTCCTTCGCCTCGGGGATCCGGTCGGCCTGGGCTTCCGTGCGGGGCTTTCTCGAGCGGCGGCTGCGGCGGCGTTCGCCGTCGTGAGCGCTGCCTTCCGTCTGAGCGCCGGCAAAGGCGCCTTCGACGGCCTGAGAGACCGCGGACTTGGTTTCGATCTGCACGAGCGGTTCCGCAGCAGGCGTCCAGACGGGCTGCTGGGCGACTTCAGCGGCAAGCCCCTGGGGTTCTGCCGGCTGAGCCGACTGCGCTTCAGCGCCTTCCTGCGCCTCAGCGCCGCGGCCGGAACGACGGCGGCGGCGCGGACGGCGGCGGCGGGCGCCTTCCTCATCCGATTCCTCGCGGGCTTCGGACTGTTCGGCAGCCTTGTCGCTCTCAACGATCCCTTCGTCGAGCGAAATCACTTCGGCGAGTGCGGGCTGAGGAGCGGCCGCACCTTCCTGGGTTTCCTCGGCTTCCGGAATGCGGTCGGCCAGGGCTTCATCTTCCGCGGGACGACGGCGCGAACGGCGGCGGCGAGAACGACGCTCTTCGTCGCCCGATTCCTGTTCGACCGTAAAGACCGGCGCTTCGACTTCCGTCTGGTTCACGGCATCGGGAAGGCTTTCTGCCGTCATGGTCGCGATGTCTTCGGCCGGACGAGCGGATTCCTCCGTGCGGCGTTCCTGACGACGATCGTCGCGGTCGCTGCGCTCAGTGCGCTCCGTGCGGGGCGCGCGCTCGGCGCGTTCCGTGCGTTCGCTGCGGTCCGCACGATCGGTGCGCGTTCTGCGGCTGCGGCCTTCGGTCTTCTCCGTGCGTTCAGCGCGTTCCGTACGTTCCGAACGCTCGGGTCTTTCAGACCTTTCCGTCTTTTCAGAACGATCGCTCCGTTCCGCGCGCTCGAGACGTTCGGTGCGCTCCGTGCGGGTGCGGCCCGAACGCGTGCGGCGGTCGTTCCTGCCGCCGCGGGTGCGGCGCCTTTCGTCCGTCTTTTCAGCGGGCTTCTGCTGAGGCTTCTCCTCGGTCTTCTTTTCCGTGCTGTCGCCGCCCGTGAAGAAGGCGATGATGCGCTGGAAGAGGGACTTCTGAGGCGTGACCGGAGTGAGCTGCTTCACCTTGCCGGCATCGGGCTTCTGAGCCTTCTCTTCCTTCTGGGCTTCAGCCGCATGGACGGGAGCCGGGTCGCGCTCGATCAGGTTCTTGATGACGGGAACCTGCTTGGGACGCTGGGGCTTCTCTTCCTGAGACTTCTGAGCGTACGGGTCGTCGGCCGTCGTTTCGATTTCCTCGGCGAGGTCGAAGCTCGGAACGTGCGTATCGAGGCGCTCGTCGTCCTGACGGATGCGCTCGATGTGATAGTGCGGGGTCTCAAGGTAGGTGTTGGGAACGAGCACGATCGGCACGCGGTGGCGCGCTTCGAGCTTCGTGATGTCGTTACGCTTCTCGTTGAGGAGGAACGTGGCGACATCGACGGGCACCTGGGCCTGAACGGCGCCGGTACCTTCCTTCATGGCCTCTTCCTGGAGGATGCGCAGCACCTGGATCGCGCAGGACTCGGTGTCGCGGATGACGCCGACGCCGTTGCAGCGCGGGCAGGTGATGTGGCTGCCTTCGGAGAGGGCCGGACGCAGACGCTGGCGCGAGAGCTCCATCAGGCCGAAGCGGCTGATCTTTGCCGTCTGGACGCGGGCGCGGTCGTAGCGGATGGCGTCCTTCAGGCGCTGCTCCACCGCGCGCTGGTTCTTCGATTCGGCCATATCGATGAAGTCGATCACGATGAGGCCGCCCAAGTCTCTCAGGCGCATCTGGCGGGCGACTTCGTCCGCGGCTTCGCAGTTCGTGCGGAAGGCCGTGTCCTCAATGTCGGCGCCGCGGGTGGCGCGGGCGGAGTTGACGTCGATCGCGACGAGCGCTTCCGTGTGGTCGATGACGATCGCGCCGCCCGAGGGGAGCGGAACGGTGCGCGAGTAGGCGGTTTCGATCTGCTGCTCGATCTGGAAGCGCGTGAAGAGCGGAATGTCGTCGCGGTAGCGCTTCACGCGGTCGACCATGTCGGGCATGACGTTCGCCATGAACTGGCGCGCCTGCTCGTAGATCTCATCCGTGTCGACGAGGATTTCGCCGATCTCGGGCTGGAAGTAGTCGCGAATGGCACGAACGACAAGGTTCGATTCCTCAACGATGAGGAAGGGAGCGGGATTAAGGCACTTGCCGCTTCTGCCGTTCTTCGTGGGCTCGGACGAGACCGAACGGACCTTGCGGCCGTTTTCTTCCGTCACGTATTCGTACTGCGGGCGCGCAGCGTCGACGATCGCATTCCAGAGCTTCAGGAGGTAGTTGAGGTCCCACTGAAGCTCCTCGGTCGTGCGGCCGATGCCGGCAGTGCGGGCAATGGTCGACATGCCGCTCGGGATGTCGAGCTTGTCCATTGCTTCGCGCAGTTCCTGACGCTCCTCGCCCTCGATGCGGCGCGAGACGCCGCCCGCGCGCGGGTTGTTGGGCATGAGCACCAGATAGCGGCCCGCGAGGCTGATGAAGGTCGTGAGTGCGGCGCCTTTGTTGCCGCGCTCTTCCTTCTCAACCTGGACGATGAGCTCCTGACCCTCGCGGATGGCTTCCTTGATGGTCGCCATGCGGACGTCGACGCCTTCGGCGAAGTAGCTCCTCGAGATTTCCTTAAAGGGCAGGAACCCGTGACGCTCTTCGCCATAGTCGACGAAGCAGGCTTCAAGAGAGGGCTCGATGCGGGTGACGACGCCCTTGTAGATGTTCGACTTGCGGGCTTCGCGGCCGGCAGTCTCAATGTCGATGTCGATCAGCTTCTGGCCGTCGACAATGCCAACGCGCGTTTCCTCGGGATGCGTGGCATTGAAAAGCATGCGCTTCATTTGGGATTTCACTCCTCGCCGCCCATTGGCCGCGGGCGGACTGTGGCGTGCCGCAACGGAAGGCAGGAGGTTTTCCCTGAAGCATTTCAGGGCATTCGTCTCGTGAGGGTGCCTGACGGTATTCCTGCGAAACGATTCTTTCTCTCATCTTCTGAGAAAAAGTCGTAGGAAGCTTCCCTCAAGCTGAAGCCCCCTGCGCGGCGCAACGGGAGAAATACTTCTCTCAAAAACGCATTGCCGCGTCGCTATCCGGCTGATGTGTTGCGCTCATTTCCTTCGGTCCCGAAACGAATTGACGCGGGATGCGAAGGAAAAGAACGGTTTGGGGAGAGTCACATCCGACCGGAAGAACTTCCTCTGCCGCTCGTTCTGAAGGGCTTCTCTTTGAAGTGAGAAGCTTCGAACCCAAGCGGGGAGTTCTTCGGGAAGGGGCTCAATCCCTCACGATCTGCCGGCAAAACTCACGAAAAGCCAGGCGCTCATTCATGCATCAGAAAAGGACGGGAAAGCCGCATGAGGCCCGCTGCAAGCCCCGGGGAAGCCCATTCAAGCTGAAATGGATCGGGAGCCAGCAGAAAGCAGAATGCATTCTGCGCGAGGGACTCTCTTCAGAAAAATCCGGACGATCGGAGGGAGGTTCCGCGAGCCTCTTTCTTTTCAGGGACTGAAGGGCGCTGGTGAAAGCGCTTCATCGAGCCCGAAAGGATGAAGGGACTCAGCAATCCGGCATCAATGGATCCTCTCGCCTCAGGGCCGAAAAGTCGGCCTCAAAGTTTTCCGCAGGAGCGTCTCACGGCTGAGCTCAACCAAAGTGCAGCGAAGCATTTCTGTTAGCTTCGCCCCCGGGAGCACGCAAAAGCCGCAATCGGACCTGCTGAGAGGCGGTCGGAGGGATCAAATTGCCGGAAAGTGAATCCTTCATTTGCCTTCAGGCTCGGAGCGTTCCGGCGCTTTTCCTCATTGAAAGAAAAGGTCTGCAGGAATCTTCCGGGCGTCCGTCTCTTCCTGAAGAAAAATCCGCAAGCGCGAAAGCTTCCGCGCTTTCAGCTCGCCCGAACCCGATTTCCGAAGAACGGACCTCAAGGGGACAGGGTGCCTTGCGTTTTCTCTCCGGCGCTTTTCTGGAGCGCATGTCAGAGCGGATGGCGAACGAAAAAAAACTTTGCCTGTTGCGGCATCAGCCCGAAATTCATCCTGCCTGAGCGCTCAACAGCTCAACGCAGGAATCCTCACGGACCGAGCCTGCGGCGCCGCATTCCTTTTTCAGGCACTGCGCCGCCGCGTCAAAAAAACTCTGCCTCCTTCGTTCACAGGAATCCTCGACGCCTTTTTCGGGCGGAAATCGTTCCGGATGAACGAAGGAACAAATCCTTTGTGAGGCGTGAGAAAATGACCCTCCGCGCCGGCTGAAGCTTTCGCGCTTCGGCCGCATTGCGCGTGCGGATTCATCCGCTCATGCTCTCGATCGCTTCGAAGCGGAAAAGCCGACTTCGAACGACAGCCCCTAAGTATAAGCACTACAGGATATGACAGACACAACCAAGGCCGAAATTAAGCCGCTCGCCTCATCACGGGTTCGCGCGCTCCCGTCGGATCGGGTGAGCTACATCGAGATCGGCGAGGATTCGGACGGCCAGCGGCTCGACAACTTCCTCATGCGTCTTGCGCGCGGCGTGCCCAAGGGTCATATCTATCGCGTCATTCGGGCGGGCGAGGTCCGGGTGAGCAAAAGCCGCGCGAAGGCAGAAACGAAGCTGAAGCTCGGGGACGTCGTCCGTGTGCCGCCGATGCGCGTTGCTGAGCGCTCCCCGGCAGCCGAAGCCCCTGCGGCGCCCCTTGCCAAGGGGCAGCTTGAAGTCCTGCACGAGGACCGGCATCTCCTGATCGTCATGAAGCCCTCGGGGCTCGCCGCTCACGGGGGATCGGGAATCGCGCACGGCCTGATCGAGCGCCTGAGGGCAACGCGTCCGGAAGAGCCTTTCCTCGAGCTTTGCCACCGGCTTGACAAGGAAACGAGCGGCGCCATCGTGATCGCCAAGACCCGGAAAGCGCTCGTACGCATGCACGACCTCATGAAGGAAGGCGGCATCGAAAAGCACTACAAGCTCCTCGTGAAGGGAGACTGGGTGAATGAACGGCGCCACGTGAAGGCGCCGCTTGAGCGCTATCTCCTCTCTTCGGGAGAAAGGCGCGTGCGCGTTTCCGCGCTCGGCATGAGCGCGCACACGATCTTCACGGTGTTGAAGCGCTTCGGCGTCGTCACTTATCTCGACGCCGAACTCAAGACCGGCCGCACGCATCAGATCCGCGTTCATGCGCTCTCGGAAGGCTTTCCGCTTGCAGGCGACGACAAGTACGGCGACTTCGCCTTCAATAAGGAGCTTGCCGCGGGGCTTCTCGGCGCCCCTTTGAAGCGGATGTTCCTTCATGCCTGGAAGCTCAAATTCATTCATCCCGTTACGGGCGAGCTGCTCGACATCGAGGCGCCGCTCCCCGAAGAACTCGCTCAGGTAATCCGTGCTCTGGAGAAAACCAATGACTGACGAAATGAATTCCGCCGGGAAAGTGCCGCCGGCCGGCCCCTATAAGCTCGTTGTTTTCGACTGGGACGGCACAATCCTTGATACAACCGCCGCCATCGCGATCAGCATTCAGTATGCGGCGGAAAAGATGGGGCTTCCGGTGCCGTCGGCCACGAAAGCGCGTTCAGTGATCGGTCTCGGCTGGCGCGACGCCATGAAGATCATTGCGCCCACTTGTCCGGAAGAAGAATTCCCGCAGTTCGGCGCCTACTACGTTGAGCGCTATCGTCCGGAGGAAGGAAAGGTTCACCTCTTCCCCGGCATAGAAAATGTGATTCGAACGCTTCATGAGCGCGGCGTCACGCTCGCGATTGCCACCGGCAAAAGCCGGCGCGGCCTCAATCGGGTTCTGGAAGCGACGGGACTCGGAAAATACTTTGCCGATACGGAAACGGCCGACGAAAACCCGTCGAAGCCCGATCCGGGAATGCTCGAAGCCGTCGCCATTGCGACCGGCATCGATCCCGCCGACACGATTATGGTGGGCGACACCACGCACGACCTCGGCATGGCCAATGCCTGGGGCTGCCGCTCGATCGGCATGACCTACGGCGCGATGACGGCTGAGATGCTCGAACGCGAGAAGCCCGTGGCCCTCTGCCGCGATGCAGAGGAGCTCGCCCGGGTTCTCGGACTGAGCTGAAGGCGAATGGCGGCGGGTTTCCCTCAGAAATCGAGAGGAAGACCCTTGAGCTCCCGGCATCTCTTCCCAGATCACAATCTGGCAGATCGTAATCTGCCAGATTACGATCTGCGGGAAAGGAAGTGCTCTTCGATGGACCGGCTTCAATTCCATAGGCGTGCCGGAGAGCTCAGGTCGCTCGAAGATGCCTGCAGGAGCCCTCGCGCGGAAATGGTGATCGTCTGCGGCCGGAGACGAGTGGGAAAGACGGCGCTCATTCAGAAAGTCTGTGAAGGAAGAGAGACCTTCTGGTACACGGCGAAAGCGTGGAAGGATGAGTACCAGCTTGAACGCTTTTCTGATGCTTTAAGCGCCTGGCTCGGCAAAGCCGGCGTGCGCTTTGCGAGCTGGACCGCGGCTTTTGAAGCTTGCGCTGCAGCGCCCGGTGAAGGACGCCGCATTCTCGTCATTGACGAGTTTCAGCACATTGTTCAGAAACACCCGGGCTTTCTCCCGGAACTCCGTGCCGTCTGGGATGACGTGCTTTCAAAGAAGAATTTCCTTCTGATTCTCCTGAGCAGCGACGTTCCTTGCGTGGAGAAGGACGTGCTCGGCGACCGGAGTCCCTTGTCCGCCTTGTCCGGCCGGACGGGGACTGTTCTGCAAGTCCCGCCGCTTTCCTTTCAATCGGTGTCGGCCTTTCTTCCAGAATACGACGTCGACGATCTCTTCAAGGGATATGCGGTGTTGGGCGGGATTCCCTACTACTGGCAGTGCATCGATGCCCGTCGGTCCATGGAAGAGAATCTGGCGCTCCAACTGCTTCGCTCCAACGGTTTTCTTCATGACGAGCCGCCGTCTCTTCTGCGTGAGGCATTCCGTGATCCTTCGACTTACAACGCGATTCTGAGGTCGATTGCCCTGGGCGCATCAACCAGAAGAGAAATTGCCAAGCAGAGGCATGTGGACAACCGGACGCTCACGAAATACCTGACCGTGCTCGAGGAGATGGATCTGATAGAACGGGAATTCCCTGTTTTTTCGGGACCGGAAGAAGCGGGAAGCGCTTCACCGGGCCGTTATCGATTCAGCGATCCCCTGCAGAAATTCTGGTTTCGGTTTCTCGCCGATGCGCCGGACCTCATCCTGTCGCAGGAAGAGGCGCAGCTCAAGTGGAGGGAGATGGTTGAGCCGTCCTTTGACGCGTTCGCTCACGAAGCATTTGCGGCGGCATGCAGGGAATATCTGCTCCGAAGGCGTTTCGAAGGGAAGCTTCCGGCGGCTCGGATGCACTTTGGGCGCTGGTGGTCGGGGGACGCTGAGATCGACATCGTCGGCGCCGACGATGCGCGGCAGAGCTGCATTGCTGCAGATTGCATATACCGGCAGGATGCAGCCGGCATGAAGGAGCTCCGGTTGCTGCAGAAAAAGTGCGCGCAGCTTCCGGTGGCGGACGATGCCGTTTTTTCCTACTGGATTTTTTCGCGGAGCGGCTTTGATGAAGCGCTGAAGAACGAAGCCGAAGCGCATTCAAACATCCATCTCGTTCCGATGGAAGCGCTCCTCGATTGAAAGGTTCTTTGCTCAGGCGAGGGATGCCGTTCAGCTCCCGAAGGAACAAACGGCATGGCGTAAACGGAACATGACGCGCTCTCAAGCTCGCAATGGCGCGCCGCTCCATTTAAACTTAGTCATGACCCCTCAATTGAGAAATGAGTGGGGGTCGAGGAAGCCCCGGCAGCCACGGTAGCCACGAAGATGTTGGAGAAATAAGCAGACAGAGCGGCCACCAGGAAGACTTGCTTTTCCTAACGCCTCGTCATCAGCGTCAAGCCTGCGGACAGAGCAATATAGGGTTCGAAAGTTCCGCAGCGATTTCTTACCGATAAACGTTTAAAGCGTTATCCAAAAAAAAACTTGCGCAGACAGGCGGTACGCCGGGGGCTTCCTTGTCTTTCCAGAGGGTGAGGCGGCGCATCACCCATCACGATCTTTTCGGAGGGTGCATGAGAGTCGGATACTGCGAGTCTGAGTATGAGGCCGCCACGCTGAATCTTCTTGAAGCTGAAGGGTGGCTTTGCTCCCGCGGCGATGAGCTTCACCGCAAGTATTCCGATACGATTCTCGAAGAGGATCTGAATGCCTTTCTATGCCGGCGCTATCCTGACTTTACGGGGGAGGAGCGAAGCCGCGTTGTCTTCAATCTGAGAAATACGGGCGGCAATACAGACTACCTGGCTCTGCGCTCGGTGGGGCAGCTGTGCCTGAATGGCTTCGTCTTTGACCGCGACGATGCAAGCCTGCCTAGCCGGCAGGTGGACTACATTGATTTTGAGAGGCCGGACCAGAACATATTCAGGGCCGTCAGTCAGCTTACGGTTCGGGAGCTCGGCGCGGAGAGGCGTCCGGATGTTCTGCTTTATGTGAACGGGATTCCGCTCTGCATCATCGAGCTCAAGAATCCGGCGCAGCGCCAGGCTTCCATCAGCAGTGCATGGGAGCAGATACACATCCGCTACAAGCGCGACATTCCGTCTCTCATGAAGTTCTGCCTCCTCTCCGTGATCAGCGACGGCGGCAGTACGCGGCTCGGCACGACCTGTGCGCCCTTTGAGCATTACTACGCGTGGAAGAAAGTTGAAAACGAGGAGAACGCAGCCTCAGGACTCGGAGAGCTTCAGTCGCTCGTAAAGGGGGCTTTGGCTCCGGGGCGGCTCCTCGTGATCGTCAGGGATTTTGTGTATTTCCCGGATGTGCAGGAAGGTCAGCAGCAGGAGCTGGAAATCGTCTGCCGCTATCCGCAGTTCTTCGCCGTCAGAAAGCTTTATGCGAGCATTCTGACGCACCTTCGCAGCAAGGGCGGAGACGGGAAAGGCGGCACCTACTTCGGCGCAACCGGATGCGGCAAGACCTTAACGATGCTTTTTCTCGCTCGGCGCCTCATCAAGCGGACGTCGCTCGCACCGACAATTCTCATCATCGTCGACAGAGAAGACCTAGAGACGCAGGCAGGGAAGCTCTTTGAGGCTTCGACTGATTTTCTGGGCGATGAGTCTATTCGCGCCTTCGAGAGTCGTGAGGACTTGAAGAACGAGCTCCGTGCTCGTCAGTCGGGCGGCGTGTTTGTCACAACGGTGCAGAAGTTCTGCGAGACGACGGGGATGCTCTCCCGCCGGGGCAACATCATCTGCTTCAGCGACGAAGCTCACCGCACGCAGCTTAATCTCGGAGAGCGTCTGGAAATTAAGGACGGCAGGAAGGGAGAGAAGGCGGGCGCCTTCGTGAAGCTCGGCTTTGCGCAGTACCTTCATGACGCCTTGCCCAACGCGACGTTTGTGGGCTTCACGGGCACTCCGATTGAAGACACGGTCCATGTCTTCGGGCCCGTCGTCGACAAATACACGATGCAGCAGGCTGTAGCCGACGGCATCACCGTGCCGCTCAAGTATGAGGCAAGGCTTGCCCGCATTGTTCTGAATTCTGAGAAAGCAAAGGAGATTGAGGCTTACTACGCTGAATGCGAGGAAGAAGGTGCGGATGCGGAGAAGGTTGAGAAAAGCCGCCGGGCAATGAGCCGGCTGGATGTGATCCTGGCGGATGACGATCGGCTCGAACGCATGGCGGGAGACATTGTTTCGCACTATGAGAGCTATGCGGCCGAGCATGCCGGCACCGTCTCGAAAGCCATGATCGTCTCTTCGTCGAGGCCCATTGCTTATCGCCTGCTGCAGAAGCTCAAGGCGCTTCGTCCGGAATGGTTCGCGCCTAAGCGCGCGGCCGATGAATCAGCCTTCAATACGCCAGAGCTCAAGGCGGAGCTTGAAGGCTATCAGAGCCTCCCGATGGTGAACATGGTCGCCACGCGCGGGATCAATGACCCGAAGGAGATGTTTGATCTCTTGGGCGACAAGGCGCACCGGCAGATGCTTGACCGCGAATTCAAGAAGCCGCTCTCAAACTTCCGCATTGCGGTCGTTGTTGATATGTGGATTACGGGGTTCGACGTCCCTTGCTTAGCCGTGCTCTACAACGACAAGCCTCTGCAGCGGCATACGCTCATTCAGACGATTTCGCGCGTCAATCGCAAATACCCCGGGAAGGAATACGGCCTCATAGTCGACTACATCGGCATACGCGAGAACATGCAGCGTGCGCTGAAGCAGTTCGGCGGAAATGAGGAGCTGCCTGCCGATATTGAGGTCACGTATGCGGTCTTTGCCAATGAGCTGCAGATCCTGAAGGAGCTGCTTCACGGCTTTGCTGCCGGGGACTTTTTCGCCGGAGATCCGATGGCGAGGCTTCTCACGCTGCAGAAAGCTTCGGAATTCGTGCTGTCGCAGCCTCCTCAGGGGGAAACTTCCTTCCAGACCGTCTTCAAAGGCCATGTGCGCCGCCTCAGGTCGGCTTACGGCATTCTCCAGCCGGCAGGGCGCTTGAGCAGGGAAGAGAGTGCGTGGGCGCAATTCTTCATGGCTGTGCTCGAACTCAACGACAAGACGAGCAGCTCGGGGGAAAGCCTCGAAACGATGAACCATGTTGTCGAAAACATGGTGTCGGAGGCCCTTCAGTGCACCGGCATTGAAACGGTTCTGAATGCCGAAGGCGAGGAAGAGCTTTTCTCCGACAAATTCACGGACGAGCTCAGCAAGATCAAGCTGCCTCACACGAAATTTCAGCTCCTCGTCAAGTCGCTCAAGAAGGCCATTCGGGAATACGGCAGGACGAATCAGTTGAAGGCCCAGCGCTTTGACGAACGTCTGCAGAAGGTTGTGGATCAATACAACGCCCGGGACAAGCTCGTCTTTGCGAACGAGGTGGCGTCGCAGACCGTCAACTCGATCCAGGAGGTTGTGCGAAAGCGCCTCAACGACCTGACTGAAGAGGTGCTTTCGCTCTTCCGCCAGCTTCGGAAGGATCGCGAGGAGTTCAAGCGCCTCGGCATCACCTTTGAGGAGAAGGCTTTCTACGATATTCTTGTGGACCAGCGCGAAGCCCACGGCTTTGAATATCCGGACGAACGATGCCTCACGCTGGCGCGCAAGATTAAGGAACTCATTGATAATTCAGCCGTGTATGCCGACTGGCTGAACAATGACAACCTGAAGGCAGATCTGCAGGCAGAGCTCACGATTCTGCTCTATCAGGAAGGCTATCCGCCCGAGTGGGATGAGGAGGTCTTCAGCCGGGTGATGGAGCAGGTGCGCAATTTCAAGACATACAACAACTGAACAAAACAGCTAGGAAGAAGAGATGGCACGAACGAAAGGTGCAAAGAAGAAGCCCGTGGAATTGAAGCTCGAGGATGTGTTGTGGAATTGCCGGGATGTTCTGCGAGGGAAGGCGAGCCTTGCGACGCGGCGCGACATGATCCTGACGCTTGTGTTCCTGAAATTCATCGGGGAGAAATTCGTTCGCCAGAGAGAAAAGATCAGGGCTGACATGGCTGCCAAGGGACTCCCGGAGGAGCGCTTCCTTGAACTGCCGTCCTTCTACCAGCGCGACGGGGTGTTCTATTTGCCGGAGGACTGCCGCTGGGAGCGCCTCCTCTCTACCGACAGCGCCAGACTTCCGCTCGCGATCGACGAGATGACTTCGAGCCTTGATGCCGCTATTGCGAGCCTGCGTGGTGCGCTTCCGACGAAGCTTTTCACGGAATCCCGGATCGAAGGGAAGACGCTCAAGGCGCTCATTGACGAGATCAACAAGATCAGTGAGGAGCGCTTTCACGAGAAAGATCTGATCGGCCGGGTGTACGAGTACTTCCTTCAGGCCTTCTCCATCAATGCGGACAAGGAGGAAGGAGAGTTCTATACGCCGCACAGCATCGTCGAACTCATCTGCGAGTTGATTGAGCCTTATGACGGGACGATTTACGACCCGTGCTGCGGTTCGGGTGGCATGTTCGTGCAGGCCTCAAAGTTCGTTGAAGCGCACGGAGGCAATACCAAGGCCGTTCAGGTCTACGGGCAGGAAAGTCAGCCGGAAACTTATCGGCTCGCAAAGATGAACCTGGCAGTGCGCGGGATCTCGTACAACCTCGGCGACACCGCGGCTTCGACCTTCACGAACGATCAGCACAAAACGCTGAAGGCGTCCTACATCATGGCCAATCCCCCCTTCAATCTGAAGAAGTGGAGAACGGAGAACGAGCTCACGACCGACGTTCGCTGGGCAGGCTACGGGGTGCCGCCCGTGAGCAATGCGAACTACGCATGGATTCTGCACATGCTCTCGAAGCTCAGCGTCTTGAACGGTGTTGCGGGCTTTCTCCTCGCGAATGGTGCTCTGGGCGACTCGGATACCTATGAGATCCGCCGCAAGCTCATCGAGAACGACAAGGTTGAGGCCATCATTATTCTGCCGCGCGAGATGTTCTATTCGACCGACATCGGCGTGACGCTCTGGATTCTGAATCAGAACAAGAAAGGCGGGTCATACCATGGGCGGCAACTGCGCAATCGCGAGCATGAGATTTTGTTCGTGGACCTCCGAACCTGGAACCAGAACATCTACGAGAAGAAGTACGTGCAGTTCCTGCCTGAACAGATTCAACAGGTTGCAAAGATCTATCACTCTTGGCAGGGCGAAGGGACGGACGGAGCGAGTTATGCCGAACCGGAGCTCTATCGCTCAGTAGGATTCGATGAGATCAAGCAGAACGACTTCTCGCTCGTGCCGAGCCGGTACATTGAATTTGTAGACCGTGATAAAGACATCGACTACGAAAAGATCATGAGCGACACGGCTTCCACCGTCGCGAGCCTGCTAAAGCGGCAGGAGGCCAATCAGGAAGCGCTCAAGCATGCCTTCAAGGAGCTTGGCTATGAATTCTGAGCTTTTGAAGCAGGTGAAAATTGCGCCTCGAGTCACTCTCGGAAGCTACATAACGCGCGTGGAAAGATTCAATATTTCGGATGAGTATGGAGTCGATGATGTGCGCGGCGTGTCAAATACAAAAGGCTTCATGAAGACCCGCGCCAATATCGAAGGACGATCGCTCAAAACTTTTCTTGTGGTTCAACCCCAAGAATTCGTTTTCAATCGACGGACCACCAGAAATGGGGAGCGCCTAGGTCTTGGGTTTAACATGACCGAGCGAGCGTTCATTCTCACGGAAGATTACGTAGCTTTCCGGGTGAAATCGGAAAAAGAAACAGAGCTTTTAGCGTGCTACCTCTATCTCTATTTCTTGCGTGATGAATTTGACAGATATGTCCGGAGCAATTCATGGGGCAGTGCCACGGAGCTCTTCAACTGGGACGACATGTGCCGGGTGAAGATTCCTTTGCCGCCAATCGAGGTGCAGAGGGCATACGTGGAGGCCTATAAAGGGCTGACGTCACTCATTGAGGAGAACGAAGCATTACTGAAATCGCTTGAGGCTACGGCACAGGCGTGTGTGGCTGAATGCAGAGAGAAGTGGCCGATGGTGAAAATCGGTGGTTACATCCAAAGTTTCACGAGGCGAAATTCTGAAGATCGAGAACTCCCTTTTATGGGGGTCAATCGAGATAAGCAAATAGTGCCTACAGCTGCAAACACAGGGAACGTTGAACGGACCAGATACAGTGTTCTGAAGCAAGGGGAAATGGTCTTCTCAGGAATGCAGACGGGGCGAGATGTATGCATTCGCATTGCATTATGGGAACAAAACACGGATATCCTCCTTTCTCCTGCCTATACGACGTTCCGACTGGATGCCTCAAAACCTCTGTTGACGCAATATTTTTTCTTGAATTTCAAGTCAATGGAGATGGATCGCCAAGGTTGGTTTAAAAGTGACTCTAGTGTTCGCTCCAATCTCGATTGGGATCGTTTTTGTGAGATTGAAATTCCTTTGCCGCCAATCGAGATGCAGCAAGCAATCGTCGCGCTCTATCACTGTGCTGAAGAAGCGCGCAGCATTGCTGATGAAGCCAAGGCGCAGCTTGCTCAGGCCTGTCCTGCGATGATCCAGCAGGCCGCACATCGTCGCTGAAGATTGAGGCCGGAGCGCATTCAAACATCCATCTCGTTCCGATGGAAGCGCTCCTCGATTGACGGCTCCATTTCGCATTGCCTAATCAGGAGTGCGGATCTTGGCTGTGTGCGCTCAAGAGTTGCGCTTCTCCATAGATATATGTCCTATGCGGCCCGTTCCCGGCGCGGGCATGATGAAAGGAGCTTCCTAAGAAACATGCGTTGGGGCGCGGGCGCCTGGGCGTCCGATCCCTTACTCATGAAGAAGAAGCGCGCACACGCCAACATTGAGGAGAAAGAAGATGCACATGCAGCGACGTCAGGTTATCGGGGCCGCCATAGGCGGGGCATTTGCCGCGGCGCTTGCGCCTCAGGGTGCGGTTCGCGCCGCAGAGGCGCATTTCGCCGAAAAATTCGTGAAGCCGACGGCGGATAAGCCGCTCCTTGCCTGCTTCAACGAAAATCCCCTCGGGCTTTCCATGGAAGCCCGCGCGGCCGTCGCAAAGTCCGCCGCCGTCTGCAACCGGTATCCCTTTGCACGCGCCGAGACGCTGCGCAAAGCCTGCGCCGATTTCGTGGGCGGAAAGCCCGAAGAGATCGTCCTCTCCCAGGGTTCGGCCGAAGCCATTCGCGCTTCCGTTGAATCCTATGCCCATGAACCGGGCGCTACGCTCATCATTCCGGAGCTCACCTACAGCGACGGCGAGATGGCCGCAAAGAGGAACGGCATGCCGGTGGTCAAGGTGAAGATGGGAAAGAACTGGTCGATCGATATTCCGGCCATGCGTGCGGCGGCAGCCGAAGCCGCGAAGA
Organism: Sutterella faecalis; assembly: GCF_006337085.1. GTDB lineage: Bacteria > Pseudomonadota > Gammaproteobacteria > Burkholderiales > Burkholderiaceae_F > Sutterella > Sutterella faecalis. Next base: position 1,124,569 of record NZ_CP040882.1, on the reverse strand, counting down.
AGGGCCCGGCGGTCGTCTACTTCGTGAATCCCAACAATCCCACCTCGACCATTGCCGACACGAATCAGCTTTTCGACTGGATCCGCTCGCAGCCGAAGAACACGGTCTTCCTCATGGACGAAGCGTACGGCGAATTCGTGGTCGATCCCAGCTGGAAGTCGACGATCGAGCTCGTCCATGCGGGTGCGAAGAACGTCATTGTTATGAAGACCTTCTCGAAGATCTTCGGCATGGCGGGTCTGCGCTTAGGGTTCGCCTATACCGCCTCGCCCGAGCTTCATAAGCGCGTGCACGACCACATTGCCTACGATTTCTTCATGAATACGCCGGCGATTGAAGCCGCGCTCGCGGAAATCGGCGACCTCGGATTCCTGCGTCTTTCGAATTCCGAAAATAAGGAAGCAAGGAAGATCATGGAGGATCTCTTCAAGGAACTAAACCTTGAATATCTCCCGAGCCAGACGAACTTCTGCTTCTTCAATCTCAAGGGGCCGCTTGAGCCCTTCGCGAAGGCGATGAAGGCCGAGAACATTCTGGTGGGCCGCCCCTTCCCGCCCGCGCTCACGTGGTGCCGCATTTCCTATGTGCGTCCCGAGGAGATGAAGTATGTGGCCGACGTGATGAGAGGCCTTAGGAAGAAAGGCGTCATCTGACGGGGAAGCGAAGTTGCTGCCGGAAAAAAGAATGAACTTTTCCGGCAGTTCCGCCCCGAGTCTTCAACGCTAATATTTCAAGAAACATTCCCTGAACCCGGCTGAGCTCATAGAAAAGCTTCCGCCGGGTTCTCTTTTGCGAGATTGATCCAAATGCCCTGGCCCGCTTTTGACCCTCTTGACTATCCTCATACCTCCCGCCGCACGGTGGTCTATGCCGCGAACGGCATGACCTGCGCGGGAAACCCCACCGCCGCCTCGATCGGCCTTCAGATTCTCCTGAAAGGCGGGAATGCCGTTGATGCCGCTGTCGCAATGGCGGCGGCGATGCCGCTTGTGGAGCCCACCGGCAACGGACTCGGGTCCGACGCCTTCGTGATGGTCTGGAAGGACGGAAAACTCTACGGTCTCAACGGTTCCGGCCCCTCGCCCGCCGCTGCGACGATCGAGGGCATGAAGGCGCGTGGCTTAACGGAAGTCCCGGCCTACGGCACGGTTTCCTCGGACGTTCCGGGGTGCGTCGCTGCATGGAGCGCCGTGCATAAGCGCTTCGGAAGCCTCTCCTTCAAGGACGTGCTCGCGCCCGCCATCCGCTATGCCGCGGAAGGCTTCGTGGTGTCGCCCACCGTTGCGCTCCTCTGGGAGCGTGCCTTCCGGCTCTATTCCGGCATGAAGGCGGATCCCCAGTACGCACCCTGGTTCGAGGCTTTTGCGCCGGAGGGCAGAGCGCCCCGGGCAGGCGAAATCTTCCGCTCTCCCGATATGGCAAAGACCCTCATGCGCATTGCTGAAACCGAAGGCGAAGCCTTCTACCGGGGCGAGATTGCCGACGCGATCGGGCGCTTCTACGAGGACCACCAGGGGTTCTTGAAGGCGAGCGATCTTGCCGCCTACAAGCCTGAATGGGTGGATCCGATCCGCGTCAACTACAAGGGCTACGACGTCTGGGAAATGCCCCCCAACGGGCACGGCATTACGGTGCTGATGGCGCTCAGAATCCTCGCCGGAATGAAGCTGGGTGCGCCCCTCACGGCCGAAACCATGCATCAGCAGATCGAGGCGATGAAGCTCGCCATGGCCGACACCGCGATGCACGTGACGGAGCCCTCCGCCATGCGCGTTACGACCGAAGAGCTTCTGTCCGAAGAATATGCCGAGTCGCGCCGGGCGCTCATCGGCGAAAAGGCGATGCTCCCGAAGGCGGGCGACCCGCGCGGAAGCTCCACCGTCTACTTTGCCGCCGCCGACCGGGACGGCATGATGGTGTCCTTCATTCAGAGCAACTACCGCGGGTTCGGCTCCGGGATCGTCATTCCGGGAACGGGCATTTCCATGAACGACCGCGCGAACAACTTTACGCTCGACCCGGAGCACGTCAACTGCCTCGCGGGGTCGAAGCGCCCCTACCACACGATTATTCCGGGCTTTCTCACGAAGGACGGCGAGGCGGTCGGCCCCTTCGGCATCATGGGCGGCTTCATGCAGCCGCAGGCCCATGTCCAGGTGGTGGAGAACATGATCGACTGGCACCTCAATCCCCAGCAGGCGCTTGATGCTCCCCGCTGGCAGTGGGTGGGCGGAAAGCGCGTTGAAGTTGAAGCCGACATGCCGCAGGCGGAAATCTTGAAGCTCGCGCGCATGGGACACGAGGTGAGCATCAAGGCGGACATGACGCTCATGGGACGCGGACAGATGATTCTCAGAAACCGCGACGGCGTTCTCTGCGGCGCGACCGAAAAGCGCACCGACGGTCAGGTGATGTGCTTCTGAGAAAAAGGGAGCGCCTTTCCTAAAAAGACGCTCCCTGCTTTAAGCGAAATGAAGTTCCGGGCGCAAGGCCCGGAACTATTTCACGGATTATTTCGTCGAGAGGATGTGCTTCACAGCCATGAGGCCGGAGGTCACCGCGAAGGACGAGGCCGTGCCTTCGCCCACCTTCAGGTCGTAGGAGTCGCCGTACATGCCGCCCGCGTCATGACCGATGGCATAGAGGCCCGGGATGACGTGATCGTTCTTGTCGAGAACCTGGAGGTCGGCATTCACCTTGACGCCGTTCAAGCTCGTCAGCGTATTGAGCTTGCCGCGGACCACGTAGAAGGGACCTTCAGAGACGGCGCGGAGGTAGTAGGGGTCCTTGCCGAACTGTTCGTCCTTTCCTTCCTTCGCATACTTCGTCATTGCGTCGGCGGAAGCCTTCAGGATCTTCGGATCCATGCCGGCCTTCTTGGCGACTTCCTCAATGGTGTTGCCGATGAAGACGTTGCCCTTCTTTTCGTTTTCAAGAAGGAGGGCTTCAAGCTGCGTGGCGGCCTGATGGCGCTGGATGAAGTTGCCGCAGGGGTTGGGGTAGCCCTTTCCCTTCGTCGAGAAGTCGCGGACCGTCGCGGCATCAAAGACGATGTAGGTCCATTCGCCCGTGCGGGCAATGGCGTTCGAGGCGGTGGGCCAGTCGATCGTGAGCTCTTCATTGAAGAAGCGGTTGCCCGTGCCGTCGACGTAGAGGAGGCCCTGACGGAACATCGCGCGCAGTTCCTTGTTGGCGCCGTTGCAGATCGCCTCGCCTTCGGCAGGCATGAAGGCGCCGTTGATCATCATGGGACCAATGTTGTCGCCCACGGCGCCGACCTGCATCGCCATATGAATGCCGTCGCCCGTGCGGCCCGGAGCACCCACCGGAATCATGTCGATGCCGGTCATTTCCTTCACCATCGGGACGTTGAAGTTGTAGCCGCCGGTCGCGAGAATAACGTTCTTCGCGCGGACCGTGACCTTTTCGCCCGAACCGTTCTTGGCTTCGACGCCCACCACCTTGCCGTTTTCAACGATGAGCTTTTCGGCCGGGGTGGAAAGGAGGAGCTGGCCGCCCTTTTCCTTGAAGATCTTCACCATCGTGGAGGGAAGGGCACCCGCCTTCGGATAGATGTGCCACGTGAGGACGTCGTTGTTGCGCCAGGCGGTCTTCACCTCCTTCCAGTGCACGCCGTGATCCCACACCCACTGGACCATGTCGGCGGAATTGTCGACGAAGGCCTTCATGAGGGGGGCATTGACGCGCCAGTGATGGTAGGCGGCCATGCGGTTGAAGGCTTCGGTCTTCGTGAGCTTCACGCCCTTTTCCTTCTGCATGAAGCTTTCCGCAGCGAAGGAGCCTTCCATGAAGTTGCCCGCGCCGCCCGCAAAGGCGTTCTTTTCAAGCATGATGGTCTTGAGGCCGCCTTCAACGGCTTCAACCGCGGCAACCGTGCCGCCGGCACCGGCGCCCACGACGACGAGGTCGGCCGTCAGGTTCTGGTCGGCCCAGGCGGGCAGCGTCATTGCAGCGGCAACGGCAAAAGCGAGGGTTTTAATCTTGGCCATGGAAATTTCTCCTTTTTCTCTAGGCATTGCGCATCAAGTGGCGTTCTGGTGAGGAACGACTTTGGATGCATCAGAATTTGCCCGAGAGGGTTGCTTCCTGTCAGTCTCCTTTGAAACCCGTCTCATTTGGTACCTTATCTCTTTGCAAATCGAAAGGCGGAAAGTAGAATTTAAAAACACATAAATATCAAAGCAGAGCGATATGGCATATTCGACTCAATGGCTTAATGTCGTGCGACGGCCCCGCATGAGGTTATGGAAACTACCAGCAGGTGCGCATGAGCCCCTGATGCCCTGGATTACGCCTCAGGTACCGCCGGAGCTCGAGGCGCTTTTTCGTGCCGAGGGTCAGGTCCGGCAGCTGAATGGCGGCGAATATGTCTATACGCCCAGAATGCCGCTCTCGCTCATGTCCCTCATTACGCAGGGCGTAGCGGGCAGAACCTTCGGGAGCATGTACAGTCAGTCGAAGCAGGGCATGGCCCTTGCCGTGGCGCATCGCATCTGCGGCGGAAACCATACTTTTCATTCCGGGCGACCTGGGAACGGCAGATATTTCGCCGTGACGCCTCTTGAGGTGATCACGCTCCCGAATGCCCGGATCAAGGAGCGGATGGAAGAGTGCCAAACGTTGAGGCAAGCCGTTGAGGTGCAGCTCGAATGCTGCATTCAGTCGGACCGCATCGGGCTTGCGGCCAATTCGGTGCTCCCCGTTCAGGACAGGGTGAGGCTTTATTTCCTCTCCTGGGCATTTGCTTACGGCAAGCTCGAAATGCGCTCAGGCGCCGAGTGGGTGCGGCTTGAGGCCGTGCTTCCGCAGACCCAGGTGCTGCGCGTCACGAGCTCGAGCCTCATCCAGGTGAAGCGCTGCTACGCGGAATTGAAGGCGAGCGGAGATCTTCTGAGCGAAGGGAGCACGGTGTTCATCCGGGCTGAGGCACTCGACGGCGTCTGGGCATGGCTTTGTTCGAGCGAGGAAATTACGTGCGACTATGCGCGCCCGAAGGACTGGAGGGGCTTTCTTCAGGGATGAGTTTCCCAAAAGAAACGGACCTGCCGGTCTTCCGGACAGGTCCGCTCTAAAGCGCTGAGAAAAGCGCTGCCGCTTAGTTTTCCTCTGCAGTGGATTCAGCTTCTTCTCCGTAGAGGTCTTTATTCACCATCGCCGCCACGCAGCTGTCCGACCAGACGTTGAGCGTGGTCTCAACCGCGTCGATCACGGCGTAGAAAGGCAGAATGACGCCCATCAGGAGGATGGGCACATTCATGCTCGCAAGAAGCGAGGCGGAAAGGAAGAAGCAGCCCATCGGGACGCCGGCGTTGCCGACGGCGGCAATCGTCGAAATCAGCACCCAGGCGGCAAGCGTGCCGAACGTGATGTCGGCGCCCGCGTTCTGCATGAGGTACACAACGGTAAGGAGAATGAAGGCCGCGCACCCGTTCATGTTGATGGTCGTGCAGATGGGAAGCACGAAGCGCGAGACAGGACGGCGGATGCCGAGGCGGTTCTCGGCGCTCGCCATCGTGACGGGAAGCGTGCCCGCGGAGGATTTGGAAAAGAAGGCGACGGTAAGCGCCGGCACCATGGCGCGGACCACCTTGATGGGGTTGAGGCCGCGGGCAAGAAGAACGAGCGGCAGGATGACCGCCATCTGGATCACGTTGGCGCCGAGTACCACCATGAAGTAGGTGCCGAGGCCGCCCAGTTCAATCCCCGACGAGAGATCGGAGGCCAGCACCGATGTGAAGCCGAAGATGCCGATGGGGAGCGCCTTGATCACCCAGGAAACGATCTTGAAGAGCACTTCCTGAAGCCCCGAGAAGAAGGCGAGGAGCACTTCCTGCGAGCGTGATGCGGGAATGCGCGCGATGGCGATGCCGACCGCGGCGGAAATGAGGAGAACCGAGAGAACATTGGCCGAAAGGAAGGGCGCGAGGATGTTGTCCGGAATCACCGATTCAACGTACTTGAGGTAGCCTTCGCCGCCCGCGTTGGCAACGGAGGAGAGCGGCGCCGCGGCGGAAGCCGCCACGGAAACGTTCTCGGGCGTGAAGAGCTCGTAGAGAAGCGCCGCAAGCGACGCGGCGAGAATCGTCGTGAAGAGCGTATAGAAGATCGTGTGGCGGAAGATCTTCCCGGAATTTCCGGAGCGCGAGATGCCGGCAAGCGTCGAAATGATCGAGACCGCAATGATCGGCACGGAGACGAATTTGAAGATGCGGATGAAGAGGGTCGAAATGAAGTCGGCGCTCGTGCGTCCGAGTTCAGATCCCCAGAGGCCGTTCGCGACGCCGAGAAGGATGGCGGCAACGTAAAGGATGAGAAGCGTCCAGCCGCTCGAGCGCGCCGGGGCGTTCTCCGGAGCTTCCTGGGCTTCTTTCGGATTTTGTATATCCATAGTCGGTGTCCTTGTTCAGGCGTTCGGGAAAGAGGGATTTACTAATTCTATTCTTGATTGAATCAGTCAGGAATAGCGCACTTCGCAGAACCTGGAACCGCAGCGAAGGAGATGTTTCGAACGCTTTAATCCGGGAGCCGCCCGATCGCCGCGAAGCGCTTTGTATCCTTTGCAAAAACCAGACCCAGACGAAGGAGCGGACGGCCCGGGCGCTTGAAGCCGTATCGGCGCGCTTCAATCTGTGCGAGCGCCATCTCAAGGCGACGAGGCGCCTCTTTTTCCGTTTGCGCCATCTTGAATTCGAGTACCGCATCGGTTTTACGGGTTTCAAGCTCAAGATCGCTTCTCCCGTTGGGAGAGACGCGCTCAATGCTCGCGTCGAGACCAGCACCTTCGCAGAAGACCTGCACGATTTGGCGAATGAGTTCTTCATTCGGATGCTGCATGCCTTGGTAGGAAAGGCGATGGATGAGCTCGTTCAGCGCTTGAAGGACGAGATCCGGATTGCCGGTTTCAAGCCCATGGACAAAGTGCCTCGCAATCTGCGAGCGCATGAGGTCCTGCGGCCAGTAGGCTGTTGAAAGGATTTCCGCAAAGGCGTCGCGCACTTCCTGATTTGGGTAGCCTAAAACGAGAAGACCGTTCTCCTTGCCTTTAATAGTGAGGTAGCCGACATTCGTCAGAAGGAGCTTCGGATCGAGTTCGAGGATATGCGCGCAGGATTCAAGCTCCGAGCGCTTCGCATACTGAGGCTTGTCGAATGCTTCGAAACGGAGCTCTCCATTTTCCTGCAGAAAATTAATGAGGAGTCGCGGAGATCCGCCGGACTTGACCCAGTATCGTCCGAACTGCTCTTCCGAATAGCGCATCAGGAAGTTTTGAACGGACCATGGGCTGAAGACGTGCTTCGTGGCCGTCGCCTCAAAGCAATAGCCGTCATAGTGCTCTGCCATTTCCTTGATGAGATCATCGATCGTCAGACCGAAGTAGAGCGCCGCCTTTTCAAGATACGGCGCGAAATAGCTGCGTATCTCAGCTTCGGTGTAGCCGAGGAGTGTTCCGAAATGTTCGTCAAGAGAAATATCGACGATGTTGTTGAAGGCAGAAAAAATGGATGCCTGCGGGAACTTCATGATTCCCGTAATAAAGGTGAAGTCGAATTTCCCGGATTGCTTCTTGTTCGCTATGAAAAATCCTGAAATCGTGCTTCTGACGGCCTCAAACAATTCCGGTTCATTCAGAGTGGCCGAGAGCGGCGAATCGTATTCATCCACGAGGAGCACCACACTCACCGGCTCGAGGCGGCTTAGAAACATGCGCCACTTGAGGAGCGGATTGCCTGCCGGGACGTTCGGCGCCTCAAAACCCGCTTCCACCATGGCCATTGTGAGGAGTTCATCGAAGGCCTGCAGAAATTCTTCGTGGTTCTGAAAAACCATATCGGAGAAATCAAGGTGGAGGACCTTTCGCTTCGGCCGAGTCCAGAGTTTTTCGGCCTTGAGACCTTGGCAGGCTGAGACTCCTTCCTTAAAAAACGTCTTCAATGTGGAAATGAGCAGTGATTTGCCAAAACGGCGCGGGCGAGAGAGGAAGACGTATTGATCCCGATTCACGAGATCAACGATCAGATCGGTTTTATCGACATAAATCATTCCCTTCCGAAGCAATCCGACAAAATCGGCAATGCCTGTGGAAAGAGGATTGGCGGCAGGAACGTTTTCAGTCATAAAACTCGGGAAAAGCGAAGGAGTCTGGCGATACTCCGTTAGTCTACGACAGGCCGTAGAAAACTACGGCATGTCCTCGGAAAGAGGGATAAACGATAGAAAAAATGAGGACGTCTGCAAAGTGCCGGCGTCCTCAAAATCCCGAGACGGGAGGAAAGAATTCATTGTCAGGAAAAGTTTTGCTGCGTCACGCACGGCTTCCGATGCCGATAAGGCGTTCGGGGTGCGTATAGACGTTGGCGCGCGAGCGCCGGCAGAAGGCGACGAGCGTAATGCCGGCGCGCTTCGCGACGTCAATGGCGAGCGCGGTGGGCGCTGAAACCGCAAAGATGATCTCAACCCCGCACATTGCAGCCTTCTGAACCATTTCATAGGAGGCGCGGGAGCTGATGACGAGGGCGCCGTCGGTCCACCCCCGGCGCGCGCGAAGGCCGAGGAGCTTGTCGAGCGCGACGTGGCGGCCGACGTCTTCGGCGCCGCCCGCAAGGCTTCCGTCCGGATGCACCCAGGCGGCGGCGTGGGTCGACCCGGTAAGGGCTCCAAGGGTTTCAACCTTCTGGAGGTATTCGAGCGCCCGCCCGTAATGCTCCATGTCGAAGGTCTGCGTGAAGGGAAGCACCGGCGTCGGCCTCATGGCGTCGTCAAGCGACTCCGTGCCGCAGATGCCGCAGCCCGTGCGGCCCGTCATGGAGCGACGATGCTCCTTCAATTTCCAGAAAGCCTCGGAAGCAATCGTGAGGTTCACGTTCTTCCCGCCCCGGCAGCCCTCCGTCACCTCGATGTCGTGAATGTCGTCGAGCGACCGGACAATGCCTTCAGCGAGCGAAAAGCCCACGGCAAAGTCCTCGAGCATGGTCGGGGTCGTCATCATGACGGCGTGCGAAATGCCGTTGTAGACGAGCGCCACCGGAACTTCCTCGGCCACCCAGTCCGTGTCGGGGCCGGAGGTCGAGCCCGCGATGCGGATGATTTCCGCCGGGCGCGCGCCGGCGGCTTCCTCTTCCTTCACCCCATCGATTTCAGGGGCGAAAGTGCCGGGAAGAAACGGAATGCTGTCGGCGCCGGTAATGAAGGTCTTCACGATGCTCTCCTCACCTTCGGTGTGTCAGGACAAGTTTATTCGGAGTCGCGCTTTAGTAGAGCCCGCGCCCCGGGCCGCGGCCGGCCTGCGTGGCGTCGCCCTGCTTCAAAACCTTCTGCGGAACCGTGCCCTCTGTGACGGCCGCTTCATAAGCTTCCTCAAGACCCGTGAGAACGATCCCTTCCACGTCGGGGTTGAAGGTGAGCTCGTCGCCGCCCGCAAAGAGAGTCGGCATCGCGGCGTGGCAGTTGGTGCAGATGTGCAGGCGGTGCGTGTCGTCGGCTTCATCGCTCACGTAGGAGAGGTCCGACATCGCTTCGTCGCCGCAGCGCGCGCACCGGATGCGCTCGAAGGACCAGGAGGCGCCGCAGGTCGAGCAGTAGAGCTTCTTCACGTTGCCGCGATTCGTGGTGGCGGCAACCGCAGCAATGTCGGGTTCCGACCCGCAGCAGAAGCAGGTCGTTCTGCGGTCGAAGGACGGGGCGCCGGTTTCAGTGCGCGCGAGTGCCTGAGAGGCGTCGCGGGCGAATTTGTCAAGGAACGCGCGGATCGTCATGCCGAGAACCGGGAAGACCCAGACGGCGGCGAGCGCCTCGTCGATCCCTTCGGTGAGTTTGCCCGCCATCACGAGGGCGTCCTGGGGCGAGAGGGAGGCGGCGTCGACAAAGTCGGCCGAGGCAAAGGGCGTCCAGTCGAAGGCTTCCGCTTCAGCGTGAAGCTTTTCGTCGAGCTTTAGCGTGCCGAGGAGGACTTTCCCGAGGCGTTCGAGCCCGGCCTTGAAGGAATCCGGGCGGATGCGGACCAGATCGAGCGACAGAAGCGTTGCGCCCCCCTTTGCGGCGGCGAGGATTTCCGCTTCAGTGGGTTCGCGCACGATGGTCGAATCTTCGTCCGTGAGGGAATTCGAAAGGGCAGCCGCTTCAAGGAGGAGCGGCCCGAAGATCTCCAGACGCGTGCGAACGTCTTCGTCCTTATAGGCACGGTAGCGCTGAAGGGCTCGTTCGATCGACTTCGAATTCATGATTTTTCCTTTTCGTTGGTATAGGGGTCTTTCCTCGTTCCGGATCTAGAAGGCAATGAAACGCTATCGGAACCGGAATGGCCGGGGATCTGTTTTTCCCGGCCGTACACTCTCTCGGGGGAGTGCGATGAAGTCTCAGTGAAAAGGCTTCATCGCACTCACCGCCCGCTTCGAAGGTTCCGGGGAAAAGCCTTTCAGAGCGGGCGGAGGGTGCCTTAAGCGGGGCTCCTCAGAGAGAGCCCCGGGAAGTCCGAAGACTTACTTGCCGTCCTTTTCAACGGTGACGTTCTTGCCGCTCGTAAGCTCCTGGTTGGCCCAGTAGCCCCAGTGGTAGAGGGCGTCCGATTCGCTCACCTTGCCGTCGCCGAACATGATGCGGGCCGTGCCCTTGTAGGGCTCGAAGATGCCCGCGCCCAGGTAGATGTGGGCGATGCCGACGATCACCGTGAGGGCGAAGAAGATGTCATGGAGCAGACGCGCCCAGAGGAGAACGTCCGTGCTGAAGGCCACCTTCATGCCGCCGTTCGGGAGAAGCCCCGTGTTGAGCCACAGAATCATGCCGGTGACGGCCATGATGATGCAGAAGAACACGAGCGCGCCGTCAGCGAGGCGCTGCGCGGACTTCACGTGGTGCTGCGGGGGCATGTGCACCTTGGACGGGAAGAAGAGGTAGAAGGGGAACTTCATCGCCCAGAGGTAGTCGTCCTTGTCCCACTTGCCGAAGATGTCTTCCTTGAAGAGGTGCACGCACCCCTTCGGAGAACGGAAGACCGCATAAATCGGAATCAGGATGAAGGGGATCGCAATGATGCGGTGCAGCATGCGCATCCAGTGGGTGAATTCGCCGCCCATCACCGAGCCGCCGAGCTCGGGCCAGAAGACGAAGAGGCCGGTCACCGCGAGCAGGATGCAGGTGATGGCGACCACGCCGTGAGTGACGCGCGTCAGAAGCGAGTGACGCTGGATATAACGGGTCATGATCTCTCCTTATTTAGCAGCCTTGCGGATTTCGGCGGCTTCGGCCTCGGCCTTCGCGCGCTGTTCAGGCGTCCAGCTTGCCTTCGCCTCTTCAAGGGTAACCGCCTTTCTGCGGTAGCCGAGGTTGGCGAGGAAGGACACGGCGAGCGCGCCCACGACGGCGGCAGCGCCCACGGCCGTGACGGGCTTCATCACGTCGATCGCGTTGATCACCTTCTTGGGTTCGGGGTTGGTCGGGAGGCCGTAGGCTTCGTGACCGAGCGCGCAGACCTGAATGACGTGCAGTCCCCCGCATTCGTTTTCGCCGTAGACCTCAGCCTTCGCGAATCCCTTCTTCTTCAGGAATTCGACGCGGGCATGTGCCTTCTTGAGCATTTCCTCGCGCGGCCCGAAATCAAGCGCCTCGGGCTGGCAGGTATGAACGCAGGCGGGCTTGCCGCCCTGCTCGAGTCGATCCATGCAGAGCGTGCACTTGTCGATCTTGCCGTCCATCGGGCGGAAGCGCGGCACGTCGAAGGGGCAGGCGGCCTGGCAGAAGGTGCAGCCGTTGCACTTGTCGGTGTCGAAGGTCACCACGCCGTTTTCGTTCTTCTGGAGGGCACCGGAGGAGCACGCCTGAACGCAGCCCGGATCCGTGCAGTGGTAGCAGGAACGACGGCCGATTGCCCAGTCGATCGGGTGGTACTTGTTCCCCGAAGGCTTCTCATCAAAGGTCATGATGAGGCGCGTGTCGCCATTGAGGTCCATCGGGCCCTGATAGGAGCCGGTGAAGGGATTTGCATTGAGCCCGAGCCGTGCAGGCAGCACGTTCCACTCCTTGCACGCCACCTGGCAGCCGCGGCAGCCGGTGCAGTGCGAGGCGTCGAAGAGCATCGCGACTTCTTTCGTATTTGCCATTTGGTTGTCTCCTGTGGGTCCGGCCGGTTAGTTCGCCTTCTCGATGTTGACGAGGAAGGCCTTGTATTCCGGAATGTAGCTGTTCGGGTCGGCCACATTCGGACTCAGGTCGTTGATGTTGTCGCCCGTGGCGAAGGTGCCGGCCCAGGAGAAGTGGTGCGGCATGCCGACCACGTGAACCTTCTTGCCGTCGATCGTCATCGGCTTGATGCGGATCGTCACCATCGCGCGGACCTTGACCGAGCCGCGGTTGTTCCAGACGCGCACGACGTCGCCGTTCTTGATGCCCTTTTCCTCTGCAAGTTCAGGCGAAAGTTCGATGAAGTTGCAGCTGATGAGCTCATTCAACCACGGGATGCAGCGCGTCTGCGTGCCCGTCTGCCAGTGCTCGGTAACGGAGTAGGTCGTGACCACGTACGGGAACTCTTCCTTCGTGCCGCGCTTCGTCGACTTGTCGTCCGTGAAGAGCGCGCAGGGATTCTGCTCGGCATTGTTGAGGAGGTTCTTCGCAGGCGATTCAAAGGGCTCGAAGTGTTCGGGCATCGGGCCGTCCGCCATCGGATAGGCGAAGAGACGGGCGTTCTGCTCCCAGGTCATGAAGAAGGCGTTGTTGTCCGGGCCCTTCGCGGTATTGAAGTCGCCCACGTCGTTCTGGATCCACTTGCCGTCCTTCCACTCGACGAAGACCTTGTCGGGGTTCCAGGGACGGCCCTTCGTGTCGGCCGAAGCGCGGTTGTAGAGAACGCGGCGGTTGGCAGGCCAGGCGAAGGACCACTGCGGGAAGAGGCCGAGACCGGTCGGGTCGCTCTTCGAGCGGCGCGCGAGGGGCTGCTTCATCGGGTCGAGCTTTTCGGCCTCGTTGTTGTAGTAGCCCGAATAGATCCACATGCCGCAGGCGGTCGACCCGTCGGCGCCGAGCTTCGCGTAGCCCGGGAGAAGCTTCCCGTCGGCAACGGTGTAGCCGTTGATCGCCCAGCAGACGGCGCGGATGTCGTACTTGCCGTCGATCCGATAGTCCATGTTGGCCTTCAGAATCGGGTCGGGGTAGGCGCCGCCTTCCTTTTCATAGAGTTCGCGGATCTTCGCGAAGAGGCGCTCAATGATTTCAAAGTCGGACTTGCATTCGCCCGGCGGGAGAATGCCCTGCTGACGCCACTGGACCCAGCGGCCGGAGTTCGAGATCGAGCCCGTCTTTTCGTAAATGAGCGCGGCCGGGAGGAAGTAGACCTCGGTCTTGATATCCTCGGGCTTCATGTCCGGAGCCTTCCAGAAGGAAGCCGTTTCGGTCACGAACCAGTCGGCGCAGACCATCCAGTCGAGGTTTGCCATCGCCTGGCGGGCAAACTTGGCGTTCGGCGTCGAGTGAGCCGGATTCATGCCCCAGGCGAAGTAGCCCTTCATCTTGCCGTCGCGCATCATGTGGAAGGTGCCGATCGTCGTCCAGGCCGAGGCCGGGAGCTTCGGACCGATCTTCGGGAGCATGTCGTAGCCGTAGTCGTTCTCAAAGGTCGCGTTCTTGCCGAAGAATTCCTTGAGGAAGGAGACCATGAACTTGGGCTTGTTCGAGTAGTAGCCCGCCGCATAGGCTTCCTTGTGGCAGTAGTCGGCAAGCGTGAGGTGCTTCGGCACGGTCGGCCACTTGAGGTAGCCCGGAAGATCGGGCACCGTGCAGGCGACGTCGGTCGCGCCCTGAACGTTCGGTTCGCCGCGCAGCGCGTTGATGCCGCCGCCCGGGATGCCGACGTTGCCGAGAAGGAGCTGAACCATGCACATCGCGCGGCAGTTCTGCGAGCCGTAGGTGTGCTGCGTCTGGCCGAGCGCGTAGAGGATCGAGCCCGCCTTGCCGGGCTTGCCGGTCGAGGCGAAGACTTCCCAGATTTTCTTCATCACGTCGATGTCCATGCCGGTCACGCGGGAAACGAGTTCAGGCGTGTAGCGGGCATAGTGACGGCGAAGAACGTTGAGGACGCACATCGGGTCCTTCAACGTCATGTCGCGCTTGAGGACCTCGAGCTCGGGCGGCTCGAACTTCGGCGTGCCGGGCTTGTTCACCCAGGCGTATTCGCCCGTGGGGGAGGTGTCCCACTTCTCGAAGTGATCGACGTCGTAGCCCCAGGTCTCGTCGGAATACTTCTTCGTCTTCGGATCCCAGCCGGAGAAGAGCCCCGTGTTGGGATCAAACTTGAAGTCCTTGCGAAGGATGCAGGCTGCGTTCGTGTAGTTGAGAACGTATTCCTCCTGATAGAGGTGGTTCTCAAGGATGTAGCTGATGAGGCCGCCGTAGAAGGCGATGTCGGTGCCCGGACGGATCGGGCTGTAGAGGTCGGCGTTCTTCGCCGAGCGCGTGAAGCGCGGGTCGACGACGATCCAGGTCGCGCCCTTGTCCTGAGCGCGCTCAACCCAGCGCGAGGAAAGCGGGTGGTTCTCGACGTTGTTCGAGCCGCAGGAGAGGATCACGTCGGAGTTGGCGAAGTCGCACCAGTGCGAGGTCATGGAGCCGCGGCCGAAGGAAGGGGCAAGGCCCGCAACGGTCGAGGAGTGGCAGACTCGGGTCTGATTGTCGATGGCAATCGAGCCGAGAGCGCGGGTGAACTTCTGCAGAAGCCAGCATTCTTCGTTGTTGATCTGCGAGCCGCCGAGAACCGCAAAGCCTTCCGTACGGTTGACGGTGATGCCGTCCTCCGTCTTCTTGAAGGTTTCGTCGCGGGTCTTCTTCACATGGCGGGCAATCCCTTCGATCGCTTCGTCCCAGCTGATGCGCTCCCAGTCCTTCTTGCCCGGACGGCGGACCATCGGGTAGAGAACGCGGCCCGGGTTGATCGCCGTCTTGCGGTCAGGGGTGACGATGTTGCGCAGACCCCAGAGGGCCGAGCCCTTCGGGCAGAGGCCGCCCAGGTTCACCGGATGGTCCGGGTCGCCTTCGATGTTGATGAGTTCGCCGTTCCTTGCCGAAACGATCGTGCCGCAGCCGCCGGAGCAGTAGCAGCAGATGTTGAATGCTTCCTGAACGTTCGCGAGCTTATAGGGCTTCTTGTGAACGGGAACCGCCATCGCGGCAGTGCTCGCAAGCCCAGCGGCAACCGGTGAGGCGCCAAGCAAAAAGCCGCGCTTCAGAAAACTTCTGCGGGTAACTTCCATGAGTCCTCCTTCTTGGGGAGTTTGATTCTTCAATTTGAATTTCCGGGCTCATGCTTATTTGGAATTCTGAGGCCGGAAAGGGTCATTGATCGACGAAAAGCATGGCAGCGGCGTTCTTCCGATCCGGAGTCCGCCCGCTCCCTGAATGCTCTAAGAGGGCCGATGGGCACGATTCTCCGCATCTGCTGAACGACAGGGAATCAGTCGTGCGGTTAAATCGAATCATCAGAATGCGTAGAGTCCCGCGGTCTTCGTTTACGTCGTTTGCCTCGTTTTGTACTTTTATGGAGGTACGCAGTAAGGATCCCCCTGGTTCAAATGCAGGAAGCGTGTGCGCTTTCCGTTATTCCTTCACTGAATAGCGAATCAATGAAAACATCTTTGCATAACCATTTATATTTTGATTTGCGTCAAATTAAATGAAAATAGAATCTTTTTATCGCATCAGTAAACAAAGGCAATGCAAGGCGAGAGGGTTTACCCGGTGAGGGATTAACCCTGAAAACACCCGGATTCAGGAAAATGCCGTTGAGGCGTCGGGATGGAACCTCCGTCGGCAGGGCGTGCGTCAGTTTGCTATTCTTCCCGGGATCAGGATTTACCCGCTAGCTAGTTTCTCCATCTCTTTCTCATGACCCCCGTTTCCCCATCACGCACCGCAATTTCGCGCCGCAGACTCCTCGCCCTGGCGGGGTGTCTCGGAGTGCCGGCGATTCCCGGTTCACTCAAGGCCGCCGAAGGTCTGGATTGCTGCAACTTCACCTGCGACGTTGCCGTGATCGGCGGGGGAGCTGCCGGTCTTGCCGCGGCGATTGCCGCGCATGAAGCCGGTGCGCGCGTGCTCGTCATTGAAAAAATGCCGATGGTGGGCGGGAACTCTCTTCTCGCCTGTGAAGCGATGCTTTACGCCGATGATCCGAAGGATGCCCGGTCGGCAGCAGAGCGCGGCGAGATCATGAAGGAGCGCAAAGCCTTCCTCAGCCAGGTGCTGGCGCGCGGGAAGACGGGACACGAAGACCTGGGCCGCATCCTGATCGAAGGTTCTCCCGATGCCGTAAAGTGGCTTCAATCCCTCGGCTGCAATCTTTCTGAACGCACCGAGGGGTTCGGGTTCGAACATATCTGGGAATTGAGGCCCGCCAATCGGGTTCCGCTCGGCGTTGAGGTGATGAGGCATCTCCTCTACCGCGCCGAGCAGCACAACATCCCTGTGCTCACCCGAATGAGGGCAACAGAACTTGAGCGCGGCGCCATGGGCGAAGGCCTCTTCATTCATGCGGAAAGCGCCGACGGCAGAATCGTGCTCGTTGAGGCCCGGGATGTCGTCCTTGCAACCGGAGGGTTTGCCGGCAGTCTGGAAGCGGTTTCGAGGCTCTGTCCCAAGGCGCCCGTACTCATGACGACGAACGCCGCTTCAGCGACGGGCGACGGCCTGAGGCTTGCCAACGATCTCGGCGCAAAGTTTCTGGATCTGGATTCCGTGGTGATGCAGCCGACGACGCTGCCGCTTTCGGGTGAAATTATTCCGATGGCTTTGAGGCGCGAAGGCGCGATTCTCGTCAACGCGGACGGAAAGCGCTTCGTCAACGAACTCGCGGAACCCGAGGTGATTTCGCAGGCGATGCTCGAGCAGCCCGGTGCCAGCGCCTGGCTCCTCATTGACCGGTCGAGCGCAACGGCGCGCGCGCTGAGGGATGATCTGCTTTCGCCCGTCTATTTCCATTCGGACGACTCCATCCTGGAACTTTCCGCTACGATCGATGCGGACTTCAGCACGCTCGCGACAACGCTCGACTGCTGCCGCAGAACGCGGTGCCTGCACGACTGCGGATTTGAGCGTCCCCGGGCGTCGGCATCCTTCACGATGAAGCCCTTTTATTCGATCAAGGTGCGTCCGGCCTATCACGGCACGCCGGGCGGAATCGCCGTTGATGCAGCGTCGCGCGTGGAGGCAAGGAACGGAGGATTTATTCCTAGGCTCTATGCTGCAGGCGAAACGACCGGCGGCCTCTGGGGGCGCGAGCGCTTCGACAACCTGGGGCTCTCGGGCGCCATTGTCTTCGGGCGAATCGCCGGCGCGAATGCTGCGCGCAATGCCCTCGCTGAAAGCGCGCAGGCGGGTGCCGCCCCTGCCATTCAGGCCGGTTGATCCGTATTCGGAATCGTATTTGCTGCGTCGCTCGCTGCCGCATAAGGCGGCTAGACTTTCTCCTGAACGAATTTCAAATTTTCTTCAGGAACGAAAGCACGCATGCCTCAGCAATCCATCCGCGTCCTTCACACATCAGACTGGCATCTCGGCAAAACGCTAGCCGACGTTGATAGAACGTCCGACTACCGGGCCTTTCTCAACTGGCTCATCGGCATTATCGAAGTGCGATCAATCGACGTGCTTCTCGTTGCCGGCGACATCTTCGACACGACGATGCCGTCCGCGGATGCGCAGCGCCTTTACTACAGCTTTCTTACGGAAGCAGCGAAGACGAACCTCCGGCAAATCGTCATTACGGCCGGGAACCATGATTCGCAGCGATTTCTGCGCGCTCCCCGGGAACTCCTTTCGGTCGTGAGGACCTTTGTGGCGGGAAGCACCGCTGAAAAAGAGGTCTGCGTCATCCGGGACAAGGATGGAGCGCCGCTTCTGGGGATCGCGGCCGTGCCTTATCTCCGCGAAGGCGACGTGCGGCTTTCGGGCGAGAACGACACCGATGCCGCCCGGGCGGCCGCCTGGGGGCGCGGCATTGGCGAGCACTACAGAAAGGCGCTCGAAGCGCTGAAGACCGCGCTTTCAGGCGCTGAAGTCCCGATGATCGCTGCGGGGCATCTCTTCGTGACCGGGGCGAAGGTTGCGGGACCCGAGGAAGGTTCGGACGGGGGCGTCTACGTGGGGAGCCTCAGAAACGTTTCCGCCGCCGTTTTCGGAAACGCCTGGGACTACGTCGCGCTCGGACACATTCACCGCGCGCAGAAGGTTGCGGCTGAGATCCCGGTTCGTTATTCGGGGTCGCCCCTCGCGCTCGACATCGGCGGCGCCGGCGACCGTCATGTCGTCATTGAGCTCGAGTTTGAGGGGAAGATCCTCACGGAAACCGAAATCGAAGTGCCGCAGCCGCGCCGGGTGATGCGCATCCGGGGGAACCTGGGAGAGCTCATGGCAAGGATTGAGAGCGCGGGGAGCGAATCGCCCGGCGCCATCATTGAAGCGATTTACGAGGGGGAGCCCATGGACGCGGGGCTCCTCGTTTCCGAACTCGGCCGCTCAGCGGGCGAAGCCGGGGTCAATCTTTCCGCCGTGAGGCCGAAGCTCCTTCTTGACGGAACGGGGGATGCGGGCCCAGTGAAGAGCCTCGACGACATTTCGCCCGACGGGGTCTTCCGATCGGTGCTCGATGCCAACGCCGTGTCGGACGAGGACCGGGACGCCCTTACGCCGCTCTTTCTCGAGGCGCTCGAGCGCGCCGAGATCCTTGAGCGGGAAAAGAAGGCGAAGGTGCGCGAGAAGCTCGCGCAGGGAGAAAAAAGCGCAGAGGAGGACGGGGAATGAGACTCCTGAAACTGAGAATCGAGAATGTGAATTCGTTGGGCGGCGTGCATGAAATCGACTTTCGTGCGCCGGCATTCCGCGAGAGCGGCATTTTTGCGATCTGCGGGCCCACGGGAAGCGGCAAGACCTCCATCCTTGATGCGGTGACGCTCGCGCTTTACGGCACGACGCCCCGCATGGAGGAGCGCGCCCAGACGGCCAAAAAGGACGACGCCTGCATGGTGCTCACGAAGAACACCGATCAGACGAGCGCTCAGGTGACCTTTGAGTCCTTCGGCGCCGTCTATCGGTCGCGCTGGTCGCGGCGCGTGAAGCGCACCGGCAAAATCTCGGGCGACGAGGTGGAGCTCGTCCGCCTCGCGTCCCCGGATGCGGTTGACGGCGAAATCATTGCTGAGCAGAAGAGCGAGTGGAAACTGGCGCTCGAGCGCATTCTCGGCATGAATCTGAAGGCCTTTACAAGAAGCGCGATGCTCGCTCAGGGTGCTTTTGCGGAGCTGCTGCGCGCAAACAACCGCGATCGTGCGGAAATCCTCGAAAAAATCACCGGGACCGAAATCTATACCCTGATCGGCGAGCGGGTCTTCGAGCGCATGACCGAAGAAAAGGAAAAGAAGGCTCTCCTTGAGGAGCGCTCGAGAAGCGTTGAGGTTTTGTCCGAAGAGAATCGCCGTTCGGCCGAAGCGGATCTTCAGAATGCAAAAGC
Organism: Sutterella faecalis; assembly: GCF_006337085.1. Taxonomy (GTDB): domain Bacteria; phylum Pseudomonadota; class Gammaproteobacteria; order Burkholderiales; family Burkholderiaceae_F; genus Sutterella; species Sutterella faecalis. Next base: position 1,105,068 of record NZ_CP040882.1, on the reverse strand, counting down.
GGAGGTGGCGTCCTGCTCCAAAGCCCTTCAGGAACTGAAGCTCGACATTGCCTGGTCGAAATCCCTTCTTGAAGCGCGTGCGCGGAAGGCGCGTGCGGAGAAGGAGCTCGAAAGCCTCGGGGCTGAGCGCGAAAGGCTTCGGGGTGAGAGAGTGCGCGCGGCCGACGCAAGACGCGCATCGGAACCTGCGCAGCTGATCGGCGTCCGGGAGAAGGCGCTTCAGGAGGCCTCGCTTCACGGGAAGAAAGCCGCCGCGTTTGCTTCCGAAGCTCTGAAAGCCAAAGGTCGGACTGAGGTCCTCGCCGAAGCCCTGAGGGAAGCGGAGGAAGCTGAAAAGAATGCCGGCGACAGGCTTCAGAAGGCTCAGCCCGAACTCGAAGAGATCGAAGCGATGGACAAATCGATCGAAGTCCTTCAGCTGCGAAGTGATGAAGCTCAAAAGCGCCTGAAGGGTGCCGAGAGGAGGCTCCTTCTGGCCGAAAGGGAAGCCGGGACGCTTAAGGAATCTGAAGGAAAGGCGAAGCAGGAAGAGGCAAGGCTTCTTGAGGAAATGAAGGCGCGTGCGTCCGATGAACCGCTTCTCACGGAGGCCCCGCTTTTGGTCGAACAGGCCAAAGAAGCGCAGAAGCTTTCTCTGGAGCTCAAACAGGATCAGGAAAGCCTTGCGGCGCTGGAGAAGGAACTGAGGAAGCTTTCTCTCGCTCGCGACAGGAAGCGCGAGGATGCGGATCGCGAGGAGAAAGCCCTGGAAGTCCTCCGGGGCGAGGTCGCTCAGGCGCAAAGAGAGGCAAGGATTGCATTTTCCGAAAATGCGCTCTCGCAGAAAATCGCTGAAACGAGGGAACTCACGGGCAAGCTCTGGGCAAAGGACTGGCTCCTTGAAACCGATGCGCTTCTGGGATTTGCGTCCGGAATGCCGCCTGAAGCACTGAAAGTTCTCGAAGCCCGCCGGGGAAAGCTTCTTCGCGACTGGGGAAGCCTCGAAAACGAAACCGCAGAAGAAATTGAAGATCGTCTCAATGGTGTCGAAAAGTGGTCCCTTGAGGCGGGAGCCGTGCAGAGGGCGCTCGAAGATCTTCAGAAGCGGGAAAAGGAAAAAGAGGCGGAGGCTCAGAAGGCGAACCGCGCCGCAATGCGGGCCGAGGAAGCCTTTGCGCAGAAGTCTGCCGAGGTCCGTGCAAGGAATGAGCATCTCGGTGAAAAAGAAAAAGAGGTCGCCGGCAGGGTCGATGCGCTTCAGGCGCGCATGGCGGTCTACATGCCTCAGGGCTGGCGGATGACGGATGCCTTCGCGGACGCTGAAGCGCTCCTCGAACGCGCTCAGACTGTCCGTGCAACGCTTGAGGCGCTGCAGCGCGCCCGGGTTGAGGCCGCATCGGCCTCTGCCCGGAGAATCGAGGCGGAGAAAAAGACGGCAGAGCTTAAGCGCGACCAGAAGGAGGCCCGGACGGCGTCCGACGAAGCGCTGGCACTCTTCAATCAACGGAGCGCGGAAAGAAAGGAGCGCTTCGGCGACCGCAATCCGAAGGCGGAAAGAGAGGCGCTTCAGGCGAAGCTCTCGGAATCTGTCCGGATGACGCGAAAGACCTCGACGCATCATCAGGAAGCCGCCCAATCCCTGCAGGCTTCGATGCTGAAGCGTGAAGCTGAGGAAAAGGCCCGTAAGGAATATGAGGATGCTGCGGCGGCAGCTGCTGCTTCGCTTCAGGAGGCGCTCATCAGGGCGGGCTTTGAGGACGAAATGGAGGCGAAGAACGCATTTCTCCCGCGCGAAGAAGTTGAGGTGCTTGAAGCGAAAATCCGCGCGCACGACCTTCGCTGGGCAGGCGCACAAAAGGAATCTCAGAACGCCCGCGAGGCAGAGGAGAAGCTCCTCGAGGCGTCCCGGCGGGAGAGTCCCCTTGAGGCGCTTTCAGCTGAAGAAGCCGCTCAGGACGAAAGGATGAAGGCGGCGCTCGAACTTAAGGGTAGCCTTGAAGCGCGGCTTCATGCGGACGATGACGCGAGAGCAAAGGCCCGGGAGGCAGGAGAAGCGCTCGAGAAGGCTGAACAAACGGTGCTTCTCTGGACGCGGCTTAATGCCCTTATCGGCAGCAAGGACGGCGCGCGCTTCCGGCAGGCGGCTCAGAAGCTTACCTTTGAACTCCTTCTTCATGAAGCGAATTTGATTCTGAGGCAGATGCAGAGCCGCTACGAACTCATCGCACGGGGTGAGAACGGACTCGATCTTGCGGTGCGGGATCTGGAACTCGCCGGAATCGAGCGGACGTCCTTCAATCTTTCGGGCGGCGAAACCTTCATGGTGTCGCTCGCGCTTGCACTGTCGCTGTCGCGCATCAGCACGAACCGGATGAGGGTCGATACGCTCTTTCTCGATGAAGGCTTCGGGTCGCTTGACCCGGTATCGCTTTCGAAGGCGCTGAATGCGCTCGAGATGCTGCAGCAGACTTCGGGCAAGCTCATCGGCTTGATCAGCCACGTTCCGGCTGTTCGCGAACGCGTGGGGGTGCAGATCACGGTGAAGCCCCGGGGATCGTCGGGCCTGAGCGACATTTCCGGACCGGGCGTGAGAAGGCTCGAGCGGGTTTGACGGTCAATAAAAAACGCCTCGCAGAATCCATATTCTTCGCGAGGCGTTTTTTCCACGAAAGATAGGAAGCCCTCGGCGCGCGACCTTCCCTGCGGGCGTTCTCACAAGAACGTCCAGCATGGTATCTGCTGCTTCTCAGGCTGCTGAAGCTACGCTAACTGCTGACGACTGCGCCTAGGATCGCACCCGTTTTCGTCTCCACAACCAGGCCGTCAGCGATCACGTATTTCGTACCTTTGAGTTTCAGCAACTGCTTTACGCCGTTCTTCGCTCGTTCAATCAAGGCGTCCCGAAACGCCGTTGACAAGTAAGGCTCAAAGCCTTTCTGATGAGTGAGAACGGAATAAATGATGCGGGCAAGCAGGTGTGCGAAGGCGACCATGGCACGCCTGTAGCCGCGCCGCATCTTGAGCACCTGGAATTTTTCCTTCAGCGCAGCGGTACCGCCGACCGCAAGTCCTCTGGCGGCTTCAATCAGCGTGCGCCTCAGGTGTTTGTTCCCTTTCGGGCATTTTCCACTTTTCTGTTTGCCGGCAGATGTGTTGTCCCCCGGGCAAATGCCGAGCCAGGAAGCGAACTGCTCTGACGTCGGGAAATGCTCCTTCAAATCCGGACAGAGTTCGGCGTAAATCATGCGGGCCGAGCGTTCCTGAATTCCCGTTATGGTAATGAGCAGCTGGATGTCCTTCTCGTAGGGAGCCTGAAGCTGGCGGAGCCTTTCGAAAGTGCTTCGGTCGTACTCCTCGAGCTGATCGATCTTTTTCCGGAGCGCCAGAATCTGCTCCTTCATCATTGGCTCGATTTCGAAGTCGAGCGCCTGCATGATCTGTTCAGGGCTTGCCCGCAGCCGGCGGCTGTTTTGCTTGATGACATCAAACAAGTGCGGATCATCTCTGAGCTTGGCCATCAGGATGAGGCTGGCAGCTTTGCCTCCGCGGATGTCGCTGAATACCGTTGTAGGCCGGCATCCGGTGAGATTCAGAGACTTGCCGAAACGATTGGAAGTTCGGGAAATGTCATTCCTGTTCTTCTGCAGATCACGTGGAATGACGCGCTGCAGACGAAAGGCCTTCTCCGGCACGAAGGATTTTTTGAAGTTTCCCGTTCGGGCAAGAGACGCCAGACGTGATGCGTCCTTGCGGTCTGTTTTGCGGCCGGCTGCCGCTTTGGCGTCGCGGGCATTGATCAGAGCCAGCTGCTCAGAAGTGAAGCCGGCTCTCTCGAGGGCTTCGTACGGGCTCTGCCACAATGACCCGGTTGATTCCATAAGGATGATGTCGGGATTGCATTCACGGCACCAGGCGGCGAAAGCATCGATGCTTGCGCGGTCGGTATTGAAATCCCGGCTCTCAGATTGTTCACGATGACCTGCAACCTGCTTCTGATGGCAGCAGACGAGTAGGTTGAGATGAACGTCAATGCCTATTGCCGAGCGGTACATCGCGTGAACAGTAATTTCGGGATTACTGATCTGCGCACGGGCAGCTCGCAATGGCGTATCGGTACGGTTAGACTTACTCATAGCCCCTCCATTAAGAAATGATTGGGGTTCGAGGAAGCCCTGGCAACCACGAAGATGTTGGAGAAACAGGTAGACGCAGCAACCACCCGGAAGCTACGCTCATTTTTCCACACGCCTAGTCACCAGCGTTCAAGCCAGCGAACAGAGCAATATAGGGTGCGAAAGTTCCGCTGCAATTTTTTGACGGCAAGCGTCAGAAACGTTACCAAAAAAACGTACGCAGACAGGTCGCGCGCCGAGGGCTTCCTCATCTTTCATGATAGAGGGTGAGGAAGCCCTTTACTCATCACGATTTTTGCGGCAGGCGTTTAAAGCAGAGGCGCCTTAATGACGCTTCTCCTCGCCGATCAGATGCGTGCTGTCGAATTCCTTTTGGTTCCGCAGGTGCTTCACGATTACAAGCGCCATCGAAACCATCACGAAGGCGCCGAAGAGGAGCATCGTCATCGGAACCGAAAGGTCGGCCTTGATGAGGAGTGCATAGACGCCGAGCATCACGAGAATGGAAAGGTTTTCGTTGAAGTTCTGCACGGCAATCGAGCGGCCGGCGCTCATGAGCACGTGGCCTCGGTGCTGCAGGAGCGCATTCATGGGAACCACGAAATAGCCCGCGCAGATGCCGACGGCAATCATGCCTGCGGCGGCAATGAGGGTCGCCCAGGAGAGTGAGAAGCCGAAAAGGGAAAGGCCGCCGGCCGGCGCCCAGTCGCGCGTGAAGAAGGCCATGAAGGTGACGAGAACGCCCATGCAGATCCCCATCGGGAGCACCTTGAGGGAGCTTTTGAGCGGGACGCGCGCAGCGGCGAGCACAGCACCCACGGCAATGCCGAGACTCACGACCGCCTGCATGATGGCGCCTTCGGAAAGGTTCATGCCGAGCGCGTGTTCGCACCATTTGAGAACCAGAAACTGCAGTACGGCGCCGGCGCCCCAGAAAAGCGTCGTGACGGAAAGCGAAATCTGCCCGAGGCGGTCGTGCCAGAGGAGCGAGCAGCTTCTGAGGAACCCCTTGATCGAATCGTACGGATCAAACTTCTGCTTGGGGTAGCGCGCGCCCGTATCCGGAATGGCAAGGTTGACGAGCGCCGCGGCAATGTAGACGAAGGTGATCGCAAAAATGGCGCCTTCCGCAAAGCTCGCAAGGCCGATCGCATTGAGGTGGAAGATGGAAAGAATCGGCTCGGCAACTTCCGGACGGATGAGCACGCCGCCCAGCACGACGCCGAGAATGATGGAGCCCACGGTGAGGCCTTCGATCCAGCCGTTCGCGACGACGAGCTTCTCTGCAGGCAGAAGCTCCGTGAGAATGCCGTACTTGGCGGGGGAATAGGCTGCAGCGCCGATGCCGACGATGGCGTAGGCGAGAAGCGGATGTCCGCCGAAAAGCATCAGCAGGCACCCCACGGCTTTGAGGGCGTTCGTGAGAAACATGACGCGGCCCTTCGGCATCGAATCGGCAAAGATGCCGACCCAGGCTGCGAGAAGGACGTAGCTCACAACGAAAAAGAGCTTGAGGAGCGGCGTCTGCCAGTCGGGTGCTCCCAGGCTCGTGAGGAGCGCAATGGCTGCAATGAGAAGCGCATTGTCCGCAAGCGAGGACAGAAACTGCGCCGCCATGATGGTGTAAAAGCCGCGGTTCATTGAAAAGCCCTGCAATTATTGAATCGGGAGAGTCTAACAAACGTTGAGTTCCGTCGTCGTGAGAAGCCATTTTGAGCGCTTCCTCTTCTCGTGTGCGAAGATCGATACAGATCGTTGCGAAAGAGAAAAAGGCGCATCGGGCGGCAAGGTGCGAAAATTTCTCCTTTGAAGAATTTCCCGGAGCTCTAGAAAGTCGTGCCGCGCCCAATCTTTGCTGAAATTGATCTCCATGCACTTCGCCACAATCTGAATGTGATGCGAAGCAAGGCCGAGGGCCGTACGCTCTGGGCAGTGGTGAAGGCTAATGCCTACGGTCACGGGCTCGAAAATGCCGTGACGGCCTTTGCCGATGCGGACGGACTCGCCACCATCGACCTCTGCGATGCAGAGCTGGCCCGCCGCTGCCGCTGGCAGAAGCGAATTCTGCTTCTCGAAGGCTTCTTTGACGCCTCCGACATTGAGCGGCTCGAGTCGCTCAAGGTCGAGACCGTCATTCATTCCTTCTGGCAGATTGACCTTCTCAGAAAGGCGGGCGTGAAGGACGTGCGCTGCCACATCAAGGTGAATTCCGGCATGAACCGGCTGGGGTTTCTGCCGGTGGAAGTGAATGCCGTCTACGACGAGCTCACGTCCATTCCGGGCGTGCGCGTGATGGATGTCGTCACGCATTTTGCAAATGCGGAACCCACCTATTTTGGGGATCGCCCGGCAACGGTTGAGAAGCAGCTCGCCCGCATGGGGAGGCTCGCGCGCGGAGGCGCTGCGGCCTGCATGGCAAATTCCGCGGCCATCCTTTTCCACCCGGAGGTGGGAGGCGAGGCCGTGCGCGCGGGCGTTGCGCTTTACGGCGTAAGTCCCGACAGCCATATTTCCTCTGAAGAACTCGGAATCATTCCTGCAATGACGCTTGCAGCAAAGATCATCGCCATTCAGGAAATTCCGGCGGGCGAAGCCGTGGGATACGGCTCGCGCTGGATTGCCAAGCGTCATTCCCGCATTGCGGTGGTCGCCTGCGGCTATGCCGACGGCTACCCCCGCTCCATGCCCGACGGCTCCCCCGTCTGGGTTGAAGGGCAGATTGCGCCCCTCACGGGTTCAGTTTCGATGGACATGCTCGAAATCGACATCACCGATATTCCGGCTGCACAGCTCGGGAGCCGCGTGGAACTCTGGGGGCGGCATCTCCCCGTCAACCGCGTTGCCGCCTGCTGCGGCACGATCGGGTATGAGCTCATCTGCGCGCTCGCGCGCCGCGTGCCGATTGTTCTGAGAGAGGATGCCTGATGGCGAAGCGCGATAAGGTTGAGTTTGTCTGCTCCGAATGCGGCGGCACGACGGTCAAGTGGCAGGGCCAGTGCCCGCACTGCCGGGCATGGAATACGCTTCAGGAATTCAAGGTTCCGACGGGTGCCGCAGGGCGCTACGGAACGGATAAGCGCTCGGGACGCGGCTTTGTTGACACAACGGGAGCATTGCAGGACCTTGCCGACGTTACGGCTGAAGAGGCCCCGCGCGTCATTACGGGGCTCTCGGAATTCGATCGCGTGATGGGGGGCGGCCTCGTCCGGGGCGGCGTTTCCCTTATCGGCGGCGACCCCGGCATCGGCAAATCCACATTGCTTCTTCAGGTGATGGCGCGGCTCGTTGCGGGCGGAGTTAGATGCGTCTACGTCTCGGGCGAAGAGAGTGCGGGTCAGATTGCGCTTCGCGCTCAGCGCCTGCAGCTTCCGCTTCAGGGCCTGCAGCTCATGAGCGAAATTGAGCTCGAGCATATTGAAGCGGTGATAACGGAGAAGAAGCCCGAATTCGTCGTGATCGACTCGATTCAGACGCTCTTTTCGGGGGCGCTTGACAGCGCTCCGGGATCGGTTTCTCAGGTGCGCGAATGTGCGGCAAGGCTTACGCGCATTGCGAAAACCACCGGCGCCACGCTCTTTTTCGTGGGGCACGTCACGAAGGACGGCGCGCTCGCCGGCCCCCGCATTCTCGAGCACATTGTCGATACGGTGCTTTATTTCGAAGGCGACACCCATTCGAACTTCCGGCTCGTGCGCGCTTTCAAGAACCGCTTCGGCGCCGTGAACGAACTCGGCGTCTTCGCGATGACGGATCATGGGCTGAGAGGCGTGACGAATCCTTCGGCCATCTTCCTTTCGGAATACAAGTCGAACATTCCCGGTTCCACCGTTCTCGTGACCCAGGAAGGCACCCGGCCGCTTCTTGTTGAAATTCAGGCGCTCGTCGACGAAACGCATTCACCGGCGCCGCGGCGCCTCGCTGTCGGCGTCGACAACCAGAGGCTCGCGATGCTCCTTGCCGTTCTGCACCGGCACGCCGGCGTGGCGCTCTTTGATCAGGACGTATTCGTCAATGCCGTGGGCGGCGTGAAGATTTCAGAAACCGCCGTTGACCTTGCGGTTCTCGCGGCCATCTGCTCGAGCTGGCGCGACAAGCCCCTCGAACGCGGCCTCGTCATCTTCGGCGAAGTCGGGCTCGCAGGCGAAATCCGGCCGGCGCCGAGAGGTCAGGAGCGGTTGAGAGAAGCCGCGAAGCTCGGATTTTCAAAAGCGCTCATACCGCGCGCTAATGCGCCCAAGCAGCCGATTGAAGGGCTCGAGGTGATCGCTGTGGATCGTCTGGCGGACGCGCTCGCTCAGATTTTCCCTTAAGCCTGCCGGCAAAAGCCTCATCACAAATGTTGAGGCTCACCAGTCTCTCCTTTTCGTACAATAGACAAGTTTTTTAGCTCGGGTTCTTTAGCCGACGGCTGGAGAGCTCTGATATTCCAGGACTGTATTTCCATGACGACGCTTACCAAGCTTCTTCCCGCGCAGGCTGCTCCCGCGCAGGCTCTCCTTGACAAGGCTCATCCGCTTCCCCTCACCTCCGCACAGCGTGCGGAGCTCCCGCAGACCATTCACACCCCGACGGGCGATGTGACGGTGGGCGTTGCGGCCGCTGATCTTCGTCCGCTTGAGGTTGACGATCTCTTTGTTGATGAAACCGGCGCCTTCTGGGCCGTTCGTCCGGCCGTTGAAAAGGTGCTCCATGTGACGGGCGACCTCAATGTCCTTCGTGAGGCTGCCGGCGCCCTCATCAACCGCGGCGTTCGCCTTGCGCAGATTGATGAAGGCTTCTCGGTCCTTCCGCTCCCGAATCTCGCCAAGATGCTTCAGATGGTGGGTCTCGAAGTGACGGAAGCCGAGGAACCCTTTGATCCGATCCAGTTCCGCGAACCTGAAGGCGGCTGCGGATGCGGCTGTGGCTGCGGCGGCCATCACCACCATCATCATGAGGATGAGGAGTGCGGCTGCGGTTGCGGTCACCATCATCACCATGAGGAAGGTGAGTGCGGCTGCGGCGGTCACCACCATCATCATGGAGAAGGCGAGTGCTGCTGCGGCGGGCATGACCACGACCACGAGGAATGCGGTTGCGGCGGCCACCATCATCATGAAGAAGAGGAATGCGGCTGCGGTGGTCACCATCACCATCATGGCGAAGGCGAATGCTGCTGCGGCGGGCATGATCACGATCATGAAGAATGCGGTTGCGGCGGCCATCATCATCACGAAGAAGGTGAATGCGGCTGCGGTGGTCATCACCACCATCATGGCGAAGGCGAGTGCTGCTGCGGCGGGCATGACCACGATCACGAGGAATGCGGCTGCGGCGGTCATCACCACCATCATGACGAGGGCGAGTGCTGCTGCGGTCATGATCATGATCACGAAGAAAAGAAGGGCTGCTGCTGCGGCCACGACCATGACCATGAGGCGAAGCATTAATTGCTTTTGTCCTTAGGCGGACGCGAGAGGGAGCAACTCCCGGGAGCGTCCGCAATGGGTCGGGAAAAAAAGCCTCTGATTTTGGTTCAGAGGCTTTTTTTATGGAAGGACTGTGCCTGAGTTAAGTAAGCAAGCCGGCCGGCGAACATGCTGGAGATGATCTGTTTCTGCCGGGCGACCGTGCTTTTCTTCACGATGACGCCTTTGGTCCGTGACGGAATCGTGCGCCTGCGTTCGATCAGGGCATGAATGTCACTACTGGGGACATCTCCCGTTCTGAGGTCCGCGAGGGATCTTCAAGCAGGTATCCGAGAACGACTTTTTCGTTCCGTGGGTGCTTGTGTGCAGTACCGATGCGCGCGGCGTGTTCTTCAATGAAATGTCGAAGAGGAAGAACGGCGTCGGGATGTGTTCCGTCTTCAACTGAAAGGGTGAGAGATGCCGCCCATGGTATGGCGTCTGAAGCACGTTGAAAGCTTTTAGCTTTTCGAAGTCCGTTGATGCAAACCTGAGCTTCGTAGAGGCCGGAAGGCTTACGGACAATGGTGGCCATGAGAATTGCTCCGTCGTAAATGCGTCGTAAATCCGTCGTAAATTTGATCGGAATTTACTGCGTCACGGGGCCTCTCGCACACTACCTATTGCGCTTAATGCCTCTTACACCCTCAAAATGTTGAAATCTGGTGCGCGAGGCCGGACTCGAACCGGCACGCCAGAGGCGTCAGGACCTAAACCTGGTGCGTCTACCAATTTCGCCACTCGCGCACTTTCAAAGGAAGAGCAATTCTATAGGAATTTAGAAAAAAGAAGAAAGTTCGGGCGGACTAATCTTCTTCCCCAAGAAGTGCTCTGCGGCGCTGGATTTCCTCAAAAAGCTCCAGCCGTCTCATGTTGTATTCCCCCCAGGTGAGCGTCCCTTTGAGAAGTCCTTCCTGCATTGCTTCTATCCGGGGGTCGCTCAGCGTACGAGACTCTTCGGCAATTCTTGCTTCCTGAGGCGTACCGGTTTCGATCATGATGCGGCGCGTGTCTTCGTTGAGCTCGCGCGTGAGCTCAAAGACGCCCTCCGCAGCGCGGCGCTGTTCACGCGTAATCCGTGTGCGGTCATTAAGCATTGCTTCGGTGATGCCGTTCGGCAGGCATGCTGACTTGCGGAAATACGGCTGAAAGGCTTCTGCTACGCAGGCTGCCCGCAGGCGATTGCTGACTTCGGTGATTCTGAGTTCGTACTGCGAGGGCTCCCTGCGGAGTGACTGGGTCCGATTATTTTCGGCAGCCGTGGTCTGAATGGATGAAATATCAGACTGATCTGCCGGAGGAACGGCGCATCCGGCAAGCAGAAGGGCACTAAGGACAAGCGAGCAGCAAAGGCGGGCGGACATGGTTGACAGCAGGAGATGCGCAGAAGAAAAAATCAACAAAGGCAGAAGTTTAGCTAACCCGCGGAGAGTGCAGTGCTTTTCGCTTGGGTATAATGTAAAGCTTCGAATTTGGGGCAGTCCGGACGCAATGAGTCTGATGGCTGTCTCGGAACAGAATTCATTCAAACCGCCCGGATCATGGCTGTTGCTAGCGGCACAGTGCATCCGGACGGATTTTCCAACTTCTCGGACTCTTGGGCTCAAGCAGCTTTCCAAAAAGAATGCTGCGTGCTCGGGAAGGTTTCCGAACTTTCAGTAAAGATCAAAGCAATGACTGAAGAAACGATTGAACAGGCTGCTGAACAGACTGAGGCTCCCAAGGAAGAAACGCCGGCGGTGAATCCGCTCGAACGTTCGCTCGAGCTCACGGTTCCTGCCGCTGAAGTTCGCACGCTCTCCCAGAAGTACCTTCGCAACTATGCGAAGGATGCCCGCATGCCCGGCTTCCGCAAGGGCCATGTTCCGATGGCTCAGGTCGAGCAGATGTACGGCATGCGCGCTTTTGACCAGGCGCTCAACGAGCTCGTCGGCCAGGCCTGGTCGAAGGCCGCTCAGGAATCCGGTCTCGCCATCGCCTGCCAGCCCCGCATCGAGGCGCTCGAAGGCGAAAAGGACTCCGAGGACATGAAGTTCAAGGCTGTCTTTGAAGTCTTCCCGGAAATCGTCTATCCCGACTTCAAGACGCTTCTTCTGAAGCGCTACAGCTGCACCGTTGATGATGCCGCTGTCCAGAAGACGCTCGACGTCATGGCTCGTCAGCGCGTGACCTATGGTCCGCTCGAAGAAGACCGTCCCGCTCAGAAGGATGACCGCGTCACGGTCAACTTCCGCGGTACGAAGGACGGCGTTGAATTCGCCGGCGGCAAGGCCGACGGCTTCCAGTTCGTTCTCGGCGACGGCCGCATGCTCGCCGACTTCGACGCTGCCGTCACCGGCATGAAGAAGGGCGAAAAGAAGACCTTCGACATGACCTTCCCGGAAAACTACGGTCCGGCCGAACTCAATGGCGCCAAGGTTCAGTTCGAGGTTGAGCTCACCAACATCGAACTCGCCCATATTCCCGAAATCACCGATGATTTCGCGAAGTCCCTTGGCGAAGAAAGCGTTGAATCGATGCGCGCCGCCATCCGCACGAACCTCGAGCGCGAAGTTGAATTCCGCCTCACGCAGAAGACTGAAGCCGAGACGTTCGAAGCCCTCGCCGGCGCCCTCACGTACCCGATCCCGACCTCCATCGTCGCTCAGGAACGCCACGCCATGGCCGAGCAGTTTGCTGGAACGATGAAGCAGCGCGGCGCCAAGGTTTCGCTCAAGGACTTCCCGGAATCCATGTTCCAGGAAAATGCCGAGAAGCGCGTTCGCCTCGGCCTCTTCACGGAAGACCTCGTCGCGAAGGAAAAGCTTCAGGCGACCAACGAGCAGATCGCTGAGCGCGCCAAGGTCATCGCTTCCTCCTACGAGAACCCGGCTGAAGTTGAGCAGTACCTCACGACGGACCGCAACTCGCGCATGAACCTCGGCGCTCAGGTTCAGCAGAAGAACGTCTGCGACTGGCTCCTCGCCCACGCCGACACGACGGACGAAGCCGTTGAATTCGACAAGGTGATGTCGGGTGCTTTCTAATTGAAGCACTTCCGTAGTCTTCGGATTTGAGCTTTTCCTGCAGTTTTGTGCTGATAGAGCGCAATTCTGCAGGCATCGGGCAAGAATCCGATAGAATTCTGCAAGGGCGCCTGCGGGCGCCTTTGTTATTTTCTGCCTGCACGTTTTGAGAAGTCTCGTTACTGCACGAGTCTCACTGATTCGCGATAATGAGCGCCACGTTCAGCTGCAATGCAGCAGCTTCCGGGTCCTCTCTGGGTCCGAAGCTTCTACAAACAGAAAAACCAGTAAAGAATCCAATGTCTCTTGTTCCTATCGTTGTTGAGAGTTCCGGCCGCGCAGAGCGCAGCTTCGATATTTATTCTCGTCTGCTTCGCGATCGCATCATTTTTCTCACGAGCGAGGTGAACGATCAGACGGCTTCGCTCGTCGTCGCGCAGCTTCTCTTCCTGGAAAGCGAAGATCCGGACAAGGACATTTCGCTTTACATCAACAGCCCCGGCGGCTCTGTTTCTGCCGGCATGTCGATCTTCGACACGATGCGCTTCATCCGTCCGAAGGTGAATACGATCTGTCTCGGCATGGCCGCATCCATGGGCGCCTTCCTTCTCGCCGCCGGCGAAAAGGGGAAGCGCTATGCGCTGCCGCACTCCCGCATCATGATCCATCAGCCGCTCGGCGGCGCGGAAGGCCAGGCGAGCGATGTGGAAATCCGCGCGCGTCAGCTCACGCTGATCAAGCGTCAGATGAATGAACTGATGGCAGGCTTCACGGGGCGCACGTATGAAGAGCTCGTCCGCGACACAGACCGCGACAACTTCATGAGCGCTCAGGAAGCGCTCGAGTACGGTCTCATCGACCGCGTGCTCACAACGCGCGCCGAAATGTAAAGAGACTCTGAATAATCCATTCTGCCTCTCCCTGGAGATCTGTTGATGACGCTTTGGGGAGAGCAGACGGCAAACAGTTATCTCGTTCGCAGGCGGATGGGGAGAATCATTGTCTCCATCTTCCAAATTTCAGCGGACGAAAGACGACGGCAGCCCGCTTCGCGCTGAAGGGGCTTCCGTCAGGGAAATTAAATAATGGCAAAACGCTACTGCTCCTTCTGCGGCCGCGATGAGTCGCAGTGTTCTGCGCTCTTTCAGGGCCTTCACGGAGAACTACTCTGCGGCGAATGCGTTCGCGCAATGGCTGCGGAACTGAAGGTTGAAGTGCCGGGCAAGGATGCGCAAAAGACTGAGGGCGAAAACGCTCAGGGTGAAGCCGCAGAGAAGGAAGTCTTTCCGAAAAAGGTTCCGACTCCGCGTGAGCTTTACGAGCTTCTCGACAGCTATGTGATTGGTCAGGAACGCGCCAAGCGCACGCTCGCCGTGGCGGTCTTCAATCACTACAAGCGCCTCATGACGCAGCAGGACAAGCACCTCAAGAATCTTGAGGACAAGGTTGAGCTGCAGAAGTCGAACGTTCTCCTCGTCGGTCCGACCGGGTCCGGCAAGACGCTCCTTGCGCAGACGCTCGCGCGTGCGCTTGATGTGCCCTTCGCGATTGCCGACGCGACAACGCTTACCGAAGCAGGCTATGTCGGCGAAGACGTTGAAAACATTGTTGCCAAACTGGTTCAGGCTGCAGACGGCAATATTGAGCGCGCTCAGAAGGGCATCATCTATCTCGACGAAATCGACAAGATCGCGAGAAAGAGCGAAAACCCCTCGATTACGCGCGACGTTTCAGGCGAAGGCGTGCAGCAGGCGCTCCTGAAGCTCGTTGAAGGCACGATCGCCTCGATGCCCGTCAAGGGCGGCCGCAAGAATCCCGGCAAGCCCATGATGGAAGTGGATACCTCGCAGATTCTCTTCATCTGCGGCGGCGCTTTCGACGGCATGGAACGCATTGTCCGGCACCGCACGGAAAAGAGTGAAATCGGCTTTTCCGGAACGGTCATCGGCAAGCGGGATCACGATTTGAGCGAGCTCTACCATCAGATCGATACGTCCGACCTCGTGAAGTACGGCCTGATCCCTGAACTCGTCGGCCGTCTCCCGGTGATTACGGTGCTCGACGAGCTCGATGAAAAAGCGCTCATTGAAATCCTTACGAAGCCGAAAAACGCCATCGTGCGTCAGTACAAGGTGCTGTTCAAAATGGAGGACGTGGAGATCGAATTCACGCCCGAAGCGCTTAAGGCAATCGCGCACCAGGCGATCGAGCGCAAGACGGGCGCCCGCGGTCTGCGCTCCATCATCGAAGGCATTCTTCTCGACACAATGTTTGAAGTCCCCGGCCGAAAGGACGTGGCGAAGGTCGTTGTGACGGAGGATGCGGTTTCCGGCAAGAGCCGTCCGGAATTCATTCTGCGCGCCGAGGGCGAGGTTCCTCCGGCTCCTGAAGCGCCCGCCGCAAGTTGATCTCAATTCGGCGAACTCAGCTTTCCGAACGGGAATTGCGGTATTACCCAGGCGGCAGTTGAAAAAACTGCCGCCTGACCCCATATAGTCCTTACACATCCTATTTTTTGGGGCTAATAGCTTTGAACAATCAGAATTCAACCCTTTCCGCAGAGAATCCGGCGGTGATCGGGCCCCTGCCCGTTATCCCGCTGCGCGACATGGTGGTCATTCCGAACTCGATGACGACGGTCTTCATGGGCCGTCCGCTCTCCGTTCTGGCCGCCGAAGCCGCCATGCGCATTCATTCCGGGCGGGTGATCCTTTTGACGCAGCGCGACAAGGGCGTTGACACGCCGACGCCCGAAGATTTCTGGGACGTCGCCGTGAGCGGCGAAATTGATCAGCTCCTGCGCCTGCCTGATGGTTCCGTCAAGGCGCTTGTGCACGGCACGGAACGCTGCCGCGTCACGAAGTGGATTAATGCGTCCGGGTTCTTCAAGGCCGAAGCCGAGATTCTCCAGCCGGAAATTTCGCCTTCGG
This sequence comes from Sutterella faecalis, assembly GCF_006337085.1. GTDB lineage: Bacteria > Pseudomonadota > Gammaproteobacteria > Burkholderiales > Burkholderiaceae_F > Sutterella > Sutterella faecalis. The sequence goes on along the minus strand of NZ_CP040882.1, from coordinate 1,089,574 downwards.
ACGATCTTGCCGCCTATTCGCGCACGCTCCTGAAGTCTCTCCAGGAATATGCCACGAACGTCAAGAAGTTCTCTCCTGACCATCTGAAGGCCGTGCTCGAAGAGAAGGATCCGGTCCGCGCATGCGATATTGCGGCTTCCTTCATTCCGCTTTCGACCCCTGAACGCCTCGAGTACCTGCGGGCGGCAAGTCCTGTCGCGCGCTTTGAACTCCTTATCGGCGTGCTTGACCGCGAACTCGAAAGCGGCCAGATTGAGAAGCGCATCCAGCTTCGCGTCAAGGGGCAGATGGAGAAGAACCAGCGCGAGTACTACCTTAATGAGCAGATGAAGGCCATTAAGAAGGAGCTCGGCATCGAGGGCGAAGGCGAAGACGGTGAAGACGAAGACGTCGCTCTTGAGCGCAAGGTTCGCGAGGCCAAAATGCCGGAAGCTGCGGAAAGCGCCGCGCTTGCGGAATTGAAGCGCCTGAAGAGCATGCCGCCGTCGTCGGCCGAAGCTTCGGTCGTGCGCAGCTACGTCGATACGCTTCTTGATATTCCCTGGAAGAAGAAGAGCCGCGTGTCGCACGATATTGAACGTGCGCGCCGCGTGCTCGACGAGGATCACTGGGGACTCGAGAAGGTGAAGGAGCGCATTCTCGAATATCTCGCTGTGCAAAAGCGCGTCGGGAAGGTGAAGTCGCCCATCCTCTGCCTTGTCGGCGGTCCCGGCGTCGGGAAAACCTCGCTCGGCCGTTCGATCGCGAGAGCGACGAACCGCGAGTACGTCCGCATGGCTTTGGGCGGCGTTTCCGATGAAGCGGAAATCCGCGGCCATCGCCGTACATACGTGGGTGCAATGCCGGGTCAGGTGATCAAGCATCTGATCAAGGCCAAGGTGAAGAATCCGCTCTTCCTGCTTGACGAAATCGACAAGATCGGCGCCAACCACAGGGGCGACCCTGCGTCCGCGCTTCTTGAAGTGCTCGATCCGGAACAGAACAATTCCTTTGAGGATCATTACGTCGAATGCCCGTTCGATCTCTCGGACGTGCTCTTCGTCGCGACCTCGAACAGCTACGACATTCCGCCGGCGCTTCTCGACCGCATGGAAGTGATTTCGCTCTCGGGCTATACCGAGAACGAAAAGGTTCACATCGCGCTCAGGCACCTTGTGCCCAAGCAGATGCGCGCCAACGGCGTGAAGGAAAAGGAAGCCAGGATTACCGAAGGCGCCGTGCGCGACATCATTCGCTACTACACACGCGAAGCGGGCGTGCGTGCGCTTGAGCGTGCGATCGGCAAGATTCTGCGCAAGATCGTTCTCACGGAACTCGAAGCCGGCAAGGATAAGAAGCTTGAGCTTCCGATCGTTGTGGACGAAAAGAATCTCGAGAAGTATCTCGGCGTGCGCCGCTTCAGCATCACGGTTGCTCAGCGCGAGCCGCAGGTCGGCATTGTGAACGGTCTTTCCTGGTCCGAAGTGGGCGGCGACATTCTTACGATTGAAGCCGTTGCCTTCCCCGGCAAGGGGCAGGTGCTTCGTACCGGCATGCTCGGCGACGTGATGAAGGAGTCGGTTGAGGCTGCGCGCTCGGTGGTTCGCTCCCGCGCCCAGATGCTCGGACTCCGTTCGGACATCTTCGCCAATACGGACTGGCACATTCACTTCCCTGAAGGCGCAATTCCGAAGGATGGTCCTTCGGCTGGCGCGGCCATCACGACCGCCATGGTGTCGACGCTCACCCATATTCCGGTGCGTTCCGACATCGCCATGACGGGCGAGATTACGCTTCGCGGCGAAGTGCTGCCGATCGGCGGCCTGAAGGAGAAGCTTCTTGCGGCTCAGCGCGGCAACGTGAAGACGGTGCTCATCCCTGAGGAAAACATGAAGGATCTCACCGAGATCAATGAGGATGCACTCAAGGGTCTGGAGATCGTTCCGGTGAAGCGCATTGAGGAAGTACTTCGCAGAGCGCTTCTCAGAATGCCGGAGCCTCTTTCCGATGAAGCGTTTGCGGCATCCATGCCGCCGCCTCATGCGATGGTTCCCCCGGCACCGGCCATGCAGACTTCCGCCTGAAAAGAGCTTGACTAAAGCCTGCACAACTTAATTGATAAAGCAAAAGCCCTGTACCTCTGGTATGGGGCTTTTGCATTTAAAGTGACGAAAAAGCCTTGTTTACAAGGACACTTTTTTGTATACAATATACATTCATTCAAAACCTCGCGGATGTCTCAGGTAAACAAAGGATGGGCCTTTGTCTATTCATCACGCTGAAGGGGAGAGAAATACATGAACAAGACCGATTTGATCAAGAAAGTGGCCTCGGAGGCGGGTCTCAGCAGAAGCAAAGCGTCAGAAGCCGTAGAGGCGATGCTTGACGGCATTCAGGAGGCGCTCGGGCGCAACGAGGACGTGGTGATTCTCGGATTCGGTTCTTTCAGCGTAGTGGATCGCGCCCCGCGTGCCGGGCGGCATCCGCAGACTGGCAAGCCCATGCATATCCCGGCAACGCGTCAGGCGCGTTTCAAGCCCGGAAAAACTCTCAAAGAACTGGTAAAATAAATCCCCTCTGTTGCTCGTACTGAGCTTCAGGTCGTGGATCCTTAGCTCAGTTGGTAGAGCGGCGCCTTTACACGGCGAAGGTCAGGAGTTCGAGTCTCTTAGGATCCACCAGGATTGCATCCCGCACAGTCTCTGGCAGTGCGGGATTTCTTTTGCCGGGACTTTCTAAATCTTGATCTCGCCCTTGACAAAAGAAAGATTCTTCTATAACATTCCAATTCTTCTTCGATGAAGAAGAAATTCTCTCCGAGAAAACGCGGAGTGGTAGTTCAGTTGGTTAGAATATCGGCCTGTCACGCCGAGGGTCGCGGGTTCGAGTCCCGTCCACTCCGCCAGTTACTATCGAAGAGAGAAAAGAAGCCGGGTTGACCGGCTTTTTTGTTGCCGGACTTTGAAGAAAGTCCGGACCGGAGGAGAGGCTCCGGAACGCGTCAGAAAAATTTTTTCTGACCTCTTGCAAAAAGATCCGCGCTCCGTATAATTCTCCTCCTAAGCTGAAAAACGCAGCATCTCTGATGCGGAGTGGTAGTTCAGTTGGTTAGAATATCGGCCTGTCACGCCGAGGGTCGCGGGTTCGAGTCCCGTCCACTCCGCCAACAGTTTTTCTGCAAAATCTGATTTCAGATTTATTTCAAGCTTGGAAGCGCATCAGCGCGGAGTGGTAGTTCAGTTGGTTAGAATATCGGCCTGTCACGCCGAGGGTCGCGGGTTCGAGTCCCGTCCACTCCGCCAGAGATTCTTGAAAAAAGGCGAGCCGTGAGGTTCGCCTTTTTTCTTATCTATAACTTTGTCCACCCTGTTCGACCGCATGGCGGCTCCTGAGCTGCTCAGAAAGATCGAATTGATAAAGGAACCTCTATGCTTCAGGCATTCCGCGAGCACAAGCGCTGGCTGATGTTCATTGCCATGGTGCTGATCATCCCGAGCTTTGTGGTTACCGGCATTTACTCCTACAACCGCATGAGCCAGAGCGACAACGCCATCGTCCAGGTGGGCGAGGCGAAGATCACTCCCGAACAGTTCGACTTGGCGAAGCGCGAGCAGCTTGAGCGTCTGCGTCAGCAGATGGGCGAAAGCTTCCGTGCAAACATCCTTGACAACGAACAGGCTCGTGAAGACATCCTGCGCATGCTGATGGATGACTCCGCCATCACGCAGACGGTAGCGAAGAATCACGTGATGGTGAGCGAAGCTGAAGCGGTGGCTCTCATCAAGAATGCCGATGCGCTCAAGCAGGATGGAAAATTCTCCCCCGAGCTCTATGAGCAGTTCCTGCGCTCCCAGGGCAAGAGCGACCAGCAGTTTGTTGCTCAGGTCCAGCGCGATCTTGAAAAGGAAGTGCTGATCGCCGGCGTCTCCAATGCCTATCCGGTGCCGAAGGCGCTTGTTGAGCAGATGCACGAGATTCTCACGAATGAACGTCAGGTCCGCACGCTCACGATCAACGCGGCTGATTTCCTGAATTCCGTGAACGTTTCGGACGATGAGGTGAAGGCTTACTACTCCGCTCATCTTTCCGAATTCCTCTCGCCCGAGCACATCAAGGCCGAATACATCGTCCTTTCGCCCGAGAATTTCAAGGATCAGAAAGCCAATCCCGAGGACATCAAGGCTTATTACGAGCAGAACAAGAACCGCTGGTCTATCCCTGAGCAGCGCCGCGCGAGCCACATCCTCATTGAGTTCGGCGACGACAAGGCTGCCGCTTTGAAGAAGGCCGAGGGGATTCTCGCTGAAGTGAAGGCGGATCCCTCGAAGTTTGCCGCAGTCGCCGAAAAGGAATCTCAGGATCCGGGCAGCGCCTCGCAGGGCGGCGACCTTTCGTTCTTCGGCAAGGGCGTGATGACGAAGGCCTTTGAGGATGCCGTCTTCAATGCCAAGAAGGGCGACATCGTCGGTCCCGTGGAAACGGAATTCGGCTACCACATCATTTATGTGACCGATATCCAGGCAGGGTCCGTCGAACCCTTCGAAGCCGTGAAGCCCGAGATTGAGCGCGAATACGCCGAACAGATGGCGATCCGCACGTTCTCTGAACGCGCCGATGAATTCACGAACATGGTGTACGAGCAGTCCGACTCGCTCGAACCTACTGCTCAGAAGTTCGGCCTCAAGGTTGAAACGGTCGACTTTGTTACGCGCAACGGCGTAACGGATCCTGAGCTCGGCCGCATCATCAACGACCGCGTGGCGGAAGCGCTCTTTGGTTCTGAATGCCTGAAGGAAAAGCGCAATTCGAACGCGATTGAAGTGCAGAGCAATACGCTCGTTGCGGCTCGCGTTGTCGAGTACTACCCGGAAAAGGAACGTGCGCTTGACGATGTGAAGAGCATCATCGGCGAAAAGCTCCGCTCGCAGAAGGCGGCTGAAAAGGCCTTTGAAGCCGGCAAGGCGAAGCTCGCCGAGCTGCAGAATTCGAAGAGCCTTGAGGGCTTCAGTGACGAAGTCTGGGTTTCCCGCCAGAATCAGCAGGGTCAGGAAACGGCTCTGATTAATGCTGAACTCGCGCTTGAATCTTCGAAGCTTCCCGCCTACACGGGCGCCAAGCTCGCAAACGGTTCCTACGCCATTGCCTACGTTGAGGCGGCACGCACGCATCAGGCAAACGAAGCGGAACTCCGCGGACTGGCGCGCGAGCTCGGTTCGATCTACGGCGAAGCCGATCGCGCCGGCTATCTTGAAGCTCTCAAGGAAGCCATCGGCACGAAGGTGCTTCGTCCTGACTTCGTGAAGGGCGAAGAGAAGCCTGCTGAGCAGGAATAATCAGCTTTCAGATTGAAAAGCGGGACGCATCCGTCCCGGAATCAGAGCTGCCAAGCCGTGAAGGTGAGGCAGCTCTTTTTTCTCCTGGACCCCGGGAACATGATCAGTGAAGGACTTTCGGAGGTAAAGGAAGCTGAAGCACCGTGAGGATATCGCGCTGCTTGATCGTTCTCGTGCAAGTCACAGAGGCCCTGCCTTGATGCCGCTTCTATGCGCGCAGAGCGCTGCGTTTTGCGAAGCAGGCTGTCCATGGTGTCGTCGTGGATTTTGTCCCGGGCCGCTCATTGCAATGGGCTTAGTGAATCATCATGAGGCGCATGGACGCTGCCGTCGAGCTGACAAGAAGTTTTCCCGACAACTTCCTTGAGTAGGACGCAGGCGGTCTGCCGGGACTTGATTTTTAAAGTGATCAAGGTCGAGTTCGATCATCGAGCGTGTTTTGCCGCACGGCTGCGCCTTGAACGGGTCTTGAGCCGGATCCCGCTCAATGGTGATCTGGTTTTCTGCAGTTCAGGCTTTTCGGTCGTGCGTCTGGGAGCACGATCTGACTGCACCGCCTGGAAGGAAAAGCAAAAAAGAGCCCATGACTCTCTAAACAGTCATGGGCTTCAAAGGAAAGAGATCAACCCGGGATCAGGTTGAAGACGACTCTGCTAAAGCGTTCGTTCAGAACTTGTGCACGAGGCCGAAGGTGAATTCATAGTCGTCTTCGACGGCCTGCGGCTTCAGCGCTTCATACTCATTCGAGTAGTCGGACTTGATCCAGCCGGCAGCCGTATAGAAGGTCGTGCGGCGGCTCAACGAATAGGTGTAGCCGACGGCAGCCTGGATGGTATCCATCGTGAGCTTATCCTCCCGGCTCCCTTCAAAGTCGCCGTAGCCGATGCCGGCCTTCACGGCGCCTCCGAAAGCGGGAACCTCAACGCCGACATTGACCCCGTAGCCGTCCACGCCGCCGGCAAGGCTGAAGGTGGTGGTCTTCGCGGCAGAAGCATAGTTTTCGAAAATCTGCGTATAGAAGAAGAACTTCGCCCAACCGGCGTTGTAGTTGGCGCCGAGGTTGTAGGAGATGGAATCATCAAGCCCGTTCTTATCGGCCTGCGGTTGCGCCTGGTTGATGGTTTCGATGCCGAAGGCAACCATAAGGTTGTCGTTGCGGTAGCGCACAGCACCGCTCAGGAGCCGCTCAACGCTCGATTTGCCTTCCGTAGCGCCTTCAGCGTAATTCTTGGAGTCGGTGCCGAAGGAATACTGGACGGTCGCATCGACGCCGGCAAAGGCGGGCGTCGTGTACGCAACCGCGTTGTCGATGAATTCGTAGCCGAGGGAGACGACCTGGAGGTGGCCGCCGATATTGCCCCAGCCGCAGGAGAAGGGACTTACGACGTGGCCGAAGCGGGCGTAGGGGCCGTTTCCGCCCACCATGGAGCCCATGCGGCCGAAGGAGAGGTATCCGAAGTCGCCGTCAAGATAGAGGCGCGCATCGCGGCCGAAGAGGCGCCCGCCCTGGCCGAGCGTGCCGGTATCGGTGCCGTACCCGTTTTCAAGAACGAAGCCGACCTTGAGGCCGTTTTCAAGCGTTTCCTCGCCTTTGATGCCGAAGCGCGACCCGATGTACTGGCCTGAGATCATCTGCACGGTCGAGGAGTCGGTGCCGGCGACGTTCTCCCGGTACTGCCACGTGAGTGCGGTATCCAGCACGCCGTAGAGGGTGACGTCGGAAGCCTGAGCAGAGAGAGCGGCAGAGGCAGCGAGAAGTGCGAGGGAAAGCTTCTTCATTTTCTGGGTCCTTTTTGTGTTGGAAGATCCGGAGGATCAATTGCCTCCGGAGCGAAGGTCAGTGTCGATAAGAGCTCAAGGGACCTCTCCGATCGGGCGCAATCGGACGATGCCCGATCGGAGAGGGAGGAGAACTTAGAGCCGGGCGAGATGCTGGCCAACGAGGCGCCCGAAGGTCACCGTGCGGCCGCAGGCCATGCCCGTTGCGAGGTTCGGGTATTCGTTCGCAAAGTAGCCGCCGCTGTCGTTGCCGATGACGTAAAGGCCCGGGATCGGGTTGCCGTCGGTATCGATCGCGTTCATGTTGGTGTTGATCTGAATGCCGTCCATCGTGCAGAGCATCCACCCGGTGTTCTTGGCGCCGTAGAAGGGCGCCTTGTCGACGGGCGAAAGACGGTGCTTTTCCTTGCCGTAGTCGACGTCCGCACCCTGGCGGTAAAGCTCGTTGTTGCGCTCGACCGTGGCCTTGAGCTGATCCGGCGGGAGACCGAGCTTCTTCGCGAGCTCCTCGATCGTGTCGGCCTTCTGGACATAACCCTTGGCGATGAGGCCGGGGAGCATCTTTTCCTCAACGATCTTCCAGGAGATGTTGGGATCGGCGCCGTTTTCAAACGGGAACATGCGCGAGCAGCCGTGCATCTTGAACTGCTTTGCGTAGCGCACCCAGTTGCTGTCGAAGAGCGTGTAGTGGCAGTGACCCTTCTGATATTCGTCGGCATGAAGGAGGTTCTCGTAGGTGCCCGATTCGTTCATGAAGCGGCGGCCGTCGGCATTCACCTTGAGCCAGGGCTGCGAACCCATCCAGAAGAAGCCCGAGTCGCCCGACTGGACCGTTTCGACGCCCGGCTTCTGATCCGGACGGAGGGCGCAGCGGTCGAACTTCATCATGGAGTGCGTTTCATCCATCTTGGCGCCCACCCAGAGGCAGGCGCGGATGCCGTCGCCGCGAGCGCCGGGCATGGCGCCCGAACGGCCGATGACGCGAAGATTCCAGGGCTGGAGCGCCTCCATCATGCGGAAGTTCTGCGCATAGCCGCCGGTGGCAACCACGACGCCCTTCGTTGCAACGTAGCGGACGTATTTGCCGTCGCTGTTCTCGGCAATGCAGCCCGTGACGCGTCCGTTCACCTTTTCGAGCTTCACCATCTTCATGGAGTAATCAAAGCGCGCGCCGCACTTTCTCGCGTACTCCTCAATCACGCTCGAGAGGCTTACGAGAATCTTCCCGTCCTTTTCGGGGAGACGCGGCGAGTGGCCGATCGGAAAGTGCTTGTAGCGCGTTTCGTCGTTCTTGTCGCCCGATTCGTGCCAGAGCTCGATCCCTTTCTCGGCAAGACGGTCGCCGAGCCAGTCGATGACGGCGCCCGACTTGTCGCACCAGAGCTTCACCAGATCCTGCTGGATGTGGCCGCCCGCGTAGAGGGTCGCCATCGTGATGAATTCAAACTTGTCGATCTTGGTGCCCCAGGCCTTCTGGTAGCGCGAATCAATGGCGCCGAGGTCCTCGCGGACGCCCGTGCCGACCGGGAAGCGGTCGATGCCGATCACCTTGGCGCCGGCTTCCGCCGCGGACGCAATGGCAAACATGCCGCCCGTGCCGCAGCCGATGACGAGCACTTCCGTCTCATGCCGGGCGACGATGTCCTTTTCGGCGATTTCAGGCGCCTTGCCGAGCCAGTCGCCGTCGTCGGCTTCCGCCTTCTTCTTGTCGGAGATGACTTCGACGGGGACCTTCCCCTGCGCCTGCGCAATGCACTTGGCGGCAGCCGTGCGCACCGCCTTCGAGGTGATGGAGGCGCCCGAGACGGCGTCGATGTCGCCCGACTGCATGAGAAGAATCGACTTCTTGAGTTCAGCGGCAGCGGCCTGACCGATCGACGGCGTTTCGTGCGAAACGTCCAGAACGACGTCGGTGATCTTGTTGGCGTCGAAAGTCATCGTGACGACAACTTCGCCGATGCCGGAGGCCTTGGCGGAATAGGTGCCCGGGTTGTAGATTCCGGCCGGAGCCGCATGAGCGGCAGCTGCGGCAGCCATGGAGGCGCCGCTCGCGAGCGTGGTGCGCAGGAATGCGCGACGGGTGATCGACTTCGTCATTGCATCTCTCCTCAGATTGCGTGAAAGAGAGGCGCAGCCAGAGTCTTCAATCGTGCGCCTCCGATGTGCGCAAATTCTCCGGCTGAGTCTTTGCCGCGAGTCAAATCGCTTTCTGAAGTCGTAGAAATGCCCTTGAGAAGACTGTTTTCAATGGCTGATTCGTATAAATACCTACTTTTGACCTAGAAAGAATGACGGATAGCCGCTCCCAAGTTGAGTGCTGGACCGGACTTGGATAGGTGCTTTAACTTAGACTTTATTCAAACACTCTTCTCCTGGAAGGAATACCCCCATCGTGAAGCAATACAGAATCGGAGACTTTGCCCGCCATCTTGGCGTTACTTCGGACTTTCTGAAGCACTATGAAGCGGCAGGACTTCTCAAGGTTCAGCATCGCGAGAGCGGCTACCGCTACTACACGTTCGATCAGTCGGCAAAGGTTATTTCCTGCATGAGGCTGCGCAATTACGGCGTGACGGTAAAGGAAATGGGCGCCATGCACACCGACGACCCGGACAAGGTCTTCGGACTGCTCGACAAGAAGTCGGAGGAGCTCGAGGCGACGGTAAGTCGCCTTCAGGCCGTCATCGGCGAGCACAAAAGGATGCGCCGCTGGTATGAGGCGCATAAGGGAACCATGATCGACTGGGAGATCCGGGAAATGGAGCCCAGGTATTTTCTCCCGCATACGGACGAACAGGACTTCAGGAAGGACGATCGGATATTTGAGCTCCTTAAGGACTGGGGAATGTGGATGCCGGTGACGAAGTCCGCGCTCAAGGTGGAAATCTCAGGGAGCGGCACGGAGAACACGATTCATTGGGGCTTCGCGGTGAGGGAGTCGCTCCTAAAGCGCTATCAGATTCCCGTCAATGATGTGCTCGAGCGCATTGAATTCGGGAAATGCTTCGTCTGCCATTTCTGCGGGCTCCCCGATGCCTTCAGCATGAGGCTGCTCTCGGAGGGAGCGCATCCGGCCTGGTCGCAAATGAAACAATTGGGATTCCGCCCGTGCGGCACCGCGATCCTTGAGGTGGAAATGCGCTTCTCCGACGAAGCGGATACGCATAATGACGGTTTCGGACGGATTCTCATTCCGATTAAGAAGGAGCCGACAGTATTCTTTTGAGCAAAGCCCTTCAGGGGATAGCCTGAAGCGCGTCGGGGAGGATCGCTGCGCGGCGGCGCTTCAGTCCGCCGGCACCTGGTAAAAAGGGAGCGCTTCAGAAGAAGCGCTCCCTTTTCCATGAGTCCGGACCAGGGAATTGCTTTCACCCGCTCGTCGGGATCACATCTCGCGCATGCGCACGAGCCGCGAGAAGGCGGCCTTCATGTCGCTGCGAACGAGGGCCTTTCTGTTTTCAAAGAGCTCGCGATAGCGGCTCACGAGTTCGGGAACGGGTTCATAGACGCCGTTTTCCGAAATGACCTTCGAGAGCGCCGCCTTCACGTCCGTGATGCCGCCCGTGGCGTAGGCGCCGAAGACGCAGTTGGTGAGGACCGCGCCGCCCGGGTTCTTGAAGCGGACGACCTCGGCGTCGAGCATGTTCGACTTGATCTGATTCCAGAGCGGATCTCGGCTGCCGCCTTCCGTTACGGTGATGCGGTTGAGCGCAACGCCTGCGCGCCGGTAGCCGTCGGCAAGCTCCATGTAGTCGTAGCCGATTGCTTCAAGGACGGCGCGCCACATGACGAACTGATTGTCGTCCATCGTCATGTTGAGGAAGCACCCGCTCGCTTCCTTTTCCTCGCCGTAGCCGCCCGTGAGATAGGGAAGGAAGAGCACGCCGCGCGAACCCGCGGGAATCTTTTCCGCGCCGGCCGAAAGCTCTCCGTAGTAGGCGCCGTCGCCCTCGTGGCGGCAGACATTGTCCTTGAACCACCGGAGGGCGAGCCCGCCCGTGCGCACGAACCCCCAGTAGAAGTAAGTGTCGGGAAGCGTGCCGGAATTGAAGATGAGGCCGGTGCCGGGCTGAGAGAGTTCGGGAATGATGCCCCTGGTGGAGACGCAGAACATGGCGCAGGTGCCCGCCACGTCGACGCCCTGATGCGCCTCAAAGACGCCGGACCCCAGCATCGACTGCATCGTGTCGCCCGCGCCCGCAAGAATCGGAATGCCGGCGGGAAGCCCCGTGCGCACGGAAATTTCCTCGCAGAGGCCGCCCACCTTGTCCCAGGGCTTCAGGATGCGGGGCATGTACTTTTCGTCGATCCCGAGGAGCTCGAGCTGTTCGGAGGACCACTTTTTCGCCTGAACATCGTAGCCGAGCCCCCAGCCCGACATGGCGCCCCAGTCGATGAAGGCGTCCTTGCCCTTGAGGCCCGCGAGACGCATGAGGACGTAAGGGGCGTTGTGCACGAACTTCACGCCGCGCTCAGAGAATTCGGGCGAATTCCTGAGGAACCAGCGCGCGAACATGGCCGGGAACATCGGAGAGGCTTCCGCGTTGCCGGTTTCACGGCCCCAGATCGAAAGCTTTTTCGCGTTGAGCGCTTCCACATCTTCCGTCGTGCGGCTGTCGAGGTAGTTGATGTAGGGCGTGACCGGGCGCGCGTTTTCGTCAATGCCGACGATGCCGCAGATGATGCCGTCGCCCATGATGGCGGCGATGTCCTTCGGATCACGGCCGATGCGGCGAAGCTCGCTCGTTACTTCGGCCATGGCGGTGATGCAGTTCTCGAGGTACGTGTCCACGTTCATCTCGACCCAGCCCGGATGCGGATAGCTGAGTTCGGTCGGAAGCGACCGGCTTGCAACAAGCTCAAAATTCTCATCGTAGACGCCTACCTTCACGCTCTGCGTGCCGGCATCAAAACCCATGTAAAGCTTCGCCATCGAGGTTCCTTCACAAAATAAGAGAGATCAGGAATAGTACCTATTTTTAGAGATTCCGGGCAAGCGTCATTCGTCTCTTCCGAACCCGAAAAGTGCTTCGGAAAATTACTGCGGGGCGGAAGTTTTGCTGAGGGCTTCATCGGGGAAGTAGAAGGTTGAGCATTGCTAAAATGAGCACTTCGGCTTTGCTCTCAGAAGCTCAACTTTCGAGCCTTACTCCGGGAGCGGAGTCTCATCCATTCGATAAGAATTCAGGCGTCCCTTCAGCCCGCAGCGAGTTTTCGTCTGAGGGCGTTTTGCGCGCATTCAACACAGCAATGGCCATCAAGCAGAAGAAAAAAGACGATTACGGCGAGAGCTCCATCCGGGTGCTTAAGGGGCTTGAACCCGTTAAGCAGCGTCCGGGCATGTACACGCTGACGGACAATCCCCTTCACATCATCCAGGAAGTCATCGACAACGCGAGCGACGAAGTGCTCGCAGGGTTCGGGACGAAGATTTCGGTTTCGGTGAGCGAGGCCGGCATCGTCACGGTGGAGGATGACGGTCGAGGGATTCCGATCGGCATGCATCCGGAAGAGCATGCACCCGTCGTTGAACTCGTCTTTACGCGTCTGCATGCGGGCGGAAAATTCCAGAAAGCCGACGGCTCCGGCCCCTATTCCTTTGCGGGCGGTCTGCACGGCGTCGGCGTTTCCGTGACGAATGCGCTCTCGAGGCACCTGGTTGTTACCGTCTGGCGCGACGGCGAAGAGGCGACGATGGGCTTCCGGGACGGCTTTGTGGCCGAACCCCTTGCCGTCCGTAAGAGTCCCCGTCCGAAGTCTCAGACGGGCACCCGGGTTTCGGTCGAACCCGATCCGAAGTATTTTGATTCGCCCGAAATTCCCGAGGCTTCGCTTGTTCGGCTGCTCCGATCCAAGGCCGTGCTTCTTCCGGGCTGCGAAGTCGATTATCGCAATGAACGCACGGGAACTCAGGCGCACTGGAAGTACGAAGGCGGCCTCAAGGAGTATCTCCTCTCGGAAATCCACGGCGAACCGATGATCGAGCCCTTTGAGGCAGCCGCCTATGCGGACGAGTCGACGGAGGGGTTCGCCCCGGGCGAAGGCGCCGCGTGGGTGGTGGTCTGGACGCCCGAAGGGCCTCTTACGCGCGAAAGCTATGTGAACCTGATCCCGACTCCGCAGGGAGGCACGCATGAATCGGGCCTCAAGGACGGTCTCTGGCAGGCGGTGCGCGCCTTCATGGACGTGCACGGACTTCAGGCGAAGGGCGTGAAGGTTCTTGCCGAAGACGTCTTCAGCCGCGCGAGCTTCGTGCTCTCCACGAAGGCCATTGACCCGCAGTTTCAGGGGCAGACGAAGGAAAAGCTTACAAGCCGCGATACGCTGAAGCTTGTTTCCGGCTTCGTGAAGTCGCAGTTCGAGTTCTGGCTCAACGACCACGTTGAGGACGGCAGAAAGCTCGCCGAGCACATCATCAGTCAGGCTCAGGCGCGTCAGCGCCAGGCCGCGAAGTATGAACGGCGCCGCACGTCGACCGTGGCGGTGCTCCCGGGGAAGCTCACCGACTGCGAGTCGAGCGACATTACGCGGAATGAACTCTTCATCGTTGAGGGCGACTCCGCAGGGGGCTCCGCCAAGCAGGGGCGCGACAAGGAATTCCAGGCGGTGCTTCCGCTACGAGGCAAGATCCTCAATACCTGGGAAGTCGACGGCGGCTCGCTTTTCCGTTCCGACACGATTCACGACATTGCGCTCGCGATCGGCGTTGATCCGCATCCGCGCGACGGGGATCCCGATCTGAAGGGACTGCGCTACGGGAAGATCTGCATACTTTCCGATGCCGACGTTGATGGCTCGCACATTCAGGTGCTTCTTCTCACGCTCTTTCTCAAGCACTTCCCGAAGCTGATTGAGCTCGGGCACGTCTATGTCGCGATGCCGCCCCTCTTTCGCGTGGATGCGCCCAAAAAGGGAAGAAAGCCCGACCGGAAGATTTACTGTCTCGACGAGCGCGAGCTAGCCAGGACCATGGAGTCCCTCCGGAAGGAAGGCTTCCGCGATGAGCAGCTTTCCATTTCACGCTTCAAGGGCCTCGGCGAAATGAAGGCCGAGCAGCTCGCGGAAACGACGCTTGCGCCCGACACCCGGAAGCTCCTTCCGGTGGCTTTCGGCTCCGTACCGGAAGCCGCCACCCGTGCGGTCATGCAGACCCTCATGGGCGAGCGCGAGGTCGCGGGCCGGCGCCTCTGGATGGAAGCCTACGGCGACCGCGCGGAACTTGATGTCTAGAGTCAGAAAGGAAGAGAAGAATGACGGATAAGAAGCCCCTTTCCGATGAGACGGAAAACCTTTTTCACGATTCGCTTTTTGGCGACGGCGGCGACCCGGACGCGGCGTCTCCCGCGGGCGGGGATGCGTCCCGGTCCGAAGAGGAGGCGCCCCGGGCGCCTGATGAGGCCAGAGAAGACGGGGGAGCGAATGATGCTTCGGCCGATGGTGAAGAACTTCCTCAGGCAGAACTTTCAGAGGAAGAGCTGAAGGCGGCCGAAGCTGAAGAGATTACGGTAGGCGCCGCGACCGAAGGGGAGCCCGAGGAAAACGGCGCCCTCACGCTCGCGCGCTACGCTTCGCAAGCCTATCTCGAATACGCGATGTCGGTGGTGAAGAGCCGCGCGCTCCCGGAAGTCACGGACGGCCAGAAGCCCGTGCAGCGCCGCATCCTCATCGACATGTACCGCATGGGGCTTAAGTTCGATGCGAAGAGCGTGAAGTCCGCCCGCATCGTGGGCGACGTGCTCGGCAAATACCACCCCCACGGCGACCAGTCGGTCTATGACGCGCTCGTGCGCATGGCGCAGACTTTTTCGCTTCGTTATCCGCTCCTCGTTGCGGAAGGCAATTTCGGCTCCCGCGACGGCGATTCCGCAGCGGCCATGCGCTACACCGAAACGCGCCTGACGCCCATCTCGTCGCTTCTTCTCGAGGAAGTGGATTCGGGAGCCGTTGATTTTGCGCCCAATTACGACGGGAACTTTGAGGAGCCGGTGGAATTGCCCGCGAAGCTCCCCTTCGTGCTTCTGAACGGCTCCTCCGGCATTGCGGTCGGCATGGCCACGGAAATTCCGCCCCACAACCTGACGGAAGTGGCCGCGGCCTGCGTGCGGCTCCTGGAGAAGCCCGAAGCCGGACTCGAAGAGATTCTTTCCCTTATGCCCGCGCCCGACTTTCCCTGCGGCGGCCAGATCATTACGCCCCGGGATGAAATCCGCGCGATTTATGAATCGGGCCGCGGAAAGCTTCGCGTGCGCGCGCGCTGGCATTTTGAAGAGCTTGCCCGCGGTCAGTGGCAGCTCGTCGTGGACGAACTTCCGCCCGCGGCGTCCTCGCGCATCATTCTCGACCGCATTGAGCAGATCACGAATCCGCGTCCCAAGAAGGACAAGAAATCGATTTCCTCCAAGCAGCAGCAGGCAAAAAGCGCAATGCTCGCAATGCTCGAGAGCGTGCGGGACGAGTCCGGCAAGGACGTGGAGGTCCGGCTTGTCTTTGAACCGAAGACGAGCCGCATCGACCGCGACGACTTCGTCAACTATCTGCTCTCTGAAACCGATCTCGAGTCGAATGTCCCGGTGAATCTCGTCATGCTCGGCATTGACGGGAAGCCGAGGCAGAAGGGGCTTCTTTCCATTCTTTCCGAATGGATCGAATTCAGAAAGAAGGCCGTAAGGCGCCGCACCGAGGCGCGGCTCGCGAAGGTGCTCGACCGCATTCATGTGCTCGAAGGCCGCTCGCTCGTTCTTCTCAACATCGACCGCGTGATTGAGATCATTCGCGCGGCCGACGACCCGAAGGCCGATCTGATGGCTGAATTCGGCCTCACGGAGCGTCAGGCGGACGACATCCTTGAAATCCGTCTGAAGCAGCTTGCCCGCCTTGCCGCCATTGAAATCGAGAAGGAGCTCGCGAACCTCACGAAGGAGCGTTCGGGGCTCGAGCGCATTCTCGGGAGCGACGGCGTTCTGAAGCGCCAGGTGGCGCGCGAAATTGAGGCCGCTGCCAAGGCGTTCGGCGACCCCCGCCGCACGGTTGTGAAGGAAGCAAAGGTCGCCGTGCATGAGGTGGAGACGCCTGACGAACCCGTCACTGTCGTGATTTCAAAGAAGGGGTTCCTGAGGACGCGCACGGGTCACGGTCACGACTGCTCGCTCATGAGCTTCAAGATGGGCGACCAGCTTGACCGGGCCATTGAATGCCGTTCGTCCGATCAGCTTTCCTTCCTCGATGCGAAGGGGCGCGTCTATTCACTTGCCGTTTCGCAGCTCCCGGGCGGGAGAAGCGACGGGGCGCCGCTTTCGGCCTTTGTCGACCTGCCTCGGGGCTTCGAATGCGCGGGATGGCTTGCGGGTCCCCAGAATACGGCGGTGCTTCTCGCCACTTCGGGCGGCAAGGGCATGATCCTCAGGATTTCCGATGTTTCGACGCGCCTCAAGGCCGGACGCGACTTCGTGAAGATGAGCGAAGGCGAAAGGCTGCTGCCTCCCCTCACGGTTTCCGGGGATGCAATTGAAGCGGGTGCGAAGCTCGCCTGCCTCTCGTCTTCCGGGCGCCTTCTTGCCTTCCCGCTGAGCGAAATCCGGTTCGTGGCTTCGGGCGGCAAGGGCGTCGCCCTCATGCTTCTCGACCCGGGCGAGGAGATGATTTCGATGGCGGTCACGGATGACCGCGGGGCCATTCTTTCCGGCACCGGCCGGGGCGGGAAGCCCCGCGAAGCGCAGCTCACCGAGCGCGCTTACCGGGCGCACATCATGCACCGTGCCCGCCGCGGGAAGATGCTTGAAATTTCCTGGAAGGCCGAGCGGGTTGAAGCGCTCCCTCCCTTATCCTCAGAACCCGTCAAAACCTCCGATCCGGGCAGCGGCGCATCGCAGGGCCTCAAGCTCGAAGTCGTTGACGAAGCGCCCACATTGTTGTAAACGAAGGATTGCCGGATCAAGCGCATGAAGCCTGAAGCCGGCAGCCTTCCATTTCTTCGCAGTCTCCTCCATGAAGATACCCAAGTTCTTCCGAAGCCTTTCGACGAGGCTTCTTTTCCTCACGCTCCTCTGGGTGAGCTTCATCGTGAGCTCGATCGGCTGGACGATGCTCCTCAATTGGGAGCTGGAAGCCAGCGCAGCGGCAAAGTTTTCCATCGCCGAACTGCGCATGCAGGTCTACCGCTCAGCCTATTTCACGCAGCCGATCTTTCCCGAGAAGCTTCTTGACGAAGAGCTTACGCGCGTCACGAACCAGTTCCGCGTCATCCGCGTGGGCGACGCCTGGCAGCCGCTTGAGCTCCCGCGCGAAGGCGACTTTCATGCTTCCCTCGAGACGCTCGAAAAGCGCTGGAAGACTGAAGTCGAGCCCATGCTGATTGCGTCGAAGAAAGGCAGCCGGCAGGTGGATGCGGAGATGGTGCGCGTCTATACGTCGGCGCTCACGGATCTGGCCGGTAAGATCGACGCCTGGCGATACGACTATCTCTGGCAGCTCAGATATCTGCAGATTCTTCTCATCGTGCTTGCGATCGGCAGCCTCTTCACGATCATGCTGCTCCTGCTGCGCTGGGTGATCCGCCCGATCGGGAACCTCGGCGAAGGCATCAACCGGCTCTCGGGGGGCGACCTCGCCGCGCGCGTCGAGGTGAAGAGCGATGACGAGATCGGACGCATTGCGGTGGGCTTCAACCGCATGGCCGACAGGCTTGAGGACCTCTACAACAACCTCGAGCAGAAGGTGGCGGAAAAGACCGCTTCGGTCGAGGAAAAGAACCGCCACCTCGCGCAGCTCTATGAGACCACGTCCTTCTTCTCCCAGCAGAGGTCCATCGAGGAGCTCACCGACGGCTTTGCAGAACGCATCGTCCGCTATACCGAAGCCGACGCCTGCCTGGTAACTCTGGTCGACCAGAAAGCGGGCTGCGTGGATGTGGCGGCTTCGAGCGGCCTCACGGCTGAGGCGCTCCGGGAGTCGTCAAGGATTCCCTGGGAGGATTCGATCTTCCGCACGGTCGTGCAGAAGAATTACCCGGTCCGGGTTGATCTCAAGACCGACAGCCGCATGCTCGCGCGGACGCTCGCCAAAGCGGGCTTCACGACCGCTTACTGCTTCAATGTGAGAAGCGTCTCGGAAAGCATCGGCAGCTACATGCTCATCTTCCGCGAGGAATCCCAGCTCTCCTCCCAGATGACGCAGCTTCTGGAGTCCTTCGCCATGCACTTAGGCGTCGCGATCGACAACCAGCGCCTCATTGACCGCGACCGTCAGTACGCAGTCATTCAGGAGCGTCAGCTTCTCGCTCAGGGCCTCCACGATTCGATCGCGCAGGCGCTCTCCTATCTGAATCTTCAGGTGCAGTTCCTCTCCGACGCCATCCGCGACAAGGACGAGAAGCTCCGCGACGAGTCGCTCGAAGCCATCCGCACGGGCGTGCAGGAGTGCTACGAGGATGTGCGGGAACTTCTTCTCAACTTCCGCGAGCGCCTTCACAATGAAGGGTTCCTCCAGGGCGTGCGCACCGTGATTGACCGCTTCGAAGGCCAGGCGCACATCGGCGTGCGCCTCTCCTCGGTCGGGGACGGCCCGAAGCTCACGCCGCGCGAAAAGCTCCAGGTGATCTTCATCATCCAGGAGGCGCTCTCGAACGTGCGCAAGCACGCCCAGGCCTCAAGCGTCAAGGTGTCCGTGAGGAACGAGGCCGATCTCACGGTGGAGATTCTCGACGACGGCGTCGGGATTGATCAGGCTGTTGTTGAAGAAAGAAAGAACCAGCATGTCGGGCTTTCCATCATGCAGGAGCGCGCCTCGCGCATCGGCGCCGTCGTCACGGTCGAGCGTGCAAGCCCGATCGGCGGCACGCGCGTGGTGCTGAAGCTCCCGGCTGCGGCGAGACAGATCAGCTGACGGGAGGCGCGAATGGAATGCGTTGGAAGAGCGGGCATTGCCGCTCTCTTTGCCGCCCTGCTGTGGGCGTCCGGTCCGGCTTCGGGGGCTCCCGGAGCTCCGGGGCCCGCGGTTCCGGCAAGGCCGGAAGTCCCGGCCGCAGAAGGGCTTCCGCTCAATCCCGTCGAGGCTGCCGGGGCGCTTTGGAAGGCCTATGCGGAGAAGACGGATCTCGACGCCCGTACGGATCTTCTGCACCTTGAATTCAAGCCCGGCAACACCCCGGGCGCTGTTGCCGTCTCGGGAACTTCGGCCGATCGGGGGCTTCTTGCGGGCTTTTATGCCGAGCTCTCGGCCTCCGGACTCGGGATTGAGTCGAGCGTCGAGGAAGTGCCCAACGCAGATGATCTCAAGCGCCTTACCTGGGGCGTCGTGAAGAAGCCCTGGGGAAATCTGTCGTCAGAATCCGACGCGCTCGCTGCCGGCCGCGCTCCGGACCTGAAGCTTCCGCTCGGAAGCCGGGTTGAAATTCTTCTCAACCGCTTTGACGGACTCATTCTCGTGAAGTCAACGGAAGGGCGCGTCGGCTGGATGCGCGCCGACGACCTTGCGCTCAAGAACGACGTCGCCATCGTCGCCTGGAACAGGCGCAGTCTGGTCTTTGTGACGTCGCTTTCGGCAGAGGTGGAGGCGAGCGGCCAAAAACCGCTCATGAAGGCGCCTTTCGCGTCGGAACTTCCGATCGAGAAAACGCTCCCCGAGGGCGGCTGGAGCGTAATTCTTCCTGACGGAACGACCGGAATCATCCGCGCGGGCGAAGCGGCGGATCATGATGCATTGGCTGCCGGCGAGGAAAATCTTCGCCGGTCTTCCCCTGCGGGCTTTCTCGCAAAGGCAGCCCAGTCCGCTCAAACTCTTGTGAGCTCAGGCTGGCAGAAAAGCACTGCCGGGATGACGCTTCCGGAAGGCGTTTATCGGCTTCACGATCTGATTCTGCCCTCAGACCCGGATCGGCAGGCGAGGCTGGGTGCTCCGCTCTCGGGCGGAAAGCGCGGCAGTGAATTGAAGCCTGGCGATCTGGTCTTCTTCGGCGAAAACGGGCGCGTGAGGCATTCGGGCGTCTGGATAGGCAAAGGCCGCTTTGCGGCCGACGACCCGAAGAGCGGGCGCGCCGCGATTTTTGTCTTTTCAGGAGCGTCGCGCGCGGATGCGAACGGCGGTCTCGGGCCCTTCCTCTGGGCCGTGCGGCCGGAGGTTTCTCAGCTCGCGAACCCCTGCCTCCTCTCCATTCGCTCGCACCCCTTCAATCAGGCGCCGCCGGCAGGTGCGGTGCGCTGCCGTCTCCGGTGAGCCTCCGAAAGAAAAGGAGAGATCTTCCCAAAGGACCTCTCCTTTTTTTCTGAAGGCTGCGAAGCCGTCCTCAGACTGCGGCTTTCTTTGCTCCAGCCTTCCGGCGCGCGGGCTTCTTCGGAGGCGTTCCGGGCACGAGGTCCGCAGCCTCCTCGGCGGCCGCCGCGAGCACGGCTTTCTTTTCAGGCGCATTGCAGAAATTCGCCACAGGGCACTTCGTGCACTCGGGGTTTCTAGCCTTGCAGAGGTAGCGCCCGAAGAGAAGGAGCCAGTGGTGGGCGTTGAGCCTGAATTCGTCCGGGACGATTTTGAGGAGCTTTTCCTCCACCTCTGCGGGCGTCTTTCCCGTCGCGAATCCGGTGCGGTTGCAGACGCGGAAGATGTGCGTGTCGACCGCAATCGTGGGTTCGTGGAAGGCCACGTTGAGTACGACGTTGGCGGTTTTCCGGCCAACTCCGGGGAGCGCCACAAGTTCCTTCATCGTGCGGGGGACCGCTCCGCCGTATTGATCAACGAGAATGCGGCAGGTCTCCATGATGTGGGCGGCCTTCGTGCGGTAGAGGTTGATGGTGTTCACATAGGAAATGAGGTTCTCAAGCCCGAGGGCGAGAATCTTTTCCGGGGTATTGGCGACGGGAAAGAGCTTCGCGGTAGCGAGGTTGACGCCTTTGTCGGTCGCCTGAGCGGAAAGCATGACGGCGATGAGGAGTTCAAAGGGCGTCGTGTAGTTCAATTCCGATTTGGGATCGGGGTTGAGTTCGGCAAGCGCTGCCATGAAGGCGGCGCGGTCTTTCTTTAAAACTGGCATTCCGGGGTCTTGGGGAACGATAAGTGTTTGAAGTGTCACCGGCGTCCGGCGCGCGCCATGGCGAGGATGTCCGCCATGAAGGCTTTTTTGGAGTTTTCCTTTGCGCCGGAAGCATTTCTGCGGCCTGCGAGGCGTGCGTCTTCAAGCGCCGCGCGCTTTACGCGCCGCGCCCATGTCGCTTCATGGTTTAGTTTTGCCGTTCTCGCATCCGCGTCCGTCCACTCTCGTCCGGCATCGATAAAGTCGATGCAGTCCATCGGACAGGCAGGCGCGCAGAGGCTGCAGCCCGTGCAGCGGGACTCTATGACGGCGTGGAGGTGCTTCGGAGCTCCTGCAATGGCGTCGGTCGGGCAGGCCTTCGCGCACCAGGAGCAGCCGATGCATTCGTCGGCACGGATGCTTGCGCGGGCAAAGGGGATTTCCGTGCCGTATTCGGGGTCGAGCGGGAGCTCGGGGAGCCCTGTGGCGGCGGCGAGCCGCCGGATGCCGCGCGCCCCGCCCGGGGCGCAGCGATTGATGGGCGCGAGCCCCTCGGCAATGGCCTGCGCATAGGCGGCGCACCCTTCAAATCCGCACTGACGGCATTCCGTCTGCGGGAGAAGATCGTCAATCGCCGCAGCGCTCGGACGAAGCGGAGGAAGTTGCATTCTGCACTCCTCTCCAATTACCAGAAGTTTTCGACGACGAGCTGGCCGGGCTTGCCGAAGCGCGGGGACACAATGCCGCGGGCTTTAAGCGTTGCACGGGCGTCGGCGATGAAGTCGGGGTTGCCGCAGAGCATGAGGCGGGATTTTTCGGGCGTGATTTCACGACCGGCCGCCTTTTCAAGGGCTCCTGATTTGAGAAGATCAGGGATTCGCCCCGTGAGGTCGCCCTGGCGTGCGGGATCCTCTTCGCGGGTCGTCGTGACGATGAGCTTCGGACGGCGATCGGCGGGGAGCGAAAGAACAAGCTCGCGGGCGAGCGCCGCCTCCTCAATTTTCCTCACGGATTCGACGAGCACGATGTCCTTCCATGCATCCCAGACGGTGCTCGAGCGAATGATCGACGCAAAGGGCGAAAGGCCCGACCCGGTGGCGAGAAGCCAGAGCGTATCGCCTCCTGGAATGCGGGACGGCGTGAGCGCCCCTTCGGCATCGCCGTCGAGAAGCACTTCGTCGCCCGGTTCAAGCGCGCAGATGCGGGGTGAGAGCGCACCGCCCTCAACCTCGGTAATGAAAAATTCGAGCACAGGGTTTTCGGGGGCGGAAGCAATCGAATAGCCCCGGATCACGGGATCGGCGCCCTCGGATTGAGCGGGAAGCCCAAGGCGTGCAAACTGACCGGGCTTGAAGGTGAAGCCGTCAGGACGCTCGAACTGAAGCACGTGGAGCGTGGGAGCGGCAAGACGCCGGGAAATAAGCTTGATTTTCTGCATGATGAATGCGAATTCTGAAAGGAGGCCGGCGCAGAGAGGCGCCGGGGCTCCAGGCAAAAACAGGATGCAGGGGATTCTAAAAAGAATGGCCCGCGAACGGGCGGGCCATCTTCGACGAATCGCGACAGAATTTTTCCGCCGCCGGACGCGCGGGAAGCTCAGCGCTTCAGGAAGCGGATCTTGTTCTTCACGCCGCGCCACTGATCCGCATCGTCGGGATAGGGCTTGCGGTGCGTGATGGAAGGCCATTCGCGGGCAAGCTCAGCATTGAGCTCGATGAATTCCTTCTGATCCTCAGGCACGTCCTCTTCGGCATAAATCGCCGCTTCCGGGCATTCCGGAATGCAGACGGCGCAGTCGATGCACTCATCGGGATCGATCACCAGAAAATTCGGACCTTCCCGGAAGCAGTCCACCGGGCAGACGTCCACGCAGTCGGTACGCTTGCAGCCGATGCAGGCTTCGCAGACAACATGAGGCATGGTTCTTCAATCTCCAAAAGGATGGGGTCGGAGGATCCGCCGCCGGGACGAGGGCTGATGCGCGCTTCTTTACGGGCGATCCTCTGAAATTTCGAAGGCGTGAGTCTAGCGCTTTTCAGACCGTCAAAACCTTAAGCCGGGGAGGAAAAATGCCCGTTTTGAATGAGAATCCTCCGAGGCGCCCTCGCGGTCGGGGAGGATTCCCTGGGTTGGATGATGTCGTTATTGGATCTTGTCGCTTTCTGCCAGGATCTTTTCCGGGATGGCGAGACCGATCGCCTCGGCGGTCTTCAGGTTGAGAAGGGGCTTTCTCGCGCTCTGGAACGCAATCG
Source organism: Sutterella faecalis (assembly GCF_006337085.1). GTDB lineage: Bacteria > Pseudomonadota > Gammaproteobacteria > Burkholderiales > Burkholderiaceae_F > Sutterella > Sutterella faecalis. The sequence goes on along the minus strand of NZ_CP040882.1, from coordinate 1,066,235 downwards.
GCGTATCGGCGGGCTTCTTCTTTCCTTCAAGGATGTCTGCGCCGATGGAGCCCGTCATGCGGCCGAGCTCGTAGTAGTCGACCGAGATCGAGGCGAGGGAGCCCGAGCGCACGAGCGCGGAGTCGCTGGCAATGACGGGGAGCTTTGCGTCAATTGCGAGCTTTGCAACATTGGCCGCTGCGGACGCGAGCACATTGTCGGTCGGAAGCCAGAGCGCGCAGACCTTGCCTTTCATAGAGGCGATCGCCTGAGGAACGTCGTTGACGCTGCCGGCCGCCGCTTCAACCACGGTAATTCCGCGCGCCTTTGCTTCCGCGCGGAATTTCTCCACCTGGTATTCGGCATTGACTTCGCTCGGGTTGAAGATCACGCCGACGGGCTGGGTCCGGGTCTTTTCTCCGGTGAGCTCAACGAGGTGCGCGAGCTGGTCGGCAATGGGCCCCAGGTTCGATACACCCGTGACGTTGCCGCCGGGCGCCTTGTCCGACTTGACGACGCGCGCGGCCTCAAAGCTCGTCACAGCGGTCGCGACGATGGGAATCGACTTCGTCGACCGGGCCATTGCCTGGAGCGCAGGCGTTGAGGAGGCAAAGATGAGTTCGGACTTTGCCGACACGAAGCGGCTGCCGATATTGGCGAGCGTCGTCTGATCGCCCTGGGCATTCTGGCGGTCGATGCGGATCTTTTCGCCGTCCCTGAAGCCGCGGGCGGAGAGTTCGTCAATGAAGCCCCTGACGGTGGCGTCAAGCGCCTCGTGCTCCACGAGCTGGACGACGCCGACGGGAATGAGGGCTGTTTTTTCCTGGGCGGAAGTTGTTTTCTCCTCGCCGCAGCCGGCGAGAGCAAGTGCTGCGATGACGGCGGCAGCGCAGGTACTGAACGTTTTGGAAGAAAGGCGAATCATTTGAAAGGCTCCGTAGGGTATTGAGGTAATGGGTCCGGGACTTCTGCCCGATGCCTCTGCGAGCCTTCTTTCCTTTCTCCCGGGCCTGAGCGCTGGCGCCAGGCCCCTGGAAAAACAAAAGCCCGCATCAACTGCGGGCTTGGTATGGAAGGAATTTCTTGACTATTTTTAAGCGTCAGGCCTTCGATCGCACCCGCAGCAACGCGTACGGATACGAGTAGTAATAAGCCTGGGCGAACATGGCGCCTGAAGAAATCGTAGTCATGCGCTTCACTTTACCGGAGAGACGCAAGGGAGTGAGAGGGAGAGTTTCCCTTAAGCAAAATGCTTTATGCGCACGCCAATGCATAATGGATGTCTCCCGGCGCTTTTTGCTTCTCTATGGAGCTTTCCTCTCCCATTTAAACATGTCACTCGCAGATCCGGTTTTTCAGAACGACCTCACGCGGCGCATCGTCCACGTGGATATGGATGCGTTCTTTGCCTCTGTCGAGCAGCGCGACCATCCGGAGCTTCGCGGTCTTCCCATTGCTGTGGGGCACGCCGACCGAAGAGGCGTCGTCGCGACGGCAAGCTACGAGGCGAGGAAGTTCGGCGTGAGAAGCGCCATGCCGTCGAGCCGGGCGAAGATGCTCTGCCCGAAGCTGATTTTCGTTGAGAGCCGTCTGCCGCGCTATCGCGAGGTTTCCGAAGCGGTCCGCGAAATCTTCCGGCGCTATACCGATCTCGTTGAGCCGCTCTCCATTGACGAAGCGTTTCTCGACGTCACCGAAAATAAGCTCGGCATCGAATACGGCACCGAGGTGGCGCGCCGCATCAAGGCGGATATCCGGCGAGAACTCAACCTCACTGCGAGCGCCGGCGTTTCCTACAACAAGTTTCTCGCCAAAATTGCTTCCGACTGGCGCAAGCCCGACGGGCTCTTCACGATCCATCCGGACCGGGCTCAGGACTTTATCGACAGGCTTCCCGTTGAATCCTTCTGGGGCGTGGGCCCTGCCACCGCGAAGCGCCTTCATGAGATCGGGATCACGACGGGGCTGGAAATGAGGCTGAGAAGCTTCAGGTTCCTAACGGAGCGCTTCGGCGCGGCGGGCGCGCTTTTCTACAAATGCGCCCGGGGAATTGACCTGAGGCCCGTTCGGCCGACGAGGGAGCGTAAGAGCGTCGGCTGCGAGGAAACCTTTTCCGAGGATATTCCTCCGGGAGAGACGCTCAATGTCCGCCTCTCAGACATTGCCTCCCATCTCGTGCGGCGCCTCACCCGGCACGAATTCAAAGGGCGGACCCTCACGCTCAAGGTCCGCTTTGCGGACTTCACGACAAAAACCCGAAGCGTTACGGCGCTCCGGGCTTTTGAGGATGAGGCTTCTCTTCGCCGCCAGGCGGGCGAACTTCTTGCCGGGCTGGAAATACCGAAGGAAGGCGTGAGGCTTCTCGGGCTCTCGGTGAGTCAGCCCGAGCATTCCGGTCCCATGGAGGAAACGCTTTTTTAGCGCCCGGCGTCCGTCAGAAGCGGCGCGTCATTGAACCGTCGTCCTTCGTTTCGAGGTCTTCGGGCATCGAGCCGTCGGGGAGCGACCCGGAGAAGATGTCGCGGAACATCACCCAGATGCCGGCCTGGCCGATGGAGGTGAAGAAGGCGGCGATGATGGGCGCGAGGAAGGCAAAGAGCTGCGGGACGCCGAGAAGGCCGAAGATGACTTCGAGCCCCATGAAGATCAGAAAAGCGGCGGCGCCGGCCAGAAGCACCCAGACGAGTACGGGACCGATCGCGCGCAGGACGCCGAAGAAGGAATAAAAGAGGCTTTTTCCCACTCTCTGGCGGTTCTGCACGATGAGGAGCGGCGAAAAGAGCGTCATCATGAGCAGCGGCAGGTAGAGGAGGAACATCACGGCGAAGGCCGTGTAGGGGAAGTTCGACGTAATCGAGGCAAGGTCGATGCCTTCCGTCGTGATTTCCCATTTGTCGAGCTCCTCCGCGCCGAGCGTGCTGAAAATCAGCATGTCGACTTCCATCCAGACGCTCGAAATCAGGCCGAGCATCAGGAGCGGATAGCGCGAGGTCTTGTCGCGGAAGATCGCGATGAGCGTGGTATAGACGGGCACGCGGCCGGCCAAAGTATCTCTTGCGGCAAAGCCCGTGAGGACCGACGCATAGGGCATCCAGAGGCTAGCGAGCAGCGTCCCGATGAAGGGGATGCCCGTGAGCATCCCGCTCACGAGGAGCGAAAAGATGACGATGGCCGGGTAGGAAAGCGGCTGGAGCCGGACGGCGCGGCAGGATTCCCTGAACCAGGAGAGACCGAGCGAGAGCGGAAGTGCTTGAGACATGAAAGGAAAGCGTGGGTTTCGAAAACGGATGCGTGAGGAATTGGGCCTTTGAGGCAGCGGCCTCTCAATTTCCGATAGAAGAGGGCGCCGGCCCCGCAAAGGAGCTGGCGCCCGTCTTCCCTCAAAGAAGCCTCTTCGGAGGCTTTATCGTTACCAGCCGAACTCGATCAGTTTCGGCGTTCCGAGCGTGCCGCTCGGGTTCTTGCCGGGCGTCGTATCGATCGGCCGGTCAGCTTGGTTTTCGATCCGGTAGGGGATCTTGGTGCTGCCCGGGGTAACGACGTACTCGGTCACGTGGTTGTTCGGATCGCGCACGGCTTCGATTTTGGTGCGCTTGTCGTTGTTGCGCGGTGCTCTGTCGCCGCGCTCGCGTGCTTCGCGCGCACGCTCCATGTCTTCTTCCGTGGGCGCGATCGACATGCCGGCGTCGGGCGCCTTGGGTTCAAGGCGACGGGCAGGCTGAGGGGCGGTCTCTCCCTGAGCAGCAACATCCCCCGCATAGGGCGGAGGCGCATCAAGGGGGGCGGCCTGAGTGCTCATCGCAAAGGCGAGGCCGAGGGCGGCGGAAAGAAGAATTTTTTTCATAAGCCTTTAAACCAATGCCGGCCGGAAGAAACGGCGTTTTGCTTCCGTCCGCATGAGAAGCACTTCAGGGCTTTTTCTCAAAAAAAAGCATTCGGGCTTCCATATTCAAATTGTGCCACGCGGCGGCCGATCGTGGCGCTTGCAGAAGCAAAGCATTTCGTGTGCGGATATTGCCTGAATGAAGCAAAGCCGCGTGAGAAGCGGGATGTCGGGAGAAAGGAAGGCGGGCACGCTCGCGCTTCCTCGCGTATGCTTCTTCCTCAACAAAGGATCCGCGAGATTTTCCCGGGTGAATGTGATGCCTAAGCTTCTTCTTATTGACGGTTCAAATTATCTTTTCCGCGCCTACCACGCCCTTCCGCCCCTCACGACGTCGACGGGCGAGCCCACCGGAGCGATCAAGGGCTTCCTCGGAATGCTCTCGCGCGTTCATTCGCTCGCGAAGCCCGATATGGCGGCGGTCATTTTCGATGCGCCGGGAAAGACCTTCCGTCATGAGATGTATCCCGAGTACAAGGCCAATCGCCCGCCCATGCCCGACGATCTCCGCGTGCAGATCGAGCCCCTTGAAAAAGTAGTGGCGGCGCTCGGCTGGAAGGTGCTCATTGTCCCCGGAATCGAGGCCGACGACGTCATCGGGTCGCTCTCCAGAATGGCGAAGCGCGAGGGCGTCAAGTCGGTTGTCGCTACCGGCGACAAGGATCTTTCGCAGCTCGTCGACGACGATGTCGTGATTCTCAATACGATGAACACGAAGTTCTATGACCGCGCCGGCGTGATTGAAAAGTACGGCGTGCCGCCCGAACGCATGATCGACTACCTTGCGCTGATGGGCGACAAGGTCGACAACGTCCCCGGGATCAAGGGGTGCGGTCCGAAGACGGCGGCCAAGTGGGTTGCGGAATTCGGCGGCATCAATGAAATCAGGGCCGCGGCTCCCGCCATGAAGGGAAAGATCGGCGAAAACCTGCGTGCGGGGCTTCCCTTCCTCGATGAGGCGGTGGCGCTCGTTACGGTGAAGTGCGACGCGGACATCCCGGGCGTGAGTTCGCTCGCTGATCTTGCCTTCGGGCCGAGCGACGCCGATGCGCTCAACCAATTTTCCGAACGCTGGGAGATTTCGAGAACAACGCTCGCCCGGGCAGAAGCCCTGCGCGATGGCGCTCCCGGAGCGCAGTCCGCAGCAATGCCCGCGCAGGCCGGCGGCGCGCCGAAGGCCGTGCCTGCGGCAAAGCCCCGCGTTCCGGCTGAGGAACGTCCGGAACTTCCGACGGAGGGAGAACCCTTCCCTGAGGACTATCAGAATCCGGACGCCATCCCCTTCACGGAAGTGACGGACTCCGATCAGCTCGATCAGCTCGTGGCGGCGCTTCAAACGCCGCGGACGGAACCCGTTGCGGTGGCGCTTCTTTACGACGGCGCGCCGCGTCATGCGGACTTCGGGGGCTTCGGCATTGCGGTGAGCCCCAAGGAAGTCTATGTCGCTCAGTCCTCGATCGGACTCTCGATCGACAAAATTGCGGCGGCGCTCAAGCCCTGGTTCGAATCCAGTGCGCCGAAAATTTTCCATGACGGCAAATCTGCGCTTCATGCGCTCGCAGCGCAGGAAATTTTCGCTGCAGGGACGGTCGACGACGTGCGTCTGATGGATTACACGCTCGAAGCCCATCTCTCCCACGATCTCGAAAAAATTGCGCGCCGCTTGCTGAGAAGAAAGCTTCCCACCCGGGACGAGGTCCTCGGGAAGGGCGCGAAGCGCCGGCACTGGCGCGAGGTCGAACCCGAAGCCTCGGCGCTTCTCCTCTCGGAAGAGGCGGCCGCCATCCGCGCGGCGGGTTCGGTTCTGCGCGCGCGCCTTGATGCGGATCCCAGGCTCGCCAGCATCTATGACGCCATCGAGCGCCCGCTCCTCCCGGTTCTCTACCGGATGGAAGCGGTCGGCATCACGCTTGACGCAAAGCTTTTGAGAAACGAATCCGCCGAGCTTGGGGTGGAAATCGAGAAGCTCGCCCAAGCTGCGGAAAATGCAGCGGGCCGGCCCTTCAATCTGGCTAGTCCCAAGCAGCTCGCCGAAATTCTGTTTGTCGAGCAGAAGATCCCCGTCATCAAGAAGACGGCTTCAGGGTCGCCTTCGACCGACGAAGAGGTGCTGAGCGAGCTTGCGCTCGACTATCCGCTCCCCAAAATCATTCTCGAGCACAGAAGGCTCACGAAATTAAAGAGCACGTATCTCGACAAGCTCCCGCTCATGATCGATCGCGACGGGCGCGTGCACACGACGTTCGGTCAGGCGGTGGCCGTCACGGGGCGTCTTGCGAGTTCGGATCCGAATCTGCAGAACATTCCGGCGAGAACGCCCGAGGGCCGGAGAATTCGCGACGCTTTTGTCGCGCAGGACGGGTGGACGATCGTCGACGCCGACTATTCTCAGGTGGAGCTTCGCATCATGGCGCATCTCTCGCAGGATGAGGGACTGCTCTCGGCCTTCGCGCGCGGGGAGGACGTGCACCGTTCAACCGCGTCGGAGGTGTTCGGGGTGCCGCTCGACCGGGTGACGCCCGACGAGCGCCGCATGGCGAAGGTGATCAACTTCGGCCTCATCTACGGCATGAGCGCCTTCGGGCTTGCGCAGCAGCTCGGGCTGGACCGGAAGGTCGCGGCGGCCTACGTCGAGCGCTACTTCCAGCGCTTCCCCGGCGTGCGCCGATATATGGATGAAACGCGCGCCCGGGCAGCCGAGGACGGATACGTTGAGACCGTATTCGGCCGCAGACTCTGGATCCCCGACATCCGTTCGAGCCGCCCGATGGTTCGGGCCGGTGCCGAGCGCGCCGCCATCAATGCGCCGATGCAGGGAACGGCCGCCGACATCATCAAGCGCGCCATGATCTCAGTGGAAAACTGGATCCGCGACGAGAAGCTCAAGGCCCTGCTCCTTCTTCAGGTTCATGACGAACTCGTGCTTGAAGTGCCTGAAGACGAAGTGGAGCTCGTCAAAACGAAGCTCCCGGAACTCATGGCGGGAGCGGCTTCCCTTTTGGTGCCCCTCATTGCCGAGGTCGGCACGGGCCGCACCTGGGGCGAATCGCACTGATCCTCGATCCGACGCTCGCATAAAGAAAAGCCCGGCGTTCAGAAGGAACGGACCGGGCTTTTCTCTCGGAAGAAATATTCAATCCGGCATCAATCGCACTTGCCCGCGCGTTCGGGGACGAGCGTGACGATCTTTTTGCCGTTGCTGTCCCAGAGGTCGATGCCGTCGCCCGCTTCCGTAACGTAGCGGACCTGACGGAGGAACCCGAGGAATTCATCCTCGACCTTCATGAACTGAGGGGCGCAGAGCTTCATCGTGGTTGCAACCTCGCCGAGGTCGAGGCTCGTTCCGTCCTGCTTATATTGCCCGAGGAGCCGGTTGCAGCCGGCAAGTCCAGAGATGCGGCCTTCCTCGCTGAAGGAAATCGTGGGCGGAAGTTCGCAATCCTCGCTCACGCCCCCCGTCCACATGAAGGATTTGCCGGCGAGCTCGGGGGCTTTCCCCTGAGGACCGGCATTGCCGCCGGTGGAGGCGCAGCCGGCGGCAAGAACTGCGCAGAAAAGAGCGGGAAGTAAAGGCTTGAAGCTCATTGGTCATCTCCTGATTATGTTTTCGCGATGACTGCAGACAGTGTGAAAGCCACAGGCAGTCGTTCAATTTGCCGTGGATGCTACCCGACTCTCATCGATGGCGCTTTGCACCGTAAAAAACAGAAATGATTTTCTTCACCCGCGGCGCTCAAAAAGAAAGGCTCCGTTTCCGGAGCCTTTGGGGAGTGAATCCTTAAGTGGAAGCGAAATCAGGCTTCGCCTTCCTGATAGGGTTCGCTGTTGAGGTCGCCCTCGAGGTTTGTGACGACGATGGCGGAGGCAACGTCGCCCACCACATTGATCGACGTACGGATCATGTCGAGGATACGGTCGATGCCGGCGATGAGGGCCACGGCTTCAAGCGGAATGCCCACCTGCGTGAAGACTACGGTCGTCATGATGAGGCCGGCGCCCGGAACGCCCGCGGTGCCGATGGCGGCGAGAACGCCCATCAGAACGACGGTAAGCTGGTCGGAGATCGAGAGGTGAATGCCAAAGACTTCAGCCGCAAAGATTGCGCAGACGCCCATGTAGACCGCGGTGCCGTTCATGTTGACGGTGTTGCCTAGCGGGATCGAGAAGGAAGCGATCGACTTCGTGGCGCCGAGGCGCCGTGCGGCCTTGAGGTTGGCAGGAAGCGCAGCTGCGGACGAGCAGGTCGTGAAGGCGACGAGCCAGGGTTCGAAGATGCCCTTCAGGAACTTCGCGGGACCGGTCTTGCCGAGGAACATCACCATCGGGATGAGGATCAGGAAGACGAGCACAACCGTTGCAATGAAGGACGTGAGGATGAGGGAGAAGAGCGGGAGGAGCACCGAAAGGCCGTGCTTCGCGACCGTGAAGGCAATGAGGCCGAAGACGCCGATCGGAGCGTACATCATGACGTAGCCCGTCACGCGGATCATCACGTCGCCCACGATTTCAAAGAAGTGAAGCACGGGCTTGCCGCGTTCGCCGAGCGCCGCGAGGCCGAAGCCGAAAATCACCGCAAAGAAGATGATCTGGAGCATCGAGCCCTTGGCCATCGCTTCCATCGGGTTGATCGGCACGATGTTGAGGAGCGTTTCGGAGAGGCTCGGCGCCTTCACGGCCTTGGCGACGAGACCGTCGGTCGAGAGGTCAAGCCCGAGGCCCGGCTGGATGAGATTGGCAAAGAGCAGGCCGATTGCCACGGCAATGGCGGTCGTGATGGCGTAGACCACGAGCACCTTGCCGGCTACGCGGCCGAGCTTGGAAGTGTCGGAAATGCCGGCAGCGCCCGCGATGATCGTTGCGACGACGAGCGGTACCACCACCATGCGGATGAGGCGGATGAAGAGCGTGCCCAGGGGCTGCAGATAGGTCTGAGCAAACTGCGAGTCAACGATCGCGCCGACTATGACGCCGAGCGCGAGGCCGATCATCATCTGCCACGCGAGTGAAATCCTGCATTTGGATGCCATGATTTATGTCTCCTGCACCGGAATACGGCGCATTTTCTTTTTGAGTCAGAGAACCGAGAGCCGGACGGGAAGCGTCTGATCGATTTGATGCAGATCAGAAAACGACCGGCCCTGAACACTCCGGCTTGATTTGATTATAGGAAGGTGTTTTCGCGAAAAATCACTGAGTTGTCTTACGTATTTCTGCGTATTGCGTTCTGTTGCAGAATGTATTTCCAAATCAATTCCATGTATTTCAAGGGGACTTTTGAAGCGCGCTTTCCGGCTTAAAAATGCTTTTCTTTGTTCGAAAGCAAAAGGCAGGTAATTAAATCGGCGAAGAAAGTCCGCTCGCCCGGGGAAATATCCTCTACGAGTAGGAAAAAGAAGCAGCAGGAAGGGAAGAATCAGGGCATTTGCGGCTTTGACCCTTTAGAGAATTCCTGGAGTTCGATAAATAGGGATTGTCCCTTACGTTTTTTCCACAAGGCGTAAAATGCCTCTATTGTTATTTTTCGATTTTTTCGGACACCATGAGCCTTCTACTTTGCCTTGAGGTGTTCCTCGCCAATTTCATCACCCGGGGAGCCGCTATTCTCTGCGCCTTCTGGCTGGTGACGCGTCCTTTCGCGCGCTTCGGAGACGTGATGCTTGCCGCGGCGAGCGGATTTCTCCTCACCATGTCCTTTACGCATCTGCTTCCGGAAGCATTTGAAGTTGAAGGAGCGGACCCGCATGCGCTCGGAATGGCGATGCTCGCGGTCGTTCTCCTCTTCATCATTTCCGGATGTCTTCTTGGCGGCGGTCATGCGCATGAAGCGCAAAAGGGTGAGACGAAGAGCCTTCCGGCGCTTTTTGCGGCGGCGTCGCTCCACAGCTTTGTTGACGGCATTCTGATTGTAACCACATTCCTTGTGAGCGAATCGGCCGGGTGGCTTGCGGCTCTCGCGGTACTCATGCATGAACTCCCTCAGCAGGCGGGATTCATGGTGATTCTGAAGAATGCGGGAAAGTCTTCCCGATCGGCGCTTCTTTTCTGCTCCGGCATTGCGCTCTCTGCGGTGGTTGGAGGCTTTGCAGGGCTCGCTGCGATCGGAAGCTTTGAAGGGCTTCTTCCCTATGCGCTCGCGATGTCGTCCGCTTCCTTCGTCTACATCACCCTCTTTGCGCTTCTGCCAGAGGTCTTTGAAGGGGCTGAAGAGAAGCGCGCCCGCTTCAAAAGCCTTCTTGCCGTGCTCGCAGGCTGCGCGCTCTCGCTACTTCTCCTTGGCGCCGCGCATGAGCATGATCACGATCATGCCTCAATAGAAGGCTTTCATGCGCCGCATGAGGATGTCCGCCTCAAATGAACGGCTCGCGTCTTTCCACGAAAAGGACGCCCGGGGCCTTCCATAAAGGAAGACTTCAGTCTCCTGCCGCTACAATCACGGGCAGGCCGCAGGAAGGCGGGAAAGTCTTCCCGGCCTCCCGAAACATTCTTTCTTCCATCAGCCGAGGGATACATGACCGAAGCAGTCCAAAAGCCGGCAAGGCCGCCGGAAGAGCTTTCCTTTGAGGAAGCGCTCGCCGAGCTCGAAGCACTGACGGCGCAGATGGCATCCGGAACCGTGACGCTCGAAGAGAGCGTGAAGGGTTATGAAAGGGGCGCGAAGCTCCTCCTTCGCTGCCGCTCGGAGCTCGCGCGCGCCCGCGAGGCGATTGAACGCATCCGCGCCGAAAATCCCGGTGCGGCCGACGGCGACACGCCTTTCTGATGACAGACCTCAAGTGAACGGAGACTAGACATGACGGCTCGAGAGGAGCAGGAATCCGCAATCGGCTTTGAAGCCTGGTCGCACGAGCGGGCGAGACATTTCGAATGGGCGGCGGAATCGATGATGCCGCGCCCCGGGGCAGGTCCGAAGCGGCTGATCGGCGCCATGCGCTACGCCGTCCTCGGGGGCGGGAAGCGCATCCGGCCGCTCCTTTGCTACGCCGCGGGCGTCATCTCCGGTGCGGATGAAGCCGTTCTGGACCGTGCGGCGCTCGCGCTGGAAATGATCCACAGCTACAGCCTCGTGCACGACGACATGCCGTCGATGGACAACGATACGCTTCGCCGCGGGCGGCCTACCTGCCACGTCCAGTACGGTGAAGCGCTCGCGATGCTTGCGGGCGACGCGCTCCAGGCGGAAGCCTTCACCGTCATTTCCGCGCCCCAGGTTCCGGCTGAAACTGCCGCGCGCCTCACGCAGACGCTTGCGCGCGCCGCAGGCGTCTGGGGCATGTGCGGCGGTCAGGCCCTAGATCTCGCCATGGTGGGCGAACATCCGGGCGAAGCCGAACTGCTTCGCATGCAGGCCATGAAGACGGGCGCGATGATTCTCGCCTCCGTTCTGATGGGCGCACAGGCGGGATGCTGGGAAAAGCTCGGCGACGGCGCAAAGGCGGGGCTCGTTCAATACGCGCAGTCGCTCGGCGTTGCCTTCCAGGTGGTCGATGACATTCTCGACTGCACGCAGGACACGAAAACGCTCGGGAAGACGGCCGGCAAGGACGAAAAGGACGATAAGCCCACGTGGGTGTCGCTCCTCGGACTTGAGGGCGCCCGGGAGCGTGCGGAGAATCTCGAAAGAGAGGCGCTTCAGGCGCTTCAGCTCGTTGAAGCCGATCGTGAAGTTCCTGAGGCAGGTGCGCAGCGACTCAGGGAAATCGCGCTCTACGTCGTGAGACGCACCCATTGAATCTCAAAAACCGCCAAAATATCGTATTTGCACCTCAGGCCACAAGCATGTTTTCAGGCACCCCGCATAAAGCCTCATCTTCGGGAGATATCGACTACGGCGCTCCCATGGACTATCCGCTTCTTGACGAGGTGACGGGCGTGGAGGCGCTCAGAAAACTTCCTGTGGAGGAGCTTCCCGAGCTCGCCCGGGAGCTGAGGCACTTCATGGTGCGCTCCGTCGCGAAGACGGGGGGACATCTTTCGAGTTCGCTCGGCGCCGTGGAGCTCGCGATTGCGCTTCATTACGTCTTCAATACCCCTTACGACCGCATCGTCTGGGATGTGGGCCATCAGGCGTATGCGCATAAGATCCTGACGGGGCGCAGAGAGGGCATGGCGAAGCTGAGGATGCTGAACGGCCTCTCCGGGTTCCCGAAGCGCTCCGAGTCGCCCTTCGACGCCTTCGGCACCGCTCACAGCTCCACTTCGATTTCAGCCGCACTCGGCATGGCAGTCGCGGCGCACCTTGAAGGCGAAGACGACCGCTGGGCCATCGCCGTGATCGGCGACGGCGCGCTCACCGGCGGCATGGCGATTGAGGCCCTGAACGACGCGGGCGTCTGGAAGAAGGGCCTGAGGCTTCTCGTCATCGTGAACGACAACGACTGCTCGATTTCTCCCCCTGCCGGGGCGCTCTCGAAACACCTCGCGAAAATCGTCTCGACGCGGGCCTTCAACAGCGCGCGCGAAATGAGCAAGCGCATGATGAAGCCGATTCCGCGTCTCTGGGAGGTCGCAAAGCTCGCCGAACGCCAGACGATCGGGTTCCTCAGCCCCCAGTCGGCGCTCTTTTCGGCTTTCGACATCAATTACTACGGGCCCGTTGACGGACATGACGTCGAGAGCCTCGTGAGCGTTTTGAAGAATCTCCGCGAAATGGACCGGCCGCTCGTGCTCCATGTCGCGACGATGAAGGGAAAGGGCTACGCGCCGGCGGAAGCTGATCCCACGCTCTACCACGGCGTCTCGCCCTTTGATCCTGCGAAGGGGATCGTCAAGTCGAACGCTCCCTCGAAGCCCACCTATACGCAGGTCTTCAGCCGCTGGATCTGCGACATGGCGGCGCACGACAAGCGCCTTTACGCCATTACGCCCGCCATGCGGGAAGGCTCGGGCCTCGTGGAATTTAACCGCCTTTATCCGGACCGCTACCGCGACGTGGCGATCGCCGAGCAGCATTCAGTGACCTATGCAGCGGGTCTTGCCTGCGGCGGCATGAAGCCTGTGCTGGCCATCTATTCGACGTTCCTTCAGCGCGGCCTTGATCAGCTCATTCACGACGTGGCGCTGCAGAACCTCCCCGTCATGCTCGCGATTGACCGCGGCGGCATCGTAGGTGCTGACGGTGCGACCCATCAGGGGGTCTTCGACATCGTCGAATTGAGAAGCGTCCCCAACATGACGGTGATGACGCCTTCGGATGAGCGCGAGACGAGGTTGATGCTCAATACCGCGTACTTCATGGATGCGCCCGCATCGGTGCGTTATCCGCGCGGCAAAGGCCCGGGCGTCGAAGCAGGGACGGATTTTGAGACCATTCCCATCGGCGTTTCGAAGACACTGCGGAAGGGCTCGAAGGTCGCGTTCCTCGGTTTCGGCGCCATGACGGGCGTTCTGAAGCCCGTGGCGGAAGCGCTCGACGGGACCCTGATCGATATGCGGTTTGTGAAGCCCATCGACCGCGACGCCATTCTGGAAGCCGCCCGCACGCATGAGCTCATCGTGACTGCTGAGGAAGGCGCCCTCATGGGCGGAGCGGGCGACGCCGTGATGGAGGTGCTTGCAGACGCTGGAGTCGTCCTCCCCGTCATGCGGTTCGGCATCCCCGATGAATTCATCGAGCAGGGCACGCAGAAGGAAATCTACGAACTGCTCGGACTCACCCCGCAGGCGATTGAAGCCCGGGTGCGCGAACGCTTGGCGTCGCTCGATAGCGAAGCGGCCGAAGCCTGATTGCCTCTTCTCTCCAAAGTCTTTCGCCCGGAAGTTCTCCATCGAGTGCTCCCGGGCGAAATGTTTTAATGCGTCTGAATGCCTTCCTATAATCTTCTGGATCCTACCCGGGAAATGCCGGGATCTACGTTGTGAGGTTAGACATGATAAAAATTGAAGAAAATTATTCACTGAACGACCGCACAACCTTTGGGGTCCGGGCAACCGCTGAAGCCTGGACCGAGGCCCAAACGACGGGCGAACTCATGGAAGCCGTGAAGACGGCAAAAGAGCGCGGCTGGCCTCTTCATATCTTGGGAGGCGGCTCGAACGTGATTCTGATGAGCCGCGTTCCCGGACTGGTTCTTCATCCGGTTTTTCACGGCATTCGAAAGGAAGATGAAAAGGACGGCAGCACGCTCGTCATCGCAGGCGCCTCTGAAGCGCTTGACAAGCTCGTGCGCACCTCGATCGAATGGGGTCTCGGCGGGCTCGAAAATCTCGCGGCCATCCCCGGCACGGTTGCGGGCGCCGTTGTGCAGAATGCGGGCGCCTACGGACTTGAAATCGCCGAGCGCCTTGCCTGGTGCCGCGCTTTGAATACGGAGACGGGAGAAGAAAGGGTCTTCACGACCGAAGACTGCGACTTCGGCTACCGCTCGAGCTTCTTTAAATCGGATGCAGGAAAGCCCTTCATTATTCTCGAGGCTGCTTTCCGCCTGCCTGTCCGCTGGACTCCGGTGATTGCCTATAAGGAGCTTGCGCTTGCGTTTGAAGGAATGCCCTCCGACGCTGTTGCGCCCGCAGCGGTAGAGGCAAAGGTGCGCGAAATTCGCGCTGCGAAGCTCCCTGACCCCAGGGAAACCGGCAGCGCCGGGTCCTTCTTCAAGAATCCGGTCGTTACGAAGCTGAAGGCCCGGGAGCTCATTACCCTTCATCCATCGCTCGTCACCTATCCGCTCGCCGGGGGGCGCGCGAAGCTCGCCGCGGGCTGGCTCATCGACGCAGCGGGACTCAAGGGCTATGCGGAAGAGAAGGTCGGCATCTGGCCGAGGCACGCCCTCATTCTCGTCAACCGCGGCGGCGCTACGGGCGAAGACGTGCTTCGCTTCGCGCATGAGGTGAGAGACCGTGTTGAGCGCCGCTTCGGCGTTGAACTCGAACCCGAACCCGTCATCATGGGCGGCAGCTGGGACGATTGAGTCTCTGAAGCGTTTGTTTACGCTTTTTGCTTTTTCTTCGGGTTTCCACTTAATCCTTATCCCGTTCAGAGGCTAATCTCTCCGGGAGAATTCCACTGTGAGCTGCGGGGAGGTTTTCCCCGCAGCAGCAAACAGTTCATCGGTGCGAGAAGAGGCTTAAGTTATGGGAAATTCTGAGAAGTCGGCGCTCAATGCGCTCGGCGGCTATAGCGTTCGGGAGGAGATTGCCAATGCGATGACGCACGGCATAGCCGTGCTTCTCTCGATTGCCGCACTCGTGCTTCTCATTGTCTTCTCGGTGAGAGAAGGGGCGGGGGCTCTTGCAATTGTGAGCTCGGTGATTTTCGGCTCCTCGATGATCATCCTCTATACGGTATCGACCCTCTACCACGCGATTCCGAATCTTCGGGCCAAGCGCGTTCTCCAGATTCTCGACCATAGTGCAATCTACATTCTGATTGCCGGATCCTATACGCCCTTCTGCCTCATCACGCTCGGCAATACCACGGGGATCGTGCTTTGCTCCATCGTCTGGACCATCGCGCTCCTCGGGGCCCTTCTTCAGCCCATACTTCTCAAAGCCGCCGACTGGCTCAACTGCGTCCTTTATCTCGGTCTCGGCTGGTGCATCGTTTTCGTAATGAAGCCTTTGATTGAAGCGCTGCCTTCGGGCGGGCTCTGGCTTCTTGCGGCTGGCGGCGTCACGTATTCGCTCGGCGTCGTCTTTTACCTGTGGGAGCGCCTGCCGTACAACCACGCGATCTGGCACGTCTTCGTGCTTGCAGGCACGACGCTGCAGTTTCTGGCCGTGCTCCTTTACGTGATTCCCGATGCGCCCGGCATTGCCGCCTGACGAACGGGAAGACTCAACAACTGCTGTTGGACGAAAGAAATTTTCAGACAAACGAAAAGCCCGGGCATTTCTGACCGGGCTTTCGGATCGACGCCTGTGTCGCTGCCTGAGGGAACAGCGCTTTCAGGAGTGCAGTATTGCCTGACCTAAATTAGGCGGCGGCAGCCATCGCCTTGATTTCGGCGGAGAGGCGGCTCTTATGGCGGGCAGCAGCGTTGCCGTGGAGCACGTGCTTGCGGGCCATCTTGTCGATCACGGATTCAGCAGCCTTGAAGGCTTCGAGGGCAGCAGCCTTGTCGCCGGCAGCGACGAGCTTGCGCACCTTCTTGATGGCGGTGCGGTACTGGCTGCGCTGGGCGGCGAGATGCAGATTACGCGCAACGGTCTGACGGGCGCGCTTGCGAGCTTGCTTGGTATTGGCCATTTTTCTGTGGTTTCCTAAAAATCAGTCGACGATCTGGTGTACGTACGAGGGCCGTGTTTTCGGCCTTCAGAAAGTGCGTTTTCCGAGGAAGAAGACGGAATTTCTGTTACGAAAAGCCATCAATCCTGTTGGGTGACCTCGAAAAGTCCTAGACTATACCACCTTTTCGGGCGGCGCACAGCCTGTTTCCGTCCGAAATCTTTTGCCTGCCGCATGGGAAGATGCACTTCCCGCCAAAAAGACGATCCGCATGTCGCTCATCAAATCAGCCGCCACCATTTCAGGACTAACGCTTCTTTCGCGCATCACCGGCGTTGTGCGCGACATGCTCATTGCGCGCTATTTCGGCGCGACGGCGGAAACCGACGCCTTTTATGTGGCCTTCAGGCTTCCCAATATGCTGCGGCGCCTTTTTGCGGAAGGGGCCTTCCAGCAGGCATTCGTGCCGATGCTCTCCGAGGTGAGGGAAAAGGAGCCCGAGGAAGGCGAAAAGCGCTTCATCGACAATGTCTTTACGGTGCTCGCGCTTGCCGTCTTCATCGTGAGCGTCCTCGGCGTCATCGCGGCGCCGCTTCTCGTCTGGGCCATTGCGGGCGGCATGAGCGAAAATCCGGAAGCCTTTACGCTTGCGACCGGGCTCACGCGCTTCATGTTCCCGTACATCGCCTTCATGAGTCTCGTGGCTCTGGCTGCGGCGGTTCTTAATACCCGGAAGAAGTTTGCGCTGCCTGCGGCAACGCCGATTCTCCTCAATATTTCCTTCATTCTTGCAACCGTTTTTCTCGCCGATCGCTTTGCCGAACCCGTCTGGGCGCTTGCCGTCGCCGTGATCGGCGGGGGCGTGCTGCAGCTCGGCGCTCAGGTCTGGGGGCTTTCAAGAATCGGCGTTCGGGTGCGGCCGAGGAGCGTGAGGAATGCGCTTCACGACGAAAATGTTCGGCGCGTTCTCACGCTGATGGCACCGGCGCTCTTCGGAGTAGGGGTCGCTCAGCTCTCCATCCTCATCAACACCAACATTGCTTCACACCTGGGGCATGGCGCCGTGACGTGGCTCAACTACGCCGACCGCCTCATGGAATTTCCAACGGCGCTTCTCGGCGTCGCGCTCGGCACCGTGCTTCTCCCGGGGCTTTCGGCCGCGCATGCGAGAGGCGACGATGCGCGCTACAACGCGCTTCTCGATCATGGACTGAGGCTTGTTGCGCTCGTCGGCATCCCCGCGAGCATCGGCCTCTGGCTGACGGCGGATGCGCTCGTGAGCTTTCTCTTTCAGGGAAAGAGCTTTACGCCCGAAGATGTGAGTCAGACCGCGATTGCGGTCGTGGGTTATGCGGTTGGATTGATCGGCCTCATCGGCCTCAAGATCATTGCGCCCGCCTTTTATGCGCGAAAGGACATCCGCACGCCCGTGAAGGCAGCCTTCATGTCGCTTGTTGTCGTGCAGCTCATCAACTGCGTCTCCGTGCCTTTTCTTTCTCATGCGGGGCTTGCGCTTTCCGTGGGCTTGGGGAGCGTCGTGAATGCCGGAACGCTTCTCGTCATTCTGAGAAAGCGCGGAATTTATTCGCCCTGCGCGGGGTGGTTCAAGGCCATTCTGAGAATCGCCCTGGCCTCGCTTCTGATGGGGGGCGCCGTCTGGTGGGTTCAGAGGGGCGTCGACTGGACGGCGCTTCGCTGGACCTATCGCGCCGCGGGCGTTCTAGGCCTTGTGGCGGGAGCTGCGGTTCTCTATTTCGGAGCGCTTTATGCGCTCGGCTGGCGGGTGAGGGACATCCGGCCCGCGTGATGCAGCGCTGCAGGCGGGATGCCTGCGCCCGGCTGAGGTGAATGAAAAAGGCGCTGACGGGGAATTGCAGCGCCTTTTGAACATGACGCCCGGGATCTTTAGGAGCGTGCAGTCAACGCACTCCGAAAAGCAGCCGGGAATCGTTCCGGATGCGGGTCAATTCGATTCCTCAACCTCTTCGTCGAGTTCGGCCATGGTGGCAAAGGGCATTTCCGAAGGCCATGCGATGAGTTCGTCCTCGGTGAGCACATTAAGGGCTTCCGGCCCGAGGTGCGCAGAGTTGACGGCATAGTTGAGCTTCGCGTAGACCGACACAAGGTCGCGGCGAAGAATTTCCGAGGCGGTTTCCTCGTCCATGTTTTCATCGAGCTTCCCGAGCGCATCCTGAAGGGTATCGGCGGCATCGAGCAGCGTGGCGTGGAGCCACTCCGGATTGAGGTCTTCGGACATGTCTGAAATCTCCTTGAGTCAGTTGAAATGACGGGAATCACATCGGAAACAATTGTAGGAGCTCCGGCCGGGAGCGGGAATGGGGAGCCCGCGCGTCCAACACGGGTTTTGCCGGATGCCGCCCGAAATACGGGCTTAAGAATGCGCTCCTAGACTTTCGGGACAACATTAGAAGCCGCTCCTCGCTCAAGGTGAAGAGAAGCAAAGAGCGGTCACCCATGAGGAGACTTCCCATGCCCAAGAGCAAAACCGCACCCCGTCGAGCGAAGAAGCTCGAATCCCGCCGCGCCGCCAACGCGAGGAACGTTCAGCCGATGTCCTATGTCGAGATGCTCGACCGGCTGCGCGAGACGCTCAACGCCCGCTTCTATGAAGAGCAGGGCTTCCCGCACCTCGAGATTCTGGCTGCCAACTACAAGGGGCCCGTCACGACGGGGGATCTCTCCGACTACATGCAGCTGCAGCATTTCTTTATCGGCATGACCGTGGCGCTTGCCCATGCGGTGAGTTCTTCGAGCCGCATGACGATGGAGCAGCGCGAGGACAGCTGCGCGGCCGTGGCTTATGCAATTGCGGCGACGCTCCTCGATCTTCGCGAAGACTTCCGCGATACCTCGGGCTGGATGGGCCGCCAGGCGCTCGACGCCGTGCGCGCACGCTGGGGCATGGCGAAGATGTACCAGGCCGGCATTGAGGACGCAGCGCGCCAGATGGACGACAGAAGCCTTGCTTCTTACTTCGGCATGGATTTCGTGATGACGCTTCTCGACATGACGGGCGAGCTCGCCCAGCGCGGAAGCGACACCGTCATTTCCGTGACGACCTGCAAGGATGAGGTGATTACGGCCTTTACGAGCTATGCGACCGCCAATCAGGCACTCGCCGGCTCCCGCCTCGTTGACCTCGACAAAATTTTTGCCGAAAACGCGGTGACGGATGAGTTCCACAAGGACTATCCCAACTGGCGTCCGGAACCGGCCGATGCGCTCAATCCCGCGCTCCTCGGCTTTAATGCCCTTTCGGACGAGGATACGGCCTATCTCGAGAAGCTCATCAGGGACCCGCACTTCCTCCACGATATGCGCGTCCTCTATGTGCGCACGCCCGCTGAGGAAATCCCGCAGGGCAAGCGCGAAGAGGTCGTCATGGGCTATGCGCTCCGCTACGGTCCCCGTTCAACGAAGGCCTTCGAGGCCGGAAGTGATCCGACGGAAGCCGAAATGGATCAGGATGCTGAAGTGATCAACCTTCTCGTCATGACGGTCTTCCTGCAGGCTGACGCCATTACGGTGGCGGGCATCGATGATGATCCGAAGAATGAGGAAGAGATCGACCGCGACTCGCACACCTATCAGGTGACGATGGATTCGCAGGTTCAGAAAGTATTCGATACCTGGAAGAACACGAAGCTCGTTCCGGGCGCAGCGCCCGTTCCGGAAGCCCAGGCCTGATTCAGGCTTGAGAAGCTCCCAGGAAAATGGCGGTCTGTCCGGATGGAAAGGCCGCCATTCTTTTCTTCTCTTCAGGATGCGGAAGCCGCTTTACTGCGCGGCAGATTCGGCGGCATCCTTTCCGATCGATTCGATTTTCTCTGAAAGCTCGAGCCAGCGCATTTCGAGCGCCTCAACCCTGGGTGCAAGCTCGCCGTGTTCGCGAAGCGTTTCGGCGACCTTGTCCTGGTCGGCGCTGTTGTAGAACTCGGTGTCGGCGAGCTGAGCGTCGAGCGCCTTGAGGCGGTCGCCGAGCTTCGTCATTTCCTTTTCCACCTTTTCGAGCTCGCGCTTCAAGGGTTTGCGAAGTTCGGCAATGCGTGCGCGCTCCTGAGCCGCAAGACGTCTTGCCTCGCTCTTATTGATGGACGGAGCTTCCGGACGGGCGGCAGCGCGTTCGGCCTTCGCCTCAGCCTGCGTCATGCGGCGATGCTCGAGTACGAGCTTCGCGTAGTCGTCGAGGTCTCCTTCATAGGTTTCGCGCTTCCCGTCATGGATGAGCCAGAGCTCGTCCGTTACGGCGCGAAGGAGATGACGGTCGTGCGAAACGAGAAGCACCGAACCCTCGTAGGTCGAGAGCGCAATCGTGAGCGCCTCGCGGGTTTCCATGTCGAGGTGGTTGGTCGGTTCGTCGAGGATGAGGAGGTTGGGCTTCTTCCATGCGATGAGCGCAAGCGCAAGGCGCGCCTTTTCGCCGCCCGACATCGGTCCCACAGGGCTCGTTGCAAAGTCGCCCGAGAATCGGTAGGTGCCGAGGAAGTCTCTCAATTCCTGCTCGCGCGCTTCGGGTGCAATGTGGCGGAGCTGCTCAAGCGGGGTCTCGTCCATCCTTAATTGGTCGAGCTGGTGCTGAGCGAAGTAGCCGATCTCAAGGCCCTGGCCGCGGCGGATTTCGCCCGCGATCGGGGGAAGGTCGCCGACGATCGTTTTGACGAGGGTGGATTTGCCCGCGCCGTTGACGCCGAGAATGCCGATGCGTTCGCCCGAACGCACGCTGAAGGCGACGCCCCTCAGGATCGGATTCCCGTCGTAGCCGCAGGCGAGGCCTTCCGCATCGACGAGATGATCGGGGAGCCGTTCGGGCTTCAAGAAATTGAAGCGCCATTCGCGCTTCGAACGCACGGGTTCAACCGATTCGAGGCGCTCGAGCATCTTGATGCGCGACTGCGCCTGACGGGCCTTGCTCGCCTTGTAGCGGAAGCGTTCAATGTAGGCCGTGAGGTGCGCTGCCGTCGTTTCATACGCCCGGCGGGCGGCATCCTGCTGACGAAGCTTCTCGATTCGCTCGCGCTCAAACTGACTGTAGTTTCCTGCATAGCGGCAGATGGTGCCGTCTTCGACGGACCAGATCGTTTCCACGGAGCGGTCGAGGAATTCCCGGTCGTGCGAAATGATGACGACGGTCGATTCGACGCGCCTGAGCCAGTTTTCGAGCCAGATGAGGGAGTCGATGTCGAGGTGGTTGGTCGGTTCGTCGAGAAGGAGCAGGTCCGCAGGCCGCATGAGGGCGCGCGCGAGAGCGATGCGGTTTCTCCAGCCGCCCGAAAAGTCGCGGACCATGCGCTCGCAGTCTGATTCCTGGAATCCGAGGCCCGAAAGAATGGTTTTGGCCTGCGCGACCACCGCCCCTTCGTTCACCTCCGCGAGTTCGCTGTGAGCGGCCGCGAGCGCCATTTCGTCCCCGGACTTTTCCGCGAGCGCGAGGTTTTCGCGCGCCTTCATCAGGGGCGCGTGACCCGAAAGCACATAGTCGATGCAGGAGACGTCCTCAACCCTGAAGCTTTGCGCAACGTGCGCAATGCGCTCCTTCGGCGGCGTTTCAATGTCGCCTTCCTCGGGGGAAAGCTCCCCGAGAATGGCCGCAAAGAGGGTCGACTTCCCGCAGCCGTTCGGGCCGACGAGGCCGATCCGCTCGCCCGGACTCGCAATGAGGTTGGCTTTGGAATAGAGAACGCGCGTCCCGCGCATGAGCGCGAGATTGAGTAGTCGAAGCATCTTTGAAGAGGACGAAAGGACAGTGGATCAAAAGTAGAAAAGAACTCGGGCCGGAAGAGTCCTTAATTGCGGAAGTATTCGCGAAGGTCCTTCGCATGCGCGAGGAAGACCTGGTCGTCGCCGCCCGAAACCGAAAGCCAGGTGATCGGAAGATCGGGAAAGAGCGACTCAACAGCTTCAAGACCATCGCCCACTTCCACGATGAGAATGCCGTCTTCGGTGAGGTGATCGGCCGCCTCGCTCACGATGCGCTCAACCACGTCCATGCCGTCCTCGCCCGCGGCAAGCGCGAGCGACGGTTCGTGGCGATATTCCTCGGGAAGCGCATCCATTGAGCGGGTCGTGACGTAGGGCGGGTTGGAGATGATGACGTCGAATTTGCGGCCCTGGAGATTTTCATAGAGGTCGCCCTGAACGAGTTCAAGTTCGTCGTCGAGGTCATAGTCGCGGCGGTTGATTTTCGCGACTTCGAGCGCATCGGCAGAAATGTCTGACCCCGTGACGGCAGCGTGCGGGAAGCACCCCTTCGCGAGAATCGCGAGGCAGCCGGACCCCGTGCAGAGGTCGAGCACCGAACCAACGGCTTCCGGATCGGCCACCCACGGCGCAAGGTCTTCCTCGAGAAGCTCGGCGATGTAGGAGCGCGGAATCAGCGCGCGTTCGTCGATATAGAAGCGGTGGCCGGTGAGCCAGGCTTCCTTGAGGAGATAGGCGGTCGGGGTTTTGTCGTGAACGCGGCGGTCGATCAGATGAACGAGACGCACGAGCTCGTTGTGCGTGAGCGCGGCGTCAAGGAACATGTCGAAGCGCTCGAAGGGGAGCTTGAGCGCCCGGCAGATGAGAAAGGACGCATCTTCCGTGGATGTGGGCGAACCGTGGCCGTAGCTGAGGTTCGCATTTTCCATCTCCGTCACCGCCCAGCGGTAAAGGTCGCGGATGGTCTTGAGGTTATGGATCGGATCGTCAAGAAGCGGAGCAACTTCGTACATGTAGCGTCCTCGGGAAATCTTCAGAAAATTCCGGAATCCGGCAAATAGCCTTTCCGGCGGATGATTGCGTTCGGCCGCATTATAGAGAGCGTCCGGGACGGGACTCCTAAAAGTGCATGAAGTGCGCGAAAATACCGGATCCGCCGGCCGCATCTTCTCAAGGCCGCATTGCCCTTCATTTTTCTGCCTTTGACCCAGCAAGAGGAGTCCCTTCAAGTTGCGCCTGCGCCAGATCAAAATAGCCGGCTTCAAAAGCTTTGCGGATCCGACCGTGATCGACATCCGCGCCCCCTACATCGTGATCGTGGGGCCCAATGGCTGCGGGAAGTCCAACATCATCGACGCCGTGCGCTGGGTGCTCGGCGAAGGGCGCGGGAGCGAGCTGCGCGGCAAAGCGGCGGCCGAACTCATCTTCGCGGGTTCTGCCGCGCGAAAACCCCTCGGGCGCGCGAGCGTCGAGCTCGTGCTCGACAATTCCGACCATGCCGTGAAGGGCCCCTGGGGGCAGTATGAAGAGCTCTCCATCCGCCGCGTGGTGACGGGCGAAGGCGTTTCCGCCTACTACATCAATCATCAGCAGGTGAGAAAGCGCGACGTGCAGGAAATCTTCCTCGGCACCGGTCTCGGTTCGAGAAGCTACGCAATCGTCTCTCAGGCCATGATCGCACGCTTTACGTCTGCAAAGCCTGAGGAGCTGAGGGTCTACCTTGAGGAAGCCGCAGGCGTCTCGCTCTATAAGGAGCGCCGGCGCGAAACTGAGTCGCACTTGAAGGAAACGCGGGAAAACCTCGAGCGTGCTGGAGATCTTCAGACCATGCGCTCCGAGGAAATCGAGCGCCTGAGAGGCGAAGCGGCAACCGCCGCCCGCTGGATTGAGCTCGACAAAAAGAAGACGGAATCCGAAGCCCTCTGGTATTTCCTCCAGTGCGAAGCGGCGCGCAATGAGGCCGATGCTGCGAAAGCGGATATCGTCCGCACGGAAAACGACATTGCAATGAAGCGTCGGGCGATCGAAGAGTGCGAAGGCGCTCAGGAAACGCTGACGGCTGACGAACGTCGGGCGGATGCCGAATATCAGCGGATATCAAACGATTTCCAGAATGCTGAAAAGGAGCTTGCGCGGCTGGAGGGCGAGATGAGCCGCCTCGTTGAGCGCCGCCGAAAGGCCGAGCACGATCGCGAGGAAGCAGAGAAGCAGATCGCACTCAAAGAAGAGGCGCTTGAAAACCTTCAGCGCGAAAACGAGGAGCGTGCGGGCAGGATTGAAATGCTCGGGGAGGACCTCGCTGAGTTCGAAGCCATGAACGAAGCGAGGCAGGAGGAGCTCGATCGAGCGGAAGAGGCCGAACGCGCGGCGAGGGAGGCTTCGGAAGCCGCCGGCCGGGTGCTTGCCGACGCCCGTACGGAGGAACGGCTGAAGGAGCTGGAACTCTCGCGGGAAAAGGAACGCGTGCGGGAACTGGAAGCCCGTCTGAAGCGCTTGGGCGAAGAGGAAAAGAATGTCTCCCGTCCGAATCCCGAACGCCTTGAGGCGCTTACCGACGAATTGAGCGGGCTTCAGGAGGAATCCGAAGAGCTCGCCGCCATGCTCGAGGAAGCGCTCGAACGCGCGGAACTTTCCCGGGAACGCGCCGCAGAGCGAAGCGAATTCTATTTTTCACGCTTGTCGGAATTGAAGTCCCGGACCGCGAAGCTTCAGACGCTCGAAGAAATTCAGAATGAGGCTTTGAATGCGGATGCGCTGACGGAATGGCTCAAAAATGCCGGCATCGACGGACTTCCGGAGCTCGCGGACGCGATTGAAGTGCCCGACAACCTCATTACGGCGCTCGAAGCCGTGCTCGAACACAGAACCCGGGCGTTTCTGCTGAGGGATCTGCGATCGGCCGCCGACTTCGCGCATCGCCGTCCTCCTGCGCGTCTTTCCTTTGCCGCTCCCTCGTCTTCGGGAGGTGCAGAGAAGACCGGCGGCTGGGAGCTGGGCGGGAGGCCCGTAGAGCTTCTCAAGTCGAAAATTGAAGCGTCAAATCCGGCAGCGCGCGCCGCAATCGATGCCTGGTGTTCGGGTGCCGCGCTTGCGCCCGATCTGGCCTCAGCGCTTCGCGAGCGCGAGAAGATTCCGGCAGGGCACTTTTTCGTGACGCCCGCAGGCGACATCGTGACGAATGCCACGGTGACCTTCTGGGCGGCGGAGGATCCGCGGCTGGCGCTCTTGTCGCGCGGTCGAGAGATCCGGGAATTGAAGGCTCGGATCGATGAGTTTGAACTCGAGGTGGCGGAGGCCGACGACGAGCGTCAGAAGGCTTCCGACGCGGAAGCACGCGCCCGCCGTGAAGCCGAATCGCTCCAGGTAAAGAAGTCGGAAGCGGAGCGGCGCCTCGCGAAGCTCACGCTCGAAGCGCGCGATGCCCGTGCGGAGCTTGAAGCCGCTCAAAGGCGGGAAGCAGATCTCAAGCGCTCCCGCGAGGAGCTTGAAGCAGAGTACGAGGAGGTTTCGGCACGCTCCGAAACGGCCCTCGCATTGGCCGAAGAGGCTGCGGAAAAGCTCGACAGCGCCGAGCGGGCGGCGGGCGAAGCCGCAGCCCGGCACGGGCGTACTCAGGACCGGCTGATTGAGATTCGACGCGAGGAAACGGAAAACATCCATCGCGCCGCCATGAAGAAGCTCGAAATCAGCCAGGCGCAGGAAGCCTTGAAAACGGCCGAGCGTCGCGGAAGCGAAATTCTGAGCGACATCGAGAGAGAGAAGGCGCGTCTCGCAGAGGCGAGGAAAAGCCTCGTCGAGGACGATCAGAATGTTCTCGAAAAAGGCGCGGCAGAACTTCTCGAAAAAAGCGCTGAATTTGAAAAGGCTGCAGGCGACGCGCAGGGTCGGCTTCAGGAGGCCAAGCGCCGCACGGAAGAAAATCTGCGGCTCATGAAGACCCTCAATGCCGAGATTCTTCCCCTTACGGAAAAAGTCGGCGTCCTTCGCGGAACGGCCGAACAAAAGGCGACGCTTCTCGGTCAGCTCTCTTCACGCCTTGATGAACTCGGCGTTGAGGCTGAAAAACTTCGCGTCATTGCGATTGAGCGCGGCATGAAGGTTACGGCCGTCAGAAATGAAGTCTCGCGTCTCATGAACGAAATTGCGGCTTTGGGTCCCGTCAACCATGCAGCGCTCGCGCACCTCGAGGCTGCGGAAAACGCGTGGAAGCTCGCTGCCGCCCAGATGGATGATCTTGCGAAGGCAGTAGAGACCCTTGAAAACGCAATTCGCCGCATCGACATGGAAACGCGTGCGCGCATGAGGGAGACCTTTGAGAAGGTCAATGCCGGGTTCGACGAAACCTTCAGGCTGCTCTTCGGCGGCGGTGACGCCTCTCTCAAAATTGTGGGCGACGAAATCCTGACGGCAGGCGTGGAGATGTCGGCGCATCCTCCGGGAAAGCGCAATCCCACGCTCAGTCAGCTTTCGACCGGAGAGCATACGCTTACTGCGATTGCGCTCATTTTTGCGATGTTCAGACTCAACCCCGCGCCATTCTGCCTTCTCGACGAAGTGGACGGGCCGCTGGACGAAGCCAATCAGGGGCGCCTCGCGAGGCTCTGCATCGGGCTCTCCGAGGCGACGCAGTTCCTCGTCATCACGCATCATCGCGTCACGATGGAGCACGCTTCCGTTTTGATCGGCGTGACGATGAAGGAGCCGGGCGTGAGCCGCATTGTGAGCGTCGACGTGAATGAAGCCGTTGAAATTGCAAAGGCGGATGCGGCAGCAAGGAAAACCTCCGGCTGAGGATGCGGTCCTGGTGCCGCATCCCGGGCCGAATGACGAAATTTCCGGCATTCGCACTCACCAATCAAACTGTGAGATGCGCATGAGAAGCCCGGGAAGTTTGCAGGACTTTTTCCTCAAGATAAGGAACAATTTTTCTCCGCTCGCATACCTCTTCGGTAGGTAGAATGATCAGCCAAGCGCCGCTTTCACCAACCGGGCGGCTTATTCGTCCTCTTCCCTCGGACTCACGTCATGCAATCGCTTGAGATCCTGATACCCATCATTTTTATTGCCGGCATCCTGGTCGGCCTGATTTTCTTGCGATCCAAGCGCGAGGAAAAGCGCGCCCGGGAATCCGGGGGCAAGCTTCGCTCCGTGAAGACTGCCGACGCACTTGCGGGTACAGAACCGCGGGTGGAGCCGGATCTCATCGCTCAGGCGACGGAACGCGCGCGTCAGGCTGCCGATGGCGAGCTCAGCAGCACCATCAAGGCGGATCCCACTCTGGGGCGGCTCCTTGATGAGAACGAGATTCCGACGCCGACGGAAGAACCTCCGATCTATGCCGAACTGGAGCGCGAGGAGGCAGAGGAAGCAAAGGCCGAGGAGGCGAAGACTGAAAAAACGGAGGTGCCAGCGGATCCCAGAAGCCGTGCGGTGCCGCCGGTTGATTCCGCCATCGAATGGATTCTCGACATCGCCCCTGTTGACGGCATGCAGTTTGCGTTGGGCGGCGTCAAGAGCCTGAAGCTCGAGCTCGCGCGCCTCAATCTTCCGCTTCTGGTGCGCGTCTTCGCCCAGTCGTCGAAGGACGGCCTTTACTACGAAGCCGAGGAACTTCATTTCCCGGCGCGTCACGTTGTGGCCTCCATGGTGCTCGCCAACCGCGCCGCGAAGCTCGATGAAGTGGGCGCGTCGCGCTTTTATCAGGTGCTCGAGCAGTCGGCGGCGCAGAACAACGTCGTGATTCGCCGCGAACTTGAGCCCGGCCAGGCGGTGCTTCGCTCGGCAACCCTCAAGAACTTCATCAATTATTTCGACCGCAAGATTGAAGTCGTGATTGCTCCCGTTGATCCGGAACATCCCTTTGATCTCGAAGCCGTTTCAAAGGCGGCCCAGAAGGCAGGCTTCGAGTCGTCGAGCGGCTGCTGGGAGCTTCGCTTTGATCCGTCAGAGCGCGATCCGGTGATATCGCTCGCCTTTGGTCCCGAAGGGACGGATACGCTGGTTCTCACCTACGATCTTCCGCTCGGAAACCTCGCCCGCGGTGATTTGAAGCGCTACTTTGCGCTCGCGAATCATCTCGCTGCAGAACTGAAGAGCCGCTGGAGCGACTGCTCCAAACACCCGGTCGATGCGGGCGGCGCCATGCTGATTGCCGAACAGGCCGAGGCGCACGGCAGGCTCATGACGGAAAACGGCGTGGAGCCCGGATCCAACCGCGCGCGGCTTCTTTTCTCCCGCTGAGTGAAGATCCAAGCAGAGCGTCCGGCGGAATGCATCCCCGGGCGCTCTTTTTTAATATTTTTCTGTTGCCATGACTTCTCTTTTTGACGAGACCGAAGCGGCGCCTCTTTCGGCGCCGACGAAGACCCCTGCGGTCCAAAAAAAGTCCGCCCCTGCTGAACCGCTTCCTGCCGATTCCGACCCCTTCGGCGCGAAGGCGGCGGCTGCCGCAGTGCCACCCGAAAAAGCGCGCGAACGCATGGCGGAGCTCGAGGCGGAGATTGAGCGCTGGAGCTACGAGTACTACGTGCTCGATGCGCCGAGCGTGCCGGATGCGGAGTACGACCGCGCCTGGAATGAGCTCGAAGCCCTTGAAGCGCGCTTTCCGAAGCTGAAGAGTCCCACGTCTCCGACTCTTCGCGTGGGCGGCGCCGTGCGTGAGGGCTTCCGCAAGGTTTCCCACAAGATTCCGATGCTCTCGATTCATACGGAAACGGACTTTTCAAGCGAAGGCGCGAAAGCCTTTGACGAACGCGTTCGTCATGATCTGGGTCTCACGGAATCCGATCCTCCCGTTGAATACGACTGCGAACTGAAGTTCGATGGACTGGCGCTCTCTCTGCGCTACGAATCTGGCGTCTTCGTTTCGGCAGCCACCCGCGGCGACGGCTCCGTGGGCGAGGACGTGACGGAAAACGTCCGCACGATCCGCTCGATTCCTCTGAAGCTCTCC
Organism: Sutterella faecalis; assembly: GCF_006337085.1. Lineage (GTDB taxonomy): Bacteria > Pseudomonadota > Gammaproteobacteria > Burkholderiales > Burkholderiaceae_F > Sutterella > Sutterella faecalis. Next base: position 1,037,543 of record NZ_CP040882.1, on the reverse strand, counting down.
GGGAAATATCCTCAGGTGCTTGAAGTCCGCGGCGAATGCATCATGCATAAGAAGGACTTCGAGGCGCTCAACGCCCGCCAGGAATCGGAAGGCGAAAAGCTCTTCGCCAATCCGAGAAACGCCGCTGCCGGGTCGCTCCGGCAGCTCGACAGCAGCATTACCGCCAGGCGGACGCTTCATTTTTATGCCTATTCGCTCGGCGAATGTTCTGAACATTTCGCAGATACGCAGAGCGCGGTGCTCGACCGCTTCGAGTCGCTCGGGTTCCCGGTCGCCAAAATGCGCCGCGTCGTCCATGGTGCAGAGGCGCTTGCGCAATTTCACGAGGATGTCCTCCGGATGCGAGGCGACCTTCCTTTTGAAATCGACGGCGTTGTCTATAAGGTCAACAGCCTTGAGCTCGAGGCCGAGCTCGGCTTCATCGCGCGCGAGCCCCGCTGGGCCTGCGCGCACAAGTACCCGCCGGAGGAAGCCCTCACGCAGGTTCTCGGGATCGACGTTCAGGTCGGCCGCACGGGGCGCCTGACGCCCGTTGCGCGCCTGGCCCCCGTTTATGTCGGCGGCGTGACGGTCTCGAACGCGACGCTCCATAACGAAGATCACGTTACCGAGGAGCTCGACCTTCGCGTCGGGGACACCGTGGTGGTTCGCCGGGCGGGCGACGTGATTCCGGAAATTCTTCGCGTCGTGAAGGAGCGTCGTCCCAAGGACGCAGTGCCCTTCCGCATGCCCCAGGTCTGCCCCGTCTGCGGGAGCGCCGTCATTCGGGACGAAGAAGAAAAGGACATGCGCTGCACCGGCGGTCTCTTCTGTCCGGCGCAGATGAAGCTCTCGATCGTGCACTTCGCCTCCCGCCGCGCGATGGGAATCGACGGGTTGGGCGAAAAGATCGTTGAGATGCTCGTCGACGAAAAGCTCGTTGAAACGCCTGCCGACATCTTTTCGCTTAAAGCCGAAGACCTGACGGCACCCATTCAGGCAACGGTCGGAACACCAAAGCCCGTTAAGCGCATGGGGCCGAAGGCGGCTGAGAACCTTCTTGCAAGCATTGAGAAGGCCAAATCGACGACGCTCGCCCGCTTCATTTACGCCCTCGGCTGCCGCCATGTGGGCGAAGCCACGGCGCTTGCTCTCGCCAACCATTTCGGAACGCTCGATGCACTTGAAGGCGCCGAGGTTGATGCGCTGCTTACTGTCCCGGATGTGGGTGAAGTGATTGCGGAAAGCATTCACGCGTTCTTCCGGGAACCTCACAACCGGACCGTCATTGAGGCGCTCATTCATGCGGGCGTTCACTGGCCGGCAGTGGAGAAGCGCTCCGCGGAAAGCCTTGTTGCCGGAAAGACTTTTGTTCTGACGGGAACGCTCCCGACCCTCACGCGCGATGAAGCGAAGGACCTTCTCACGGCCCAGGGCGCGCGCGTCTCGGGATCGGTCAGCCGCCGCACGGACTACGTGGTGGCGGGTACGGAAGCCGGGAGCAAACTTGCCAAGGCCGAGGAACTCGGCATCCGCGTCATCGGCGAAGAGGAGCTCAAAAAGCTCCTCGCCGGCACACCCCTTTAATGGAGATGGAAAAGAATGCTTGCGCTCATCGGCGGAACCGGATTTGAAGAAGAAGGCATCATCACGGATGCCGAGGAAATTGAGGTTGATACCCCGTGGGGAAAGCCCGCCGCACCGCTCATCATCGGCAAGCTCGGCGGCGTGCCGCTCATTTTTCTGCGCCGGCACGGCGTGAAGCATGAGTTTGCGCCCCATGTGATTCCCTACCGCGCCAACATTTGGGCGCTGAAGGCCGCGGGCGCCGAAGGCATCATTGCCGTCGGCACCGTGGGCGGCATCGGGGAAGCGCTTTCAGCGGGCACGCTGATGGTGCCCGACCAGATCCTTGACTACACCTGGGGGCGCGAACACACGTATTTTGATTCGCCGGAGGCCGGCGTGAAGCACATCGACTTCACGTACCCCTTTGATCAGGGCCTCTCGCAGGCGCTCATTCGCGCTGCGCGCAGAAGCGGACACGGGGTTGTCGAAGGAGGGGTCTACGCGACGACTCAGGGGCCGAGGCTTGAGAGCGCTGCCGAAGTGCGCAGATTCCAAAGGGACGGCGCCAATGTGATCGGCATGACGCTCTACCCCGAGTGCGCGCTTGCCCGGGAAATTGATCTTCCCTACGGGGCGCTTTGCGTATCAGTGAATTCGGCTGCGGGCCTGAGGGAATCTCACCGCAAGATTGAATTCGAGTCGCTGAAGGAAATCGTCGACCGGGGCGTGCGCGCCGCGGTGGATGTGGTGCGCGAAGCGCTTCGCGCGAACGCTTCCGAATAATTGAGGAAAAGGGTCGGCAGAGGAGCCTGGGAAATGGTGAGAGACGTTCTGCATATGGGAGATCCGAGGCTCCTCGAGCACGCCCTTTCCGTGAGGGACTTCGGGAGTCCCCGGCTCCGGGCGCTCGTTGCCGACCTCTGGGACACCATGGCTGCGGACGGCGGCATCGGCATCGCGGCGCCGCAGATCGGCGTAAGCGAACGGGTGATCTGCTTCGGGCTCGAGGAGGGATCCGGAGGCAGAAACGCAGGGGTGCCGAGAACGGTGCTCATCAATCCGACGATTGAGTTTCTGGGCGACGAAACTGAGGACGGCTGGGAAGGCTGCCTTTCGCTTCCCGGACTCAAGGGCATGGTGACGCGCGCAAAGCGCATTCGCTATGCGGGCTATTCGCTCGAGGGCGAGCGGATAGAGCGCGAGGCAGAGGGCTTTCATGCCCGCGTCGTGCAGCATGAGTTCGATCATCTCGAAGGGATTCTCTATCCCATGCGCGTCACCGACTGGACGAATTTCGGCTACACGGACGCGCTTTTTCCCGAAGAGAGGCGGTGAAGCGAAGCGTGAAGCGCGCTCCTCGCGGCGCTTTTCCCGTCGGACAACTCTGCTAAGCTTTTTCTGCGGAGCTCTTAACGCATTCCGGCGCACGCTGTCCTTCCATTCTGCGCAATGAAACCTTTTTTTCCCCGATTGACTCTTCTCTTCGCTCTTGCGCTTGGGGGCGTTTTTTCGGCGCCCCTTCCAGCTGAGCCCGCGCCGACCGACGCCCTTTCCGGGGCGTCCTTTGATCTTGCCGACGTGAGGAGCATGCAGTATCGGGACCTGGCGTCTGATGACGTGGGTGACCGTGAGAACCTTCAGGAGGAAGCGCGTCCGGGAGACTTCGTCTTTGCCTTTGAGGAAACCGGAAAGAACGAGGCGTACTTAAGAATCGTGCTGCCCCTCGCCGAAGCGCTCCGCATTGCGTTTCCCGACCGCCGCGTGATTGTGAGAAGAATCCCCTCGCACGGCTTTGCGCAGACCGTGAAGGCCGAGCGCATTCCCTTCGTCATTTCCACGGCGGGTTCCATGGTTTCGCTCATTGACGATTCCGGCGCCATTCCGCTTGCCGTCAGGGAACGGTCCTTGGGCGGCGACGCCGCAGCCCAGGCCGCGGGGGGACTCCTCATCGTTGATGCGAGAAGAAAGGAATTGGGGAGCCTTGCGAGCCTCAGGGGGGGAAGAATCGCGGTGGAGAGCAGCCTTTCCTTCGGCCCCTGGCAGTGGCTTGCGGGCCGCCTCGTTTCTGAAGGGATCGAGCCCAAAGGGTATTTCTCTTCTGCCGTCTGGCGTCCTCATGATGTTCCGGAAGTCTTCAACGCCGTGGCGACGGGCGGCGCGGATGCGGGGCTTGTGTCCCTATGCACTTTTGAGACCCTCGTGGAAACCGGCTTCATCGACAAGGATGCCTTCCGGCCGGCAGCCGTTCTTGCCGGAACGCCCGGTTCCTGCCGCTCGAGCACGCCCGTGCTCCCCGACTGGACGGTGGGTTATCTCCCCGCAGCCGAGAGCGGGGCGGTGAGACGCGTGGCCGCAGTTGCCTTCAGCATGCCCGACCAGGAAGGCTGGCGCTGGGGCACGCGCGTGGATTTGTCGCAGGTGCGAAGCCTCATGCAGGCGCTCCATTACGGTCCCTATGCATATCTCGACGAGCAGACGATTCTCGGCTTTGCAAAGCGCCACAGCGAACTTCTTCTGATGGTGCTTGCGGTCTTCCTCTTTGTTGCATTTCATGCGGTGCGCTCCCGCTACCTCGTACGCGTCAGAACGCGCGATCTTGAGGCGGCGCTCGCGGAAAAGAACCGCATGGAAGAAGAGGCGAGAGTCTCGCGCGAGCGGCTCTCCGCAATCGAGCGCGTGGGGCTCCTTTCCCAGATGAGCTCCATGTTTGCGCATGAACTGAAGCAGCCCTTGTCGTCCCTTTCGAACTACATCGGGGGCCTCAAAATCTGGAATGCGAGAAGGAACGCAGGGCCCGGCGACAAGGCGCTCGCCGAAGAGGCGCTCTCCGCCATGGCGGAGGAAACGGGCCGCATTACGGCCATCGTCAACCGCGTGCGCGGCTACGCAAGACAGAGCACGGAACCCCTGAAGCCCTGCGACTGGACGGCAGTCATTCGCCGAGCAATTCTGATTGTTGAGCGTCACGACGCGAGGCGCGTTCCGATCATGACGGCACCCGGCGGCTACCTTGCCGCGGATCCCGCTGACGACCGGGCGGCAATGGTTCTGGGCGATCCCCTTGAACTTGAGCTACTCGTCCTCAACTTAATCCGCAATGCCGCTCATGCGGCAAGCGTGCGCCCGGACGGATTCGTGAGCGTATCGCTCGCGAGAGAAGAAAAGAACTTCGTGCTCCATGTGACCGACAACGGGCCCAGACTTTCCGAAGAAGGCTTTGCGCGGCTCACCGGATACGGCGACTCCGTGAAGCAGGAAGGCTTAGGAATCGGGCTCTCCATCTGCCGGGGGATTGCCGACCGCCACGGCGGGGTGCTGCGCTTTTATCAGCTCCCCCGCGAAGGCATCTGCGCCGAAGCGGTGATTGAAGCGCTGGACGATTCCGCTGGTACGGACGCCCGAAAGGAGAATCGTGATGACGGACATTAAGGAAGCCCTTGTACGGATCGTCGACGACGATGCGGAACAGTTGAAGAGCCTCGCATTTCTTCTCCGCATGGGGGGCTTTGAGGTGATGACCTACCAGAGCGCTCAGGCCTTTCTCGAGATGGATGATCCGAGAAAGCCCGGGTGCCTGCTCCTTGACCACCGTATGCCCGGCATGACCGGAATGGAGCTTCAGGCCGAACTCGTTGAGCGCGGGAGTCTCCTTCCCGTCATCTTTCTTTCCGCCCACGGCGACATCCCGATGGCGATGCAGGCCGTGCACCGGGGCGCAATGGATTTCCTGGTGAAGCCCGCGGCTCCCGATGTGCTCATTGCCGCCGTGGAAAAGGCGGTGAAGAAGAGCTTTGAAGACCTCGCGGCCGACGCCGGACAGGCGGACCTTGCTGAAAAAGCGGCGGCGCTCACCGATCGCGAACTCGAAGTGGCGAGGCTCGTCGCGCAGGGGCTTCTCAACAAGCAGATCGGAGACAAGCTCGGCATTTCGCTTCCCACCGTAAAGCTTCACCGCGGCAATGCCGCCAAGAAGCTCGGCGTTCGTTCGGCCGTTGCCATGGCCAAGGCCCTCGAGGCCGCCGGGCTTCTTTCTGACGGAGGCCGGTGAGATGGCTTATTTGCGCCGCAGGCTTGCGCTTCAGGGATTGGGTCTCCTCACGCTCTCCGGCCTTTGCCCGGAGATTCTCCGGGCAGAACCGGCTCCCGGGAATGGCGCCTCTGATGTGGTCGTGGTCGGCGCGGGCGCGGCGGGCTTTGCCGCCGCGATCGCGGCAAGGGAAGCGGGCGCAGAACGCGTGCTTGTCGTAGAAAAGATGGCGCTTGCAGGCGGCCACATGCTCGTGAGTTCCGGGATGCTCAATGCCCTCGACCCGGAAGGACAGAAGCGCATGGGGCGAACGGATTCAGCCGAGCAGTTCTTTCGCGACACGTTCGAAGGGGGCGGCGGGATCGGGAATCCTGAACTCATTGAACTGATGGTGAAGGAGAGTCCGCACGTCATTACGTGGCTCAAATCCATCGGCGTTGAGTTCGATCCGAAGCTTTATGAGGCTTATTCAGGCGTATTCCCCCGGGCGCACAAAACCTCGCGCGCGAGGAGCGGGCTCGCTTATACGCAGCGGCTTCTTGCCCGCGCCAGGGCGCTTGGGGTTGAAATTCGATACCGAACGCGCGCCGATCGTCTTGTCCTGGGCGCAGGAGGCGGGGTTGAAGCGTTGGTTGTTCAGGCACCCGACGGACGGATGGAGACGATCTCTGCCCGGAGCGTCGTTCTGGCAACAGGCGGATTCGGCGCCAATCTATCGCTCCGCTCGATGTGGGCTCCTTACATTCCGGACGATCTCGGCACCACGTATAGTCCGGGCCGCATGAATGAAGATCCGGCGACGGGCGACGGCATCCGGATGACGCTCGCCGCGGGCGGCGCGGTGACCGGCATGGAATACGTTCTGGCAATTCCTTTCTGGGGCGGACGAATGCTCGACTACCCCGGAGCCGAAATCTTTCTCACCACGGACGGCATGCGCTTCACGGACGAAACCGCAGCCTGGGATACCGTGTTTTCGGATTTGATTGCAACGGGCACAACGGATTTCTGGGTGGTAACCGACAGCAGAAGCGTGAAGGGCGCAACCTTCGCGACCAAGATGCAGCAGGGGCTTGCCGACAGCGCGGAAACGTTCGAAGAGCTCGCCCAAAAAATGGGCATTCCTTTGAAGCGCCTCGAGCGGACGTTCAGGCTTTACAACGCTGCGGCAAGGAGCGGAATCGATCCCGAATTCGGCCGCACGCGGTTCCTTCAGGATCTTGCGAAGCCCCCGTACTACTTCGGGCGCGAGCGTTTTGAAGTGCACTACACCTGCGGCGGAATCGCCGTTCTTCCGGATGCCCGGGTGAGAAGGAAAAGCGAATTCTCGTCCGAGGCGATTCCGGGGCTCTACGCTGCCGGTGAAACCACGGGCGGCCTCCATGGCAAATTCCGCTTAGGGGGCAGCGGCCTTCTCGACGCCTTCGTCTTCGGGCGCATTGCCGGACGAAATGCCGCCCTCCATGCTGAGGGCAGTCCCGCGAAGCCTCTTTGATTCTTTTCTTTTCCCCATCCTTGAAGCTCAAAACATGTTTCTCGATCGACGCATCATCATTTTCGACCTTGACGGCACGCTTATTGACTCCCTCGGCGTCTGGAGTCAGGTCGATCAGGAGCTCCTGAAGCGCCTCACGGACGGCAGAGTGCAGATTTCAGAGGACGAGGCCGGACACCTCCGGATGAGCGCCATGAAGAAGTACGGCGAAGGGTCGGACGCATACCTCAAGTACATGGCGGACATGAAGGCGGCTTTTGGACTTCCCGGGACGCCCGAGGAGATTCATCGTCAGCGCTACGAGCTCGCGCAGGAGTTTCTGCGCACGCGCGTCGACTATCGTCCCGGGGCGCCTGAAGTTCTTAAAGCTCTGAAGCGCGCCGGGAAGACGCTTGCCATCGCCACCACCACGCGCCGCAGAAACATCGACACCTATTCAAAGGAGAACCTGAAGCTTCTCGCCGCTGCGCCTTTCTCAGACTATTTCGATCTCATCGTCACGCGCGACGACGTGGCGCACGTGAAGCCGGACCCGGAAGCATTTTTCAAGTTCCTCGAACACTTTTCCGCCCGCCCAGAAGAGTGCCTCATGGTGGAGGATGCGCTCCCGGGCATTCTGGGCGCGAGGGCTGCGGGCATTGATTCCGTCGTAATTGCCGAGCGCCATTCGGAGACTTCGGCGGAAGTGCTTCGCGGGCATGCCGCTGCATATTACGAAAATCACGATGAGATCCTCAGAACAATTGAGGAAGAAGCGGTCTCGGTACACAGATGAGTACCCGGAGGCAAGAGTAAAAACACGCAGGGAAGAAAAGGGAATTGCCCGAGCGCAAAAAAACGTTAAAGGAGCGCTTCTGAGTTTCTTTTATAGAGTGATTTGTAAGGAAAACTGAATAACTACGGATAGAATCAAAGGTGAGCGGTGACCCGGTCGTAGCGGCCGCCTAATCCCCCCAGGTTAAAGCGAGCCCCTCGCGATTCTCGAGCCTCCTCCCGCGAGGATTCCGGCTCCCGGCCCGAGAGGTGCATTCTCCTCCGACTTCACCGCCTTTCCCGCAGAGGACGCCACATTTATCCCCCTCCAGTCGCCTCTGCGGGCTTTTTTGTGCTGTGAGTTTAGGGGGAAGAGTCGGAACTCTAGTATATCGTTCTGTAAATAAAGCCATTAATTAGCCGATTTTGCTATAATTGGAGGATCCCACTCACTGGAGCCTCCTCATGCCTCGCGGCCGCCCTGTCGTTACCCCTCTGACACTCACTCCAGAGCAGGTTGCCTCACTAACTCAGATCGCCAACTCACGCACAGCTGAGCATCGCCAGGTGCAGCGCGCCCGAATTCTGCTCGGCGCAGCCAGCGGGAAGCCGCAGAAAGAGCTGGCTGAAGAAGTTCAGCTTTCGGTAAGTGCGGTCGCCCGTTTCCTGCGGAAGGCTTTGCAGATCGGCCCGATGATGGCTCTCGAGGATCTCAAGCGCAGCGGACGACCGGCAGCGATCAGCGATGATGCGCGCACCTGGGTGCGTTCTCTTGCATGCACGCCGCCGAAGGATTTGCCGGATGGACCGACGCAGGCGCTTTGGTCAATGGAGACTCTGGCCGCCTACGTGCGCAAACATGCTGAAGAACAACGCTATGGCGAATCGCTCGGCAAAGCCTCAAAGTCCACTATCTGGACAATTCTCGAAGAAGGAGAAATCAAGCCGCACCGCATCCGCTATTACCTTGAGAAGAAGGGGCCCGATTTTGAAGCTAAAGCGAGAGAAGTCCTTCTCCTTTACAAGCGCGTGGAGATCGACCTTCGCTTCATTGATACGCTTGAAGGCTCATCGCAGCCGAACGGCACCGTCTACATCTCCTATGACGAGAAGCCGGGCATTCAGGCAATTGGGAACATTCATGATGATCGGCCGCCGCAGCCTGGAAAAGGCTTTACCCGTCGCGACTACGAATATCGTCGTCACGGAACGCTTTCCCTGCTTGCCGGCATTGATCTGATTACCGGCAAGGTGCACAGTCTGATCCGCGAACGCCATAAGAGCTCAGACTTCGTCGACTTCCTCAGGATGATTGATGCGACGTATGCTGATGAATGCCGGATCTTCATTGTGTTGGATAATCACTCGATCCACACATCGAAGGAAACGCGTGCCTACCTTGATACGAGGAAGGGGCGCTTCCAGTTCATCTTCACGCCGAAGCATGCATCATGGCTCAATCTCATTGAAGCATTCTTCAGCAAGATGGCGCGTCAAAGCCTGCGCGGGCTTCGCGTCAATTCGAAGGATGAGCTGAGGGATCACATTACAAAGTGGATCGATGAAACCAACGAAGACCCCGTGCCGTTCCGCTGGCGCTGGAAGCTCGACGAGGTCCACGAATTAATTAATAGCCTTAATTAACGAACGATATACTAGGCTTTGTGAGGCCGTCAGCCGTTGGTGTGAAAGCGATCTGCGTTTGGACGCGATCGATGGAGTGATTGAGCCTGACCGGGAAAAGAGCAGGACAAATGGAACGAGGGTCGGAAAAGCGGGTTTCTCTTGAGAAAGCGTTTTTTCCGAGGGCAGCCTGGATGTTTCGAACGTCTGGAGATGCCGTACAACTTACAAGAAAATGAGATGCAGCTATTGATAGTGATTACATATTAATTGTATGTTATCGATAGTTTATGTCTTTCATTGCCGTTGCAAGTCCACCACTAATCGTATTCAGGGTTATCCCTCCACATATAGAAGCGTATTTATTTACAGCAACTTCGAAGAAATGAATGTCTTATAAGGGATAACCCCCCCCCCCCGGAAACTTGCTTTTTTAAAGTTCGCTTGTGCCCGCAAAAGGCATGGCGGCGTTTTGCCTGCGGCAACCCATTCCGCAGAGCCGCCCGAAACATTCAATTGGAGTTTCTAACAATGAATAAGACATTCAAGGTCGCCCGCTCCCTCACACGCGGCACGGTCGTGACGAGCGAGAAGGCTTCCTCCTATCAGGGCAAGGCCGTGAAGACGGTCGTTGCTGCTGCGGTTGCTGCCGTGATGGCTGGCGTTGCCGGTTCTGCGATGGCTGCGGACGCCTATGTCGGCGAAGGTGCCAACATTACGGTGACTGAAAATGCAGCGGGTGATGCTGCTGAAACGACGGTCAGCAAGGTCTTCACTGCTGATGCGGAAGGCAAAGCCACGACCACCGAATTTAAAGCTGCTGACTTGCTCCCGGGTTCCACCGTATATCTGCACAACGGTGCTCTGAACTTCACTGCTACCGATAAAGTTGCGGCTGAAGAAACGGTCAAAGACGTTAATGGCTATGGCTCGATCAATTTCACGGCTGTTAATGGCGCGACACCTCACGATGCTAAGCTGACGGTAACCGGTGCCGATGATGCGGCAGCCACGGTCATTGGCGATGAAGGCGATCTGACCATTTCCTTCAAGAATACGGGTTCTGGCGCTCAAAAAGGCACCTCTACTCTGACTTCTAGCGACGCACAAGGACTTACTCTCGGCGTTTCCAAGCCGGTTGATCATCATCAGGCTGGTACCGTGACGCTTGATGTCGCGGATGGCGCTCAGGCGGTTGTTGAGGCATCTTCCGGCGCACTGACGCTTGAAAATGTTGTTTTCAAGAACGCGGGCGATCTGTCCCTCACCGGTACGACTGTTGCGCTCAATTCCGCCTATGAAGGCACGGGCGGTAAGCTGACTGTGAAAGCCACTGATGCAACTGATTCGATTGCCATCAACAAGGCTTTCTCAGACAAAGTTGTGTATGTGGGTACCGATCCTAAGGACATCAAGGACGTAACGGCACAACTGAATGGCACCGTGACTGTCGGTAAAGATGCGTCTTTCTCCGCAGAAACGCTCTATGTTGCTGACAAGAATCTCACGCTCAACGCTGATGGTGCTGCAACGACCGCCAATCTGACGGGCGCTGGTAAGGTGACGGTTGGTGCTGAAGCTACGCTTACGGCGACCACACTCAACCTTAAGGCTTCGACAGGCGGTCTCTCTGTTCAAACCGACGGCACTGCTTCCGGTGATGCCATTGTCGCGACTGGTGCAGACAATGTAATCGAAAACGCCGGCACGATCGCATATAAGACCATCACGGTCAAGGGAACGACGGATGCCGCAACTGGTCTCAAGCTTTCCGGCGTTTCTGGAACGCTCACGGCTGAAACACTGACTATTGGCGGTCCCGCCTCCGGTAGCAAAGGCACATTCGAACTTGCTGCAACAGAACCTGGGAAAGACAAGAACGGGAATCAGCTCTATAACCTGAATGTTCAGACGCTTGATGTCCAGGACTACGGTGTTGCTACCCTGACGAGCGGCAATGCCAAAGTGACCGGAGACATGACTGTTGCTGGTAAGGCCAATGTGTCTGTCGTCAATGCAGAACTCGTTGTCAATAACGGCCTCGTGCTCGCATCCGGCAGCACGGTTGCGAACGATGGCGCCGTTACGGTCGGTTATCTTGACAACAAGACCGCACTGACTGGCGCGGGCGCTCTCACGATCACCGGCGTTGAAGGCAAGACCTCCACGAATGCGGCTACCGCTTCGATCGCCGCAGGCTCGGTAACCGTCAAGGGCGACTTTGTGAACAGCAAGGCTGGTACGGGCGACACCTACACGAAGAACTTCACTGCCGATACGCTGAATGTCGAAGGCGCATCCTTCAAGAACGAAGGCTCGCTGAGTGTTAAGACTTTGACGCTGACGAAGGGCGCTGTCTATACATCCGGTCTTGAAACTGGCAAGGCGGATACGACTGTCGAAGCTGGTGGCTCCGGAATTACTGTCGACGCGTCGACCTTCAATGTCACGGCACTCAACAGCGCGAAGAAGGCCGATGCTACAACGAACGATCTCCTGACGCTCGATGAAGCCTGGACGCTTCAGAACGGCGGCAAGATTACGGTTGCTGGCTCTGAAGATCCGGTTGATGCCAAGCTGACTTCTACGCTCACGCTGAACAAAACGACCCAGAACTTCCGTTCTCTCGAAGTTTCTGGCACCGGTGCCAGCCTGACTTTGACCAATGAGGCTTCATCCGAGATCGGTACTCTTACTCTTACTGAAGGCACGGTAGCTGTCAATGACGGCACTCTCAAAGTCACGGATAAGCTGTACACGGTTGCTGGTCAGAACTTTACGGTTGGTGACGAAGGCGAACTTCTGGTCTCTGCCTCTGTTCTTGGACTGACGGTCAAAGCTGATAATTCTTATGAATTTACTGCTGCGTCCGATGGTAAGAAGTTCAACGGCGTCACCACGAATGATGGTTCGATCGTTGTTGAAGGCGTGACCGGTGAAGTCACTTCTGCCAACCTTGGAACACTTGCGACGACTCTTGGCCAGACTTCTTCTGCCACCGGTCTCCTTGATCTCAGCGGTCTTACAGTCAAGGGTGTTGCCGCTACCAATAACGAAATTGCCTATAAGACGCTGACCGATAACAACCTGAATGGTGGTGTTGTTCTTGATTACCTCAAGAACGTCACCGTCACGGGTGTCAACGCCAACCTCCGCGGTGAATTCGGCAAGGCAGTTCTTGAAAAGGCTACTACTGCCACCCTGCAGGTCGACAACACCCTTGTTCTTAATGGTTCCGGCGATTTGGTTCAGTCTGTTGATGCAAACGACAACAAGAAGCTCGCTGGCGTAACTCTGGGGGCGGGTGGCTTCTTCGTTACCACCGGCGAAGGAGCTGTCATTGGTGCTGTCACTAGCAGCGACTCGTCTAATCTTGGCGAAGTTTATGTCGCCTCCGGAGATCTGACTGTTCAGGGCAATGTCACTGCTGATCTTGATGTGGATGGCAAGCTCACCGTCAATGGCGACGTCGATGCGGGCACTATCTATGTTGAGAAGGGCTCCTTCCAGACGGGCACCGTGGACGTTGACGGCTATAAGACGCCGGGCAATGTGAAGACGAATCTTCTTCAGATCGCAGACACGGGTTCGTTCACTGCTGATGGCAAGGTTACACTCGGTACCCCTGCCCAGGCGGATGAAACTAGCTACGTGTATGGCAATGCCTCTATTGCCGAACTCGATACTGGCACTCAGACGCTTTATGTCGGTTCTTCCTCAGCTGAAGAAAGTGAGTCCGGTCACCTCGTGGTCGGTAAGCTGACGGGCACCAGCAAGATCTTCGCAGATCCGGCGTGGCAGGAAGGCAGCGTGCTCGCGCTTGATGCCGCCTCCACGGTGGTTGTCGGCGAAGTCGCTTCGGGCGCTTCTGTTCAGGCTGGTCAGGGCTCGATCGTTGCGATCGGCGCCACTGCCACGGCTGATGAAGCTGCTCAGCTCTTTGCTCAGACCGGCTACGGCCTCGGCGATCGTACGGTTGAAGCCAACAAGGGCAAGGATCTCGTTAAGGCCGTCCTCTATGTGAGCAATGAAACGGTTGATGCTGAAGGCAAGGTGAGCTACGTCACGGCTACCGGCAACCTCTCGGCTACCGGCGCTACGACGTACTCTGCCGTTTCTGCCGTGAACATCGGGGCCAACACCATGCTCGTCATGGATGCCAACAAGGTCGACACCACGGGCGCTACGGCAGTCTTTGAAAAAGACATTACTTTCAACAAGAATGCCGAGCTCTATGTTGCCAATCTCTCTGCGCACGACCAGATTAAGGTTGGTAAGTTGGTTTCCGGTGCCGAAGACTTTGCTGAACGCGTTGAGGATCTCACGTTCACGGGCGATGTTCTGATGGATGCCGCGCTGACGGTCGACACCACTACCAATGTCGGCACGATCGGCGTCACGATGACGACCGATGAGGAGCTTGCTGCCCGCGGCTACGAAGACATCGTCGGCATGAATGTGGCGCAGGCTATGTACGACCAGAACAAGAACCTCGGAACCTCGAGCTCCGTTGAGTTCAACAACTGGCTCTACACCTCGACCAATGGTCTCGGTACTCCGAAGGCTGTCCGCACGGCCGCTAAGGAAGTTGCGGGCTTGGGCGCCACGACTGGTGTGCAGACGCTCACAATGGACGCCGTCAACCAGATGGCCGACACCGTTGCTGACCGCACCTCGATCCTCGCGCAGCGCGGTCAGGGCGTCAACGTCTGGGCTGACGTGAACGGCGGCAAGTTCGAAGCCAAGACCCTCTTTGATGGCGCGGGCTACAGCTCCGACATCTACTCGGGCGTCCTCGGTCTCGACTACCAGTTCAGCTGCAACGCTGTTCTCGGTGCTGCTCTGACGATCGGCACGGCCGACACGGATTCGAAGAACTCCGGCGTCGCTGCCTCGACGGATTCCGACCTGGTCGGCTTCTCGGTCTACGCTTCGAAGACCTTTGCCGACATCTGGAACGTCTCCGCCGACATCGGCTACCTGCAGGCTTCGAACGACGTCACGGCGAACGGCTATGCCCACGCCTGGAAGTTCTCTGAAGACACGGATGCCTGGACGGTCGGCGTTCGCGGTGAAGTGCTCACGAAGGCGGGTTCCGTCAACATCGTGCCGCACCTTGGCCTCCGCTACACCGCTATCTCGACTGACGGCTTTGAAGCCGGCTATGTCACCGACATCGACGATCAGAACGTCTTCCAGATGCCGGTCGGCGTGACGGTTTCGGCTGACTTTGAGACGAACGGCTGGACGATCGCTCCGAAGTTCGACCTCTCTGTCGTTCCGACCTTCGGCGACAAGGATGCTGACCTCAAGCTCGGCATCACCGGTGTTTCGGCTACCGACGACTACGCCGTCCGCGTCATCGACTCGAACCCGGTTCAGGCTCAGTTCGGCGTCAACGCGACGAACGGTGCCTGGGGCTTCGGTCTCAGCTACAAGCTCGGCGCCGGCTCGGATGATCGCATGAACAACTCGTTCAATGCCAACGTCCGCTACGCCTTCTAATCGAGCGTACCGAATCATCCGGAACTGAAGGTTTTTCCATCTCTTCCGGATGACTTCACCCTTTGACTCCTCTTCTCTTCTCGCCCGGGGTTCCCCGGGCGGGAGGAGAGAAGAGTCTTTTATTTCCTACTTCCGGAGAACGCGATGCCGCTCGATCAGGAGACACCTGACACTGCGCCTTCTGAAGAAAGACGCGAAACAAGAGCGCTTTCGGAAGAAAAGCGCGCGCAGGCGATTGAGCTCTTCAAGCACGGTATCGGCTATACGAAGGCCTCTCGCATCCTCAATATTTCCGTCAACACCGTTCGGGACTGGAGCCGGGGATTCAAGAAAGGCACCTTCAAGGCGAAGATCTCGGAAAACCAATACCGCTATCCGCAGTCCGTTCGCGAGAACGTGATCCGCATGCGGCTCTCCGGCTTCTCCTGGAGCGAGATTTACAAAAGGTCCGGGATTTCGTCAAGCACCGCCCGCAAGTGGGTAGATGACTACTGCTGCTCAAAGGGACGCAGAAAGCAGCTTCTTGTCGTTCCCGAAGTGAAGCCGAAGGAACCCAGCGTTCGCTAAAGTATTTTCAGGAAGGTCTGAGCAAGTACCGATTTTTATGACTGAAACCGGAAAATCCGGTCCAAACACATAAATTTGGTTGTTTACAGTCTAAAAATCTGCACAATATGATGTTTTTTAGGGAAATTCCCGCAATATAGGCACAATTAGGCCTTTAATCTTCTCAGGAAGCAATCCACAGTGAAGAGATTGCAGAGCGCCAGCATCGTATTGATGCGATGAGCATTCTTCGCAAGGCCGCGATACCGGGTCTTGCGGTACGACATCTGAAGCTTCACACGCGCAAAGACATGCTCAACCTTGCATCGAACGCTGGACTTTAAATGCTCAACCCGACGCACAAGGTCTTCAGCCGAGCGCCCTTTCAACACGCCTGGACGGAGGTTGATCCGGTACTCACGCTTTTCAGCTTCCTTATCCGTCTGGAATTCTTCGCGCTTTTCCATCCCGACATAGCCGGCATCGCCGTAGACCTGCTCCGTCTCCGACGGTATTAGTTCCCTTGCACGGCTGATGTCATGCTCGTTGGCGGGTCCGTAGACCGCATTCGTGACGATGCCGATGAGGTCGTCGGTGGCGACGTGCATCTTCATGCCGAAATGCCACGTATTTCCCTTTTTGCCGCTCGCCATTTCCGGATCCCGCTTGTGATCGCGATTCTTTGTTGAGCTCGGGGCCTCAATGAAGCTGGCATCAACAATGCGTCCTTTGGAGAGCATCAGTCCGGCAGCGGCAATGCCGTCGTTGACCCGTTCAAGGACCTGCTTGCCGAGGTTGTGCTTCTCGAGCAGATGACGGAACTGGAGAATCGTGGATTCATCCGGCGTCCGGTCCGCCAGCGCCAGCCCCACGAATTTTCGAGCAGTAGAGTTCTCGTGAAGATAATCCTCCATCTGAGGATCGCTCATGTTGTATACGATCTGCAGCAGATGGATCCGGAGCATCAATTCAAGCGGGAACGGCTGCCGGCCGCGGCGGCCTGACTCGTAATAAAAGGGCTGAATCAGCTCAAGAAGGTCTGACCAGGGGACAAGCTTTTCCAACCGTTCGGTGAGGCGTTCCGTACGGGTTTTGCGGGTTTTCCGGCGAAGACTGATTTCAAGGTCCGAAAACGAAAGCTGTTCCATACGAAGCCTCTCGCAAATCTATTTATGATAGACATATTCTATCATATATTTGATATTTATGCAATTAATGCATTATCTTCGGATTTGCTCAGAGCATCCTTCAATCTCTCTGCAGCACAACTTCGATTTGATTCGTTCTGATGCTGCGGTGTTTTCTTTCGAAAATGCTAATGTTTTTAGATGTTGTTAATCATATTCAAAAATGAAAAATGATAATTCAGATCCAATAAAACAAATTGATTCGAATTGCGGTACTTTATTTTCCGATCATTCTGATGAATGTGTAAATATAGAAAATAAGGAAGAAATGATATCGTTGGAGGAGAAGATCGCATCAAGTCCTTTTAAATTTTATGGGGCCAAACCTGAATTAGATTTATTTTTGAGCGATATAGATTTTGCTACAGGACGGCGAAAAATTCGCTGCATCACCACTATTTCTCATAGTGCGAAGGAGTAATTAAATGCCTACGTGGGATCAATTGCTGCAGGTAGTTGCGCAGCAGAATGCATACGATCAGTTGAGAAAACAGTACATTCGCAAACTTTCCAAATTAACGAATCGAAATGTTATTTGTTATTACTCCGGGTGGCTGCAAAAGCCAAATATTAATGGTGATTTTTCTATTTCAGACCAGGATAAAACAGGCTTCATGACGTGCATGTATGATGAAAAAGAGCGCAAGAAGGGACTGGATCTTATCCTGCATACGCCTGGAGGAGATGTTGGTGCTACTGAGTCACTCATTGATTATCTGAATACCTTATATGAAGGCAATATAAGAACAATCGTTCCTCAAATTGCTATGTCGGGCGGAACGCTGCTGGCACTTTCTGGAAAAGAAATTGTTATGGGGTCGCAATCTAGTTTGGGCCCTGTGGATCCTCAATATGGCGGAATGGCTGTTCAATCGTACCTGGATGAATTTGATCGTGCAAATAAAGAAGTTGTTAATGATAAAACTAAAGAAGCAGTCTGGCAAATGATTATTGGCCAGTTTCACCCAGGCTTTTTGACATGGTGCGAACGTGCAATGGAATGGTCGGTTGAAATTCTTGAAACTGTTTTAAAAAAAATAATATGCTGCGAAATGATGATTCAAAAATACAAAATATTAAAAAGCTACTTGTTGATCAGAGGGAATCAAAAGCTCATAATAGACACATTAATAGAGACAAGGCAAGGGCTGCTGGCATCAAAATTGTCAATTTGGAAGATAATCAAAAATTACAGGACGTTGTGCTGACACTGCATCATTTATTCAGCATTACTTTTCAGCAAACAACATCGGCCAAGATAATCGCCTCAGGCGCTAATGGGGGACGGGCCTATGTAGCACATTCAAATCCTATGTTGACAAATAAAGGTTGACGTTGCTAGTCTGCTTCTAGTTTTATCTGGGGACGTCTACTTTCTTGATGCTTAAAAAGTGCATTCTGCCGAATTTTCTCTATCGCTTGGTACCAGTGAATTTGCTGCACTGCGTGGTGCGAATCAGATTTATGTAGATAAGACGGATCTGATTTTTAATATCGCATCGCAGCGTCGCAAATTTCTGCTGATTCGTCCGAGACGCTTCGGAAAATCCCTGCTGGTTTCTACCTTTGCCTCACTATTTAAGAATGGGGTGGAACATTTTTCGGGATTGACGATAGAGAAGCTGTGGCAGGATCGGAAATATGATGTCGTTCGCCTCGATTTTTCTGGTCTCAAGGAATTTGTCAGCAAGGATCATTTTGAATTCAATTTGAGAAGTGAATTGATCAATGCCTTTTCACCATTGGGCTTCCATTTCGATAAGGAAAATGCGGATGTTTCCTTTTTCGTCCAGCTGCGAACCTGGCTTAATTCGCTGCCGCAAAGCTCCCTCGTCCTTTTGATCGACGAATACGACACGCCGCTGACTGCACATTTAGGAAGTCCGGAAAAGTTCAAGGCAGTTCGAGCGGAGTTGGAAAAATTTTATGCTGTACTGAAGAATGCTGACGGGTGCCTTCGATTCTTCTTTATGACGGGAATTACAAAATTCAGCAATAGAAGCTCATTTTCTGAATTTAATAATTTCAACGATATTTCTTTAAATTCAAAGTACAGCGCTATTCTCGGGCTGACGGAAGATGAAATTGTCAGATATTTTGATCTTCATTTGATCAGAGCTCAAGAAGTCCTTCATCTCAGTAGAGAAGAATTATTGCAGGAGCTTAAGGAAAATTACGACGGATTCTGTTTCGATCGCAATGCGCAAACGCATGTGTATTGCCCCTGGTCCGTGCTGAGCTTTCTGCAAAACCCCGAAGAAGGCTTTTTGAACTACTGGTATGAAAGCGGCGGTCGTCCTGCGGTCCTGAAAGGCTATCTGGCAAGCCACAGGATTGAGAATCCCTTCGAATTTGATGAAGACAAACAGATCCGTCTGACGGATCTTCAGGCGGCCCGCGGCTATGAAACCATCGGTCTCGACGCACTGCTCACACAGGCGGGATATCTCACAATCAAGACGGTACGTTCCAACGGGACAGCCGCCATCGGCTATCCCAATAGAGAGGTTGAGCTCTCGATCGCCCAGCTTTACGCGGATGAACTCCTGCAGGGCAAGTTCATTGACCCGATGGGCGCTCCCATGCTTTCGGATCTCCTCGGAACGGGAACGCTCGAAAGCATCGTGAGGCGCTTCAACGACGGCATTAATCAGATCGACTATCACAACTTTCCCATTGAGAGCGAAGCCGCCTGCCGCGCCTGCATACAGCTCTTCCTGATGGGATCCGCACTGATTCCGGAAGTCGAAAAGCACACGGCCCTTGGACGAAGCGACCTGGAAGTCGCTGTTGGCAGTCGGCGCTGGGTTTTCGAATTCAAGTTCGCGCATTCGTCGGACGAAGTGGAAAACCTTCTCAAAGAAGGAGAGGAGCAGATGCGTTCCCGCCGCTATGGAGAGGGCAGAGAGGGCATCGATTCGAGAGCGCTTCATTGCGCAGTGCTCGTATTTAATGGCGCCGCTCGCCGCTTCGAAGCCTATCGGGAAGTAGGAAATAATTTTCAAGATAATCATTGAATTCAACTACCCAGAGCTGACATCCCGGCATCCCGATGCTTCCGCTGAGGCGTACGCATGCCTCAGCAGAGGCAGCGATATTTACGCGCTATTTACGGGGACAACCCTGACTTTTATACGGCGTTGCTGCGGCCGTCTCTAACCTTCCTCCTGTCCCTTATTTTTGGAGGAATCAAATCCATGTCCGACATCGTCATTCTGGCGATCTGGCTGGTCTTCGTCCTTTTCTGCCTCGGGTTCTTCAAGCTCCTCATGGGCTTTCTCGAGTCCAATCGCTCCTGATGAGAGCGAGCATCTTTAACGGGAATTTCAAGGACCATGACTGGCGCATACATCTTCCTAGGGGTGTGTTTCCTGCTCCTATGCTGGCTTCTTACCGTGCTCTGGCGCGAATGAAGCTGCCCCTCAATATTGTTTGGATTTAACGGGAAGAACCCCAAGAGATTAAGCAAATCCTTTAAGAGCATCCCAAAGCGAAAAGAAATCCTTCGGGAAGCTTTCAGGGTGATTTGCCTCAGGGGTTGAATCCCGCAGCAATCATGACCGCAACGGTTGAATTATTTCTTTTATTTCTCCTGGTTCTCGCGCTCGTCACGAAGCCTATGGGCCGCTGGATGACGCCGATGTGCGAAGGCAAGGCGCCGGCGCCCATTGCCCGCCTCGACGGCGTGCTTCTGAAGTGCCTGGGGCTCCGCGAAGACGCGGAGCAGAGCTGGGCGGGCTATGCGCTTTCGCTCTTTCTCTTCAACGCTTTGGGGTGCCTCTTCCTTTACGGCATTCTGCGTCTCCAGGGCGTGCTGCCGTGGAACCCCATGGGTTTTGCAGGCATGCCTGCCGACCAGGCGCTCAATACCGCCATTTCCTTCGTCACGAACACGAACTGGCAGAGCTACGGCGGCGAAGCTTCGCTTTCCCCGCTCTCTCAGGCGGTCGGCCTTACGGTGCAGAACTTTGTTTCCGCGGGTACGGGCATTGCCGTCGCCTTCGTTGTGATTCGCAGCTTTGCGCGCTCGGAAACAAAGAATCTCGGCAACTTCTGGGTTGACATGGTTCGCATCAATCTTTGGCTCCTCCTCCCCATTGCCTTCATCTTTGCGCTCGTTCTGATCGGCGAAGGAAGCGTTCAGACGTGGAGCGCCGCACAAGCCTTCCAGTCTGTAACGGGTCAGGACGGCAGCATTGCGCTCGGACCTGTTGCAAGCCAGGAAGCAATCAAGATGCTCGGCACGAACGGCGGCGGCTTCTTCAACGTCAACTCCGCTCATCCTTTTGAAAATCCGACGGCGCTTACGAACTTCCTTCAGTGCCTTGCGATCTTCGCGATCTCTGCCGGTCTCTGCTGGACCTTCGGCCACGCGGTGGGCGACATCCGTCAGGGCTGGACCGTCTGGTGCGCCATGGCCGTGCTCTTTGCGGGCGCGCTTCTGACGCTTGCCTGGTTTGAGTATGACGGCGCCAACTTCCTTACGCATTACGGTGCTGCCGAAAGCGCCATGCACATGGAAGGGAAGGAAATGCGCTTCCCGCTATCGCAAAGTTCGCTCTTCTCCGTTGTGACGACCTCCGCCTCCTGCGGCGCCGTCAATAACATGCACGATTCCCTCACCCCGATCGGAGGCCTCGTCCCGATGCTGCTGATGCTCCTCGGTGAAGTGGTTTTCGGCGGCGTCGGCGCGGGCTTCTACGGCATGATGATCTTCATCATCATCGCGGTCTTCGTGGCCGGCCTCATGGTGGGCCGCACGCCTGAATATCTCGGCAAGAAGATCGACGTTCCGGTGATGAAGCTCGCGAGCATCGGCATGCTCGTGACGCCGGTGATCGTTCTGGTTGGTCTCGGGATCTCCTCAATGGGTGATTTCGGCACGGCTTCGATTACGAACCCCGGCCCACACGGCTTCTCTCAGATGATCTACGCGTGGGCCTCGGCCGCGAACAACAATGGCTCCGCCTTTGCCGGCTTCGGCGCGAATACGCCCTGGTACAACCTGAGCCTCGGCGCAGCCATGTGGTTCGGCCGCTTCTTCGTGATCCTTGCGATGCTGGCGCTTGCCGGCGCCCTCGTTCGCGGAAGGAGAGTTCCGTCCTCCGACGGCACGCTCGTCACGCACGGCATGCTCTTTTGCGGACTCCTTGTCGGGACGGTGCTCCTCGTGGGCGCACTCACCTACTTCCCGCTCCTCGCGCTTGGGCCGGTTGCTGAATACGTCTCGCTTCCCTGATTTCACATAAGACCAATGGTTGTTTCAGGCTAAGTCGTACCCCTCGAAGTGCTTCCTCCGCCCGCCCCGTCCAGTCTCTCCCAACTTTGCGATCCATTGAGGGTTGCTCAAAGGGACTTCTGGGGCGGCGGAGATTAAGAGACACACATACATGTCGAAGAAAGAAATTTTTAAGTTGTTTGAGCCCGAGCTTGTGCGAGAGGCTGTGGTGGAGAGCTTTAAGAAGCTCACTCCCCGCACGCAGATCGCCAATCCCGTGATGTTCCTCTGCTGGCTGGGCGCCATTCTGACGACGGGCATTTTCGTCGCGTCCGTCATGGGCTTTTCCAATGAGCCGGCAGCTTTTGCAGGCTGGACTGCGGTCTGGCTCTGGTTTACGGTTTTGTTCGCCAACTTCGCCGAAGCCCTTGCTGAAGGCCGCGCCCGCGCGCAGGCCGCAGCCCTGAAGGGCCTCTCGAAGAGCACGATCGCGCATAAGGCGGTCAATGCCGCCGAGGCGCTTGCTCACGTTCGGGAGCTCCGTCCCGACATCGCAACCGAAGACGTTGAAAGCACGACATTGCGCAAGGGCGACGTTGTGGTCGTTCGTGCGGGCGACGTGATCCCGGGCGACGGCGAAGTCGTCGCCGGCATTGCGAGCGTCGATGAATCCGCGGTGACGGGCGAATCCGCTCCGGTGATCCGCGAATCGGGCGGCGACTTTTCGTCCGTCACGGGCGGCACCACGGTGCTCTCCGACTGGATCATCGTCAAAATTGAATGCGATCCGGGCGAATCCTTCATCGAAAAGATGATTCAGATGGTCGAAGGCGCCGAGAGACGCCGCACGCCGAATGAAAAGGCGCTCGCGATTCTCCTCACGGCTCTGACGATCATCTTCCTCCTTGTGACGGCAACGCTCCTTCCCTTCTCGGTGCTCGCGAAGGAAATCGGCGACCAGGGGACGATCATCGGCTACACGGTGCTTGCAGGCCTTCTCGTCTGCCTCATTCCGACCACGATCGGCGGTCTCCTTTCAGCGATCGGCGTCGCGGGCATGAGCCGTCTGATGGCGGCAAACGTCATTGCACGCTCGGGCCGCGCGGTTGAAGCCGCGGGCGACGTCGACGTGCTCCTTCTCGACAAGACCGGCACGATCACGTTCGGCAACCGCTCGGCCGACGCCTTCAAGGCGGCGCCGGGGGTCGACAAAAATGAACTCATTGAATGCGCGCTTCTTTCTTCCTTCTCTGACGATACGCCGGAGGGGAAGTCGATTGTGAAGCTCGCGCAGAAGCTCCTTGAGAAAGATGCTGAGGGCGTCACGCTCCCCGCCGGGGCGGCTGCCATTCCCTTTACCGCGCAGACCCGCATGTCGGGCGTCAACCTCCCTGACGGCCGTGAAATCAGGAAGGGCTCGCCCGATGCCATCGCGCACTATGCTGAAGCCCGCGGATTCAAGGTGGCTCAGGAACTTCGCCGCGAGGTCGATGCCGTCGCAGCCCGCGGTTCCACGCCGCTCCTCGTTTCCGAGAACGGGCGTCCGCTCGGCGTCATTGAATTGAAGGACATCGTGAAGCCCGGCATCAAGGAGCAGTTTGCAGCGCTCCGCCGCATGGGCATCAAGACCGTCATGATCACGGGCGACAACCGGCTCACCGCTGCCGCGATCGCTTCAGAAGCGGGCGTCGACGACTTCATTGCCGAAGCGACGCCGGAGTCGAAGCTCGCCGCCATCAGGCGCTTCCAGAAGGAAGGGCACCTCGTTGCCATGACGGGCGACGGCACGAACGATGCGCCGGCGCTTGCGCAGGCCGACGTTGCCGTGGCGATGAATTCGGGCACGAATGCCGCGAAGGAAGCCGCCAACATGGTCGACCTCGACTCGAGTCCGACGAAGCTGATGGATGTCGTGAAGATCGGCAAGCAGATGCTGATGACCCGCGGGTCTCTCACCACCTTCTCGCTTGCAAACGACATAGCCAAATACTTTGCCATTCTACCTGCGGCTTTTGCGGGGGTTTATCCGGGGCTTGCAGTGCTCAACATCATGGGGCTTACGAGCCCGGTGTCGGCGCTCCTTTCCGCGGTCATCTTTAATGCCCTCATCATCGTGTGCCTGATTCCGCTCGCGCTTAAGGGCGTTCGCTACCGCGCCGAATCCGCGTCGATGCTTCTGAAGCGCAACCTCCTCATCTATGGCCTCGGCGGCGTCATCGTTCCCTTTGTGGGGATCAAGGCGATCGACATGATCCTGACGGCTTTGGGCCTCGTTTAAAGGAAAGTTTTTTTTATGACTGAAAGAGATGAAATGACCTCTGCGCCCCAAAAGGAGCGCGAAAAGCTTGGGATTCTGAGGACGTTTCTGAGAAGCGCCCTCATGGTGGTCTTCTTTACCGTTGTCCTCGGCCTCATCTACCCGGCGCTCGTCAATGTGGTCGGCAGCACGCTTTTTCCGGATCAGGCGGCGGGGAGCCTCGTTCGCAATGACAAGGGTGAAGTCGTGGGCTCGAAGCTTCTGGGCGAGGATTGGACGGATACGGGGCTCTTTGAAGGGCGTCCTTCCGCCACGGGCGAAAAGCCTTACAACCCGATGGCCACTTCCGGCTCAAACTATGCTCAGAGCAATCCTGATCTTGAGAAGGCCGTGAAGGAGCGTGCCGAACGCTGGCAGAAGATGACCGGGTCGGATAAGCCCGTTCCGATGGAGCTTCTCACCGCGTCGGCTTCGGGTCTTGACCCACAGATTTCGCTCGCCGGGGCGCTCTACGAAGTGCCCTGGGTCGCGAAGTCGACCGGGCTTTCCGCGGCCGAGCTCGAAGCGCTGGTGAGGAGCGTTGCGAAGAAGGATCTTCTCGCTTTCGGCGGGGACCCGCTCGTCAATGTGCTTGAGCTCAACCTCAAGGTGCTTGAGATCACGAAGAAAATTCCCCATCAGAAGCCGCAGGAGAAGTAATTTTCCTCTTCCGCTTCTGATGAGAAAAATACTTTCGCCAGGGGTCGAGCCATGCCGCAATGTCTCGCCCCTGGCGTTTACGTCCGGCTCTTGTCCACGGGTAGACTTCTCGTGACGAGAAGAGAGGCGCAAAAACAACCTCCGGACTTCAATAGAAACTGATAAGAGCGAGGCGACTGAATGGCGCGTGATGGAGACGGTCCGAATCCGGACGCAGTATTGGAGGAGGCGCAGCGCAGGAGGCGGGGAAAGCTCCGGCTCTTTCTCGGCATGGCTCCGGGCGTGGGCAAGACCTATGCCATGCTTACCGAGGCGCACCAGAGGCGAAAGAGCGGAAAGGATTGTCTGATCGGGTGGGTGGATACCCATTCCCGCCCCGACACGATGCGGCTTTTGAAAGGGCTCGAGATCCTGCCGAGAAAGCGCATGCGGCGCGGGGCCGTCTGGACCGAGGAGCTCGATGTCGACGAGATTCTTCGCCGGCGGCCGTCCGTCGTTGTGGTCGACGAAATGCCCCACACGAATCCCCCGGGATCGCGCCATGCCCGCCGCTGGCAGGATATCGAGGAAATTCTCGACATGGGGATCGATGTCTGGTCGGCCCTCAACATTCAGCATCTTGAGAGTCTGAACGGCGTGGTCGCCCGCGTGACGGGCGTTGAGGTTTCAGAAACCGTCCCCGACCGCGTCTTCGATGAGGCGGACGAAGTGCGCCTCATCGACCTGCCGCCCGACGACCTCATCGCGAGGCTCAACGCCGGAAAGATTTATCTGCCGCAGGTGATCGAACGCGCACGCGCCAACTATTTCCGCCGAAGCAATCTGATTGCCCTGAGAGAGCTCGCGCTCCGCTTCATGGCAAGCCGCATGGAAAGCCAGATTCGCTCGGAACGCCTTCTCTCCACGCGGCAGGCGGTGGAAGACACTTCCTACGGCGCGCTCCTGGTGATGGAGTATCCGTCGCTTGACGCCGTGCGCGAGATGTCGCGTCTCGCCCGCGCGCTTTCCTCCCCCTGGCACGTGGTCTGGATGGAGTCGGCGCTTTCCATCCCGTCCGACAGCCCGAGAGTGACCGAAGTCCTCAAATTCGCGGAGTCGCTCGGCGCCGAGACGGACAAGCTCGCCGGCGACTATGCGGCCGAGATCGGGCGTTATGCGCGCGAACATAATCTCTCCCTCGTCGCAGTGCTGACGGCCTCCACCTGGCAGACCAATGCCCGTGCGAGAGCGTTGAAGAAGGGCTCGCCCGAACTCAATCTCATTTTTCTTGCCGCTCAGGGAAGCGTCAGAGGGTCTCTTGCGCAGCGCATGCTTGCGATGGTGAGCGACTTCAATCTCTCCACTTCCGGCTGGTGGCAGGCGGCGGCCTCGGTGGGCGTGCTCTGTCTCTTCCTCTTTCCCTTCCGAACGGCGATGGAGCCCACCAACCACGCGATGATTTATCTTCTCGCGGTGCTTTTCTGCGGCGTACGCTACGGGAGCGGTCCGGCGGCGCTCGCTGCAATGCTGGCGGTGGTGGCGTTCGACTTTACGGTCGTGGAGCCCTGGCTCTCCTTTTCCGTCGCAAACGCCCAGTATTTCATCACGTTCCTCGTGATGCTCCTCGTGGGGCTTGTGGCGGGGCAGCTCGTTGCCCGTCGGCAGAAGCTCGCGCAGGCGGCCAATAAGCGCGAGCACCAGACGCGGCAGCTTTATGAAGCCTCGCGCGCATTCTCCCGGGCACTTTCGGTCGAGGAGACCCTCAAGGTCCTTTCCGGCACGCTCAATGCTCAGGCCTCAGCCGAGAGCGAATTCTGGCTCCCGGACTGGCCCGATGAAGAGGAGGATGATCAGCCGAAGAAGAAGGATGCCGAACATGTCGAATTCGACCGTGCGGAAGCCGTGCTGAAGGGCGCCGATCCGGCGCTGATCCGCTGGTGCTTCGACCACCGGCAGTCGGCCGGGCGCGGGACGCATACGCTTGCCTCCTCAAGCTACTGGTACGTTCCGATGGAGGCGGGCGGCGACATTCTGGCTGTTGTCGTCATTAATTTCCGCGTGCCTCAGGCGGCGGAAGATCCGGTGACGCGAAATCTCGTTGAGGCGCTGATTGCCCTCGGCTCCCAGACCCTGCAGCGCATTGATGCCGCGCAGGATGCCAAGCAGGCGCTGATTGTGATGGAGGGGGAACGGCTTCGCCATACGCTCATTCAGTCGCTCTCGCATGATCTGCGCACGCCGGTGACGATGCTCAGAATGTCTGCCGAGGGGCTTCTCACGCGCCTGAAGCGCGGCGACTTTCCTGCCGCCCGAGCCGACGCGGAAAAGCTTCTCGAATCGACCGAACGCATGGAGCGGCTCGTCATCAATCTGCTTGAAATGGCGCGCCTGCAGACGGGCGGCATCAAGCTTTCCAAGTCCTGGATTCCCGCGGACGAGCTCTTCGGGATGTCGATTGCTGAAATGGGAGAGCGGCTCAAGGACTATCGCGTCGACATCAAGATTGCCGACGACTGCCCGCTCCTCTACGGCGACGAAGTGCTGCTGCTTCGCGTCATGACGAACCTCCTTGACAATGCCGCCAAATACTGTCCGAAGGGCTCGGTGATTACGATGGCGGCGAAGCGCCGCGGCGACAGAGTGGCGGTAAGCGTTTCCGACAACGGTCCGGGACTCCCGGCCGGCAATCCCCAGCGGCTCTTCGACCCCTTCAGAAGAGGCCGGCGCGAAAATGCCGTTTCGGGCGTCGGTCTGGGGCTCGCCATCTGTCGTACGATTGCGCGTGCGCATGATTCTGAAATCATCGCGAGCGACTCGCCCGCTGGAGGCGCCGCCTTTACGCTCATGCTTCCTCAGGTTCCGGTGCCCGAGATGGATGACGAAGAGAAGGTGCTCGCGCAGAACGCCGGCGAGGAGGAATCGCTCCCGCAGGCCGCTCCCGGGACGGAAAAGGCGCCCCCATCGGATTCCGAATCAGATTCCGCGAATTCCCGGAACTCAACTCTTCCAAAGGCTTGAATTGACGATGAGTGCAGAAATTTCATCTCCGCGCGTTTTAATCATTGAGGATGAATCGACGATTGCCCGATTCATTGCGGCTGCGCTTCAGGATGAAGGCTTCACCACCTTCATCGAGGGCACGATGAAGGGCGGACTTGCCGCGGCCTTTACCCGGCAGCCCGACATCCTCATCGTTGATCTCGGTCTCCCGGACGGGGACGGCCTTGACCTGATCGGCGCCGTCCGCGCGAAGACCGCGCTCCCGATGATCGTTCTTTCCGCAAGAACCGATGAGAAGCAGAAGATTCAGGCGCTCGACCTCGGGGCGGACGACTATCTTGTGAAGCCCTTCGGCATGGGAGAGCTTACGGCCCGCGTTCGTGCGCAGCTTCGCCGTCAGGCGCTCGTTCAACCCGGGAATCCGAGCACGGTTGTTGATATCGGCGACGTGAAGGTCGATCTTGCGGCGCGCGTCGTGACGCGCTCGGGCGAGGAAGTGCACTTGACGAAGCTCGAGTACCGGCTTCTCCAGACCCTTATCGAATCTCGCGGCAAGGTGCTCACGCAGCGCCAGCTCCTCTCGCGCGTCTGGGGCCCCGCTTATGTGGATCGGCCGCACTATCTGCGAATCTACATGGGAAGGCTCCGAAGCAAGCTCGAAGCCGATCCCGCGAGGCCGAAGTGGCTTCTCACGGAAGCGGGCGTCGGCTGCCGGCTGGCGCTTTGAGGACGATTTCAATCAAAAAGTTCATCCACGTTGCCGGGCGTGGCGATGGTGACCGGCGTATCCGGGTACGCTCGCTCAAATGCGCGAATGGAAGTCGTTTTGGTCTTGGGGCTGCTTTTGCACTCGAACGCGGCAACTTTTCCGTTCTGCACTTCCAGAAAATCCACTTCGTGCTGAGCGCGCGTGCGCCAGAAGAAAATTTCCGTTCCGTCGCGTCGGACGGCATGAAGCTTGAGGCGCTCCGTGAAGAATAAATTTTCCCAGAGCGCGCCGGAATCCGTGCGCGCGGGCAGAGGCGAGAAATTCCGGATAAGTGCGTTGCGGATGCCGTTGTCGTAGAAGTAGATCTTTTTGCCGAGCTTGATTTCCGACTGAGGATTTCGGGAGAGAGAGGGGACGACCCGAAGAATGCAGCAGGCCTCGAGGAGATCAATGTAGCGTTCAATGGTTTTGTTTTGAATTCCAAGTTCGCTCGCCATCGTTCCATACTTAACTTCCGAGCCGATGTTGTACGCCAGATACTTCACGAGCTTCGTAAGTTCAGTCGGTCGCCGCATTTCGGCAAGTTTGAAGATGTCCTTGTAGAGCACGGCGTCAGAGATGTCGAGAAGATATTCCTCGGCATGTCGCGGATCATTCACGACGGCGGGCATGGATCCGTAGATGAGGCGTTCATTCATGCTGCGCTTCACTTCGATCCAGGACGTGCGGCGTGCGAGCTCCCTGAGCGAGAAAGGCCACAGCTCGTAGCTGTTGAATCGGCCGGCAGCCGATTCCTTGAGGCCGCCGGCAAGATCGAGCGAGCTTGAACCGGTAACGAATATTCTGCTTCCCGACCGATTGTTGTCTACGATGCGCTTGATGACGCGGCCGATG
Organism: Sutterella faecalis; assembly: GCF_006337085.1. Lineage (GTDB taxonomy): Bacteria > Pseudomonadota > Gammaproteobacteria > Burkholderiales > Burkholderiaceae_F > Sutterella > Sutterella faecalis. Next base: position 1,008,103 of record NZ_CP040882.1, on the reverse strand, counting down.
CCGGGAATGAACTGAGCCTCATCGATGATAAGGTACGGATACTCCTCTGTGAGCTTCAAATAGGACTTGGGATCTGAAAGTATGGCGAGATCGTCCTCGTCTTCTCCGGTGAGGATGATGTGGCGTCGGCCTTCAACCAGCTTTTGAAGCATCGTGCTTTTGCCGACCTGTCTGGGTCCGATGATGACTTCGGCTCTGCCGGCAGGACCCGGAGCGCTGAGCGGCGCCTCGAGTTCGCGCGGGATATACGGCCAATCGAACAATGCGGGCATGGGATTCACCTGAAAAGTCTTCTTTTTTGGGATTGTAATCCCAAAATGTCTAACTTTTTTGGGATCATAATCCCAAATAGTAGAAGTTTTGCGCTAGGAACGGATTCTCTCCCGGGAAAATGAGAAGAGCGCTTCGCCGGTTTGATGCGGCAAGCGCTCTTTTTCTCTCCGTAGAAAATCCCGGAGAACCAATGAGACTTCAGGCCGCGGACAAGGGCATTTTGTGCCGGCATCCGCGGCCCGAAGGGGAGAGACGGTTGATATCAGGCGATTCTCTCGCGTGCGGCGTTTTCGCCGGCGATCTGGCCGAAGACGAAGCAGTCGAGAACGGCGTTGCCGCCCACGCGGTTCGTGCCGTGGATGCCGCCCGTGATTTCGCCTGCTGCGTAGAGGCGCGGAATGGCGTTCCCCTGCCAGTCGAGAACCTGAGCCTTCGTGTTCGTGTTGAGGCCGCCCATGGTGTGGTGCACGGTCATGCCGGTGTAGCACGCCCAGAAGGGACCCTTGTCGATGCGCTTCGTGAGGTTGACGGCGGTCTTGCCGAAGTCGGGATCAACGCCGTTCTTCACGAATTCATTGTTGTAGCGGTTGATCGTCTTTTCGAGCCCGGCCGGATCGACGCCCATCTTTTCGGCGAGTTCGCGGATCGTCGGAGCCGTCCAGGCTTCGTTGATCTTGATGCCTTCATGAATGGCCTTGCGGTTGACTTCGTCGTAGCTCATGAAGTTTTCGTTGTCGCAGACCGTATAGGCATAGCGTTCCGGCGTGCCGAGGACGGCGTCGCGGATCACGTCGCGGCGGGCGCCTTCATTCACGATGCGGTTGCCGCGCTTGTCGACGTAGATGGAGCCGTTCACATTGAAGTTGAGAAGGAGCTTCATCTTCTTGCCGGCGGGAGCGCCCGGGGTGGACTGGATGAAGTCCATGCCGACCAAATACCCGCCCACGCGGACGGCAGCCATGGCGACTTCGCCCGTCGAGCCCGGGAGGTTGTCGGTGCCGAGGCCCTTCACGCGCGGATCATGGAGTTCGCGCAGGTACTTGTTGCCGGAGAACCCGCCCGCGGCGAGGACGACCGCACGGGAGGCGCGGACGTAGACGGGCTTGCCCTTGCGGATGATCTTCACGCCGAGAACGGGGCCTTCGAAGGCCTTTTCGCGGATAACTTCCGTCATTGCAACGCCCGTCTCGACCTTGATGCCGAGGTCCTTCGCGGCCTTCGAGAGAACGGTGCCGTAGCCCTGCCCCTTCGGGAGCGCGGGGATGTGGGAGCGCGGATAAAGGGCGCCGAAGATCTGAATGACGTTGTCCTTGAACTTCATCCCGAGGCTTTCGAGCCAGGTGACGGCGCCGTAGGCGTTTTCGCAAAGGACGCGCACGCGTTCAGGGTCGCCGCGGAAGTCGCCCGCAGCGAGCGTCTGCTTCATGTGGTTTTCGGGAGAATCCTTGATGCCCTGGCGCGGCTGGCGCACCGGGTCGGCGGCATTCATGAAGCCCTGGGCGATCAGGGTGTTGCCGCCCGTGAAGGCGAGCTTTTCAAAAACGACGATGTCCTTCGCGCCCGTCTGCGCGGCCTTGACGGCAGCGGCCATGCCGGCGCCGCCCGAGCCGATCACGACGACTTCGTGGGTCTCATCCCACTTGACGCCGTCGGACGATTCCGCACGGGCAAAACCCGCAGCGGCGGCGAGCGCCGTACCGGCACCTGCCATGCGAAGAATGCTCCTGCGATTGAAATTCGTGGTCATCTTTCTTCTCCTTCTTTTGGTCTAGTTTTCAGGATTTTTTTCTGATGGATTGAATGATGCTTCCCCAACATGCGCGCGCATGTTTATCGATCTCAAAATTCCTTCATTCTGAGGCGCATGGATTCGCCGCTCTTCGTAGGATGGATCCACCGAAAAAAAAGCTTCCGTACCGCCTGACCCAGGGAAAGAAGCCGATACGCCGAAAGGAGGAGAACGATGCAAAGAAGAAATTTGATTCAAAGCGCCGCGCTGAGCGCCGCTGCCGTCTCGATGGGCGGGCTCGCCGGTTGCGCAGCGAGGATTGAAGAAGGTGCGCCCGCAGAACTCCCGGAAGGTGCTTCGATGTCAAGCCTCGCCGCAGCTCCCGCCGGAACTTTCCGCGGCTACATCCCGCAGGAGTCGCCAGCCGTCCGGGTCTACCGCGGCATTCCCTTCATCAAAAATCCCTATGAACCCGTGCGCCGGTTCCTGAAGCCCGAGCCTATGGAAAAGCTTCCCGGCATCACGGACTGCTTTCGCCCGGGCTCCATTCCGCTGCAGCCGGGTACTCCAGGCAAAGGCCCGAAGATGATCGGAGGCGACGGCCCCCTTACGCTCAACATCTGGGCGCCGAAGGACGGAGAAAACCATCCCGTAATGGTCTGGGTGCCCGGAGGCGGGTCGATCCGCTGCAATCCCAACGATCCGCGCTTTGACGGGACGGCCTTTGCGGAAGACGGCGTCGTGCTCGTGACGATTGCCTACCGCGTCAACGTGGACGGCTTCCTCAAACTCGAGGGCGGCGACTCGAACCTCGGGAACCGCGACATCATCGCGGGACTCGAATGGGTGAAGAAGAACATCAGCGCTTTCGGCGGCGACCCCGCGAGAATCATCGCTTTCGGGCAGTCTGCGGGCGGCACGCACCTCGTGGACGTCATTGCGTCGCCCCTCGCGAAGGGCCTTCTCGCGGGCGCCATCATTCAGAGCCCCTCCGCGATTGCGCAGTGGACGAACGACCGTCAGGCCGACCGCGCGGCGAAGCTCGTCGCGGATGCCGTCGGTGCAGAACCCACGCGCGAGTCGATGATGAAGGTTCCGTTCGAAGACCTCGCCGCCTTCGGGCCCCTTGCCGGAAAGCTTGCGGTCGACCGCGAATGGGCGCAGATGACGGACGGGAACACCTCGCTCTTCAAGGGCTGGATTGACGGCGACCAGATGCCGATGCGCCCGATTGAGGCGCTCCGGCGCGGGGCCGCAGAGGGACTGCACGTCATCGCGGGCTCGATGGCTTCCGAATGGCGCTACTACATTGTCCCGAACGGGCAGATTTCAAAAGTAGACGAAAAGGCGGTCGAAAGGCTTCTCGAAGGGGCCAATCTCCCGAAGGAGCTGAGCCGCCTCTATAAAGATGCCGGAAGGGGCGAAAAGCCCGGCGACCGCTTCGCACAAATCCAAAGCGACCTCATCTTCCGCATGCCTGCGCTCCGACTCACCGAAGCCCTGGCTGCGGGCGGCGCCGTCGTGTGGACCTACAGCTTTGACTGGAAGAGCCCTGTCAAGGGAAAGACGGGCGAGCCGATCGGTGCGGCGCACTCGAACGACGTGCCCTTTGTCTTTAAGACCCTTCACGCGCCGCGCTCGGTTCAGTCGCTGGGCAGCAATCCCCCGGAGGCGCTCTCCGACTTCATCCACGGCGCGTGGGTAAAGTTCGCAAAGACCGGGAATCCGGGCTGGACGCGCTTCGACTTCCATGAGCGAAGGGTCATGCGTTTTGCCGAAGCATCCAGGGAGGCGTCGGATCCGTGGGCTTTCGAGAGAAGCGTCATGCCGCTCCCGCCAGTCCGTTGAACCGGAAAACCCGTCAGGCCTCAAGGATCGCGCGAATGTCGCCTCGCAGGTCCTTGAGTTGCCGGAAGCTGTGAATGCCGAATTTCCGGTAGATCGTCACGCGGTGTCCCTGAACCGTTCTGAGGCTGATCTGAAGCCGCTCGGCAATCTTTCTCACGTGCTCCTCGTCGAGTAGATGGAGGAGCACTTCCTTTTGCCGGTCGGTGAGCTCCGAAAGCGCCTTCCGGATTTCATCGGTCCCGAGCGCGTGCGACGCCTCGAGCACGCTTTCCCTCGCGGCTGCGGTGAGGGACGAGAGGAGCCGGTCGGGATCCACGGGCTTCTGCAGAAAATCCTTCGCTCCGCGCCGCATGGCGTCGACGGCCGCGTCGACGCTCGCGTGTCCGGTAATGAAGATGATGGGAAGCGAGTAGCCTCGTTCCATCATTTCAATCTGCAGGTCGAGCCCGTTCATGCCGCCCATTTCGATGTCAAGGAGCAGGACTCCCGGCATCGAAGGCTGGTCGTCCACGAGAAATGCTTCCGCACCCGGATAGGCATGCGTCCGCCAGCCTTCAATCTCGAGCATGAGAGAGAGCGTTTCGCGGATTTCCGCGTCGTCGTCGACAATGCGGATCAGGGACTCTTTCTGGAGGTCTTCGATGTTTTCGGGGAGCATCGCGTTTTAAAGCCTCGTTAAGAATGGGTTGAAGGAGAAGGGGCGGAAGAGGAGCCCGCCTCGGGACCGTTCACGGGGAGCTTTACGCGCATGACGATGAAGCTCGCGCCTTCAGGTTCATCGTCAGAAGCTTCAGTCTTTAAGCTCTCCCACGAGAAGACGCCGCCGTGCGCATGCACGATCGACTGTACGATCAGAAGTCCGAGCCCGAGGCCGTCGGTTTGTGGCTCTTCCGGACTTTCCTTCCCGGTAGCAGCTTTCAGGCAGGATTCTGCCTTGCGGATGAGGACGCGGTCGGCGAAGGGCGACCCTTTAATGCTTTTCCCAAGATTTCTGACCTCAATCTGCGCATAGTCGCCGTCGGCTTTCAGAGCAACTGAGACCTGGTGGTCGAGCGCCGCGGAAGCGGCGTTTTTGAGGAGATTCAGAATGAGAATGGAGAGTTCGAGCGCATCGCCCCGGACGGCGACGCCGGGAGCCGCTTCAAGCAGAAGTTCGGTCCCCGGATTGAGGCGCTTTACGGAATCAGCAACATCGTTGAGAAGTCCTGAGAGGTCGACATCCGCATTGCGGCGGACCGGTGATTTGGCGTAGCGCCTCACGCGCGAAAGAATTGCCTGAGCGAGCGCGAGATCCTCCGTGATCTTTTCAGAGCACCGCCGGATGAGGTCGCGGTTGAGCGTTTCCTTCGCTGAGAGGGTCCGGAGCGTTTTGGCAAGGTATCCAATACTTGTGAGGGGCTGCGCCATCTCGTGCGCGTAGATGCAGGAGAGTTCATTGACGACGCCGAGCTGCAGAAGCTTCTCGGATTGCTCAGCAGCGCCGAGCGCCTTCCTGTGGAGAAGCGCTTCGCGCCCGAGCGCCGCCTGAAGCTCTTCGGTGCGCTTTTTGACTAGCCTTTCGACGCTCAACCAGTGGAGGATCCAGAAAAAGAGAGCCGTCAGCGCGAGCGCAAACCAGGGCCAGTAATGAATGAAGAACCCCGTGAGCGTCCATTGGTCGAGATAAGCGTATGGGCCTGTTTTCAGGAGCCGGAAAACGTCGTTTACGGACTTGAAGTCTGTGGCAACGGACCACCGGTAGCCGCCCTCATCCGAAGGCGGCTGGGTGAGGAGCGCACGGGCAATGGCTTCGGCCGACGCGGGCTTCAGCGACGTCGTGGCGGCAACCGTCCAGCCCGGATAGAGCGGCGTCGAAACCGCACAGCTGATCGGGGCATCCTTCACGGGTTCAACCACCCTGAGGCGGCCCCGAAGTTCCGGCATCCTCTTCAGAAGGCTTTCGAGAATGCAGGCGCGCACGAGTCCGACGTCGGCTTCGCCCGAGGCCACGCGCCGAAGCACTTCAGGGAGTTTGTTGCCGGTGAAGTCGATGCGCGAAAAGAATCGGCCGGGATCGTAGCCGCGGCGGGCGATTTCGGCCATGCCGATCTGGTAGGCCATGAAGTTCTGCGGGTTGGGCGCAGCGGCGACTCTTCCCTGAAGATCGTCGAGCGTGAGGATTTCAGGTTCTTCGGCGCGGACGATGAAGCTTCCGCCTACGCAGCGGTTGGGATCGGGAAAGTCGTTTGAAACGAGCGTCGCGAGGTCCTTGACGCCCTGGTGCCAAAGCTCGACAAAGAATCCGGAACTCGAGAGGAAGGCGTCGACGCGCCCCTCCTTCACGGCAGCCTGAAGGCCGAGAATGTCGTAGACCTCAACAGAGAAGTCGATTCCTGGGCAGGCTTCCCGGAGATAGTCGACCGTCCTCACCTGCACGTTGTCGCGCCGGTCGCCGTACGTTGCTTCCTGCTCAATGTTGAGAAGGCCGAAATGGACGCTTTCCCGCGGTTCGGCATGCGCAATGCCGGCAAGCGCAATGACCGCTGCCGTGAAGATGAGGTGAGGGAGGCGATGACGCATCGGGCATTAGGGAGAGCGGGCGGGAGAACTCTATTAAGAATAGCCGACTTGAGGCATCGGGAGGCCGGTTTCGGCTGAGGACGGGCCTTTTCGCTCTGACCACGGATTTGCTGGGGGCTTCCCTACCTATAATGCGTGAAAGATCCCGCAGGCGCTAGGCTGCCGCGGGTCATGACCCTCTTTCTCTACCGGTACGATTCCCGATGACCGAACAACTTTCAGAGGGCGCGCTGCAGGTGCGCCCGAGCCTTTCCGATTCAACGGCAGCCGCTGAACTCTTCAGCTGCGCCGCCTCCGACTTTCTTCATGCGATCTATTTCTCCCGGTCCGCAGATACGGAAGAACGCGTGGCGCAGATCGTTTTCGGACTTGCCGCGCTCTTTGAGGAACAGAGCGGAATCGTGGAGCTTCCTGCCGGATTTACGATTGCGGGCGCCGCGAAGCGCCTGAAGCCCTTTCTCGCGAAGCGCCTCAACGCCATGGAGCCCGAGGATCGGGCAATATTCGAGGATGACGCCGCAGTTGTGACGCTTGCCGTCAACGCCTTCTTCGAGGAGCTTCTCGTCAGGGCCGATGCCTGGCTGGAACTGAGGGGCGGCGCGATGAATGAGGAGGCGCTTCATGAATTTCTCGCTTCCTCCGTCATCCACGACTGGATGCTCGGCTGGGCAAAACGGATACTCGGCTAAAGGAAAAAATAGTTATGTCAGGAAATGCCAATGCGGTGGCGGCTCAGGCCCGTTCGCAGCTCAAAGGGGAAAAGGCCGCCATCGGCGCGGAGGAATTCAGAACGTTTCTTGCGGGCATCGTGACGGGCGTTCTTGAGCACGTTCTCGATGTGAGAAGCGGGAAGCTGAAGCCCGAGGAGGCGTCGGAACTGGACGACGCGACCGTGCGCACGCTCGCGCAGATCCTGATGGATGAGCACGAAAAAATTCGTCTCGATCTCAAGGGCTGCGGACCGAAGCCCGGACCTGAGCTCGTCGATGAAATCAAGAGAAACCTCCCCGCGCTTTTCCGCGACCTTCCGGAAGGAACCGATGCAGGGAACCCCCGCGCGCTCATGGTGCATGCAGCGAGAGTATTCCTCAGGGAAATCTATTCCATGATCAGAAGCGCCGCCAAAGAAGGCGACGACCTTTCGGTCGAGTCGCTCAAGATCCGCATCGACCGCGTGGCGGCCGTCTGGGCGGAAAGGTTCCTGGGCGACTCGCTCGGCGAAGCCCCCTCAAAGACGGACGAAGGAGAAGCGCGATGAAGTGCGGTACCTGCCGCCCGGGACGAGGCTGCTGCAGCGATTTTTCCTCCCGCTCGGAGCAGCTTCCGAGCCTCGGAGCGATCGACATCGTCGACGGCATCTTCCGTCAGGCGCTGAGAAATCTCGCGAAGCGCCTCGCCGCCGTGCGCGCGGGCGAAATGTCGGGCGACGAATTGAATGCCGCGAATGAAAAGCTCGTTCTCTGGCTCGGGGCCGTCTTTTCCGGAAGAAGCCGTCATTTCGACATCGTCGACCCCTGGCATCCGGAAGGACTTGCCGAGGAACTCATGCGCATCTTCGGCCGGCAGATTTCCGTTCTTCCCACGATGACGGACGAAGAGGTGATCGCCGAGGCCGGGAGGCTTTTCGTGCGCGAGGGCGAAGACATTCTCACTGCGGCGCTTGAAGCCGGGTACCCCGCATCGAGCGCAGCGGAAATTGAGCCCGCAGTGATTCTTGCCGCGCGCTGGGCCAACCTTTTTGCGGGCGCACTCGTCGAAGAGGAGGCCTGATGGCAGGAGAGCTCAGAAACGAAGCGCAGGCTCAGATTGAAGCGCGCTTGAAGGAAGAGGCGCTCGCGCGCATTTTCCGCGGACTCTCGCCCGAAGCCATGAGGACGCTCCGGGCGGTGGCGGAGATGAGAAACCGCTCGCCCCAGGACGTGCTTCGCGATGAGCTCGAGGGCTACATCCTCGACAAGCTCCCGATCGTCGACGTGGAAGGCATCATTGCTTCCATGGGAAGAAGCTTCTACCAGCTCGGGTTCGCATTAGGCACGGCAAAACGTTTCATCCACAACTGGAACCGCTCCACGGGCGGGGAATGAAAAAAGACCTCAATGGCGCAATACTCATTGAGGCCTATATTCTTTTAGGGCGTTCGGGAGATCGATCACAGCTTCATTTCGCGCGGGCGCTCCGCTTCTGATGCTCCTGTAGCCGTGCGGTCGCTCTCGAGACGTGCAACTTTTTTCTGAAGCCTCACGACGGACATCGTCTGAAGGAGCACCGAGAGCCCGATGCAGAAGAGCCCGAAATAGAAGGAGGGACCGAGGTCTCTCCCTTCCTGGAAGATGATCATCGCGAGGATGATCGAATAGACGGGCTCAAGGTTGTAGGTCAGATTCACCGTGAAGGCGGAAATCTTTTCGAGCGCCTGAATCTGCAGCAGATACATTCCGAGCGTGCAGAAGGAGGCGAAGATCGAGAGGTAGAGCCAGTCGATCCCGGAGGGAAGGAAATTCTCCGCGGGACCGAAATGGCGGTAGAAGGGCATGAGAATGAGGCAGGCGGCAAAGCCCCCGGCGAGCTGCCAGCTCATGACGGTGTCTGCACGGTACTTCGCCTTGTACTTTCTGAAGAAGACGGCAAGCGCTGCGGCGGCCGCGGCCGAAATGATGCCGAGGATAATGCCGAGCCGGTACTGGGTGTCGAAGTGGAAGATGAAGGAGATGCCGACGAGCGTCACGACCGAGAAGGCGATTTCCTTCAAGGATATTCTCGAGCGCGTGAGAATGGGCTCAATGATGGCGGTGAAGAACCCGATCGACGCAAAGGCGACGATCGCGATCGAGACGTTCGAAGCCTTGATCGATGCGTAGAAAAGCGTCCACTGCAGCATGAGAAGCGCCCCCACGAGCGCAATGCCGATGCGGTCCTTCGTCGGGACGAATTCCATTTTCTTCCGGAAGGCGAGCCAGCCCCAGAGGAGCGCGCCCGCAATCACAATGCGCCAGAAGACGATGAGGCCGGGCGAAAGCGAAATGAGCTTCCCGAAAATGCCTGTCCAGCCGGCAAGGAGGACGGAGAGATGGAGTTCAAGGAACGCTTTTTTCATGGGAAAACAGTTGAAAAAAGAGTGGGCGGAAAGAGAGAATCTGCCATGATATCGCCCTGTCTTTGCGCTTATGGTGCGTTTTTCGCACATGGTTATCCAGGATCGTGGAAAAGTTTTGTCACGTCTCGTTAATTTGTGTTAAAACATAGATAGAAAGAGATGAAAGTTGATTCCGTATTTCATCCGGATTGCCCGGTACTCATAGCGAGGGGGATTTCATCATGACAACGAACGCGTCGAACACAGGCGGCCATGGGCCGAGACCGTGGGGAACCCTCATTCTCTTCGTGCTGTTCCTGATTCTGCTGGCCGTAGTTCTGATGGGCATGGGCTGGTGCATCGGCGGCGTCTGCGAGGTGGGCACCAACATGCTCCTTCCCTGAAGCATCAGCAGCTGCGGTCCGGAGATTTAAATTCCTTCAACAATCCGTCCCGGGAGTCGGAGAGACTTGCCGGGATTCGTTTTTGCGTTTGAGAGGCTTTCAAGATGGCGCCTTCCCTCAGGGAGTCTGACCCGGAAGAGGACGTGAGGCTTCACGGATTTCCTCCGGCAGCCGAAGCGGATGCGCAAATCCTCATCCTCGGCAGCATGCCGAGCGAAGCGTCGCTTAAAGCAGGCGCCTACTATGCGCACCCGAGAAACCGCTTCTGGCCCGTAATGGGCGCGCTCCTGGGATTTGATCCAGAGACTTTGTATGAAAAACGGATTGAGGCGCTGAAGAAAAATCGCATTGCCCTCTGGGACACCATCGGAAGCTGCGAGCGTACCGGAAGCCTCGATTCAGCCATTCTGAGACCCGAAGTCAATCCGATCGGCGCATTTCTTGCCGCCCATTCCGGCATCAGACTCGTCTGCCTCAACGGCAGTCTGAGCGAAAAGATGTGGAGGACTTTCGCTCTGCCTCAGATCGATGAGGCGCAGAGCACGTCGATCAGGGCGCTCAAAATGCCTTCAACAAGTCCTGCCAATGCACGCTGGCGACTTGAGGATCTCGTCCGCATCTGGGGCGAGGCCATTCTCCCTGAGTTGTCCTCAGATCCTTGAGGTCTGGGAAGATTATGCACAGGGTTGATCTGTATTGCCTAAAAAATAGGCAATCAATGTTTCGCTGAGGCACAAGGAAAGAAGAACTTATCCACAGTTTTCTCCACCCAGAATGTGAAGAAAATTGAGGACAACTTTCAGTGAATAACTTTGTGCATAAGTCGCCGTCAGGCTGTGGAAAAAAGCTTCTGACGAGCTCGCAGAAACGAAAACGGGCGCGAGATCGAATCCCGCACCCGTCTGAGAAAGCTTCCGCCAGCTTCAAGCCGGAGGATTATTTCTTCAGCGCTTCCTTGGCCGCTGCAGCGCCGGCCTCGCGGCCGGATTCATAGGCAATGAGAAGGCCGGTGCCCGGTTCATAGACGCGGTTGTAGAAGGCGCGGTTGGCCATTTCGCCCGTGGCCCAGAGGCCCTTGACCGGAGTTTTCTTCGCATTCAGCACGCGCCACGAACGGTCGGTGAGAACGCCGCCCATGGTGCCGCCGATCACGGGCTTCACCTTGACTGCGTAGAAGGGGGCCTTCGTGAGCGGGGCAAAGTTCTCGGGATCGCGACCCATGACGCTGTCTTTGCCGAGCTTCGCGTCGGCGTTGTACTTGTCCATCGTCGCGCGGAGCTTGTCCTGAGGCGCTCCGATGCGGCGGGCGAGTTCTTCCCAGTTGTTGGCGTTCACGACCGTTTCATAGCCGAAGTAGGCCATGAGGCGATTGGCCTTGTCGTGCTCCGTGCTGTCGAGAACGAGCCAGGCGTCGCGCTGTTCGGACACGGCGTCAGCCAGAACCGGCAGGTCTTCCTTCACAAAGCGTTCGCCCTTTTCGTTGATGAGCGTAATGCCCTTCCAGCCGCGGGGGCCGAGCATGGCAGGCGTCATCGGGGCATAGGCAGGCGCAATGCCGACGCCGATCAGCCAGCTGTCGTTGACTTCGCGGGCGCCAACGGATTCAGCGAGGGCCAGACCGTCGCCGGTATCCGTCTTCGCGGCTTTGGAAATTTCCGTGAAGGCGGCCCAGCGGGGCTGGCGCTGCGTGATCTTCAGAAGGTCTGCACCGAAGCCGCCCGTTGCGAGAACGACGGCGCGGGCGTGGAATTCAAAGCGGTTCTTGCCGTCGGCGGCGGAAACGCCGGCGATGGAGCCGTCCTTATCCGTGATGAGCTTCCATGCGGAGGTGGAGGTGAGCACCTTGCCGCCCTTCTTTTCGACGTAGCTGAGAAGGGCTTCCGCCTGCGCGGCACCTGCGGGCTTGCCTGCTTCGGAGACTGCCGGCATGAGCGCATAGGCGCCGATGCCGTCCGCGGCGACCGGGTTGGCGGAGAACTTGAGGCCGACGTTTTTCGTGAGCCACGCGACCGTGTCGGCGCTCTGCTTCACGAGCGCTTCAACACGAGCCTTGTCCGGATAGCCCGGAACGCCGCCTCTCACAGAGCGCTTCTGATCCTCAAGCCAGAGCTTCGCGAGACCGGCAGGATCAGCCGGGGTGCCGGAAGCTTTCTGAATGTCCGTGCCGGCCGCAGCGAGAACGCCGTTCGAAAGCGCGAGGGAGCCGCCAGCCTCAGGCGCCTTTTCAAGCACCACAACCTTTGCGCCCGCTTCAGCGGCGGCCGCTGCCGCAGCAAGACCCGAGGCGCCTGCGCCGATCACGACGACATCGGCCTTGGGAGCGTCGGCGAGCGGAAGCTTCGCCGGATCAATGACGACGGGATCGGGCGTCCATTCGGAGCTGACGCCCCCCGCGGCTTCAACCGCTTCGCCAATGGCGCGCAGGAGCGCGCCCGTCGAGCGGGTGGCGCCCGAGACGGTATCAACGCGCAGCGTCTGGTCCTTGATGACCTTGCTGATCACCTGCTTCATCGGTTCGTCGACGATGTAGGGCGTTTCATCGCTCTTCACAACCTTCACCGCTTCAATGCGATCGGCGGAAAGCTTGACCTCAACCTCCATGAAGCCATTATGGGCAACGACCTTCTGCGTGTATACGCCCGGCTTCATCGGGGTCATTTCAGCCGCGAGCGCGAGATCCGCAAGGGTGAAAGAGGAAAGAACGGCCGAGGCAAGAAGCGTCTGCCGGAGCACTTTGGAGGAAATTGCTTTCAATTCTGGTCTCCGAAAATTTCATGGGATCTGCGGGGCGCGGAGGGTTCTACGCACGCGCGGGGCGCAATGATTTGAGGCTAAAGATTGTCAGATCGCCCTTAAATCCGACTGAAAAACAGGAACGCGCACGCTCGGATGAAAAGGCATTACCGCTTGTTGCCCGCTCGTTTGATCTCCGGGAAGGAATGCTCCCTATAATCATGGACCATCGGCTCCCAGCGAAGCGCCGGCCCGCCTGTGCAAAGGCACTGCTGTTCGCGTTCATTCGGCAATTTCTCCATTTTTCATTGAAGCGGTTTTCGTCGTCCGATCGGTACAGGCGTTTGAGGACGAAGGAGAGCAGGATCAGACTGTCCATCAGTCCTCCTGCCTTTCTTCACGCGTAAGCCACTTTGTGAGAACTCCCGTCATGGGAAGGAGCCATTGCATCATGCAACCCATCGATTACTTCAAGCGTCAGGCGAAGAACCTTCTGCAGGATCTCAAAACCCGAAAGCTGGATACGGAAACAGGGCGTTTTGTTTACGTACCGCGTTTCTTCGACATTGAATCGCTCATCCTCAACCTCCTTATTCGGAGGAGCGAAAGAGAGGAAGCGCCGACCCTGATGCGGGCGCAGCACATCATCGCGAGGATCCTCGACTTTGAGAGCTGGGATGATCTCATTCATGCTCCTGAGGACCAGTTCGAGTTCTGCAAGCTCCTTTTCGAGAACCAGGACAAGATTGACTTCGAGGAATGGGCGAGCCATGAATACCTGGTGAATCTCGACCGCATCATGGCCGGGAAATCATCAGAGAGCCTCAGCTACACCGAACGCAAGGCGCTTCTTCAGAAGTACCTCGATGAGCACGCAGGCCGTTGGGACGGTCATCCCTGCGGGTACTTTCTTCCCGAGGAAGGTTCGGAGCAAGAGCTGAGGAGCGCGGTGCGCAAATCCCGCATCTGCTGATGCAGGGCTGCAGCGTGCCGGGTTCTTCGCCGGGCGGGACCTGTTGGCGCCGAACGAACCGTGCGTCCTGCTGGATGCAGGAAGAATGTTCATGAAGTCGAAGTCGTTTCCCTGGTTCGTTTCGACTGGTGATGCATTGAGACGGCGCCGTTATGGCAAAGCCCGGATCTTGGTGAAAGCGTCATCTAATTAAAACGCCTTAGGCGCGCTATGATCCCTATGCGCCGGAGAGGCGGCCGGTCGGCTCTTCTCCGGCTGAATGCAAATTCAAGCGGATCCTGTCTGCGGAGCCAATCAGGCTCTGCGCGCAGGGACGGCCAACTTTATTTTTCAGGAGCATGCCCCAATGGCAACCAAAGATCGTGTGCCTCAACTTGAACCCAAGATGATCGAGCAGATCGAAAAGCTCTCGTCGATGCCTGCTGTCAAGGCGGCTTTCGACATCTGCGCTGCAGAGGTCGAGCGCGCCATGGCCGAACAGGTCCGCATTTCCGAAATCGAATCCCCGACCTTTGCGGAAAAGGTTCGCGGCGAAGCGATCATGGAGCTCATGAAGGCCTATGGTCTGAAGGACGTCGTGATGGATCCCTCGGGGAACGTCGTCGGCCGTCGTCCCGGCAAGGAAAATGGTCCGGTGCTCGCGATCGCTGCGCACCTTGATACGGTTTTCCCCGCCGGAACCAATCTCAAGGTGACGAAGGAAGGCCCGATCTACCGCGGTCCCGGCATCGGCGACAACGCCTCGGGCCTGCGTTCGATGCTTCAGGTTCTGCGCGCGCTTGAGGGCGCAAAGATTGAAACGGCGGGCGACATTCTCTTTGTCGGCACCGTCGGCGAGGAAGGCAACGGCGACATCCGCGGCGCCAAGGCGCTCTTTGACGGTTCGAGGAAGATCGACGGCTTCATGGCGCTCGACATGGCCGATGTCTATACGGTGCAGAACGGCGCTACGGGCGCGCACCGCTGGCGCATTGCGATCGAGGGCCAGGGCGGGCACTCCTACATCGACTACGCGAAGGTGCCTTCCGCCATTCATGCCATGTGCCGCGCGGGCAATATCATCGCCGACTTCGATCCGCCTGAAAATCCGAAGACCACCTTCACGATCGGCACGATCAAGGGCGGCACGACCGTCAATACGATTGCCGCGCGCTGCGAAGTGGATGTCGACATGCGCTCCGTTGACCTCAAGGAACTCGAGGACCTCGAGGCCCGCGTTCTCGCCGCCTTCGAAAAAGGCGTTGAGCTTGAAAACGCCCGCTGGCCCAAGGCCGATGCCGAGCATCAGCTCCGTCTCGTGAAGACCCAGATCGGCAACCGCCCGGCGGGTCAGCAGCCTGACGACTCTCCCGTCGTGCAGGCGGCGCTCTGCGCGATGCAGAAGATGGGACTTGAAGTGAAGCAGTGCCGCTCCTCCTCGACCGATGCGAATAAGCCGATTTCGATCGGCGTTCCCTCGGTCTGCATCGGCACGGGCGGCGTCACTCACAACGAGCACAGCCTCAAGGAATTCTTCGATTCGACCGAGATGGAAAAGGGGCCGCAGCTTGCAACCCTGGTGACGCTCGCGATGGTGGGCGTTGCCGGCGAAGCCGCTCCCATGCTCCCGAAGCTCGCCTGATCCGGTTGATTTCCCGCAAAAGCGCCTTCCGGGCGCTTTCCCGGGAAGCCTGAGAGGCATTCCCGAAACGCTCCGATTTGTCGCTCCGGCGCTTCGGAGCGTTTCTTTTGGAGAAAGGGAAAGCGTTGCTAAAATCCGTTTTCATGAACCGGCCGCGCCGCTTGCAGGCTGCAAGCCGTTTTTGCGGCCGGACTTCAAACCATTTCCCTGCGAGAGATAAGGATTCGTCATGCGCTCACTTCGCGTCTGCTTTGCTGCACTGACAGCTGCCACGCTCCTTGCGGCCGGCGCCGCAACGGCTGCCGACCTCAGGATCGGCGTCGTCAACATGGAGCGCATTCTCCGCGAATCCAAAACGGCCATTGAAGCGAGCGACCGTCTCAATGCCGAGGGACAGCGCCGGCAGGAGGAAATCGAGGGAATCAGCCGGCGCTTCAAGGCGCGGCTCGAACGCTTTGAAAAGGATGCGCCCTCGATGACGGAAACCGAGCGCGTGCAGGAGCGCAGGTCGCTTGCCGAAATGGAGCGCGACGTGACGCGCAGAAGCCGCGAGGCGCGCGAGGAATTCAATCAGCGCCGCAACGAAGAGGTGCTGCTTCTGCAGAACCGCGCCGGCCGCGTGGTGCAGGAGCTCGCCAAGAAGGAAAAGTTCGACCTCGTGCTCTATGAGTTCTTTTATGCGAGCGATCGCGTCGATCTCACCAGCCGCGTGATTGAAGCGCTTGACCGGGACATTACTGCCGGAAAGCCGGCCAAGAAATAAGCCCCGGGCGAGCAGGCACGCCACAATACTTTAAGGACAAGTCATGTCACAGAATCAGCCTATCAGCCTCGCCGAACTGATTGAAAAAGTCGGGACGCTGTCGAAGGGCCGCCTTTCCATGCGCATTTCCGGAGCCGACGTGAAGGTCGGCCGCTTTATGCCGCCCAGGGATGCGCACGAAGAGGACCTCAGTTTTCTCACCGACCCGCGTTATGCTTCAGAGATGAAGGAAAGCCGCGCCGGTGCGCTCGTGCTTCGCGAAAAGGATGCCAGGGCGATTTTCGGTGAGGAGCTGCCCGCCCGCACGATTCTTCTCTGCGACGACCCGTATGCCTTCTTTGCCTATGCGTCGCAGATCTTCTACCCCGTGAAGCGCAATCCCGGCATCCATCCGCGCGCTTACGTCGAGGAGGGGGCAGAGGTTGATCCGACGGCGACGGTCGAAGTGTTCGCCGTCATCAAAAAGGGCGCGAAGATCGGTCCCCGCGCGCTCATTTCGTCCGGGGTCGTCGTGGGCGAAAACGCCTCGGTCGGCGCCGACACCATCATCTACCCCAATGCCGTGCTTTATGAAGGCACGGTCGTGGGCGACGGCGGCTGCATTCAGTCGGGCGCGGTGCTGGGCGGCGACGGCTTCGGCTTTGCGCCCTTCCGCGGCGAATGGGTGAAGATCCCGCAGCGCGGACGCACGGTGCTCGGCAATGACGTTGAGATCGGCGCCAACACGACGGTCGACCGCGGCGCGCTCGAAGACACCGTGATCGGCGAAGGCACAAAGCTCGACAACCAGATTCAGATCGGCCACAACGACCGCATCGGCCGCCATTGCGTGATGGCGTCCTGCGTGGGCGTTGCGGGCTCGACCAAGGTGGGCGACCACGTCATGATCGGCGGGGCGGCGATGATCAACGGCCACATTGAAATTCCTTCCGGCTCCGGCATCGGGCCCGCCACTGCGATCACCGGTTGGGGGAAGGAACCCACGCAGCTCACCGGGTTCTTCCCGGCCCTCACCAAGCGCGAATTCACGATGGCGGCGGCGATTACGGCGCGACTTCCGGAAATGCGCAGGGAATTGAAGCGCCTTGAAAAGGAAGTTGAAAGCCTGCGCGCGCTAATCCGAAAGGAAGAAGCGCAGGAAAGCTGATTCGAGCGACAATTCCATTCCGCCGCAGGCTGATGTTTACCTATTTTTGAACAACCTGCGGCTTTTCCCTTTAAGCAACCCCAACTGAGAGACAAGTCAGAGCCATGCCGAAGAGCCTCAACATTCTGGACATCATGGAGCAGCTGCCCCACCGGTATCCGTTTCTCCTGATTGACCGCGTTGTCGAGCTCTCCGATGAACTCGACCGCGTCGTCGCGATCAAGAACGTCACGATGAACGAGCCGCAGTTCACCGGACACTTCCCTCAGGCTCCGGTGATGCCGGGCGTTCTCATCATTGAAGCGATGGCTCAGGCCTGCGCCATCATTGCGCTCGCGCGCCTCCCGAAGGATGTGGATCCGAAGAAGTGCCTCTTTTATTTTGCCGGGATCGACAATGCCCGCTTCAAGCGCATCGTTCAGCCGGGCGACCAGCTTGTGATCGAAGGCAAGTTCCTGAAGGCCAAGCTCGGGATGGGCATTTTCGAAGCCGTCGCGCGCGTGGACGGCAAGGTGGCGGCCTCGGCGAGCATGATGTGCGCCTATCGCCCCGCACCTCAGCAGTCGGCGCCGGCGGCGGAATAACTGCAAAGTCCTGCGTTTGAGCGCTGCAGTCTCTTCTCTGAAAAGCTGCGGCTATCGGATGGAAGGCGGAATGGGAAGCTGCGCCCGAGGCGCATTCCTCTTCCGCCTTTTCTTTGCCCGAACTCCCCGCCTTTTGCCGCCTTTCTGAAACGCTTTACGCCGGGACGTATAAAATCCCTGAGGCAAGCTCGGAGGGGATTGCGCTTTCATGCGCCGTCCTCTTATCGGCGCATGCGCTTTTGTCGCGGATTCGGGCAGAGCAGGCATTAAGCTCGTTCAAATTTCCGGCTGAGACAATTGCGGCATGGCTCCAAAGGAACTTCTACAGAAATGACACAGATTCATCCCAGCGCCATCGTTGCTCCCGAAGCTGAAATCGCCGACGACGTCGTCATCGGCCCCTTCTGCCTTGTCGGACCCAAAGTGAAAATCGGCGCCGGTACAGTGCTTCGCAGCCATGTCGTGGTTGAGGGAAGCACCGTGATCGGAGAGCGCAATGTGGTCTATGCAGGCGCGAGCATCGGCTGCCACCCGCAGGATAAAAAGTACCGCGGCGAAGACACGCGTCTCGTTGTGGGCGACGACAACGTGATTCGCGAAAACTGCACGATGTCGATCGGCACGACGCAGGATGAAGGCCTCACTACGGTCGGAAGCCGCAACCTTTTCATGGCGAACGCCCATGTGGCGCATGACTGCCATGTCGGCAACGACGTGATCCTCGCCAACAATGTTGCGTTGGGCGGCCACGTGCGCGTCGATGATCACGCCATTCTCGGCGGTCAGGCCGCCGTGCACCAGTTCTGCCGCGTCGGCGCCTACGCCATGGTGGGCGGCGCCTCGGGGGTTCTCCAGGACGTGCCGCCCTATGTGATTTCTCATCTGAATCCCTGCCGAGTCGCGGGCCTCAATATTGTGGGCCTGAGGCGTGCGGGATTCACCGATGAGCAGATCCGGGCGCTCAGAAAGGCTTACGGACACTTCTACCGCGAGAATCTCACGGTGAAGGAAGCGGCCGTAAAGATCGAAGCGCTCAAGGCGGACTTCCCCGGCGCCGTCAATGAGATCGATCACTTCCTCACCTTCGTTACGACGAGTCCGCGCGGCGTCATCCGCTGATTTCTGAAAACGAAAAGCATTCTCCCCGACCCCGATACAACAAAACTGGCAGGAGACCAAGAACATGGGCACTCATCGTCCGAATCCGACTCTTGAAACCAACGGCATCATCTGGCTTGCCGGAGAAGCGAGCGGCGACTACATCGCGAGCCTCGCGCTCCCTGAGGTCGAAAAGCGCTTTGAGGGATCCGCTCAATACGGCGTGGGCGGACCGCGCATGCGGGCTGCCGGGTTCCATTCCTGGCACGACATCCGCGAACTCTCCGTGAGAGGCTACGTTGAGGTTCTTGCGCATCTGCCGCGTCTTTTGAGGCTTCGCTCCGAACTCGTCAAGAAGTTTGCCGCTTCCAATCCGCGCGTCTTCGTGGGCGTTGATGCGCCGGACTTCAATCTCGGCATCGAGCAGCAGCTGCGCCGCCGCGGCATTCCGACCGTGCATTACGTGAGCCCCTCGATCTGGGCGTGGCGCCCCGAGCGCATTCACCAGATCCGTCGTGCGGTCGACCACATGCTCCTCGTCTTCCCCTTTGAGGAAGAGATCTACCGCCGCGCCGGGATCGACGCGACCTATGTGGGTCACCCCCTTGCATCCGTCATTCCGATGGAGCCCGATACCATGGGAGCGCGCCGCGACTATGGCCTCACGGAAGACACGCTTCCCGTCGTGACGATCATGCCGGGCTCAAGGCTCGATGAAGTGAAGGGATGCGCCCCGGCCTTCTTCGGCGCCGTGGAAAAGCTCCTTCACCGCTACGGCGACATGCATGTGCTCATCCCGGCAGCGGATGAGGAAGCGCGCGAGCGCATCATCTTCATTGCGGGCCAGTACGCGCGCTTGGCGCAGCGCATGATCGTGAGGATCGGCGAAAGCCACCGCATGATCGAAGCGGCAGACGCCGTTCTCGTCGCATCGGGCACGGCCACGCTCGAGTGCGCGCTCTACAAGAAGCCGATGGTCGTGGGCTACAGCATGCCGGCGCTTACCGGCATGATCATGCAGAAGAAGGCCCTCATTCGCCACGTGTCGCTTCCCAACATTCTGATGGGCGAGAGCGTGGTGCCGGAGTTCCTTCAGTACTTCTGCCGGGCCGACCAGATCTCCTGGGCGCTCGAGGATGCGCTTGAAAATGAAGCGAAGAAGAAGGAGCTCGTTGAGCGCTTCTCGAAGCTCCATGAGACCCTCAGGCGCGATACGAGCGCGCTGGTCGCGGACGTGCTTGAAAAGCGCGCGCTTCGCCGCTGGTAAAGCGTTTCTGCAGTTTTTATGAAAGAGGCGTGTCGGGCTCCGGTGATGAGCCCGAACACGCCATTTTTAATTTTCCGGGGAGTACCCTGACACATGGCAAAGAGAGCAGTGAAAACCGCAGATGCGCTTTATGAAGCGGAGTTTGCGGATAGTCTTTTTCTTTCCGAGGGTTTCGACCATCTGCCCCTTCTGACTGCGGGAGTGGATGAGGCGGGTCGCGGTCCCCTGGCGGGTCCGGTGTGCGCGGCTGCCGTGATTCTTGATCCGGATAAGCCCATAGAGGGCCTGAACGACTCCAAGAAGCTCTCAGCAAAAAAACGCGAGGCGCTCGCACCCCTCATTCGCGAGCGCGCGCTCGCCTGGGGCGTCGGCTGGGCATCCGTCGAGGAAATCGACAGCGTGAACATTCTCGAAGCAACGTTCCTCGCGATGGAAAGAGCGCTCGCGGCGCTCTCAAGGAAGCCGGAACTCATCCTCATCGACGGCAACCGGGCGCCGAAGCACCTGCCTGCGCCCTTTGAAACCATCGTAAAGGGGGACGCTCGCGTTCCGGCCATCTCCGCGGCCTCGATTCTTGCCAAAACGGAGCGAGACCGCCTGATGGCTCAGATCGGGCGGGAACATCCGGAATATGGTTTCGGGCAGCATGCGGGATACGGCACCAAAGCGCACATCGAGGCGATCGGGAAATACGGCGTACTTCCCTGTCACAGAAGAAGCTTCGAACCCGTGAAGTCCATCATTGCCAAGAGCACAAAAACCCAATAGCCTATTCAAAATAAACTGATGCCGGAAGGATTTTTCGCATGACTCATCTCTTAATCGAAAGCGACGCCAATCCGCGCGTGAAGCGCTGGAAGCGGCTCGCCGCGGATGCCCGGTTTCTGCGCCGCGAGGGGGCGCTTCTCATTGAAGGCATTCATCTCGCAGAGGTCGTGCTTGAGCACCCGGACGTGAAGGTTTCTGCCGTCATTCTTTCGGCCGGTCGTTCGACCAACGAGGCGGCAGGTCTTGCAGACAAGCTCGCGAGCGCGAAGGGCGCGAAGGTGTACGTGCTTTCCGACCGGCTCTACGACGGCATTTCTCCGGTTGAAAACGGCGTCGGGATCATGTGCGAAGTCGCGATCCCGCAAGCGCCTGCGGATGAAGCATGGACGCATCAGGATGCGCTTTATCTCGACGGCGTGCAGGATTCAGGCAATGCCGGCACCTTGATCCGCTCGGCCGCTGCGGCCGGCGTGCGCGTGGTGATCACGAGCCCGGGCGCCGCATGCCTCTGGACCCCGAAGGTGCTCAGGGCCGGCATGGGCGCGCATTTTTCGGTGATGATCATTGAAGGCTGCCCGGTGCGGCAGCTTCGCGAACGTTATGCCGGCAGACTCCTCGCTGCCGACGCCCGGGGCGGCGAGAATCTTTTTCTCGCGCCCGACTATACGGCCCAAGGTCCCGTCTGCTGGATGATGGGCGCCGAAGGGCCGGGACTTTCTGATGAAGCGCTTGCCGCCACGGACGAGCGCTATTGGATACCGATAGCCGAGGGCGTTGAGTCGCTCAATGTCGCCGCTGCGGCAGCAGTTTGTCTATTTGATTCCAGTCGACGCCGTCTCCTGAGAGGCGTCGAACCCTAAACGGCCCGATAAGGAATGAGCGTTCATCAAAGAGAAAGCGCTTTTCCGACGGATCCGCTCTTCTTACCCGAAGCAGCTTAACCCCATCACAAAGAAGGCAGGCCACTATGCTGAACTTCTCCTACTCCAATCCCACGCGCCTCGTTTTCGGCCGCGATGCTGAACTTCAGGTGGGCGCTCAAACGCTTGCCGTACTCGGCGGAAAAGCAAAGGTCCTTGTCCTTTTCGGCGGCGGCTCCGCGCGCCGCACGGGGATTCTCGACGCCGTCGAAAAAAGCCTTGAGGACGCCGGCTTCTGCGTGATCGAAAAGGGCGGCGTGCAGCCCAATCCCCGCATGGGATTCGTGCGCGAGACGATCGACTGGGTGAGGGATCAGGGCATCCGCGCAATCGTTGCCGTGGGCGGCGGCTCCGTGATCGACACGGCGAAGGCCGTTGCTGCCGGCATCGAATATGAGGGCGACTGCTGGGATCTCTTTGAAGGCCGCGCGTCGGCCGAGAAGGCATTGCCCGTCCTCGCTGTTCTCACGATTCCCGCTGCAGGCCCGGAACAGTCGATCCGCTGCGTGATCACGCATCACGGCACGAAGGCCGGCATTGGCGCAGAGTGTCTGCGTCCGGCCGCCGCCTTCATCAATCCGGATCGCTTCAAGACGCTTCCCGCCCTTCAGATCGGCGCGGGCGTCGTCGATATGTTCTCGCATATTCTTGAGCGCTATTTCTCCAACACCGCGCATACGGAATACACGGACGGCCAGGCCGAGGCGGCGCTGCGCACCATTATGGAGTTCGGCCCCAAGGTGCTTGAAAAGCCCGACGACTACGATTCCTGGTGTCAGATCGGCCTCGCGGGTACGTTTGCCCACAACGGCTACTTTGGTCTCGGGCGCGAGGAGGACTGGGCCTGCCATGCAATCGAGCATGAAATTTCAGGATGGAACGAAAGCATCACGCATGGCTGCGGTCTTGCAGTGGTGATCCCGGCCTGGATGCGCTACGTGTCGCCGATGGCGCCTGAGCGCTTCGTGTCCTTCGCCGTCAAGGTGATGGGCGTTGAGCCGCAGGCGGATGACCGCGCAACGATTGAGCTCGGCATTGCGAAGTTCATCGGCTGGCTCCAGCTCATGCGCATGCCGACGACGCTCGCGGCCTTGGGCGCCGCCGAATGCCCGATCGACGCGATTGCGCGCCACTGCTGCCGAAAGGGGCCGGTGGGGCATCTGAAGCCGCTCGCCGCTGAAGATGTTGAAGCCATCCTCGAGGGAGCCCGATAAAGCATGGCCGGTCGAGGAAAATCGCCCAAAGGGCGCGGGCAATCTCAGAAGCTCCAGCATCCGGGCGAAGTGCTCGCCCAGATTCTGGAGGATACGGAGCTCTCTGCCGCCGCCGGCTGGTTTGGTCTCTCAAGGGACGCCTTCCTCGCGGTTCTCGAAGGGAAGGCCCCCATGACGCGAGAAATGGCGGTGACGGCCGGGACCATTTTCGGCACCGGATCGGCACCCTGGATCGAAATGCAGGCCGCCTGGGACGAAGCGCATAAGGCGCCGGAAGATCCCGGCGCCGGTTCCTGAGTCGCGCCTGGGGCGCCTGAAGATCTGAACAAGAAGAGCTTCCTGAGGGATTCACCCGGGGGAGCTCTTCTTTTTACTGAGTTCCCTATCGAGGAAGCATCACCGCTTCAGAAGATTCGTGACGGACGAATTGAGGAGGTCCGTGATCGTGAGGTTGAGAACGGGCGACGTGCGCTTGGCGACCTCATCGGCCGCAAGCTTGTAGGCTAGGCTCGTGAGCGTGTTCTCAAGCCCCTTCTTCGGGTCCGTCATGAGCACGTTCATCGCGGGCTTGGAGCAGCTTTTGAGAACGATGCGGGTAAGCACCGCCTGAGCGTTCTTTTCAACCTGGCGGGTCTTTGCCTGCGGGATTTCCGCGACGGCTTTGGCGGTTTCCGCCTTCCCGATGGTGACGAAGGCCCACTGCACAAAGGCATTGCGGTCGGCCTGGGACGTGTTTTTGTAGAGACAGTCGGCAAGCGCATCGCTCGCTTCAGAGGCTTGCGAAGCACCGGCGCCGGCGGCAAGAATGGCGCCGAGCGCCAGGATAAGGACGGTTGAAGCGCGTCTCACAACGGATCTCCCCTTTTCGAATAAAGCATTTTGGGAGATTGAGTTTAGAGCGCTTCTCAGAAAGGAGAAGAGATGGCCTCTCTCTGGAAGAGGTTTAGTTTGTTTCGGACCGTATCGTCAACGGCTGCAAATAGTGAGAAGAGTCCCTCGAGCGCTGTGTTCCAGGCTTTGGATGCCGCTTCTCCCCTGAGAATCTGGCGATGGCCGGGAGAAGCCGGGGCGGGTTCGTCAGGCATCAGGTCGAAAAGGCTTTCCGCGTGCTCGCAAAGCATGACGGCAAGCTGCGCAAGCGGCGCATGATGAGGCTTGCGCAGGCATCGGGCCGCGCTTTGAAGCCGTGAGCGCATCTGAGAGCACCAGGCCTCGCGCTCATTCTCTTCCCAGCCCATAAAGCGGCTCGAAAGCACGGGAAAGTCTTCTTCGCCGCGTATCCAGAGGAGGACCTTTCTCTCGTCGCTCATTGTGGTGCGGATGAGCATGACGGGGCGGCCTTCAGAGAGCCCCGAGAAGCAGGGCGAGACGAATTGGATGGGTTCCCGCATGTCTTCCTTCTCATCAGAGCCAAGGCCTGAGGCAGGAATGCATCTCGGACCGTAGGGAACGCTTGCGACTGGGAGGTCGAAGAGACGGTTCTTGAGGCCGCTATTCGCGCAAAGGGTTCGGATTTCTTCGAGAAGAGAAGCGTTTGTGTCTCTGACGAGAGAAGTCGGGAGCCGATGAGAAAGCGACTCTGCGGCTTTCAGGCAGCCGGCGAGCCGGTCAATGCGTTCAGCACGAAGCGCGAGCGCTTCCACGGGGTCGGCCTCATCAGGATTCTCTCCCTCGGATTCAAAGGGGAGTGAGTTGACGAGCCGGTAAAAATCCGGAGACTCACAGTCGCTTTTCTCGAGGACAACTGTAAGCATGCGGTCGTTTTCGAGCGCGCAGTTGATGAAGCAGAGGGGCGCCCCGGAGGGCATCGGCTCCATCGAAAGGGCGCCGAGAATGCGCATGCCGCTGAAGCAAAAGCCTTCGCCGCCGGGCAGGACCTCGAGGTCCGAGAAGAGCGCCGCTTGCGGCATGGACGACTGAAATTCCTCAAGCTCCTGGCTGGGTTCGGAATGTTCGCCGGTCGTCATGCACTTCTCCTCTTGGGCTTTTTGTAGTTGATCGATGATTCTTTTCCGGGTTCCCGGGCATCAGAGGCCGGGAAAGTGTCAACACTAACGCATTGCAAACCGAAAAAAGAGAGGCTCCTCTTCGGGACAGCCGGAAATTCGGACGGAGTCCAGAGATTTCCGCATTGAGGATAAACCCGAAAGTTGCGCCGAGACGATAGAGCCTGCGGACGTAAAATGGCCGGCACGGAAAACCACTTTTGAGACCAGACGCCACTGATGTACGTGCTCTTCAATCCCGATTTTTCCATCAGCGACATTGAACGCTTTACGGAGCTCTCGATCCGCCGGGGAATTCCTCTGAGCTCCCTCATTGCAGCAGACCCCAAAGACCGCCGAATCGTCGCCGGTGCGGCGCTTCTGGGAGAGGTCGGAAAAAATCCTTCCATCGGGTCTCTTCTCGAGTCTCTGAAGAACTTCCTTTCGGGCCCGGGCGACTGGCTTAAGGCCTCCCCTCAAGAGCTGCTCGATGCCGCGAAGGCGGAAGGGTTCGTTGAAGCGCAGGACGGCGCCGCCAACATCCGGCTCGAGCCGCGCCCGGGCGTCACCGCTGCGAGACTTCTCGACGACCTTGAAGCCGCGCGCGTGATTCTCGAAGAGCGCCGCGCACGGATGAAGGAAACCCTGCAGAAGAAGAACCGCGAGGCGAATGCGCCGAAGCGCCCCTCCGGGAATCCCGAGGAAGACGTCCGCTTTATGAAGCTCGCGCTCGAAGAGGCCCGCAAGGCCGCAGAAGCGGGCGAAATCCCGGTGGGTGCGGTTGTGGTTGAGGACGGCCGCGTCCTTGGAAAAGGCGGCAACGAAACGCTCAGAACGGGCGACCCGACAGCACACGCCGAGGTGCTGGCCTTAAGGCGCGCGGCTTCTGCCGCAGGCAATCACCGGCTCACGCAGACGACGCTCTACGTGACCTTGGAACCCTGTCCCATGTGCGCGGGAGCAATCTCTGAAGCCCGGTGCGCGAGGATCGTTTATGGCGCCGGAGACCCGCGCCGGGGAGCGCTTGCCGGCGCCTTCCGGCTCTTTGACATTCCGGGCGTCAATCACCGTCCCGTGATTGAAGGCGGCGTCCTCGGCGAGGAAGGCGAAGCGCTCATGCGGGACTTTTTTGCCCGCAGAAGAAAGGAGAAAACCCAGTCATGACGAAGCAAGCAGATTCCGGCGCTTTGAAGCCTTTTGAGCCTCCCCGCCGCGTGATCATCCCGGCGCCTTCCTACCAGGTCCTCACGCGAGGGGGAGAGATCGATCATGAACGGCGCGAAAAGGCCATTGCCTCCATCGAATCGCTCGGCATGATTCCGACCCTCATGGGGGGCGTTTTCGAGCAGACGGCGCGCTTTGCCGGAACGGACGAAGTCCGCGCGCGCGATTTCGAGACGGCGCTTCTATCGACGGATGCCGACCTCGTGATGCCGCTTCGCGGCGGCTACGGCATGACGCAAGTGCTTCACCTTCTCGACTGGGACAAAATCGCTTCAGCCCGGGTGCCCGCAGTGGGTTTTTCCGACTTTACAGCCTTCAATCTTGCGCTTCTTGCGAAGACCGGGCGCTTTTCCTGGCAGGGGCCGATGCTGATGAGCTTTGCGAATCCCGATCCCTTTATGGTGGAGCGCTTCCGCGTCGTTTTTGGCGAAAATCCCGGTCCGCTCGTTTGGGAAGCTGATCCCGCCCTGCTTGGCGGAGGAAGCGCGAAGTTCCGCGCGGTCGGCACGCTCTGGGGCGGCAATCTCTGCCTCATTGAGAGTCTTCTCGGCACGCCCTGGTTCCCGGAGCGGGAAACAGAGGGCGGCATCCTCTTTCTCGAAGACGTGGGCGAAGCGGCTTATCGCGTTGAACGAATGCTCCTCACGCTCCTTGAGGCCGGGATTCTCCATAAGCAGAAGGCGATACTTCTGGGCGCCTTTACGAATGCGGACGACGCCGTGCGCTTCGAGGGCGACCAGACGCTGGCGCGCACGCTGAGCTATATCCGCTCGCGGCTCCCGCAGAGCATTCCGATGGCGACGGGGCTCCCCTTCGGTCATATTGAGAGAAAGGCGACGCTCCCCGTGGGGCTTCCGGCGGAATTCGTGCTCGAAGGCTCAAGTGCCGCGCTCACCTGGAGCATGCCGTCATGACGCTCGCTTCGCGCCGATCGATCTTCGACTTTCTCAGGGCATTCATGAGCCTGCCGACCTCGCGCAGCATTACCGCTCGCACGCTCGTGAAGCTCTTTCTCACATCGCTCAAGCTCTATCCGGTAGCGCTTGCCGCTCAGTTCATCGGCATGGCGGGCATCGCCGCCGCCTTCTGGTCGACCGAGGCGCCGAGATCGGGGCTGATCGTCTGGGCGGTTTTCGGGCTGCTGCAGCTCTGGATTTCGCTCGCTTTCGTGCGCTCCTTCTGGCGGGATCCGAGAAAAGCGGAACGCGTTCGGCTCTGGATCCGACGGTGGACGATTCTTGCTTCGAGCGCTGGACTGATCTGGGGCGGCGCAGGCGCAGCATTGATGCTCCCTCAGTCCGGGATCTATCAGGTGGTTGTGGTGGCGGTGATCGTTGCCGTTACTTTTGCGAGCTGGCCCGTCTATTCCTGCTGGATGCCGTCGCTAACCGCCTTCACGCTCCTGTCGCTCGCGCCCGTGACGGTTTCCGTTGCCGCCCAGTACGGCATTTCGCAGACCATCATGGCGCTCATTCTCCTTGTCGTCACGGGGTTCGTGCTCTATTCCGGGCGCAGGCTCAACGAGATGATGCTCTCGGCCATTCTGAACGACGACCAGAACGAGCGGCTCGTGCAGCGGCTCAAGGTCGAAGTTTCGCGCTCTGAAGCCGCGCGCCGGAAAACGCAGCAGGAAAGCGAGCGGCGCGCGCAGTTCTTTGCTGCCGCGAATCATGACCTGAGGCAGCCCCTGCAGGCGATGGGGATTTTTCTCGACATCCTCAAGCGCCGGGCGACGCCTCAGACGGCGCCCGTGATCGAGCAGATCACAAGAACCTCAAGTTCGATCTCGACCCTGGTCGAGCAGGTTCTGGAAGTGACGCGCATGGAGTTCGGGCGCCTTGAGCTGCACCCGGAAGCCATTTCCATTCCGGAGCTTTTTTCCGATATTGAGCGCGAATTCGGGCCGGTTGCGCGACAGAAAGGCCTGAGGCTTCGCGTTCGGCCGATATCGGCGACCGTTACCACGGACCGGCTCATGCTTCGCCGGGCATTGCAGAATCTGATCACGAATGCCATCCGCTATACCGAGAAGCCCGGAGCCGAAGTGGTGGTGGCTGCGCGCCGGATCGGGCGCTCGCGCGTGACGCTCGGCGTCTACGACGCAGGACCGGGTCTGACGGCGGAAGAAAAGAGGCGGATATTTGAAACCTTCTACCGCGGGGCCGCCGGGAAGCGCAATCCCGGCGACGGCTTTGGGCTCGGCCTCTCCATTGTGAAGGGCATCTGCCGGCAGCTCGGCATTGATCTCTCGATCGGCTCGCACCCGGGGCGGGGGAGCGTTTTCCGGCTCGGCCTCAATCTCGACGAGAGCGAGCAGGTGAAGTACCTTGAGAAAGCCACGCCGCCGAGCGAATTGATCGAGCGGCTTGAGGGTGCAGCGCTTCTTCTCGAGGACAATCCCTTCGTCAAGGAAGCGCTCTGCGCCAAGCTCGCGAGCTGGGGTGCGGAAGTGATTGCCGCGGAAGCGTGGGCGGACGACCTCCTTGAGCGGGTGAAGGATCTGCGTGCCCGCAGGGGACGGCTGATTCTCCTTTCCGACTACAACCTCGGAGACGGCGAGGTGACGGGACTGGCTGCGGCCGGCCTTCTTGAGGCCGGCCTCGGCGCGGAAATACCGACGGTTCTTCTTACTGCCGTGGCGCGAGATCTGATTGAAGCCGATTATCGGGAGAGAAAGCAGTCGGGAAAGCCGGTTCCGAAAGGAATGCCCGTCATCCTTCAGAAGCCCGCATCCGATGTCGCGCTGAATGCCGCGATTGCGCGCGCTGCCGCAAGCGTTGAACCCGCTGCAATTTCAGTTGCGCGTGCTGAGGAAGCTCAGCCGGACGCTCCGGGAGCGTAAGGTCTTTTAAAGGATTTAATTGGCCTCAAGCGCGTCACAGGTCAATGTCGAACCCGGCGCGCCTCGCGGCAAGAAGCGCCTCCGTGCGGTTTGAAGCGCCGAATGCGCGATAGATCGCCGCAACATGGGTCTTCACGGTGCCTTCGGAGAGATCGAGTTCGCGGCAGATGCGCTTGATGGGGGCGCCCTGAGCGAGGAGCGCAAGCACGTCCTTCTGGCGTTCGGTAAGGTGCACGGGCTCTTCAGCGCTCGACTTCAGGTGCGCCGCCGTGCGGGTGAAGAACCCGACCCTCTGGGATTCCGTGAGGAGCTTCGACGGGATGAAGACGCCTCCCTTCAGCACGAAGTCAATGGCGTTTCCGAGCATTTCGGTGTCGAGCGACTTCGGCACAAAACCGGCGGCGCCGAGCTGAAGCACGCGCATGATGCTCTCCTGGTCGGCGAGCCCCGAAACGACCAGGATTTTGAGCATCGGCTGCATGCGGACGATCTCTTCCATGAGTTCCGTGCCGGTGACGTCCGGCATTGAGAGGTCCAGGATGAGGAGATCGGCATCGCCCTCGCGATTCACGAGATCAAGCGCTTCGCGGGCGGTAGCGGCTGTGTGGACCTCCGCCTCCGGGTCGCGGTCTTCAAGCATCAGCGAAAGGGCGCCCGTGATGAGGGCGTGGTCGTCAACGATGAGGTACTTCATGAATGGTGGGGGAGAAAAAAGCGAAGCCGGTGAAGGAACAGGATGCAAAAGAAAATTTTAGCGCGCCGATAGTGCATCCAATGCTTGCAGAAAAGTCATTTTGCGACTTTTCCGACACGGGAATGCGCAAAAGAAAACCGCTGCCGGTCCGATGAGGAATCAGCAGCGGTTCCGAATGAAGATCGCTAGGAAGCGTCTCTATCAGTTTTCATTGCCCGTCGGCGTGAGGCCGTTGCGAGCCGCCCAGGTCCAGGGGTTCGCAAGCCAGTCGATGAGGAGCATCTTCTTCGCGTCGTCGATCTTGCCCACTTCAACGGCCTTCTCGAGCACGAGCGTGAAGTCGAGAAGTTCGTGGCAGGTGACGTTTTCCTTCTCGAAGAGCTTCGTCGTCTCATCGATGCCGAAGCTCGTGATCGCAAGGCAGTCCTCAACGATCGCGCCTTCGACCTTGAGGCCTTCGACGGCGGAGAGGAGCGAAAGACCCGTGGAGATGTGGTCTTCGATGATGAGGACGCGCTTGCCCTTCACCGAAGTGCCTTCAACGCGGCTGTGGTCGCCGTAGGTCTTGGCGCGCTGACGCACGAAGATCGAGGGCTTGCCGAGACGATAGGCAAGCGCGGCGGCGTGGGAGACGCCCGCGCCTTCAACGCCCGCGATGATGTCGAACTTGAGGCCGAGCTGCGCGATGCGCGAGCACGTGGTCTCAATGATGTCGCGCCAGGCGTCCGGATGGCCCGTGAGCGAACGGTTGTCGACGTAGATCGGCGTGACGAGGCCCGACTTGAGGCGCATCGGCGCATCCGTCATGAAGGAAACGGCACCGTAGTTGATCAGGTGGCCGGCGAGAATGTCATTGGCGATGGGTGAAACGTACATTTTCTATTTGGCTCCAGGTCACGATGGGTGTTAATCGATGCCGATCACTTTGCGGCCGTTCACCGTAGCGATCTTCACGAGTTCATCGAAGTAGTCGAAGCGGCAGCCCGTGGCAAGGGTCGTCATTTCGTGCCACATGTCGCCGGCATTCCAGGGAACCATGGCGTCGCAGACATTGTCCGTGCCGAGCGCAACCGTGATGCCGGCGGGAACGAGTTCGTCGACCGGGGTCATGGAGTTGTGCATCGGAACGAGCTCTTCGGAGCGCGGCGTATCGATCCAGGCGGTCGGGCAGGCAATCATCATGACGCCCGCCTTCTTCATGAGCGCGTAGAGACGCTGGCGGTAGGCTTTCGAGTGCGCGCCGATCGAGATGCCGTGAATGGCGACGACGCGTCCTTCCATGCCGTGCTCGATCGTCTTTTCGCAGAGCTGCTCGGTTTCGTATTCGAGGGATTCGTTGAACTGGTCGACGTGCACGTGAACCATCTTGTTGAGGCGCTTGGCCGTCGAAAGGATGATGTCGAAGGCTTCGTCGCCCTTGCCGTAGTCGCGTTCATCGCGCTTCGGAAGCGCACCGATGATGTCCACGAGTTCGGCGCCGATGTCGAACCACTTGCGGGCTTCCGGATGAATCACGCCCTTGAGCGTCTGGTTGGCGAACTTGACCGTGAGCTGGTCCTTGTAGTGTTCGCGGGCGCGGATGCCGGCCTTGATGGCGCGGTCTTCGGACTGCGGGTCAATGTCGACGAAGGTCGCAAGCGCCGTGACGCCCTGAGCGATCTGATTTTCGAAGAAGATGGAGAAGCGGCGGTAGAAATCTTCTTCCGTCGATTCGCGCTTCAGGCGGTCGAGCGCGTCCCATTTCTGCTGCAGCGTGCAGGTGCGGCGCATTTCAAGCACGTCGGGCGAAAGGGTGTAGGCGCGGTCGGCATGCGCATGGGTATTGACCCAGCCGCCGGCGGCCTTGATCGCGGGCTCGATCATGTCGCGGATCGTCAGAGGGGCGTTGTCAGTCGTGGACATTGACTTGTCTCCTTCCAGTGGGGGATTTTGATTGGAGAAAACCTCACGAATTAGCCGGGTACGCATGACTGCGTTTCCTCAGCACAAATTGTCGAGACTTTATAGATAGATGTCCTTAGAGTCAAACTGCAGATACAAATTGTTACATCATGTCGACAAATGGTCGCCCTGAGTAGAAACGATAGATCTTATTGTTTTACATTGAAAAATATGGTTATTTTCTGTAGAAGCGCTGCAGTTTCGGTGCTTTGAAAACGAACGCCGAGAGGAAGGAAAAGAGGGCGACGGCGCCGAGAATGAGGGCGGCGGTAACCCACGGCTCTCCCCAGGCCATGCGGCGCATGACGAGCGCATAGTCCGCGCGAAGCCATTCCGCACCCCATAGGAGGAGGAGCAAGCTTTCGAGCCGGATCATTGCGGGGCGCCGGATGAAGAGCGGGATCACCGCGAGAAGCGGCGCAAAGGACCAGATGCCGAAGCCGTTGAAGAGGAGGTGCGCGGTCATGAGCGCATGGGCGAGGATCGGAAGAATCAGAAGAAGCATTTCAAAAAACCGGACGTTCAGGACTTGGCCGCCTTGTTGCGGGGCTTTTCCGGGGCTTCCCGCCTCAGATCCAGAAGGTGAATGAAGGCCATCTTCGGATGCGTCCACATGAGGCGCGGGCCTGCCCAGCGCATGATGCTTCTCGCGGTTTCGCGCTCCGCTGGCTTATAGCAATGGATTTTGCATTTCCCGCAGACGGGTTTTTCGCCGCCGTAGGGGCAGCAGGCGAGGCGCTTGAGGGCGTAGGCAAGAAATTCCCTGCACGCCGGGCAGAGGTTCTTCCCGTCCGTGCCGTGAAAGTGTGCGCAGTATTCGCCCGTCATGACGCGGATGGTTTCCGCTTCCTCGCGAAGTCTCGGGATGTCTTTCAAGCGCGACATTCTGTCTCGTCCCGCGGGTGTAGAAGCGTTCGGCATGTCTCTGACCGGGAAAAAAGCGTATAAAGCAAAAGGGACCGCACGCAGAAAAGCTGCGGCGCGGGAAAGAAGAGATTATGCAGTTCCTTTCCCCCGCTTGAGAATGATGCGCGTGAGGTGCATCAACTATTCCTTTCAGAGTATTCCTTATGGCAGAGATTTATGATCCCCAGGCGCTTCGCCGCGAACTTCACGAGATGCCCGAACTTGCGCTCCATGAAGAGAAGACCGCCGCGTATGTTGCAGAGAAGCTTGAAGCACTCGGGATTGAGACCCACCGCAATGTGGGCGGAACAACCGGGGTTCTCGGCATCATTCGCGGCAAGGAACCCGGTCCCGTGATGATGCTTCGTGCGGATATGGATGCGCTTCCTTTCGTAATTGACGGCAAGCCCTGCTGCATTCACGCCTGCGGGCACGACGGCCACACGGCAATGCTGCTTGCAGCGGCAAGCCGCCTGAAGGACAATGTCCGCCGCGGCACGCTGAAGCTCCTCTTCCAGCCTGCCGAGGAAACGATCGAGGGTGCTCCCGAAATGATCAGGGCGGGCGTCATCGACGACGTGGACATGATCCTCGGCGCTCATATTCGCCCGATTCAGGATGTGCCTGCAGGGAAGCTTTGCCCGGCAGTCCGCCACACGGCTTCCGCTACCGTCTTTGTCGAAATTGAGGGCCGCGGTGCTCACGCCTCGCGGCCGCATCTCGGCATCAACGCGATTGATGTTTCCTGCGCCGTCATCGAGGGCGTTCAGGCGATCTGGCTTGATCCGAAGATGTCATGGTCGTCCAAGGCCACGCAGATTCATGCCGACGCGGGAGCAACCAATACGGTTCCCGATAAGGCCCGCATTACCTTCGACGTTCGTGCGCAGACGAACGACTTGATGGATGCGCTGTTGAAGCGCATGGAAGAGGTTGTGAACGGCACTGCGGCAGCCTTCGGCGCAAAGGGAAAGCTGATTCGAAATTCCTTATGCCCGGCCTGCTGGTACGACGACGACTTCACCGCAGAGGTTGCAGATGCGATCCGCGAGACTGCGGGCGAAGAAAATCTCGCTCACGACTGCGGAGGCGGCGGCGAGGACTTCCACTTCTATAAGCTCCATCGCCCCGAAATGAAGGCCGCCTACTTCGGCGTCGGCGTGGGCGCGACGCCGGGGCTCCACGCGGCGACGATGCATTTTGATGATTCGCTTCTCAAGCTCGGCGTCAACGTTTTCGAAAACATGGTGCTGCGTCATCTCGGCTGATAGCGCTTCACTCGCGTCAGTAGAAACGTGACCCTTCTGACGGTCCGGAAAAAACGGAATCCCTTCGCAAATGGGGATTCCGTTTTTTTCAGAGCTGATGGACTTCAATACCGGCTCGCTCGAGAAATTCGAGACCTTCGCGGCTCCGGTAGAGCTCGTGATAGTAGACCTGGGAAATGCCGCACTTCTGAATGAGGAGCGCGCAGTGGATGCAGGGACTGTGCGTAATGAAGATTGCCGCGCCCTTTGAGGAGTAGCCGTTTTCAGCGAGCTTCGCAATGGCGTTGAGTTCTGCATGCTGCACTTCCGGACGGGTGACGAGCTTGCCGTCGACTTCCATTTCGCAGCAGTTGTCGTATCCGGTCGGCATGCCGTTCCAGCCGAAGGAAATGATGGAATGGTTCTTCACGATGACGCAGCCTACGCGCAGGCGCTTTGCATAGCTGCGCTCAGCAGCAATCTGCGCGATCTGCATGTACATCTTATTATCTTTGATGATATCCATGGAATTTCTTGCGGTTTTTCGGGGCTTCCTCATACACCTTAACAAAGAAAGCCGAAGAAAGTGATGCGTTGACGGCGAATGTGCGGCATGCCGCGGATCAAATCGAAGCCGAATCCGGCCATGGCGAACCATCAATGCCGAAATGAATCCATAGAGTGGTCATTTTCCACTCGTGGGCTGGAAGTGCAAAAAGCCCGATGTCTGAACGAATTCAGCATCGGGCTTTCAGATCTTCGGAACGTACCCTCAGGAGTACTTCCTCAAGCCTGTCAAATTACTTGACGCGGTTGCGGTACTCGCCCGTGCGGGTATCGATTTCGATCTTGTCGCCGGTGTTGACGAAGGCCGGAACCTGGAGCTCATAGCCGGTGGCGAGCTTGGCGGGCTTCATGACCTTGCCGGACGTATCGCCCTTGACGGCGGGTTCCGTGTAGACGATTTCGCGAACGAGGATCGTCGGGAGTTCGATGGAGATCGGACGGCCTTCGTAGAAGACGCATTCGGCGGGCATGTTGTCCTCAAGGTACTTGAGGGCTTCAGCCATCACGTCGGCGTCGACTTCGTACTGGTTGTATTCGCCGTCCATCCAGACATAGTGCGGATCGGCAAAGTAGGAGTAGTTCACTTCCTTGCGGTCAAGGACGAGATCTTCGAACTTGTCGTCAGCGCGGAAGACGGTTTCCGAGGTGGCGTTCGTCAGAAGATTCTTCATCTTCATCTTGACGGTGGAGGCGCCACGGCCGCCCTTGGAGTATTCAGCCTTAACGACGACCATCGGATCCTTGCCGACCATGAAGACATTGCCGACGCGCAGTTCCTGTGCGGTTTTCATTTGAGAAAAATTCCTCTAATGCAGAGTTTGCGAGCGAGTCCCCGACGCTTTCTGCCTGTAAGTGCGCAAGGACGAAAAAACTTTAAGCACGTAATTCTATCAAATTGACAGAATCTGCGTTGACTGCCTTCTCGGAGATTAAGCTAGAGCGCGTTTTGGGCCCGTTCCAGCATGTGCCGGGCGAGATCCCCGCGGCTTAGAAGCTTCCTCTGCCACTGAGCGAGCGCGGGCCTGAGCATTGGTGCAAACTCTAAAAAATCCCTGAAGCCTTCGGGCGAGAGCGCTCCCTCGAGCCATTCGACGCTCGTTGCCCGATAGCGTTCGGCAAGGGACGCGGGAAGTTCGGGGACGAAACGATCGAGCCAGGCGTCGAGCTTTACGCGGTGCGCATGGTCTTCGGTGGGGTAGGTCGACCAGAGGAACGGAAGTCCGGCGAGCTGCGCGCGCACGAAGCTGTCTTCTCCGCGAATGATTCCGGCATCGCTCGCCCAGAGCAGACGATCGAATTCCGTCTGGGGCAGAAAGGGCGTTCGCACGGCGCGGATGCGGTCTCCTCGTGCGTTGATCGTTTTGAGAAGCCCTTCAAGCTTGTCGCCGGCCTCTCCCGGAGCAATGAGAACATTCCAGGGCTTGTCGGAAAGCGCGAGGCCTTTTGCCAAGGCTTCCACGCGGTTCACGGGGTAGCAGAAGACAAAAAGCGTCGGGAGCTCCGGGCCTGCATGAAGGGAAGCAAGGAAGTCCTTCTTCCCGGGCATGAAGCTTTCCTTCTCCGCTTCGTAGTCGTCTTCAATCAGGAGGCCTCCCGTCCGATCCGTGAAGCCGGGGAAGAACCAGAGCTTCGGAAGGTCGAGCCTCGGGTGAAGTCCCGAGATGTTGTGGCTCTCCTCCACCCAGTCTTCGGCGGAGAGGTAGTCGAGATTGAAGTAGAAGGGGGGCCTTTGATCGGCCGCGATCGCGAGCGCGCGCTTTCGGGCGAGCGCTTCGTCGTAGCTTTCAGGAAGACGGCAGCCGAAGGTTTCGATGACAAGGTCTGCGGGTTCAAAGCCGGGCTTTTGGGCTTCGAGCGCAAAGGAATCCCACGGAACGACCCGGGCAAGCTTTTCCGCATCCGGAGCGAGCTTCGCGAGCACTTCCGGGTGGTCCGTGATGAAGCGGATGCGCTTCACGCCGAGCGAGAGAAGACGCCGGGCGAGACGCCAGCAGACGCCTGCGTCGCCGAAATTGTCGATGACGCGGCAGAAGATGTCGGTGGATTCAAACTGAGTCATGGCGCTTGCGGTCCGGAAGAATTCTGGGAAGGCAAAATCGGTTTTTTCTCTTTGTCGAGGAGCCCAGTGATGAGGCAGCGGTCCTTGAGGCAACGGAGCTCAGCGAAGCGAGCTCCCTCAAAGCGCTCCGCGTCGCCCGAGGGGAAGAACCAGCGGTGCGGGAGCTTCGGCGTCATGCGCCAGCTTGAATTCCGGTCGGCTGGAAGCCGGAGCGTCGTCCCGGCGGGACATGCCTCACCGTTGCCCGCCGCCGAGAGAATCGTGAGAACGCCCTCCTTCTCGGCCGCGCAGAAGAGAACCCGATCGTCGGAATCCGCATCGCTTCCCCGGGCTGAAGCTTCCTTCCGATAGGCTTCGAGCGCCTCGCGGCCGTCGGCAGCGTAATTGAGCGTCATGAAGTCGCCCATCACGATGTCCCTCGGGTCTGATGGCATCAGTTCCGCGGCGTATCGGGTGCCGGCCTCGGCAATTTCCGTGCGGGCCGCAATCGAGGAAAAGAGCGCTGCGCTCGTCAGGATGAGGATGAGAAGCGGGAGAAGCTTCAGATGAAGCTGAGCGCGCAGTGCGGAAGCTTTTTCAGACTGAAGCGTGAGCGCAAGGCAGGAAAGGAGGAGCCCTGCGCCCGCAACCCCCTGCATCACTGCGCCTTTGAGGAGCAGATTGACGCCGCTCTCCGGGCTTTGCCAGTAGACGCGGCCGCATTCCAGAAGCGCGAGTGAGAGGATGAGAAAAAGAACGCCGGGCTGAAGTCTGCGCTTCAACGCATAAGCGGCGGCTGCCGAAAGGCAGAGAAGAAGCGAGGCGCTCGCGGAAAATGCCGCGCCCGCAAGAGCGGCTCCCGCAAAAACGAGCACGGTGCGAAGGGCATTCCTTTTGTCTCTGAGCAGAGCGGCGGCAGCCGTGAGGAGAAGCGCGGCCGCTCCAATCCATTGCGAAGCTTCAGGGGGGAGAGCCTCTTTGCTGATGATGCTGAACTGCACGAAAAGAGGGAGAAGCCACTGAGCGAGAAGAAGCGCCGGAAGCCACCAGAGGGCTTCGCGCTCCATGGCGCTCTTTTCGCGTGCGAAGAGAAGTACGGCAATGAGGACCGCAGAGGCGCCTGAAGCAGCAGCCGGAAGGTAAAGGAACCAGGGATTCTGGAAGTCGGGCGAGAGCGCTCCGACGAGAAAAGCGGCGACGAGCGCA
The DNA here is from genome assembly GCF_006337085.1 of Sutterella faecalis. Lineage (GTDB taxonomy): Bacteria > Pseudomonadota > Gammaproteobacteria > Burkholderiales > Burkholderiaceae_F > Sutterella > Sutterella faecalis. The sequence continues at coordinate 970,479 of NZ_CP040882.1, read as the reverse complement.
ATGCGGGATCGATAAAGCGCCGCCGCAATGAGCGCGATCGCGATGAGAATCCCGACAGCCGAAGCGCTTGAGAGGCTTCCGCCAAGGACGACCCAGCCTGCTGCCGCGAGGGTAAAGGCGATTATCCGCAGGGCGGAAAACTGCGGAAGCTCAGAAGCTCTCTTCTGCCGGAAAGCTTGAATTTTCCTCGCGATTTCCATGAGAACGCCGCAGGCGAGGAGAATGCTCCCTGCAGCGGACCCGGAGAGCGAAAAGAGCGTGAAGATGGTTGCGGCGAGCAGGAGCGCGGCCGCTGCACCCATGAGGGCGCCGGCCGTCTGAGGAATCCGGCGGCAGATCCAGTCGAGGAAGTTCTGAGTGTCGCCGGCACCGTCCTTCTGGAGGCGGGTTCGTTTGGCGCGAAAGAGGATCCACCCGAGAAAGACGAGGCCGTTGAGGAGCGTCAATATGTAAAGGAGCCCTTCGTCGCTCGCAATATGAGCGCTCTCGCCGAAGCGAACCACGAATCCGTTCACCCAGGCGAGGAGCGTGAGAAGCGCAAGGGCGCGCAGTTCGGGGCGCTTTGAGAAGAAAGCGGCGGCCGAAAAAATCAGGGCTCCTGCGAAGTAAGCGAGTGAGAGGAGCGACGGTGTGCCGGAAACCCCGTATTCAAGGTCGACAGCCGGAACAATGCCGAGGAGGAGCGCCGCGGAGGCTGCCGGCAGCATCCCGGCCGCGCGAATGGCGGAACCAGAGGATTTCCATTGAATGACGGCAAAGAGAAGCGCGGCAGTGAAGGAGAGGAATGCCGCCGGGAGGAGCTTCTCAAGAAGCCCGAAGCTCTCCGCCATCTGTTCGCCCTGGAGACAAGCCGCTGTGAGCGTGACGACGAACCAGAGCAAAAACATGATGGGGCGCCTGGCGTAGAGAAGCCATGGGATGAGGAGCCCCGACCAGGCGAGCATGAGGGAGGCTGCACCTTCTCCCGTCTGCCAGGTCTGGCCGATGACGACGAGAAAGAGTCCCAGAAGAAGGCCGCCGGCAGATGCGGAAATGTCGCGGGTGAGCTTTCCGGAGTTCCGCAGGAGAATGAGCGGAAGAAAGGCGGCGACGGCAAGGCTTCCGAAAAAGGAAAGCCGGACGAGAGGGCTCCAGCCGAGAAAATGAGCCGCAGCGAAAAGAAGGAGCGTAGCGGAAAGCGAGAGGCCCCCCAAAGTGCCGAGAAGTCCGGCAAATGAGCTGCGGGCTAAAGGTGATTCTTCACCGGCGGCACGCGCTTCGGGATCTTCCCGGCTTGCTTCTGCGGCTGGAGAAACGGGTTCTCTCTTCTCCGACGGGGCAGACTCCTCATCAGCCTCTGCGGGCGCTCCACCAAGTGAAGCAGGTTCCTCAGGCGGCAGCGCCGGAGGCTCGTCAGCAGCCGGCGGCGGCAGAAGCGCCGGCTTCTCCGGAGGAGGAAGGTGCCCGGGCTTTGCGGGTGCCTGAAGCAAATGGACGGTCCCGGCGGACGGACGGGAGGATTCATCTGAAAGAGACGCGCTCTTTTCGTCCGAAGGGGAAATAATCTTCTCTTCGCTCATGAAACGAAAAAGCGACGGCACTTCGGAGTATCCAGAGTGCGCGCCGCTCTTGAAAGGAAAACGGTGGATCAGTGATGCGCTTTTTTCCTGATCAGGATCCCTGACTCTGCGCCTGAGCTTTCTGCGCTCTCAGCGCGGCGCGCTGGGCGCGGGCTTCCTCAAAGAAAGGCGCGGCGGCGCGCAGGTACACGTACATCGAATAAATGGTGAGCACGGCGGCGATGATGATGAGCCATTCGCCGATGAGCGCAACGGGAATGCCGAGGAACGGATCGAACCAGAGGAGGCAGGGAATGGCCGTCATCTGGGCAATGGTTTTGAATTTCCCGTACCAGTTCACCTTGACGCGGCCCGATTCGCCGATCTTCGCCATCCATTCGCGGATGCCGGTCACGGTGATTTCGCGGCCGATGATGATCATGGCAATCGCCATGTCGCAGCGGTCGAGCCCCACGAGGGCAACGAGAGCGGCCGCAACGAGAAGCTTGTCGGCGATGGGATCGAGGAAGGCCCCCATGCGCGTCGCCCACCCCTCATAGCGGCGGGCAAGGAAGCCGTCGAGCGCATCCGTGACGGCGGCAACGACGAAGACCACGCAGGCGATGATGTTCTGCAGATGGATCGGAACAAGGGAATCGGGCAGGTAGAAGATTCCGATCACGACCGGGATGAGTGCTATTCGGATCCAGGTAAGCACCATCGGCACGTTGAGTTTGAAGGGAGGCTTGAGCTTCATCGGGCAAGAAAAATTTAGGAGGCGGTCTCACCGCCGGCGTCTATCGGCTGCACAGATGCAGTTGAGCGTAGATTTTGGATGCGAGCGCGCGGGATATGCCCGGCACCTGCGCGATATCCTCGGCCGAAGCGTTCTTGAGCTGCTTCATGCCGCCGAAATGCGAAAGTAGTTTAGCGCGGCGCTTGGGGCCGATACCCTCGAAATCCTCAAGTTTTGAGGCATTGCGCGCCTTGGCTCTCTTGGCGCGCATGCCGGTAATGGCGAATCGATGGGCTTCGTCGCGAATTTCCGCCGTTAGCATTAGTGCTTTTGACATGAGGCCCAGTGTGAGCGGTTCGCGACGCTCGCCGTCAATGAGCGGGAAGACGAGGGTCTCCAGACCCGTCTTTCGTCCTTCGCCCTTGGCGACGCCGACGATGACGGACGGGTCAAGTCCGTATTCCGCAAACACTTCGCGCGCCATTTCGACCTGTCCCTTGCCGCCGTCGATGAGAACGAGGCTCGGGAGCTCGGCCTCTCCACGCGCGACGGGCGCGTAGCGCCGCTCGAGCGCCTGCTTCATGGCGCCGTAGTCGTCGCCGGGTTCAACGCCCGTAATGTTGAAGCGCCGGTAGAGCGAGCTCTGCATGCGGCCCTCGCGGAAGACGACGCAGGAGGCCTGGGTCGCTTCGCCCTGGGTATGCGAAATGTCGAAGCATTCGGCCGAAAAATCCATCGGGTCGCCGCTCGGGGGTTCAAATCCGGGTCCGAGGATTTCAATCAGTTCCTTTAAGCGCGCGAGCTGTGTGCCTTCTTCCTGAAGGTGCCTCATGAGGGCGATCTCCGCCCCCTGGACGCACATTTCGAGCCACCTACGGCGCGTTTCCTGGGGTTCGGTCACGACGGGAACGCGGCGGTGCGCGAGTTCGGAGAGAAGCTCAGACAAGCGCTTCGGGAGTTCCGGATCCTCCGGATCGGGCTCAATGATGAGAAGCGCCGGGATAGGCAGATCCGCATAATGCTGGCTCACGAAGGCTTCGATCAGCTCTCCCTTGGATGGGAAGGCCCCGTCCTCGCGCGTGCCGATTTTCGGGAAGATCGCCCGGTCGCCCAAGTGCCGGCCGCCCCGCACCATTGCGAGGTTGATGGCGGCCGCGCCGTCGCGCACGGCCGCTGCCGCAATGTCGGCGTCGATATCGCCGCCCGTGGTTTCAATCGCCTGCTGGTGGCGCATCTGTGTGAGAGACGCAATGCGGTCGCGAAGCTTCGCCGCCTCTTCAAACTCCCAGGCTTCAGAGGCCGCCCACATGCGTTTTTCGAGCTCATCCAATACTTCGCGGGAATGTCCTAAAAGGAAATCCTCCGCGCGCCGGCAGTCCGCACGGTAGTCTTCCACCGAGATGCGGCCGCAGCAGGGAGCTGAGCACCGGCCGATCTGTCCGAGAAGGCACGGCCGCTGGCGATTTTTGAAGCCAGACTCCTCGCAGGTGCGAAGGAGAAACGCCTTCTGGAGCATTTCAATCGCCGTGCGGGCAGCGCTCGAGCTCGGATAAGGACCAAAGAACCGGGATTTGCGGTCGACGCCGCCGCGGTAGTAGGAAAGCCTCGGAAATTCCTCCCCGCCGATCCGGATGTAGGGGTAGCTGGCATCGTCGCGCAGACGGATGTTGTAGCGCGGATGAAGCGTTTTAATGAGGTTGTTTTCGAGAAGAAGCGCCTCGGCTTCCGAGCGGGTGACCGTCGTTTCCAGCCGCGCAATTTTTGCGACCAGGAGCGCAATGCGGGGCGAAAGCCCCGTGCGCCTGAAGTAGGACGAAACGCGGTTCTTGAGGTCCCGGGCCTTCCCGACATAGAGGCAGGATCCGTCCTTAGCAAAATAGCGGTAGCACCCGGGGAGATGCGGGAGCGTGCGGACCTCCCGGGCGGGATCGAAGGCGGGCTCCGGGACGGAAGCGCAAAGGCCGTCGTCCGCGGGCGTGCCTGGAGCCGGCAGAACTTCAGAAGACATCTGAGAGCGTCGGAAAGCGGATCAGCGCCGTTTCTTTTCGTCTTCGTCCTCAAGATCGAAGTGCAGCTTGATCGGCTGATATTCGCGCTCGACCTTTTCGGGAGCGGAGCAGCGGAATTCAAGCCATGCCTGAGCGGGCGTGCCGTCGGCGCCGGCTGCGGAGCTCGAGCCTGTCTGAGGCATCATCCCCATGCCGCGTTCGCCGCAGAAGGCCTGTGCGCGCTCATAGATATAGTCGGCAATGCCGGTGGAGGACTCGTAGCCCGGGAACGTTGCGGTGATGCGCCAGATGCTTCCGACGACCGGAACGATATCAATCTTGCGGTTGGCAAAGTTCTGGTGCTCCTCGTTCACGGCTGCGCACCCGGAAAGGATGCCGGCAGAAAGCGAGAGAAGAAGAGCGGAGCGAAGAAAAGTGCGCATTTTTGAATACGTGGGGGCCTCAGAACAGGAATCAGCGGAGATCCCGCTCGGCCGGCATGATGAATGATGAGCGGACCATTATAAAAGGCCCGCTCCCGGGACTTAAGAAAGGCGTCGGGAAACTCCCCGAAAGACGTAAAAATTTCTCAATGATTTCAATAGATAAGATGCAATGGAGAGTGTATCGATCTGTAAGCCTTTCTTAATTTACTCTCCCTAAACTGCCTCGCAATAATCCCGAAGAGGTTTCGTGCCGGCCATTTGCCGCAGGAGCTCTCTTCCGGAATATAAAAATTTCTTTCGAATCGCCGGGGACGCAGAAAGGTTCCCGGCCGACAGAGGATCCATGACCCAGCCCATTCTTGAAGTCCGCGGCCTGACCTGTGAACGCGGTGAACGCACGCTCTTTCAGGGGATGTCGTTTGCTGTTGAAGCCGGTTCGCTCGTACGCATTGCCGGCAGCAACGGCGCCGGCAAGACGACGCTTCTGCGGCTGATGACCGGACTCATGCGTCCCGTCGAGGGCGAGATCCTCTGGCGCGGCACGCCGATTCTCAAGGCGGCGCAGGATTTCTGGCGCGAGCTCTGCTACATCGGTCACAGAAACGGCGTGAAGGACGATCTTTCCGTCATTGAAAACGTCCTCATCAATGCGCGCGTGGCGTCGCTCAAGGCGACGCGCGAGGATGCCCGCAGGGCGCTCGCTGCCGTGGGCCTCGCCGAATACGAGGACGTACCGGCCGGACAGCTCTCGCAGGGGCAGCGCAGGCGCGTTGCGCTCGCGCGCCTCTGGCTCTCCGAATCCGTCGTGCTCTGGGTGCTTGACGAACCCTTTACCGCGCTTGACGTAAAAGCTGTGGCCCGTCTTTCGGACCTCATTTCGAAGCATGTCCGCGAGGGCGGCGTCGTGATGCTCGTCACGCACCAGGAAGTCCCGGTCGACAAGTCGCAGCTCCATATCATCGAGCCCGAACGCTGGGCGCCCCGTCGGCGCTCGGCCGTCGAGCGCGCCATGGACGATGCGGCTGCGGCCGAAGCGGAAAACGCTTTGAATGCCGGGGCCTGAGAGCGGGAGGAATGAATCATGCTTAATCTCTTCCTCACGATTCTTCGCCGCGACCTCACGCTTTCGCTTCGCAGAAAGTCCGATCTCGCGCAGGTGATCTTCTTCTTTGCCGTCGTCGTGACGCTTGTTCCGCTCGGCGTCGGCGCTGAAACCAACATTCTTCGCGCCATTGCCCCCGGCGTTGTCTGGGTGGCCGCGCTTCTCGCCGCACTGCTTTCGCTCCCGAGAATGTTCGCGACGGACCACGAGGACGGCACGCTCGAGCAGATGCTTGTTGCCGCAGAGCCGCTTCCCGTCATCGTGATTGCCAAGGTGGCGGCGCACTGGCTCGTCACCGGCGTTCCGATGACGATCTTCGCCACGATTTTCGGCGTGATGTTCGATCTTGAGCTCGACGTGACGATCGTCATGGTGGGAAGCCTCCTTCTCGGCACCCCGGTTCTTTCGCTCGTGGGCGGCGTGGGCGCAGCGCTGACGCTCGGCCTTCGGGCCGGAGGCGTCCTGACGTCGCTTCTCGTCCTTCCGCTCTATATTCCCGTTCTGATTTTCGGCGCCGGCGCCGCGCAGGCCGTTTCGATGAGTCTGTCGCCCTCGTCGCACTTCATGATCGTGGGCGGTCTGGCGCTCTTCTCGCTCGCGCTTGCCCCGATGGCGGTTGCCGCAGCGCTTCGCATCGCAGAGCAGTAAGTTTTTCTTAGAAAACGATTCCATCCCCAAAGAATTTCCCCAGTCGCAGGAGATAAAGGTCAAATGGCAAGTGAAGCAACATTAGAAGGCTTCTACCGAAAGGCAGGACGCTTCATCCCATGGTGCATGGGCGCGGCGCTCGTGCTCTTCATCATCGGTTTCTATCTCGGGTTCTTCGTGTGCCCGATCGAAGCCCGTCAGGGAAATTCGTACCGCATCATCTTCATCCACATCCCGGCCGCCTGGCTCTCGATGTCGCTCTACCTCCTGATGGCGGTCTGCAGCATTGTGGGGCTCCTGAAGCAGTCGAGGCTCGCCTTCATCCTGGCTCAGGCCATGGCGCCCACCGGTGCGCTCATGGGCTTCATCGCCCTCTTTTCAGGCGCCTTCTGGGGGCGTCCGACCTGGGGCACCTACTGGGTCTGGGATGCGCGCCTCACGTCGATGCTGATCCTCTTCTTCCTCTACCTCGGCTTCATTGCGCTTCATGCCGCGATTGACGACAAGCGCCGCGCCGACCAGGCCGCATCGGTGATTTCGATCGTGGGCGCCGTCAATGTGCCGATCATCTATTTCTCAGTGCGCTGGTGGAACACCCTTCACCAGGGCGCCTCGATCACCTCGCGCGGCTCTTCGATTGCCGACGTGATGCTCTACACCATTTTCATCATGCTTGCGGCCGGCACCATCTACGGCGTTGCCGTCGTGCTTTCGCGCGCCCGCACCATGATTCTTGAACGCGAACGCCGCAGCGACTGGGCTCAGAAGGCGGCTCTGGAGGGAAAGCTATGAGCAACTGGAATTCCTTTGCCGAATTCATTCATATGAATGGCCACGGCTATTACGTCTGGTGCGCATACGGCGCCTTCACTGCGGGCGTGATCTATGAACTCTGGTCCCTCATCACGCGCCGCCGCGCCATCTGCCGCCGGATCATGCGCGAGGCGCGTGCGGCGGAAATCACGCTTGAAAAATAAGAGACCCCGAGCCAAGTAAAGGAGATCAGCATGAATTCAAAGACCAAGAAGCTCGCACTGATCGGTGCTGCTGCGGTGGTTCTCGCCGCCGGCATCTTCATGGCGCTGCAGGCATTCAATGAAAACCTCGTCTTCTTCTTCTCGCCCACTCAGGTGGCGGCGAAGGAAGCGCCGGTCGGCCGCACGTTCCGTCTGGGCGGCGTGGTTGAGGGTGGTTCCGTTGCGCGCGAGAAGGACGGCGTTACGGTCAACTTCCGCATTACCGATACGGCGAAGAGCGTGAACGTGCAGTACACGGGCATTCTTCCCGACCTTTTTGCGGAAAACCAGGGCGTGGTTGCTCAGGGCAAGCTCAACGAGCAGGGCATTTTCGTCGCGAGCGAGGTTCTCGCCAAGCATGACGAAAACTACATGCCGCCCGAAGCCGCCAAGGCCCTTGAGGACGCTCACAAGGCCGGCGTGAAGAAGGCCCACGACAAGGCTGCGCACGACGCGGCGATTGCGCGCGGCGATCCGATGCCGGCCAATCACCCGTAAGGCATCTCATATCCATAAACCAAAAGAACCAGGGGGCTCTTTTTGAAGACGCGCGAAAGCTTTGATTCCCATCACTCGGAAGAAGGGCGTTGAAGCGGCGAATGTTCAAAATCCCCCACAGGCTCTTCTTCGGAAATATGCTGCGCTCTCGTGAAATGCATTTGCGCCCCGTCAGACCTGCGGCTTCATCGCGGTCCCGGGGCGGGTGCGCCTCAGCGGGCGAAGTGATCCGGAGCGGAGCACATCACCCGGGCGGGAAGGTTCATTCTGAAATGCTCCCCAAACGGATTTTCATCAACGGAGAATACAAGTGATTCCAGAGATCGGACACTTCGCATTGATCCTGTGCCTTGCGCTCAGCATCGTGCAGGGCGTGCTGCCGCTAATCGGCGCCGCCCGCGGGAACGGCGCGCTCATGGCCGTGGCGAGGCCCGCTGCAGCTGCAAACGCGCTCTTCGGCACGATTGCCTTTGCCTGCCTTGCCTATTCCTTCTACCTTTCGGACTTTACTGTCCTCAACGTCGCCAACAACTCCAACTCGATGCTGCCCTGGTATTACAAGGTAGCGGCGACCTGGGGTTCGCACGAGGGCTCGATCCTCTTCTGGACGGTTACGCTCGGCTGGTGGGGCGCTGCGGTTGCCTTCTCGGCGAAGCGCCTCCCTGAGGACATGGTGGCCCGCGTGACGGGCGTCATGGGGCTGGTCGGCATGGGGTTCCTTCTCTTCATGCTTTTTACGTCCAACCCCTTCCTGCGCATCTTCCCGGCGCCCGCTGAAGGCGCGGATCTGAATCCGCTCCTGCAGGATCCGGGGATGGTTTTCCATCCGCCGCTTCTCTACCTCGGCTACGTCGGGTTCTCCGTTCCCTTCGCCTTTGCCATTGCCGCGCTCCTTTCCGGGCGCCTCGATGCGGCCTGGGCCCGCTGGATGCGCCCCTGGACGACGGCTGCCTGGATTCTCCTCACGCTCGGCATTGCGCTCGGTTCCTACTGGGCCTATTACGAGCTCGGCTGGGGCGGCTGGTGGTTCTGGGATCCGGTTGAGAATTCGTCCTTCATGCCCTGGCTGACCGGCACGGCGCTGATTCACTCGCTCGCCGTCACGGAAAAGCGCGGGTGCTTCCGCATCTGGACGGTGCTTCTCGCGATCCTCACCTTCTCGCTCTCGCTTCTCGGCACCTTCCTCGTCCGCTCGGGCGTGCTCACCTCGGTCCATGCCTTCGCAACCGATCCGGAACGCGGTCTCTTCATTCTCGCCTTCCTCATCGTCGTGATCGGCCTTTCCTTCCTGCTCTTCGCCTGGCGCGCGCCGTCGGTGGGGCTTGGCGGAAACTTCGCGATGATTTCGCGCGAATCGATGCTCCTCGTCAACAATGTTCTTCTCGTTGTTGCGATGGGCGCCGTGCTCCTCGGCACGCTCTATCCGCTCTTCCTCGATGCGTTGAATGCCGGGAAGATCTCGGTCGGGCCTCCGTACTTTGATGCCGTCTTCGGTCCCCTGATGCTCCCGATGGTCTTCCTCATGGCCGTTGGACCGCTGGCCCGCTGGAAGGATGCCAATCCGGTTCAGCTCGCCCGCCGTCTCGCCTGGTGCTTCATCGGCGCGATCATCATCGGTGCGGCCATTCCGCTCCTCATGGGGGCCTGGAGCAACTGGGTCTTCACGGGCTGCGCGCTCGCGGCCTTCGTGGTTCTCGGTGAAATCGAGGATCTGCGCGGAGCGCTTCGCTTTGCGCCTGAAGGAACGAGCTTCTTCGGAAGGCTCCTCCGTCAGCCGCGCGCCTACTGGGGCATGCTCCTCGCGCACTTCGGCATTGCCGTCTTCATCATCGGCGTGGCGCTCGTGAAGGGCTACCAGGCCGAACGCGACGTGCGCATGTTTGAGGGCGATACGGTTTCGGTTGCCGGCTACACCTTCGTCTTCAACGGCGTCTCGAGCGCCCGCGGCGCGAACTTCACGGCTGACCGCGGCGACTTCACGCTCCTGAAGGACGGCAAGGAACTGCAGCACCTCTATCCGGAAAAGCGCAAGTACTTCAGCTCGAATTCAATGCCGATGACGGAAGCCGCCATACGCCATTCGATCACGGGCGACGTGTACGTGAGCCTCGGCGTGCCGAGCTCTGACGGCGGCTGGGTTGTCCGCGTCTATTCGAAGCCCTTCGTCACCTGGATCTGGTTCGGCTGCATCTTCATGAGCTTGGGCGGCCTCGTCGCTGCCTCTGACCGCCGCTACCGCCGCCGCAAGGAAAAGGCGGACGGCGCCGACAAGCCCGCCGTTCAGGCTGCCTGATCAAAAGGGAGATTACGCAAATGATGAAAGCAAAATTCCTCATTCCTTTCGCGATCTTTGTGGTTCTTGCCGGGTTCCTCTTCAAGGGCCTCTACCTCGATCCCCGCATGCTCCCGTCGGTCCTCATCAACAAGCCGCTTCCGGCGTTTGAGATGTCGACCCTTTATGACCCGGCGGTCAAATTCAAGACCGAAGACATGAAGGGCAAGGTCTGGATGCTCAACGTCTGGGCGAGCTGGTGCCTCCCCTGCAAGGAGGAGCACCCCTATCTCGTGGGACTGAAGCGTACGGGCCTCAAAACCCCGATCGTGGGCTTCCTCTACAAGGACTCCGTGGGCGCCGGCCGTCAGGTTCTTGAAGACACGGGCAATCCCTACGACGTCGTGATCTTTGAAGAGAAGAACAAGATCGGCATCGATCTCGGCGTAACGGGCGTTCCGGAAACCTTTGTCATCGACAAGAAGGGCGTCATCCGCGCCAAGGTGAGCTATCCGATCCTCGACGACCTCTGGCATCAGCAGGTCAAGCCCCTTCTTGATCAGCTGGAGGCCGAGAAATGATGAAGAAGCTTTTGGCTCCGCTCCTCTGCGCGCTCCTTCTTGCCGGTCCCGTGATTGACGGGACGGCCGAGGCGCGCGAAGCCGCCCCCACGGCCTTCGACCCGGTTGCGCACAAGCGCGTTGTTGAGGTGTCCGAACAGCTCCGCTGCCTCGTCTGCCAGAATCAGTCGATTGCGGATTCGAACGCCGAGCTTGCGGTTGACCTCCGCAATCAGGTGATCGAGCAGGTGAAGGCCGGCAAGACCAACCAGGAAATCGTCGACTACATGGTCGAGCGCTACGGCGACTTCGTGCTCTACAGGCCGCCCTTCAAGCTTTCCACGGCGATTCTCTGGCTCGGACCTGTCTGCCTCTTTCTGGTTGGCATCATCGCCTTCTACATCAATCTGCGCCGCAGGAAGCGCCTCGTCAATGAGGCGACGAAGCCCCTTTCCGCACAGGAAAAGGCGCTCGCTGATGAACTGCTTCGCGGCCGCAAGGAGTAAGGGAAGTGACGACATTCATCATTCTCTGTGCAGTGATGGCGCTCATTGCCGTCGCCGCAGTGTGCCTTCCCCTTTGGTTCGGCGGGCGCTCCCGCTCTGAGTCCGACCGCCGCGCTCAGGTTCTTGCGATTCTGCAGCAGCAGTCGCAGGACCTTGAGGCCGAGAAAGCGGCCGGCCATATTGACCAGGACGAATACGAGGAATCCCGCCTCGAACTCGAACGCCGCGTCCTCGAGGAAACAAAGCACGAGGAGGAAGTGCGTTCCGGCAAGTCCTCCCGCATGCCCCGCATTCTCGCCGTCATTCTGCTTGTCGTGATTCCGTGCGCGACGGTGCTCGGCTACTACGCGCTCGGCCGCTATACCGCGATGGATCCGCAGTTCATCGAGATGATGGAGGCCCAGCAGCAGGGAAGCCGCGGTCATTCGCAGCGCGACATGCAGAAGATCCTCGACGACCTGAAGGCCAACCTTGAGAAGGATCCGAGGAACGCCAACGGTTGGTTCATGCTGGCGCGCACCGCGGCTTCGATGAACCGCTTCGACGAATCCGTGGAAGCCTTCAAGCGCCTCAACGCCCTAGTGCCCAACAACGCCGACATTCTGGCCGACATGGCCGACATGATGGCTGCGGCGAACGGCAAGGTCATTACGCCCGATGTCGAAAAGGTCCTCCAGAAGGCCCTTTCGATTGATCCGACGCAGTGGAAGGCGCTCGCGCTCTTGGCCATTCACTCCTGGGACCGCGAACGTTATGCTCAGGCCGCAGACTACTGGGAGCGTCTCCTCAAGTCGGTTCCGAGCGATTTCCCGGATCGCGAGCAGATTCAGGCGAACATCAACGAAGCGAAGCGTCTGGGCGGCGTGAACGACTCGATCTCGGCCGTTTCGCCGACCGCTTCCCAGAGGAACGCCGCGGAGGGTTCCCAGGCTGACGCGGCTTCGAAGTCTGAAGAGCTCTCGAAGACTGCTCCCGCCACGGCTTCTCCCTCGCAGCTTCATGCCGTCGCCGGCACGGTGCTCCTCGACGACAAGGTAAAGGCGCTCGCGTCGCCCGAAGACACGGTCTTCATCTATGCGCGTCCGGCTTCGGGGAGCAAGATGCCTGTTGCCTTTACGAAGGTTAAGGTGAAGGATCTTCCCTACAACTTCGAACTCAACGAAACCATGCGCATGGCGATGGGTGCCGAGACGCTTGCAAGCACGAAGACGGTGATCGTCGGCGCGCGCATTTCGAAGACCGGGAACTTCATGCCTCAGGCCGGAGACCTCGAAGGCGAAATGCCGCAGCCCGTTGAAGTGGGCGACCGCGGTCTGGTGGTGACGATTACGACCGAAAGGAAGTAAGCCGCCGCTGCCAATGAACGGCGGTTCTCCGCCGTTCATCCAGGCCCAACAGCAAAAAGCCCGCAGTTCAGATGCTGCGGGCTTTTTGCTGGAATGGACTTTGCGCCGACCGGGAAAATCACTTGCCGGTAACGCTCTCCATCAGGTTCATGCGCATGATGTTGCGGTGCTTGCCGCCGGGTTCGCGCTCTGCGTCGAAGCAGTCGCCGGCAATCTGGGGGAACTTGCGCACGAACTCGTCGAGCTCGCGGCGGGCGTCTTCGGAGAGTTCGCGTCCGGCAAGGGTAAGCGTATCGGCGACGTGCCTCGAGCTCCGGGTTCCGACCACGGCTGCCGCCACCTGCGGTTCGCCGAGGATGTAAAGCGTCGCGAGTGCGGCAATCGAGAGGCCGGTTTCTTCCTTCATCCGGGAAAGGATTCTGAGAAGCTCCTGGTAGCCCTCCCAGCCGAGCGTGTCTTCAATGACAAGGAGGTATTTGACGAGCGAGCGGTTCTCAAGCTTCGTGATGTCGGGCTGCGGGACTCCAAGCCATTTTTCGCTCAGGAAGCCGCCCGCTACCGTGCCGTAGCAGATGAGCTTCACGCCGGTTTCCCGGCAGAGCGGAACGAGCGCTTTTTCCGGGCGTCGATCGAGAAGCGAGTACTGACATTGATTGGTGACGACCGGGATGCCGGCATCAACGAGCTTGCGCAGGTTTTCGGCATTGAAGTTCGTCGTCGAAATCGCGCGGATCAATCCCTTTTCCTGGAGTTCCACAAGGTATCCGGCGGTATCAATCATGCCCGGCACTTCATAGTCCCACCAGTGGAACTGGACCATGTCGAGGCGCTCGACGCCAAGCCGCGAGAGCGAGCGCGTGATGATGCGCTCGACATAAGCGCGGTCGATGTGAGCCAGATCCTTGAGGTCGGGGACAAACTTGGTATGAATCTTCGGCAGACTCAGCCCTGCAGCCCGCCGGGAGCGAAGGATCCGGCCGTAGAACTCCTCCACGCCCGTATAGATGTCCGCGCAGTCGAACGTGTCGAATCCGTGGTCGAGAAGCGTTTCGAAGGCGTTTTCGGCATCGGAATAGTCGAGCGCTTTTTCGAGCGCATGGCCGGTAGCGAGCTGCCAGCCGCCGTTGATCACGCGGGCGCAGGAATAACCGGGCAAAAGGGAATAGCGGGCAATGGTTGCAGTCACTTTGAATTCTCCTCAGAGCTGGAGTGCGTTTGGGTTTCGGTCTCGAGCGGCACAACCGTGCAGTCTCCGTGACGGAAGATGCGCTTTGCCGTTCGCGTGATTCTGAATCGTGCGCCGCAGTTGGGGTCCGGGCAGGCGATGAGCGCGTCGGTGGTCATCCAGTCGGCGGGATCCGTAGGCCTTTCCTTGGCGGGCAGGAGCGGCAGAATGGCGGCAAGGGCATAGAGCGAGAAGCGTCCCCCTTGCGGAAAAATCAGGTCTTCGCCTTCGACGCGAAAGCCCTGGTCGGAATGATGGCGGCAGACGAAATTGCCGCCTTCGACAGTGACCTTCAGGTCGTAGAGTTCAAATTCGTCGGGAGCGAGTGCTTTGGCAGACATGCTGTATGGCGTTTGAAGCGGGTTACGGATGGGTCTCTCACGCTTGCGCTTTCGGGCGGCCGATGCCGGTGACGATCGAAAGCGTGAAGACCACGAAGAGCGCAACCGGATAATAGGTCGCCGTCATGAGCGTGAAGGGCGTGAGCGACGCGTCCCCAAGGCTCGAGGCGGCCGAGAGCGTAATGAGCGAAAAGGCCGAGAAGGGAAGAATAACAGGGAGGCTGTTGGCGAATCCTGCGAGGAGGTAGGCCCGGCGATAGGGGTCGATGCGGTCGCGCAGAAGCTTGTCCGCAAGCTGGCCCGCTAGCGCCACGGCAACGCTCGTGACGGCGGCGAGCGCAGCCGAGATGAGCACCGTTACGACGGCAAGGAGCGTTTCAGCGCTTCTCGGCGAAGCCGCTTCACGGCCGAGGAACTTTTCAGCGGCGTCGGCAAGTCCCGTGCGGTGAATGACGCCCGTAAACCCAAAGAGCGCGAGGCACATCAGCATGATGCCGGAAACATTGGCGATGCCGCCGGTGATGACGCCCGAAATGGCGCCGTCCTTGACGGAAACGATCTGCGCAGGCGTGAGGATTCCCGTGAGAAGTCCGAGAACGAGGCCCGTAACCGTCGCGAGCGTGACGGCATGAAGCGCATCCTTCGAGCGGATGGCGACGAAGATGAGGAGCGCGACCGGGATGATCATCACGAGGCTCATGAGGTCGGCTTCTTCAAAAACCTCCAGGGCCTCAGCCCTGCCAGTGGAACCGAAGAAGTAGAAGGGGAGCGTGAGGATGAGCGCCGCCATGGCGAAGGGGAAGCGCGTGCGGACGACTTCGCCCAAATCAATGGGGCGGCCGGCATTGTCCGACTGCGTCATTGCCGAAATGATCGCGACGTCCGAGACCGGCGCGAGGTTGTCGCCGAAGATGGCTCCCGAAAGGATGGCGCCCGCGAGCATCGGCACGTCGCAGCCGAGGGCGGCTCCGAAGGGAAGAAAGATGGGAGAGGCGGCAAGAATCGTCGAGATGGAGCTCCCCGTTGCGGTGGCGAGCACGGCTGAAATCAGGAAAACCGCCGGCGTGAGAAAGGGCGTTCCGGCAATGGCGCCGCCCGTCAGAACAGCCAGCGCCTGCGCAAGGCCTGCGGCCTTCATCATGGCGGAGAAGACGCCCGCCGCCATGAGAAGAAGGAGCACCGTTGCCGTCAATTCCGATGCGGCGCCTTCCAGTACGGCCTTCCAGTAGGCTTTCGGGCTTCGCGTGAGGAGCGCGCCGCTTACGAGCGAGGCCAGCCCGGCTCCGGCGAGCGCCATGAGGTCGAAGACCTTGAGAAAAACAAAGAGATAGACGGATGCCGCAGCAAAGATAAGAAAAGGGATAAGGAGCGTGGCGGGACCGAAAAAGAACGGAATGGTCTGCGGGACGGAATCCGGCATGCTTTTCGAAGCATCGTTGTTCGTCATTTTGATGGGTCCTTTACGAAAGCGAATGAATGGAGGCTTTTGTTGGAAGCTTTCGCGGGCTCCTGAAATGCAAAAACCCGCTCAAGGGCGGGTTTTGATGAAATTGAAAGCTTGAAGAAGGAAAGCTTTCTAAACTTTTTCCGTGCGCACGGATGCGCTACCCGCCTTTTATTTCAGACGGGCGCCACCAATAGGATGCGCCGAGGAAAAAGATGCTGTTCATAGTGACAATTATCCTAAACGGGTTTTGCAGGCACCGTCATGAGCGATGCCGCCCTTCAACATTGATTCAGGTCAAAGTCCTGCAATCGCTCCGGCCTTGAGATTCCGGAGCCGTTACGGTGCCGGTTATTTTGTAGTGAATAACTGGAACATGAGCAGTTCTCCTTATTCACAGCTGGAAACGGCCGTGCTATGTTTTCCCACATGCGTTTTTAGAAACGACGCAATCCCATTTTTTCGATATTCAGGCATAGGAAAAAATGACTGCCGCAATACTCCAGTTCCAGAACTTCATCCGTTGCGATGAAGCCCTCTGGCGCGCGCGTCAAACGTCCTTCTCCTCTACATCCTCCGGCTCTTCCTCTTCAACAGGGAGAGCAATCCATACGCCTCGCAGATGCACGTTCGGGAGGATTCAGGCGCCGTAGAACCTGAAACCGAGATACAGATTCAAGAACGGGAGCACCTCAGAGGCAGAGGCGCTCCCATTTTTATTTATGCCCCTTTTTTAACGCAGCCCCAGGCAATAAAGCATTCAACCTTTTCGGGAGACATCATGGATCTCATCCGCAACTACAAAATTCACCTTCTTGCACTGATCATCGTGCTGGTATCGGAGTGGATCGGCATATTGAAGTTCGGACTTGTCGTGCTGCTGCCTCTGCTCTATGCGCTCGTGCTCGGCGCGGTGGCGAGCTTCCCGAGGTGGAATTTCATCAAGCTCCCCGAAATGAACCGCGCCGGCAAGATGCTTTCGATCGGCGTTCTGATCCTCATCACGAAGATCGGCCTCGATATCGGCCCCAACATCAGCATGATCATGGATTCGGGGCTTGCGCTCATCATGCAGGAGTTCGGCCACTTCTTCGGCACGCTCATCTTCGGTCTCCCGGTTGCGCTCCTTCTCGGCATGAAGCGTGAGGCGATCGGCGCCTGCTACTCGATTGACCGAGAGGCCAATGTCGCCATCATTGCCGAGCGGTTCGGCCTGGATTCGGCCGAAGGCCGCGGCGTCATGGGCATGTATGTCTGCGGTACGGTTTTCGGTGCGCTCTGGGTGTCGCTCCTCGCGGGCATCATCGCCCAGCTCGGGATCTTCCACCCGCATTCGCTCGCCATGGGCGCGGGCATCGGCAGCGCCTCCATGATGGCGGCTTCGATGAGCTCGATCATTGCGGTTCACCCGGAATGGGAAGAAACGGTGCGCGCCTACGCGGCTGCGGCAAATCTCCTCACCTCGGTGCTCGGCATTTACTTCTCGCTCTTTATTTCGCTCCCCGTCACGATCAAGGTCTATGAGTTCTTCACCCGCGACAAGGGCGGGAAAAAGGAAGCCACGGCAGCCTGATCCAAGCGTAAAGAGAAACATCAACGGAAATTAGCGAGACAAAAAATGAAAAAGATTCTGAACGAGATGTACGACGTCCTCTTCATTCTCCTTGTGACGGGGTTCTATACCTGGATCGCCAACATGCAGACGGGGGATCCGGCGCTGGGCGGCAGCGCCATCGGCGCTCTGATCCTCGTCGCCATTACGGCGGCAGGCGTCTTCATTTCGCATCTTCCGGTCTTCAACCGCCTCCCGATGGTCTTCTGGGTGTCGATTCTCGCCGTGGTGCTTTCGCTTCCGCAGTTCCCGGGGAGCGACGTGCTCCTCTCCTACACGAAGCAGATCGGGTTCCTCCCGATTACGACGGTGGTGCTTGCCTACTGCGGCCTCTCGCTCGGCAAGGACATGGAAGGCTTCAAGCGTCTTTCCTGGCGCATCGTCCCGGTGGCGCTTGCCGTTGCCGCCGGCAGCTTCATCTGCGCGACGGCGCTCGCTGAAGTGATGCTTCACCTTGAGGGCATCTTCTAAGAGAAACGCAACAGTTTTTTAGCAGGCGGGACATTGAACATGTCCCGCGCGTACGATTGATTTGAAATTTTCGAAACACGGCCTGGGGCAGGCGCTCTTCTTCGCCCCGGACGATATAAAACAAAAGGAGTCCATCCATGGACAAGGAACAACTTAAGAAGCGCGTTTGCGAAGCCATCCGCAGGAATTTTGCCGAGACCCAGGCGCTTGGCCACTCCATTTTTGCCGAACCCGAACTCGGCTTCAAGGAAGTGAAGACGTCGGCCAAGGTGAAGGCCGCTTTCGATGCGCTCGGCATCGCTCATGAGGACGGCTGGGGCCACACGGGCGTTAAGGCCCGTCTGAAGGGCGCCAATTCCACGAGAACCATTGCGCTTCTGGGCGAGCTCGACGCCATCGTCTGCAGAAAGCACGAGGCGAGCGACCCGGTAACGGGCGCCGCGCACTGCTGCGGCCACAACGTGCAGATCGCGAACGTTCTCGCCGTTGCCCGCGCGCTCAAGGAAACGGGGGCGATGGAGCTCCTGGGCGGCGACGTCGTCTTCTTTGCGGTTCCGGCCGAAGAGTATGTCGAGATCGACTACCGCAGCGGCCTCAGAAAGGAAGGAAAGCTCCGGTTCCTGGGCGGCAAGCAGCAGATCATCGCCGAGGGCGGCTTTGATGACGTCGACCTCGCCATGATGATGCATGTGAACTCGACCAAGAACCCCAACGGCGACTTCACGGTCGGGGCTTCGTCAAACGGCTTTGTCGGCAAGCTCATTGAATACCACGGCCGCGCCGCTCATGCCGCCGGCTGCCCCGAGGAAGGCATCAATGCGCTCAATGCCGCCATGCTCGGCGTCATGGGCGTGAACGCCATCCGCGAAACCTTCCGCGACAGCGACTGCGTGCGCTTCCACCCGATCATTAATGCGGGCGGCGACCTTGTGAACGTGATCCCCGACTACGTCAAGATGGAGAGCTACTGCCGTGCGGCCAACGTTGAAGCGCTCGCGCACTACAACAGCGCCATCAACCGCGCGCTGCGCGCGGGCGGCGCCGCGCTCGGCGCCGAATGCGTGATTTCGGATCTGCCGGGATATCTCCCGCTTCGTCCGGAACCCCACTTCCGCGACGTGCTGCGCGCCAATGCACACGAGATCTTCGGCGACGCCAACACGGTCGAGGGCGAGCATTCCGCGGGATCGACCGATATGGGCGACGTTTCGCACCTGATGCCGGTCGTTCACCCCTGGGTCGGCTGCGTCTCCGGGACGCTCCACGGCGCCGACTACAAGGTCTTCGATGAAGAGACGGCCTACGTGAAGTCGCCTGAGGTGCTCGCGATGACGATCATCGATCTCCTCTGGGACGGCGCTGAGGCGGCCGACATCATCTGCCGCGAATTCAAGCCCGTCTTCACGAAGGAAACGTACGTGAAGTTCCTTGAGGATCTCACGAGCGGCAAGTGACGGATCGCTGAAGACTGGTTTTAATTGCCAATACTCCTGAGGGTGACGGAGATGATGTCCTGGTCACCTTTCAGGAGTTTTTTTCTGCGGGTGGGAGCTCTCATTTCCTCCTTTTCGGAGATGACGATTGCGACCTGACAACGGGGCATTGACGAACCCCATCCGACGCTGGCTGACGAAAGGCTTTTTGAGAGAGAAGAACACGCCTTCGGCGGTTGGTGTGAATTCAGGAAGCCATGGATTTTGCTTCCCGGCAGCGGAATCTTTGCCAGATCCAATATCACTCTTGCTCAGACGACGCGGACCGGAGTTTCACCCGAAGGAGCCTCGTGCGGACAGCACGCTCCGTCGGGAAGTGCAATGTTGTTTTTGGCTGCGTAATTTTTAGAAAACTCGCACAAATCGGCCAGTGCCCGACAGAGTTCCTGCTGATCGGGAGCCAAAGCGTATTCAATGTGCAGAGGTTTGGCGGAGACGATGGTGCGCGACAGGATGCCGTCGGCTTCCAGGTCGTTGAGCTGCGTGGCGAGCATTTTTTCCGAGATGTCGGGCATGGCGCGCCTTAAGGACGAAAAACGCGTAGCGCCTTCGAGAATATGCCAGAGAATGCGAAGCTTCCATTTCCCGCCGAGCAAATCCATCGCCAGAAGCAGAGAACAAGAATAAGAAGACTGAAGTTTGGGCACAACCTTTCCCCGTACCTTTCGGCATTTGAATCTTCGATGATTTTACTTATTTCGAGAGAAAGAAAGACAGAAAAAAACTGAGCCTGTCAGAGGTAAAAATAGCTTGTACTGACAAATCGGTAAGTGACTGAAAAATTTGTAAGTTATTGATTTTAAATTAAATACTTTTTATTCTTCTTCTCCTGAAAACTTCTTGACTTTATGGCAATTCATTTTCCTTTCAGGAGGCAAAAATGGAATCGATTCGCTGGCCGGAAGACTACCTTCCGGGACTCACTGACAACTTTGTCTCGAACGAGGTGATTGTGCAGGGCCTGAGCGTGGAGGACGTTTGGGAACAGCTCGCCAATCCGCATCATTGGCCCGAATACTATGAAAACGCATCCGACATTCGCACCAGCAGTGAAATTTTGAAGGAAGGCGATGTTTTCTTTTTCCGTACTTTCGGCTTTCCCGTGGATGCGCAGGTCACGGAATGCGTGCCGCCGGGGCGGGAAGCCTGCGCCCGTCTTGCCTGGCACGGCTGGTGCGGTGAGGGCAATGATCGCCTTGACGTCATCCATGCGTGGCTCATCGAAGCACTTTCCCACAATCGCGTTCGCATCCTGACGCAGGAAAGCCAAAAGGGCGAACCCGCCAAGGTACTCGCGAAAACGCATCCCAATCCCATGGTGGCTGGCCATCAGGATTGGCTCGAAGGCATTGTGCGCGCCTTAAAGAAATAACGCCTTTGACGACATCTCAAAATTATCAGAAGGGAAAATCATGAACACAGCTTCTATTCTCATCATTGCTACTGCACATGCGCTTCTCGGCGGCACCGGCGCGCAAACCGGCCTTTGGCTTGAAGAACTCACCACGCCTTATTACGTTTTTGCCGATCAAGGCGCGAGCATCACCATTGCAACGCTGCCCGGCGGTCAAATTCCAATTGATCCGCATTCCGTGGCCGAAGCAGGGAAAAATCCTCCGACGGTCGAACGCTACCTCAAGGACGCAGACCTGCAGGCTCGGCTTAAGGACAGCCGTCGATTGGCCGATTTGGACTACAAGAATTACCAGGCGATCTTCATTCCGGGCGGGCACGGAGCAATGTGGGACCTGGCTTCGAGTGAGGCATTGGGGAAGTTCCTGTCGGATGCGTGGAAAGGCGGTGCCGTGATCGGTTCGGTTTGTCACGGGCCGGCCGCATTTTCCTTCGCCGTGAAGGAAGATGGACGCGCTCTTGTGAACGGCTTGCACGTAACCGGGTTCAGCAACTCCGAAGAGCAGAAGATGAAATTGACCCAGGTCGTGCCCTTTTCGTTGGAAACCAGAATGCGCGAAGACGGCGGCATCTATGCGCAGGGTCCCGATTTTGAAGCCTTTGCCGTGCGTGACGGAAAGCTCGTGACCGGACAGAATCCCGCCTCCTCCCAAAAGGTTGCGGAGCTGATGCTCGAAGCCCTCAAGTAAGGAACTGCGCAGATTCATCTTTGATCTGCATGACGGCCATGGCGTACTCCTGCTGTGGCCGTTGCCTTTTTCTTCTCCAGCCTTGTTCTTCTGCTTTGATCGGGCAGCCGCTGGAATAGCTTTCCAGAGCCGGTGGACAAAGCGCCCAATGTACACGCTCGAAACGGCTGCCAAAGAGGACATGAAGGCAAGGTCGAATTCGAGCGGCAATACTCCCCGGAAATGCAGCATTCCATCCGCAGCTTCGCCGGATCGAGACGACTTATTCTCTAATACGCGGCGTTTTGTTAACGGGCAGCAAAAATGAGACTGCTAACCCACAGCGATAATGAGACTTTTTCTGCCCCTCTGGGTGACACCAGCAATCGGCAAGAGTTTCACAACAGCGCTGATCTTTTCAAGGAGGCGAAAAGCTACACAGCGGCTTTTCTGGTAACGCGCGAGCTCGCGGATTGGTTTGCGGGCATTGTGCTGGCCGAGCGCTCCACTTCGGCACCTGGCGGCGGTACCGGCATTTAGCCTACGGGCACTGAGGCAAGCTCTGTCAAGCGAACGTGGAATAAACGAGCGCGGCCTTCAGACGCGCGAAGCTTTATGCCGCGAAAGTCGCTTGACAGAAATCCCTGAGATATCATTTAGTTAAGGCGGATGCATCCAAGCGCAGCGCGCGGTGCATTCGCCTTAACGACCCACCATCTCAACGGTGCTTCAACCGTTGAGTTATCTCTTGGGCTTCAACTTTTCCTTGGCTGCTGCAATACGAGCATTGATTGCTTTCGCTTCTTCGATCTTTCGGTTCAGTTCCTCCCGTTTCGCCATCGCTTTCAGAGCCGATCTCCTTTGCATTTCGTGCCAGGGGCTCTTTTGCGTCGTTTCTGAGTCTCCTTTCTTTTGACGCCCCACTTCATCAACGCGGTGATTCAGTGTCTTGGCCGTTTCTTCCGGTGTTGCGACTGACATTTTCAATTTCGTTCTGTCGTGTTCCGTGAATTCGAGCACGTGGTAGCGTTTTCGGATTCTCGGCCCCTCTTTGGTGATCCGCTTGCGATGTTCAACCTCGTCGCACCAGAGGATTTCCACCCGCCCATCGGCATACTCCAGCAGATTGCACTCAGTCTTCATCATTGCTCCCCTCATGGAGCGGCCCACCCCGACAATCTGCAGTGTCTTGCTGCCGTAGGACACCGTCAGGTTCCTGCTGATCATACGTGTATGCCATCTGGCAAAGATCTGCTCAATGCGTTCTTTCGTTTCCTCCAGCAGCGGCGCGTGGCTATCCTTAGAGTCAGCGGGAGCAATTGCGAATTCTTGGTTATAGCTCGCCAGCAATTCCGGCATTCGTGAATTTGCTTCCGCCATATTTCTGATGCCCAGCACACGGAACTCTTTTGGCCATCGTCCCTGCAGCGTGCTGAATGTTCGCTCGACCCGCCCTTTGGCTTCTGGCGAATTAGCCCGTATCCCCGTTACCCCCAACTCCCGACAGACTCTTTGAAATTGTGTTTCCTCGGATTTTCCGCTCTTCGAGGGATTTACTGGGGCAAAGATGGAATGTCTGTCGCTGTACAGAGCCCATGGAATCCCATATTTTTCAATGTACTTATTCAGCAACTGAAGATATCCTTCAGATGTTTCTGTTGGATAGAAGCCGGCGACCATGATGCGGCTTGTTGCGTCATCGACAAAGATGAGAAGCGCGTAGCTGTTATCGTCTCCGGTTCCCTCGAACCATGGATGCGGACTGCCGTCAATTTGAATCAGTTCCCCAACGCTCGATCTGCGGCGGCGCAGCTTATGCGCGGTCGACCTGCGCTCCTTTGGAGTTTCTTCCGGACGAAGTGTTGTCAGGATTCGTCGTACCGTTTCAACGGAGACCTCAATACCCTCAATGAGCAAATACTTATGCAGGAGGGTTGCCTGGAAGCCCTCATATTTGCCTGTTGCAAACTCGATGATCCTCGCTCTGATCTGCGGATCGAGCTTATTGGCCGGAACACGATTCCCTTGACCGGTATGTGAGGGCAGCCGACCTGTCTCTCGCCAGTTCTTGAGATGCCGCATAAACGTGCTGCGAGGCATCTGCATCAATGTCTTGGCATCCTCAACGCTATAGAGATGCCTTTCGTAGCCTTCAAAAATTTCCTGAGGTGTCAGCCGAGGGATTTCGGACTCAACAACAGAAGGGCCCCGAGACTTTCTTGCTTGTTTCGACATAGCAGTCTCCTTGGTAATTAAGCCGAAGGGATTTCGACTTAATATCCAAGGAATACATTATGTTAAGAGGAAATACCATTGTCGATATTCAGCATATTCAGTAGTCTCATGCAGAGGTATCCTGTCTTATTGCTGTGGTATCTCATCTCATTTCGTCATGGCATCGGGTCCCATTCATTTGTATGCAGTTCTGCCGCTGGGGCAAGTAGTCTCAGTGCAGAGGTAAAGCTGACCAAGAGTGGTATGCCGTCTCATTCAGAGCGGTTTGCAGTCTCAATCCCTGTGGTAATCCATCTCTCTTTACGGAGGTATCGGGTCTCAGTGGTAATGGGTCTCGTGGTAGCGGAGGTATCCAGGCCAACAGGATGTTGGTATATCGTCCCGGTCAGATACGGTATATGGTCTCAAATCCTTGGCGTATCACGTCTCAAAGTCGTTGGCTAAACAGTCTCGTTTACGCTGACCGTTAACACTAATACGCGGCGTTTGTCTTTAGTCGAAAAATGTGCAATATTCCTCCTTGTCCGAAGCACCCGTGAAGGTGAGGAGGATCGGGGCGGCTTCTTTAGGTTGGCTTCGGGAGAATGCTCCGCACGGATATTCCAAGTCCGAAATTAAGGTAAAGGACGTAAGGTGCCGGAAGCGGCTCCGCCGCTGAGGTAATTCTTACAGCAACAATTTCACAGAACGCACGAAGGAAGCAGAGTATTTCCTGCCCGTAGGAATCCGTGCAAGCACCTGGTTGACGCAGTATCATAGTCTTTAATGATGACTCAAACCTTTATCCTTGAATTGCCGATTAAAGCTGATGACAGCCAAAGTCGAACGATCTCGAAAAAGTTCGAATACGGCCGCATGCTTTATAACGCTACGCTCGGCAGCGGACTCGGGAGGCTGACGCAGATGCGCCAGGATCCTGAGTGGCGTCGTGCGCTTGGAATGGTCAAGGGTAAAGAGAGAAATGAGTTGTTCCGTAGTCTCAATCGTCAGTATCGGCTGACCGAGTATGACTTCCATGCCGATATCGCCAGACACCGGGAAGGAACGAAGCGCAAGGGCGAACTCGGCATCAATGAGGCGCAGAAGCTCGCCTCGCAAGCCTTCAATGCTGTTTCCCGCTATATGTTCAAGCAGGGCGGCCGGCCCCGCTTCAAATCTTTCAAACGCGGTCTGCACAGCCTTGAGGGGAAGACAAATACGACGGGTCTGAAATTCAAACCTGAGAAGATGCAGCTCGACTGGTGCCGCAAGACTTATCTGGTGATGCTGGATCCGGAGGACGAGTATGCCCTGGAGGCGCTGTACGCCGACAATGAACGCACGCAGTTCAAACGGATTAAATACAACCGCATCGTCTGTAGGGACATGAAGGGCGTGAAGCGCTTTTATCTTCAGGTGGTTCTGGAAGGAGTACCTCCGGTGAAGCATGTCTATGCCCCGGCATCGGAGCGGATGGCGATTGATCCGGGACCCAAAAGCTTCGCCATTTTTTGCCCGCGAGTTCAGACAAAGGTGCAGGTAGCACCTAAGGCAAAAGTCAACGAGAAGGCGATCCGCAGAATTCAGCGATCGATGGACCGCAGCCTGCGGACCACGAATCCGAACGCCTTTGATGAGAAGGGAAGGATCAAGCCCGGCGTATGTCTGGCTTATTCAAAAGGCTATCAAGCGCGTCTGAAGAAGCTTCGCGATGCACACCGAAAGGCAGCCGGAACGCGCAAGTGCGAACACGGGGATCTCGCCAATCTGCTTCTCGGATGCGCAGGTAATCTACGCATTGAGAAGAACTCATGGGAGGCTTTTAAGAGTAACTGGACTATAGGTAGAGCGGGCTGAAATACTTTCGGGGAAACTTGAGGTCGTTCCCATTCAGGAGGATCTCATGATCAGTCCCAACTGGCGCAGGGCATACGACGCCTGGAAGGCAACCGGCCTTACCCGCATTGACTTCCATAAGACCCGCTTCAAATGCTTCTTCCCCGACGAGACGCCTTGTCTTACTACGCTTTATCGAAAGTTCAAGGAGATTGAGCGTCTTTTGGAGTCTGCAGCGGCTGAACGTTCGGCTGCTTCGCAGATCGGCACCGTGGCCGTGGCTACCCTTCCCGCTGTGACGCCGCGCAAGGTCGCGACTAAAGTCGGACGCAATATCCCGGTTAAACGGATTTCCCATCCCTCCGGCCTTGTGGCACGGGAGGTACGGCTGATTCTGCCAAACGGGTCATTGCTCGAGTTTAGATCTGAATCTCCCGAGCTTATGGCAATCGGGATGATGCAGGCGGCAGGAGTGCGGACATGATCATTGATTTCGCCTCGCGCAAAACGACGCTCGTCGCCACGCCGGTTGACGGCCGCAACGGCCTTTCCACCCTGACGTTCATGGCTGAATCGCTCCTCGGCATTCCTGTTGCCGAAGGCAATGACTACGTTGTCTTCGTCTCCCGCAACCGCAAGGTCTGCAAGATCGTCTTCTGGGATGAGCATGGGGCATGCATGGTAGTTCGGCGCCTGAATTCGGGCAGGTTTGCAAAGTTCCTGATGCGGGCTTCCGGACCTGCTGCGGCACCCATTACGCCTGAGGAACTGATGGCTTACCTCGATGGAGAAAATCTGCAGGTTGAGAGACAAGGGATGCTCAAAAATTGATGTAAATCAATTGGTTGAGTTCGTTTTTAGACAACAGTGAAAAGTGAAAATGCGACGCATTCAATATCATGCAGAGTGTGCGGGAAGCGCCGCTCAGTGAGTCTGCAAAGGAGTGCGGAAGGCAAAAAGACCTCCGGAATACTGATGCTCTCAGAACGCTTATAAATGGCCGTTTAAGCTACTGCCAGTAGGGAAAGAGAGTTTTTTACAGGATCGGAAAACGGGTAAAATTACCCCTGTTCCAACACCGATTCCCCCTGTATTCCATGTCCGTCGATCTCTCTGCTCTTCCCCGCGAAAAACTGATTGCCCTGCTGCAGGAATCCCGGCAGCAGGCTGAGGCTGCTGAGAGAAAAGCAGAGACAGCGGAGCGTAAGGCTCAGTCGGCAGAGCGCAAGGCCGAAGAAGCCGAAAAAGCGGCATCTGCAGCGAAGGCTTATGCCAAAGAGACGGAAATTCGGCTGGATCTCTCCGAGAAGAAGTACGCCGCGGCTGCGGCCTTTCTTATGGAAGTCGCCCCGCTGATTCACGGCATGCGCCTTGACGTGGAGCGCAATCTGAGTCTGGATCCGCAGGCCAATCTGAAGCTCTGGGATGATCTCCTGAAGTGCGTGCAGAAGCTCGTAGCCGAAGCGCGCAATGCGGAGACGTTCCGCGAACTCGCCTTCGGAAAGGGCGGGGAAAAGCTCACGCCTGAACTCGCGGAAGTCAAAAAGAACCAGGGAAGCATCCAGGCGGACATCAAAGCCATTCAGCAGGGCATTCGGCAGGCGCAGAAGGCTCAGGCGGCCATTACCGCGCTGCAGGACGAGCAGGACAAGGCTTTTGCGAATGAGAAGCCGGAAGCGAAGTCCGGCGAAGAAGCCGAAGAGACCGTCACTCCGCAGGCGCTCATGACAAAGATCACTCTGGCACGGCAGCCTCAGAAGACTGAGGAGCCGGCTAAGCCTGAGAACGAAAAGAAGACGGCCGAAAAAGCCTCTGATGAAGAAAAGGAGGAGGAAGCGGCTGACGAGAAGGTGCGCGGACGGCAGAAATCCAAAAGCGACCTTCCGGAAGTGCTCCGCACCCCGGGAAAAGGCGCTTCGGACAGCTGCCCGCACTGCAGCGGCAGGCTCAAAAACCTCGGAGAACAGGTGGCGAAGCTTGTTGCGGTTACTCAGGCCGTGCAGGATCGCTTTGAAAGACAGCAGAATCAGATCGAACTTCAGTATTGCGAGAAGTGCCGCACCGTGCACCCCGTATTCCCGGAGCACATGCAGTTTCCCGTGAAGCCGGAGCGCACCGTCTCCATGAACTGCCTTGCCGAAGCCGTGAAGCTGCTCAACAACGGCCTGCCGATCAACCGGCTTGAGAACATGATGTTCAGCCGCCTGAAGCTCGGCTCGAACACGCTCTTTGAGAATCTCTACGCCTGGGCGGATATCTACCTCAGGCCGCTGATGGAGCACATCGTCGGAAACTGCGGCGACCGCGTGTTTCTGGCCGATGAAACCCGATACGACATTCTGGAAAGCGAAGGCCGCGGCGCTTACGCGGACAAGACGAAGACAAGCTCGCAGACCTACGTCTTTACCGTGGGAACCCAAACGGACAGTCCGACGCCCTTCATCTGGTTTTCCACGCTCGGCTCCAGAAGAGCCGAGGATATCGGCAAGCGCCTTGAGTCGCTGAAGGGCCGGATGGATGCCATCGTCGTCGACGGCTATGCCGGATACGATGCTCTGGCGGAAACGGTACTCAAGGGAGTGCTCAGGCAGAGTTGTCTCGTGCATGCCCGTCGTGAAGCCTATGAAGCCGTTACGTGCAAGCAGTACCTCTCGGAACTCGAGAAGCTCACGCCGGAAGAACGCGCCGAGCGGATCGGGAAGCGCGCGCTTGATGCGGCTCCGGAAGCACAGATGCTCTCCATCCTGAGCGGCATTCAGCTTATTTTCCAGTACGAAAAGGAAGTTGCAGAACGCCTTGAGGACGAGACCGCCGAAGAGCATGAGGCACGCATTCAGAAGCATCGCGAAACTTACTCAAAGCCGGTGCTTGATGCCGTGGACAAGCTTTACGCAGGTCTGGCAGAAAAGCTGGCGCTGGAGAAAAACGGAAAATTCTCGAAGAAATTTAATTCGCGGATGGCCGAAGCCGTCGTCTACTGGATGAACCGGCGTGAAAGCCTGAAGCAGTTTTTGAAGGACGGCCGCATCCCCCTCGAAACGAACACGGTGGAGCGGGCCATCCGGCCGGTTGCGATTCTGCGCAAGAACCAGAACTTTATGCAGACCGTGGAAGGGGCGGATGCAGTGGCAACCTGCATCTCGATGGCGGAGACGGCGAAGCTGAACGACATCGACCTCGAAAAGTGGCTGAACGCATATAGCGCGGCCGCATTCCGGCATGCCTATGCAAAGGGCTGGACGAAGGCCTACCGGGAAGGCAAGGACCCGTACAAGAAGATCCAGAAGTGGGACATGAAAGCGCTGCTCGAAGACTTCGACCTGACGCCGTGGCTCCCCTGGGAGTGGAAGAAGCATCAGTCGGCAGACTGAAGGCTATTCTGAGCTATGCCTCAAGCCGCCGGCCCCGGCGGCTGCCGGCGCTGAATAAAAAGCATCCCGCTTACGCGGGATTTTTATACCCATAGTCCAGATACTTTTAAGAGAAGTCATTTCGGCAGAAGCATCAACAACAGTGCGGCAAGTGGTTTTATCAAGAGATTGAAGAGCAAGGCTGAAAGAGCCGGTTTGACAGTTGAAGAGGTAAGCCCTTATCGCCTGAAGCCGAGCCAGTACAATCCTTACAAGAATGAGTTTGTGAAGAAAGCGCTCGGAGAACGTTGGATGTACCTCGGCGATGAGTCAACGGTGATCCAGCGCGACATCATGAGCGCGATTCTGATCTATTTTGCTGATTTGAAAAATCAGACGCATAACCCAGAGGTGCTTAAAGCGGCCCTCGAAGGTATGAAACAACTCCTGACGGACGCGGGTTATGTGAAACAACTCAAGCTTCCGAGGAGCAGCGGATCGAAGGATCCGTTGTTCGCGCCGGAGCCGAAGGCTCTGACGACAGAGGAGCTGCGTTCGAAATGTTTCCGTGTCGACAGTGACTGCCAATCGTCAACCTTAACCGGAACGGATGGAAAAGCTGTTGATTGGTCGGAAACCTTCCCTCTTGAGAGGGAAGTTGCTTAGCACTGCTTTGAGGCCGCATGTGTCCGGCACTGAAGCAGACGCCAAACCCAGGAGGGTCCGGCTCAGCGAAAAATCCCCGCGGAGAGGAGGCTCAATGCCCGCCCTCGAAGCATGTGAACGATAAAAAGAGGGATCACGTCGAGCTGCACAATCCGCTTCATAAATAAACATGAGGCCCTCTGAAATGGCTATTACAAAGAAGCTTGCTGCGGCCGCCGCAGCTGCAACCCTTGTCTTCTCCTTTGCTGCTGAGGCAGCGCAGACGCTGCGTGTCGGCTCCCTCACGGTCTATCCGCCTTTTGAATATCTTGATTCCAAGACCGGACAGTACGAAGGCTTTGACATGGATCTCATCCGGGAAATCGGCAGGCGCAACGACCTCGACATCCGCATCGTTTCGATGTCGCTCGACGGTCTGGTTCCGGCGCTGATTTCCGGCAATATCGACTGCGCCGTATCTGCGCTCACCATCACGCCGGAGCGCTCCGAAAAGGTCGACTTCACGAAGCCCTACATGAATGCGGGCCTCACCGTGATGACGACGAAGGACAATGCACCGCAGATCAAGAGCTTGAAGGATCTTGAGAAGAAAACCCTCTGCGCGGAAATCGGCTCCTCGGGCGCGCTTATGATGAAGCGCATTCCGGGAACCACCATCCGCACCTTTAATTCCGCTGCGGACGCGTTTCTCGAGCTCAACAAGGGCGGCTGCTACGCGATGCTCAATGACGGCCCCGTCAATAAGTATTTCCTGAAGCAGAAGGCGTCCCAGAGCATGAAGCTCGTTGCGCTTGACTTTGTTGTTTCGGACGACCTCTACGGCATGGCCGTTCAGAAAGGCAACAAGAAGCTTCTCAATCTCCTCGATTCGACGCTCGACGCCATGCGCGCCGACGGGTCGTACCAGAAGATCTACGACAAGTGGTTCGGCACCGGTGCCAAGTGATCACGGCTGAATGAAAGAAGAGCCCGCAGAAATCCTTTCGGACCTGCGGGCTTCTTTTTTGAAGAGCGCTCCGTGAGGGAGTGCTCTCAGGCTTTCAATCAGGCCTTGAAGCGCACGAGCGCCATGGCGACGAAGCGCCTGTGGGCGATGTAGCCGCGGATGTAGGTGTCGGTGAGGCACCCGGCAATGCCGAAGCGTGCAACGTCGAACGCCCGGAAGGTGGCGACGAGATCGTCGCCGCGGATTTCCACCTTGAGGGGCTTCGCGGGTTCAAGAACAGACGCCTTGGCGCCGGTAAAGCCGAGGCTCCAGAGGAGCGAACTCTGATCGATCTCCTCGATGTCGAGTTCCGGGAAGGAGCGGATGACGACTTCGGCTGTGGCGTCCGTATCGGTAATGGAAAGTTCCTGCGGATGCACTTCGGCGTCGACCGTGTCGAGGCAGGCGAGGAGTTCGCGCAGCAGATCGTTCGAGCGCTCCGTCATCTCGCAGGTGAAGTCGCCGAGCATCTTTTCAGCTTCCTCTGCGGGAAGAGTCTTTGCCTTCTCAACCACCTCTGCTGCAAGAGTCTTGTACTCCGCCTCGAGGCCGTCCCGCTCGCGCCAGATGCCCGACATGAGTCCGCGGTCGAAGTTGACGAGTTCGCCGAGGAGCGCATTGAGGAAGTAGCGCTTCCCGAACGAGAAGTCGAGGTACTCGGGCTTCATCTGGAAATGCACGCGGCGCGCTTCCTCGAGCGTCGTCCACTGGCAGTTTTCCGGAATGCGCTTTGCAAGCGGGAACCAGGGAACGTAGACCCCTGTATCCTGGTAGGACGCGCAGTGCCAGAGAATGTTGAGAAGAGGCTTCTCGCCGATTTCGCAGACCCAGCTCTCACGCGTGTGCGAACGGGAAATGTCTTCAGCGCTGATGTGGAAGGCGTCGCCCCTGCCGTCGCCGAGATTCCTGTAGGTTTCCTCGGCCGTAAGGCGAAGGACTGCCTTCACGTCGTCCGGGCTCATGAGCTTCGGTGGAACGAGGCGTTCGGGGTAGTTGAGTTCGTCCGCGTAGCGTACGCCCGTGATGGCCTGCCAGCCCGTGCGCATGCGGATCGACTTGGTCGAGGCCGTGAGGTTCTCAACCGGCTGATAGGCGCGCGAGAAGTCGAAGTCGCTGTAGTCGCCGGGCGTCTTCGGCGTGTAGCGTCCCATGCGGATGGCGTACTCGATGAGGTCGGGCGAAGCGATGACGTTTTCCTTGTCGGAAAGGTCAACCTTGCGGATCGCGAGGTAG
Source organism: Sutterella faecalis (assembly GCF_006337085.1). Taxonomy (GTDB): domain Bacteria; phylum Pseudomonadota; class Gammaproteobacteria; order Burkholderiales; family Burkholderiaceae_F; genus Sutterella; species Sutterella faecalis. The sequence goes on along the minus strand of NZ_CP040882.1, from coordinate 938,872 downwards.
TTGGAGATGAGGACCACCTCGTCTTCGGGCACGCGCTTCGCGACGTAGTGGTGGCCCTTCACGACGTTGAGAAGCCACGCATCGTCGCGGTCGGCGAAGGAGTAGTTTCTCGCAGGGCTCCAGTAGCCGTATTTGTCAAGGAGCGAAGCGGCAATCTCAACCGCTTCGCGCGCCGTCCGGGCGCGCTCCATCACGCAGCGGCGGAGCAGAAAGCCGATGCCGCCTTCGAAGAGTCCCGTTTCCTCGTCCGAGAGTTCGCCGTCAAAGGACGTGCCGCCGCTGTTGGAGCACATCACGACGCCGGCTTCGTTGGCAAGCCCCTGGTCGAAGGATGAGCCCGGGGCGGGAGCGAGCATGTTGCTCCAGTAGGTGCCGAGGGTTTCAGGCGCCTGAGGGACGCGGGCGCGGCCGGGTTCGCCCTCAACAAATTCACCGGGAGCGTGCTTCGCTCCCGGGCACCAGAACTGCTGATGCATGACGCGGCCGCCGGAATCCTCGTTGTGGCCGAGGATGACGCGCCCCGTGGTGGATGCTCGCTTGCCGACGATGACGGTGGTGCACATGTGGGTTCATCTCCATATAGAGTTCGGAAGACCGAAAAAAGGCCCGCAGGCTTTGTCGCAGTCTGCGGGCCATCAAGCGTTAGAAATCTTAGCGCGGCGGGACCTCAGAAAACTTCGAGGAAATACCCGCTTGCAATCACGCGAGCGGGCTTTCTCCCCGCGCCTCCGCGCGCTTCGTCGTGATCGTTGCGGCAACGCCTGCACAGATGATGAGCGACATGCCGATAAGGGCAAGGGTCGTCGTCGATTCGCCAAAGAGCAGCCAGCTGATGATGGCCGAGAAGGGAATCGCGGAGAAGCCGAGACACGAAGAAAGGAGCATGTTGCCGTAGGCGTAGGAGCGCGTCGTGCAGATCTGTCCGAGGGTCGCGCAGATGCCCATGCCGATGATGGCGATGACGGAATTGAGACTCGGCATGTGGAGCCCCCCTTCCACGAGGTAGGCGCCCACGAGGCCGAAGATCGTGCCGCAGCATGTGAAGTAGAAGACGATTCGCCAGGAGGGTTCCTTGAGGCGGCCGAGTTCCTTCATCTGCCAATAGATGATGAGGTCGAGGAAGGCCACCGAAAGGCAGATGAGCGCGGGGATGAGTTCATCGGACGAGAAGCTCGGCTGCAGCACGATCGCGATGCCGGCAAATCCCACGATGATCGCGAGCGCCAGCGCCCAGGGTGCCCGCTGGTGCTTCATCATCGCGAGGATGATGAAGTTCACTGCCATGAAGAGCGGCGTGGTGTAGATGAGCGTCATGTTCGTGCCGAAGGGGAGAAGCCCCAGGGTGTAGAACCAGAGCGCAATTGAAATGGTGCCGAGAATGGAGCGGCGCAGATTGCCCATCAGGTAGGGCGTCTTAAGCGACAGGTTGTTTCGCTTCACGTAGAGGCCGATCGTGATGACGCCGAAGAGCGAGCGGTAGAAGACCATCTCCAGGGTGCCGAGTTCGCCGCTCGAAAGCTTCACGAAGGCCGCCATGAAGGAAAAGCAGAGGGCTGCGCAGAGCGCCCAGAGGGATTGCTTCATCAATTTCAAAAACTCCGACAGTGCCGGCCTGAGCGCGGGGAAACAAGAAAAGGCCGAAGAGCGGTGTGGGAGCTTAACAGGCAGATGCGGCGCGCTTCAAGCGAAGTGCGCCGCATGCGGGAAACCTCGAAGAGGATTGCGTCAGGCTTCTTCAGTGAGAACGTTGCGGATGCGGTAGGGAAGGGGCACGTTCGAGAGCTTGGCGCCGTCAGGCGTGAGCGAGACGCCTTCTTCAATCGCCGAGAGCGTTGCGGAATAGAAAATCAGGGCGTCCTTCCCGATGCGCGCGGAAAGGATGACCGAGCCTGCTTCGTCGCCCTCGGAATAAACCGGAGCTCCGGGGAGCACGTCTTCTGCTGCGGCAATGCGGCCGATTGCGGCACGGCGGTTGGTTTCGCCGATATGCTGCACGCGGGAGACCACTTCCTGACCGGGGTAGCAGCCTTTCTTAAAGGAGACGCCGCCCACAAGCTCAAGATTGACGGCCTGCGGAACAAAGCGTTCCCGGGTTTCGGGAAGGATCTGCGGGACGCCTGCGGCAATGACTGCAGCGGTGCGCCAGGCATCCGGAGCGGGCGCAAAGGGGAATTCCGTCCCGGCAGGGAAGAGCGCGAGCGTTCTCGATCCGCCGGCGCAGAAGCCGTCGATGGCCTCGGACGGAGGGAGACCGAGGAGCGTGGCGGCGCCTTCTCTTCTCACTTCGCCGGGCTGAGGGACGGCGAGCCCCATTTGAGCGGCAGCTTTTTCTCCCGCCTCGCCGACGAAAACGAGCGTTTGAGGTGCGGGATCAAGCGGCGTGAAGACGACTTTCGCGCGAAGCACGTACATGCGGATTCTCTTCAGAAAGCTCTCCGCCATGGAAGCGGGAAGCGCGAGCATGACGTCGTCGCCATCCATCCAGACGCGCATGAGGGCAAGGAGCCGTCCCTTCGGGGAGCAGTAGCCGGCGAGCGTCGTGCGGTTGCCGAGGTTCTCGACGGCCTGCGTGAACTGACCATGAAGAAAATGAACGGCATCGGCGCCTGAAACGCGGATGAGGGAAATGCCGCCGGCGTGCATGACGCCGGGAAGCGGAGAGAGGCTTTCGGCCGAAGCGGTGAAGCTCTGCATGATTCCTTCCAGACAAAATAGAAACGGTTCTTCGGGCCGCGCCTGCGGCTCGTGTCCGGAAGAATAGACGCCCCGGCAGCTTCTGTGTTGACGGAGTTGTGAGGGGCTTGAAACAAAAAGACTGCGCAGAGCGCTTCGTCTCTTCGCTAAACTCGGATGCCGCCGGGCTCTCATCCAAAGTGTTTCGAGAACCCGTTTTCCCCATTTTGTATTCCCCACCCCGGGAGTTCCAGAAAAGTGAGCCGCAGACATTCGAAAAAGAACCGCGCGGAAAAGAAGCGCGTCGAGAAGGAGCTCGCGGAACGGGAGGCTTCCCGTGAAGCGACGACAGGCGAAGGGACGGTCGAAAATCCTCCCGCTGCTGCCGCTCACGCAAGTCTGAAGCCAGCAACGATTCCGGAAAATAAGGCATCGCCTGAAGCTGCGCCGAAGGCGTCCTCAGAAGCTTCCCGGGAAGGGAAGCCTTCCGGGGCGCCTTGCGCGACGACGGCGTGCGCAGGGGACGCAGAGCCTGATCGCGAATCACCTTTAAGCGGAAAAGAGGAGCAGACCGAAAAGGACCAAAAGGAAGGGAAACCCGAAGAACCCGAAGCGCTCGGAACGCAGGAAGCGAAGAAAGCAGATGCCGGTGCTTCAGCGGATGCCGCGAGCGAAAGGAATGCCGGGGAATGCGCAAAGTCTGAGACGGATGAAGCGCACCCGGATAAGGAAGCAACGCCCGGCGAGGAAAAGCGCGCCTCTCATGAGGCCGTTCGCAGCGGGAAGCCTGCTCGCCTCTTGCGGCGGCTTTGCGCGCTCATTGCTTTCGTCATCCTCCTCCTCGCGCTCGGGGCCTTTGCCTGGATGAAGGTTGAGGAGATGCTCTATCGCGAGCCCGCGGCGATGACGGCCGAGCGCATTGAAATCACGGTGCCTCAGGGGGCTACCGCGACCGAAGCGCTCAACCTCGCGAGAAATGCCGGCATCACGCTCGAACCCTGGAAGGTGCGCGTGCTGAGGCGTTTTGAGCCGTTGCTTCTCTCGCGCATTCATGTCGGGCGCTTTCGCTTTGAAAGAGGCATGACGCCCGAAACGATTCTGAAAACGCTCTCCGGACCCGCGCTCATTGATCAGCAGCTGCGGATTCCCGAGGGGGCGCCGGTATGGGAAGTTCTCGACCTCATCAGTTCGGCGCCGGGGCTCGAACCCGATTCCGCCCGCATGACCGAAGCGGAGCTCCTCAAGGCGGTGGGGCTCGAGGGGAGAACGTCGCTCGAAGGGTTTCTCGCGCCTGAAACTTATCGATATGGTTCCGGGTCGAGCGACCTCACCATCCTCCGGATGGCGGTTGACCGGCAGAAGCGGCTTCTTGACGAGGCATGGAATTCCCGCAATGCGCTCTGCCAGGCGAAGAACCCGTATGAACTCCTGATTCTCGCTTCCATTATTGAGAAGGAAACCGGCGTGAGGAGCGACCGTCATCTGGTGAGTTCAGTCTTCAACAACCGACTCAAAATCGGCATGCCGCTTCAGACCGATCCGACGGTGATCTACGGGTTGGGCCCCGACTGGAGCGGAAGACTCAGGAGGCGGGATCTCGAGACGCCGACGCCCTGGAATACCTATCGTTTTGCGGGGCTTCCGCCCACGCCGATTTCAATGCCCTCGGCCGCATCGATCGAAGCGGCAGCGCATCCCGCTCAAACGAAGTATCTCTACTTTGTGGCGCGCGGCGACGGGACGAGCGAATTTTCGGCCAATCTCCGGGATCACAATCGGGCCGTGAACCACTTCATCATCAAAAAACGCACGACGCCGCTCCCGCAGAAGTGACTTCGTTCATTCTCTGCGCGCGGTGCATGGGCGATAATTCGTGCTCATTATTTTTCTTCTCTTACGGAAATCGGGCTAAGGAGTACGGGAATGCACGGTCGCTTCATCACCATCGAAGGAATTGACGGTGCGGGTAAATCCACCCAGACCGCAAATCTCCTTAAGTTTCTTAAGGATAAGGGTATTGACGTGGTTCATACCCGCGAGCCCGGCGGCACGCCCCCGGGGGAAAAAATCCGCGAGATGCTGCTCTCGGACGAGATGGGCGCAACCGCAGAGACGCTTCTCTTTTTTGCCGCGCGCGCCGAACACGTCGAAAAAGTGATTCAGCCAGCGCTCGATGCCGGGCGATGGGTGGTATCGGACCGCTTTACCGATGCGACCTATGCCTATCAGGCGGGGGGAAAAGGTTTTTCAGGCGAGAAGATTGAAGCGCTCGAGCATTGGACGCTCGGCAATTTTGAGCCCGATCTCACGATTCTCTTTGATATTGCACCGGAAAAGGCCGCAGAGCGGCTTCGCGCCCGCGCAGGAAACGAAGACAGATTCGAACGCATGGGCGTCGACTTTTTTACCCGCGTGCGCAATGCTTATCTGCTGCGAGCCAGGAATTCGCCTTCGCGCTTTCTGATCGTGGATGCAGAACAATCGCCCGATGAGGTCGCTCGACGCATCGCTCAAGGAGTGGCCCAATGGCTTTAGTTCCATACTCATGGCTCGAGAAGCCCGCAGAAGCCTTGAATGCCATGCGGGACCGGATGCCCAATGCAATCCTCCTCTACGGAGCGCCCGGCACGGGACTCTACGAACTCGGCCTCGCTTTTTCGAAGTCGCTTTTCTGCGAACAGCCCGGGCCGGACGGCACGCCCTGCGGGAAGTGCCGCGGCTGTCAGCTGACGCACGCGGGAACGCATCCGGACTTTCGTCAGGTGCTCTCGGAATTCATGTGCGCTGAGTGGGATGTGCCTTATACGGCTGCCGAGAACGAACGCCCGGAAGCAAGGAAGAAGCTCTCGCGCGAAATCCGCATCCATCAGATTCGCGTGCTCTCAGACTTTTTGTCGCTCAATGCCAATCAGGGCGGGCGCCGCATCATCCTCGTTTATCCGGCGGACAAGGTGCGCGCCGAAGCTGCCGCGTCGCTGCTGAAATCGATGGAAGAGCCTCCGGAAGGCCTCACCTGGATCCTGGTAGCCGAAAAGCTCGACGACGTTCTCCCAACGATCCGTTCGCGCTCGCGTCTCGTTCGCGCGCCGTCGCCCTCGCGAGAGGAAGCGCTTGAGTTCCTGAGATCAAGGAAGGTGAAGAATGCCGAAGCGGCGCTGGCCTTTGCCGGAGGGGCACCCATGCCGGCGCTTCGTGCCAATGATGATGAGAGGCTCTCATCCAAAACGGAAGCCGCGGCGCTCGACCTGCTGCGAGCAGGGCCGGAGCTCTCGGCTGATCTTGTGGTGAGAACGCTCGCTGCGGACCTGACGATCCCGGCTTTTTCGCTTCTCCTTTTGCGCTGGGCGCACGATCTCATGCGGGTTTCGTCGGGGCTTGAGCCGCATTTTCTCCCCGGCGAAAGCGAGGCGCTGAAAAAGCTCGCGAAGCTGACGACGCCGGCCCGGGCTGCAAAGTTTTCGGATTTTGCAGAGACGGTGCGCCGCTCGGCTGATCATCCCTTAAACAGCCGCCAGGTCTGGGAACAGACATTCTTCCGCTACCGGGAGGTCTTCGCGCAGAAGTGATGCCGGCGCTTAAAGCGCCTTCATGCGGCTCATCGCCTCGCTCATTTCTTCTTCTTCCGGAGAGAGATATCGCCCGGTAGTGGCGACCGAGGCGTGCCCCATGGCGGCCTGCACGACGTTGACGCTCATGCGGGTGAGCGCCTGAACGGCAAAGGTATGCCTCAGCCAGTGGGTGGAGGAAGCTCTCAGTTTTGCGGCATCCATCGGGGCCGAGGCTGAAACCTCGTCCGCAACGCGCGCGAAGAAGCCTTCGAGCACGCGGTAGAGGCCGCTTCGGCTCATGGCGCCCCCGGGATTCCTTCCTCGACCGAGATTGATGAGCAGCACGGTCTGAGGATCGCTCTGGGCGAGCCCCGGAATGCCGCGGGCTCGAAGCGATGACTCGATGATGCCGATCTGCTCGGAGGTGAGCGGAAGGCGCCTTACCTTGCTCCCCTTTCCGACAATCTCAATTGCATTTCTGACCGTGAGTCCGATGCGGCGTCTGACGATCCAGCCCGTGCGGGCATCGAGCATTTCGGACGCGCGCATGCCGAGGCTTTTGCCCATCATGAGAATGAGCCGCATGCGTTCGCGGGGGAGCCCTTCGGGAAGCATGTCGAGATGGGAGACGATTTCCTTCCACTGCGCATCCGTGAGCGACCGATCGGCAAATGCCTGCGGGGCTCCCTCTCCCTTGAGGAGCGGCACCTTGGGACTCACCTGGTCGAAGGGATTGAAAATAAGATAGCCCGTGCGCTTTAAAAAATTAAAGAGCTGCCGCACGACGACAATGGCATTTTTCCGGCTCGAGGAGGAGAGGGGCCCGTTGAAGGGCTTCCATGCTGCGGTTGCGCGTTCGGCATTCTTGGGACCGATCCAGCGCGACTGCGGCAGGCGCCATTTGCGAAGGAATGCGTTTTCCTCGAGCCTGCCGAGATCCTCAAGCCAGCGCAGATACTGCGCAGCGTCGTCCGCCCGGATGTCGGAGAGGGCTCTTTCCTTTTCGGCAAGGCACCAGAGAAGAAAGCGTTCAGCTTCCTTGCGGTAGCTCGCATGCGTGTTGGGGTTGCCGGCCCGGGCATTGAGCCACGTGCGGATGGCATCGAGGTCATTATTTGCCGAGAGCGAGCAGCCGATGGCAGGCGCCCGGTTGATGCCTTCGGCGCCTGACAGAGGTTCCGGGAGGTTGATTTCCTCGAGCGGTCTGATCAGAGGATCGAATGCTGTGTCGGCAAGCCGGGTTGAGGCATTCTCTTTTTTCTGAGCTCCTGCCGGAAAAAAGCGCGGCGTGATTTCGCCGATATCCTGCCCGTAGTCCCGGAGCCATTCCATCAGCGCAATCGCGCGGCGGCTTCCCAGGCCGGGAAATGATCGGTGCCAGGTGCTTCCGAGCGAAGCCGCGCAGTCGTAAAGGTCCTCGAGCGTCTCAAGTCCTGCCTTCGTGAGCGGAAGCGCCCAGTCCTCGGGGAGAAGTTCTGAGAGAAGTTCTTCCGGATCAAGCCGGCGCGAAGGAAGCGGTGTAAGCGTAGGGGAAGGAGGCATGCGAAGCGGACTTCGAAGAGGACTTTTATGAAACTTTGCCTAATATATAGAGGAGCGGAGCTTTCGAGGTCTTCATGACCGGAATCTTCGCCGATGAACGGTATTTTCCATCTCCCCGGACAGTTTTTCATGAACACACCGAACCGGCATGTCATATTCCCGCGGCGGCTTCTCGCCGGCCTTGCTGCCTCGGCTGCAATTGCCTTTTCGCTTCCAGCCTCGGGGGCGGCGAGCTCCTTCATCGGCATGGGGGCCTCGACCGGGACGCCTTCCGGGGACGTGAAGGCGGCGATTACGCCGGTACTTCGAACGATGGAGGCGCCCGAAAGCATTCGCGACGCGCAGATCAATCCGCTCGATCTTTTTTCCGTTCCCGTGACGGTGGATTTCCCGCGCAGGATGCGCATCGGCATCCAGGCCTCTCTCGGACTCACCGCGCAGACGAGGTGGCTCAAGTTCACGCTGGAAGAAATTCAATATGTACTTGGGTCGGACAACGTGGAGATTCTATGGCTCGACGATCATTCGCTTGAGTTGGGGACACAGAGCGAGCAGCTCGATTTTATTCTGAGCGATGCCGATCAGTTTGCCCTCACGCAGTCTGCGGGACTCTATGAGCCGCTTGCGAATTTTCTGCCCAATGCCGCCTCCCGCGCAGAAGATGCTCAGGCCGGGGTCTTCTTTACAAGAAGAGGGCGGGACGTGCGCAATGTGAACGCCATCGGCGGAGCCGATGTTTCAATTGCCGCATTGAGTTCCGAAACGCTCGCCGGCTGGAGGGCGCCGCTTGCACTCATGCAGCTTCAGGGGCTTTCAGCTTCTGCGCTTCAAGCCAAAACAACCTTCTACGGTTTTTCTGCGGAAGCCGTCGTGCGCGGTGTGCTTTCAGGCGCGCAGACGGTCGGCATTCTGCCGGCATGCATGCTCGAGCAGCTTGCGAATGAGGGAAAAATATCCATTGAACAGGATCTCGCGATTCTGAATCCCCGGACGGACGACTCATTGCGGTGCCTTCATACGACGCCTGCCTATCCATCGTGGACCTTCGGTGCGCTCGCGAAAATGGATCCGACATGGAAGAAGGCGATGAGCACGATTCTCTACTCGACGAGCAGCCTTTCCTATGGCGGCGAGTGGGCGCTTCCGGCAGTCAACCGCGCGGTCTACGACATGTTTTACGAGCTCAAGATGGGGCCCTACGAACACCTCGCTACCTGGAGCTTCAATCGCTTCATGCGCGAGAATTCGGAAGTTCTGGCATTAACGCTGCTTGTGGCCTTCCTCATCGTTTCTTATGCCGTGAGTCTTTCGGTGCTTGTTCGAGTGAAGACGAGAGAGCTGAGGCGTGCGCTCTCCGAGCGCGATCTGATCGAGGCAGAAGCATCGCAGTCGCGGCAGCACATTGCCAACCTTGAGCGGACGGGCATAGTCGGACAGATGTCGACCATCATCGCGCATGAGCTCAAGCAGCCTCTGGCCGCCATCGTCAATTTTGCGGGGAGCCTCAACCGGCGCACAAAGCAGGGAAAGTTCGACGAGAAGGCTTTCACATTCGCACTGGGCGAAATCCTCGCTCAGGCCGAACGCGCCAACGAAATCGTCAATCGCGTGCGCGCCTATGCAAAACATGACTATCCGCCGCGCAAGCTGACGGACCTTTATGAAGTTGTAGGCAATGCCATCACCACCTTCAGACGCTCGCGCCAGACGACAGCGGAAGTCATCGTTCGCGTGAATCCGCATTCGATGGCTGAGGTGGATGCCTGGGAAATTGAGCTTGCCGTGCTTAATCTCATGAAAAACGCCGCTGATGCGATTTCAGGCGTCGAGGATCCCAAAATTGAGGTCATGCTGATGCCGCAGGACGAAAAGACCTGGGCGCTTTCCGTGGCCGACAACGGACCTTACATCGACGATGAGCAGCTCGCGGCGCTTTTCAAGCCTCTGCAGACGACCAAGGGGAGTGCCGGAATGGGGCTTGGACTTTCGATTGTTTCGAGCATCGCCGAGCGTCATGCGGGGCACGTGACCGTCGAACGCAATGGGCTTGCGGGCCTTCGCTTCACGATTACCTTCCCGCGCAAGCCCGAAGAAGGGGAGAACCTTGCCGACGCCATGCTGCCGCCCAAGATGCAGATCTTTCATAGCGACGGAACAAGAACCGTGCCGTCAAGCGTGCCGGAGGAAGAAACGCCTTCCGGTATGGATGGACGCGCACCGCACCCGTCGCCGACATTGCGCACCAATGGTCAGGTCCACGGCATATGAAGCCTGAACCCATCCTTTAAGCTTTTTAATCCCGGGACTGCATCGGAGCAGGCACCCGGGATTTTTTTGTTTGCGTATTGCATGCAAAGCGGGAAAACCGAACAGGTAGAGAATTTTGTTTCGTTTTCTTTAACTATCGATTTATTTAAATCGATAGAAAATGCATGAAAATGCATCTAGGACTTTCCCTATATTCCCATAAAATTCAATTTTTTAAATGAGAATGATTCTCAAATTCACATTAAGGTTGCGCACTTTCTTTGTGCTTGCGAAATGAGTCATCTCCTGATGAAATTTCTAAAAATGGAATGAATAATTCCGATTATTGTTGACTTCAGGATGTTTAAGGATGGATTAAGAATAAAAGTACCCCTTACGGGATATATCCGTTCAGGAAGAATAGGGGGAACCGTTCGGTAAAATGGACAATTCACTAATGCAATGATTTATATGGATAATAGTTGATGTTACCCTGAAAAGAGATAACATGTATACCCATTAATGGGTGTAAATGGCTATTGCAAAATCAGGGGGGCCGAAAAGTTTTGAAAACTGTCTTAAGTAGAAATTAAGGAGTAGATTGACGGTGCGCCCCCCGTGAGGGCCGCGCATTTGACCTCAAAGAAGCCGAATCGAAAGATCAGGCAATCCAATAAACCCCTAAAGAGACCCTCTAGGAGCTAAAAATGACCAAGCAACACAAGCTTCTGTCTCTCGCTGCGTGCATGAGCGCCGCGTTCGTGGCTTCCACCGCCATGGCCGCTGACGCGCCCGCTGCCCAGACTTCGGTTGACCTCCCGCGCACCCTCGACGGCTATGTCGCTCAAGACAAGGCTTTCTGGGACTACCTCAAGGCCAATCACCCCTACTTCAAGTACCTCAAGGAAGGCCGCGTCGTTGGTAAGTTCACGATGTCCGACCGCCAGGAAGAGTGGGTTGACTTCGGCGGCGGCGACAAGTACGCCAAGAACACCGGCCGCAAGGTCGCTGTGACGTACCGCCTCCCGTACGAATCCTTCCTCGATCTGCCGAACAATTTCGTCGGCCCGAAGAAGTGCGGCGAATGCCACCCGTCTCAGTACGAAAAGTGGGAACGTTCCCGCCACAACAAGATCGTCCGCTTCCCGGAAGAACTGACCGAGCCGATGGTTCAGGGCGACCTCAAGCGTCCGCTCTACAAGTCGCAGGCCGGCGTTCTGCCTGAAGGCATCAACGCTGACGACATCTTCGTCGTTATGGGCACGCCGCGTACGAAGTACGGCTTCGTCGATAAGTGGCTCGTCCGTGGTACCTACCACATCGAAGACGGCGGTGAACTCTCCAAGGCGACCGGTAAGATCGTTGCCGGCGGCAACCAGTTCTCCCGTAACTGGGCTGAACACATCACCCCTGAAGTTGCGAAGAAGATTCACGAGTGGGATCCGACCTTCCCGACCAAGCTTGAGGACTTCGGTGCTCAGAGCTCCAAGGTCTGGGGCATGAACTCCTACGGTGCTTCGAACCGCAAGCAGGCTATGTTCCAGCCGGGTTCGTCCTACTGCGAAATCTGCCATACCTGGAAGTTCGACTTCAAGAGCCAGGATGAACTCTTTGCCGCCCTCGGCGATGCCAAGAAGCTCCGCTCGCACGTCGTGACGAAGGGCGTGGGCTGCGAAGAATGCCACGGCGCTGGTGCTCACCTTTACGGTGCCCGCGGTGCCGGCATGCCGTCGAACTGCGAACGCTGCCACCAGCGCTTCGTCTACAACGAGAACGACGCCAAGGCCAACTTCAAGACCCCGTTCAATGTGTACTTCAAGTCCTTCTGCCCGGCCTGCGGTACGGAAGGCTCGCAGTCGCATTACTCGAAGCACTACCAGAAGGGCATGCGCTGCACGACCTGCCACGACCCGCATGAAGTCACCGCTAATGACTGGGCCTCGCAGTACACCGTGCCGAACATGAAGAAGGAATGCCAGGACTGCCATACCACGGCTGCCTACTTCTTCTCGCAGGGCGGTACGCACAGCCGCAACAGCTGCGCTTCCTGCCATATGCCGAAGATGGGTTCCTGCGAAAACTTCGCTTCGATCCAGCGTCCTGACCTCGCCGGCTTCGACAACGTTCGTGCGTCCCACATCTGGCGCATCCTTGTTGATCCGGAAAAGAAGACCATCAATCCGCCGGAAGGCACCACCGATCGTAAGCTCGTCAGCCCGAAGGGCTGGCACGTTACGAAGGATGACGGCCGTCCCTACATCGATCTGATGTGGTCCTGCGGTCGTACGGCCTACCAGGATAAGCACGTTGTCGATGCAATGGGCTGCCACAGCCCGATCCAGTCGAAGTTCCCTGAATCCATGCGCTTCAAGGATCAGAAGACCATCTACAACAAGGTTCTCGCCTGGCAGACCCCGGTCAAGGAAGGCTACGCCAAGGTTATCGCTGACCTGAGCAACATCCAGGATATGCTCAAGGTTGCGAAGCTCTCGACGGCCGACCGCGCCCAGGTCCAGCTCTACGCTGAGGAAGCTCGCCTCAACGCTGCCAAGCTGAAGGACGACGGTTCGTGGGGTGTCCACGCTCCGAAGTTCTCGAAGCAGCTCGTTGACGAAGCCCAGACCTACACGGCTCAGGCTCTCGCGATCCTCAACGCTCAGCAGAAGACCGCCAAGAAGTAATTCTTAAGGTCAGCGCTCTGAGTTAAGAGTAAGAAGCCCCGGAAGCTCGACAAGAGTTTCCGGGGCTTCGATTTTTGGGTTAATGGTCTAATTTTTATGGATATAGTTTTCATTGGCGGAGACAATGAAAACGTATTTCATAACGCCCGCTTAATGTTCTGCTGATACGCTCGAAAGGTCATATTTCAGAGTGTTATCTCTCCTCCAGGACCCCATGATGAAGACAACCTGTCTTGCCGCTCTTTGTGCGGCGTTTCTTGCTGCTGCGGGTTTTTCGAGCTCGGCAGAGGCTGCGGAAAATACAACTGCCGCGGTTCAGCAGCGCCAGCCGATTCCGCTCTCGCTTGCCCGAGTTGCAAAGAATCTCGGCAAGCCCGGCGTGTACGTTTTTGACTGCAATCCCGAGGATATCTACGAGCAGAGCCATCTGAAGGGGTCGATTCACGCCAATGTTGAAGGATGGGAGAAGCTCCTTCCCGCGGACAAAAAGAATTCCTTCATCATTCTTTACTGCATCAATCGTCTCTGCAATGTGTCTTTTGAAGCCTCGCTCCGGGTGATTGAGCTCGGCTACGAAAACGTGTACCTCATGCCCGACGGCATTCAGGGCTGGGTGCAGAACGGCTACGAATTTGAAGGGCTCGGACGCAAGGACCGCGGCATTGAAGCGGCTCGTCTGAAGCGCGAGGCCGCCAAGCAGCAATAAAAGACTCCCCCTTCGGGGCAGCCATGTTTTCTCCGGGGAAAGTTTTTTTGCCCGGAGTATTCTTTTTGGAAGGAAATCCGGAAATGTCGCAATCTCGTCCCGCATTTGTGAGCGGCATCGTGATGACTGCGGTTGGTCTTATTCTCGCTGCGGCGCTTTTCTGGTGGCTGCCGCATTGTCACGGCGAAATCGTCATGAAGTGCGTCTGGATGACCCGCGCTGCTGCGGGCGCTTCTCTCGTCATAGCGGCGCTTGGAGTCGTCATGGTGTTTTCGCCTTCTGCAGGGGCCGCCATCGGAGCGCTCGCCGGCATCATTTTCACGGCCATGCTTGAGACGGCGCTGACAACCGTCCTGATCGGGCCTTGCCCCAATCCGATGATGGGGTGCCATGCCGTGACGCAGCCGACAATCCTTGTGGCGGCTGCCCTCATTGCACTCGTCGCGCTCGCTGAAATGTGGCGTCTCTCGAAGCTTCAGCACTGACAATCTGCCGCCATTACAGGGAGTCCTCCTCATATGACACCGATTACGACGCTTCGCATTGCGGCGGCCAACGTTTCGCAAAAGCCCCTGCGTTCGCTTTCGCTTGCGCTCATTGCCGCTGTTTTCACCTTCATGCTTTTTTCGGGTTCAATGATTGCGGCCAATCTCCAGGCCGGCATTGAATCGCTTTCGGCGCGCATGGGGGCCGACCTTCTTGTCGTGCCGCAGGGGGAAGGCAAGAAGATTGAAAGCGTCATTCTGAGGGCGGAGCCGTCGACCTTCTATCTTGACGCCGGGCTTCTTGATACGGTGAGAAAGCTCCCCGGCGTGGCTCAGGCCTCGGGGCAGCTCTTCATCTCATCGCTTGATGCTCAGTGCTGCTCGGTGAAGGTGCAGCTCATCGGCATTGATGAAAAAACGGATTTCGTCGTTGCCCCCTGGCTTCGCAAAGCGGCTGAGAAGCCTCTCGAAGGCAATGAAGTCATCGTCGGCGACTATATTTTCGGCGACATCGGAACGGAGCTCACGTTCTACGGACAGAAGTTCAAAATCGTCGGCCGCCTCGCGGCGACCGGCATGGGGTTCGACTCGTCGATCTTCATGACGATTGACGCAGCCCGCAAGCTGGGCGAAATTGCCTCCCCCGACAAAAAGGATGAAATTGCGAAGAGCCTCTCCTCGATCCTTGTGCGCGTTAATCCGGGCGTTGATCCGATTACGGTTTCTGACGGACTTTTTGATGAGCTCGGGCTTGGCGCCAACGTGAATTTCGTCTTTGCATCCAACATGATGAGCGACACGTCGGCAAAGCTTCAGAAGATTGTTGCGGTGATGTATTCCGCTGCAGGCGGCTTCTGGGTGATTGCTGCCCTCATCATGCTCATCGTCTACTTCTTTGCCTTCAGCGAACGGCAGCGTGAATTCGCGACGCTGCGGGCCCTGGGTGCCTCGCGCTCGCGAGTCATCCGCATCGTCATGTCGGAAGCCTTCATGATTTCGACGGCGGGTTCTGCAGCCGGCGTCCTGATCGGCGCGATTGCGGTCACAAGCTTCTCCACGGCAATCTCGCGCGCCATCGGGCTGCCTTATCTTGCGCCCGCTCCCGAGGCCTGGGTCTTTGCTCTGATTGCAAGCCTGGCCGCCGGCATTGCCACGGTGCCGCTCGCGGCGCTCCCGACCGCCTGGCGCATCGGGAAGCGTGATATTTACACGACGCTGCGCGAGGGGGATTGATCATGACGATGCTGATTGAGGCCAAAGGGCTGGGCAAGCGCTACGAACGCGGCGGAAGGCCTTTCTGGGCTTTAAGAGGGGCGGATCTTCAGGTTTCATCCGGGGACTTCGTGACGGTTCTCGGCCGCTCGGGTTCCGGAAAGTCGACGCTTCTCAATATTCTTGTCGGACTGCTTCCGCCTACGGAAGGGAGTGTCTCCCTCATGGGCGAAGACATTTCGAAGCTTGACGACGCGAAGCGCTCGAGCCTCAGAAATGCGCATGTGGGCTATGTTCCGCAGAGTGCAGGCCTTATTCCGACGCTTACCGTTCTCGACAATGTTCGTCTCCCCTGGTACCTTGCCGGACATCGAGGCGAGGAGCCCGAGGGAAGGGCGCAGACGCTTCTTGGAGAGGTAGGCCTCAAGGATCTCGGAAGCCAGTTCCCGAGCGCGCTTTCCGGCGGCGAGCTCCGGCGTGTTGCCATTGCGCGCGCGCTCATGTGTTCTCCCGACGCGATTGTCGCCGACGAACCCACATCGAATCTTGATCCGGCAAGCGCCCGGGGCGTTGTCGATATTTTCCGCGCTATCGCCCGTAAGGGCGGGGCCGTTCTGATGGTGACGCACGACACCTTCAGTCTCGACGCTTCGACGCGGCTCTACGATATGGCCGAGGGCAAGCTCGAACTGCGCCCCTGAAGCGCTTTCATCCATCCATTCTTTTATCTCAGAGGGAACGCAAAAAATGTTCAGACGCGAGATTATCTGTGCGGCAGCAAGCGCCGCCCTTCTTCTTTCGACGGGCTTCGCGCATGCGGCAGACTCCGCCGAAAACAGCAACTATGATCCCAAGTATCCGTTCCCCGTTCCCGGCAAGGTGACGGTGGTCGATTTCGGCGCCTCCTGGTGCGCGAGCTGCCCGGAAATGGAAGCGCTCATGAAAGAGATGCAGAAGGAGTACGGCGATCGCGCTGCATTCGTCACGATCGACATTGACAAGTGGCGCGGCATTGAGGACATCTTCCTCATCGATCAGATGCCCGCCCAGATCTTCTACGACGCCAAGGGCGAACCGATCTGGAAGCACACCGGATCGGTTGACGCCGACACCATGCGCGAACGCGTCAATATTCTGATCGAGGGATCCAAGTCCTGAATTTCTGCCGGCATTGAGCCGCAATAAAAAAGCGCTTTTCCGATGTCTTCATGGAAGGCTCGGAAAGGCGTTTTTTTTATGCGTCGGAGGAGATGAGGAACAACCATGAGTGGCGCATTTTGACAGTAAGTTGACGTGCGCCGGCATCGTGCGATTTAGGGTCAACACCCTATATTGCTTTCTGAACAAAGCGGATAGTCGGAAAAATCAAGAAGCTTGAAGCTTTGTGTGTGTCAACCATTTTCCTCATAGTCTGTCAGATTACGCCAGAGCTGTGTGTTGCGGATTCTGAGGAAAAATCAACCCTCCCCCCCAGGACCGCAAAATGAATCCGAAGCAGGATACTTCGCTGCAAGCCCCCAAGAAGAAGGGCTTCAAGATGCCCGACATCTACATTATTCTCGGGCTCTTCATTCTTCTCATGGCAGTGCTCACGTACGTCGTTCCTGCCGGCCAGTACGATCGCCAGGTCGTTGAAACTGCGCACGGCGTACAGAACCTCGTCGTAGCCAACACCTATCATGCCGTCGCGCAGAATCCTGCCGGCTGGCTTGAGATCATTACGGCCATTCCGTTCGGCTTTGAACGTGCCGCCGGCATCGTCGTCCTCACCTTCATGGTTGGCGCCTGCATGGGCCTCATCAAGCGCGCCGGCCTCATCGACCTCGGCGTGCAGCGTCTCTCGAGCGCGGTCGGCCAGTCCGAGTTCCTCGTGGCTCCGGTGCTCATGATCGTTCTCTCGATGCTCGCCGCCTTCATCGGCGTGCCGGAACTTTCGCTCGCCTATCTGCCGGTCTTCCTCCCGCTCTTCTATCGTCTCGGCTATGACGGCATGACCGCTACCGCGGTTGCGCTTCTCTCGCCCTGCATCGGCTTCACCTTCGGCATCACGATTCCGGGTTCGGTCGGCATGGGTCAGCAGATTGCCCAGATCACGATGTTCTCGGGCTCCGGTCTTCGCGCCATTGTTCTCGTGATCGCTGTTGCCGTCACGATCGCTTATGTGATGCTCTACGCGGCCCGCGTCAAGAAGGACCCGAAGAAGAGCCTCACGTACGATACCGACCAGGAACTCAAGGAACAGTTTGCTCAGGAAGAAGCTGAAAAGACGCAGGGCGCCGCTCTCACGTTCACGAAGCGTCAGGTCTATGCGGGCGTCTCCTGCCTCATCATGTTCCCGATCGCCGTCTACCTCATCCTTTCGATGAACCTCGGCTTTGAAGCGATCGGCGGCCTCTTCCTCGCCATCGGCATCATCGCCGCGATCATCGCGGGCAAGACTGCGCAGCAGATCTGCGACGACATCAATGCCGGCATGCGCGACCTGATGGTCGGCGCTCTCCTCTGCGGCGTTGCTTCCGCTATCGCCGTCGTGATGGACAAGGGCGTCATTACCGACACCATCGTCTACTGGCTCGAACAGCTCCTCGCCACGACGCCTCCGGCGCTCTCCGCCATCGCCATCTTCTGGGAACAGGCCATCTTCAACGCGCTCATTCCTGGCGCCACGGCCCTCACCATTCTGACGATGCCGATTCTCTCGCCGCTCGGCTCCCTCCTTGACGTTTCGCAGCAGGCCATCGTTTCTGCCAACGCCTGGGGCGGCCAGCTCACGGACATCTTCTTCCCGACCTCCGGCTTCTTCATCGCCACCCTTGTGATCGCCAAGGTCGAATACACGAAGTGGATCCGCTTCTATACGCCTCTGATGCTCATCCTCGGCGCCATCTGCTGCGTCGCGCTCTACCTGCAGCAGCAGCTTGGCCTCAACTTCTAATGGAGTGAAAGAAGCAAATGCTCGATCTCATCATCCGCAACGGACAGGTTGTTACGACTGAAGCCGTTGAGTCTCTCGACATCGGCGTGAAGGACGGCGTGATTGTTCGCCTTTCAAACCGCATTGAGGAACCTGCCCGCGAAGAAATCGACGCCGCCGGCGAATACGTTCTCCCCGGCATGGTCGATCCGCACATGCACCTCTCCGAGCCCGGCCGCACCGAATGGGAAGGCTACCGCACGGGTACGCAGGCCATGGCTGCGGGCGGCATCACCTCGTTCGTCGAGATGCCCCTCAACCAGATTCCCTGCACGACGGATATTCCGAGTCTCGAAATCAAGCTGAAGTCCGCTGAAGGCCAGTGCTGGGTCGACTTCGCCCCGATGGGCGGCCTCGTTCCCTGGAACCTCGCCGATCTCGCGCCCCTCGCGGACGCCGGCGTCGCTGCCTTCAAGGCCTTCGTTGCAACCTGCGGTTCCGGCAAGCCCGGCGACTTCAAAAACGTGACCGACTGGGAGCTCTACCAGGGCGCCCGCGAAATCGCAAAGAAGGACGGTCTCCTCGTTGTTCACTGCGAAAACGCGACGATCACGGACGGCCTCGGTGCGGAAGCGCGTGCGAGCGGCAAGAAGTCTCTTGCCGACTACGTTGCCTCCCGCCCGATCTTCACGGAAGTCGAGGCTGTGCATCGCGTGCTCATGATCGCGGAAGCTGCCGGCTGCCGCATTCATATCGCGCACTGCTCCTGCCCTGAAGCGGTTGAAGAGGTCGAACGCGCCCGCGCCCGCGGCGTCGACGCGAGCTTCGAATCCTGCCCGCACTACTTCCTCCTTGCAACTGAGGATCTGGATGCGATCGGTCCGAAGGCCAAGTGCTCACCCCCGATCCGCGATCGCGCTCATCAGCGCCGCATGTGGGAGCTCCTTGCCGAAGGCCGAATCGAGATGCTCGTTTCCGACCACTCGCCCTGCACGTTCGACCTCAAGTCTTCGGACAATGCGTTCGACGCCTGGGGCGGCATCAGCGGCTGCCAGAACTGCGTTGACGCCATGTTTGACGAAGCGGTTCTGAAGCACGGCATCAGCCCTGTAACGCTCGCCAGGGCGCTCTCCACCGGAGCCGCACGCCGCTTCCGCCTGAAGGGCAAGGGTGAAATCGCGCTCGGCTTCGATGCCGACCTCGTGCTCATCGATCCGAAATCGAGCTACGTGCTCAAGGCCGAGGATCTGCTCTACAAGAACAAGTTCTCTGCCTACGAAGGCCGCAGGATCGACTGCCGCATCACGCACACCCTCGTGCGCGGCAATCTTGCCTGGAGCCTTGAAAAGGGCGTTTCCGAAAAGCCGATGGGCCGCCGCATGACGATTGCCGCCTAAAGACAACCTCATGCTGCTGAGGCGCTTATTTTGAAAAGGCGCCTCCAATAAAAAAGCCGGGAAAGAGTTCATTCAACTCCCCCGGCTTTTTTGTTTACCAAGGAAGATCCGGATCAGGAGCGGTCTGGTGCACACAAAAACAAGTTTTCTGCCGCCGAATATTTGGACAAACCGCATAAGGAAAAGTCATTAGCCGCATTTCTTATGTCATTTCACGCCACCAATGATTTTGTAAGGGAATGTTCTGAGACAAATCTTCCTAAATAAATACATATAAAACAACGTGTTAAATGAGATTTTTATTTGGCGTAAAAAGCCATTTTCTTGTCGCCTAAAGCTATCGACCCGAAGCGCCGGTCTTCTGAGAATACGAGTTGTTGCAGAAAACAACATATAAGAAACTTTTCCGAGGAGTGCATACCATGGACGATCGAACTTCGACGCAGGCACTCTCTGAGAGTGTTCTCGCGAACAAGGATCTTCTTCCCTCAAAACAAACCTGGAACTGGTACAACATCTTCGCCTTCTGGATGTCGGACGTTCACAGTGCCGGCGGCTACATCTTTGCCGGCACGCTCTTCTCGCTCGGTCTGGCCGGCTGGCAGGTCTTTGTTTCCTGATTGTCGGCATTGTCATTATTCAGGGCCTTGCCAACATCATCGGCGTGCCGAGCCAGAAGCTTGCCGTGCCGTTCCCGGTGATTTCGCGCATGACCTACGGCGTCTTCGGCGCGAATATTCCGGCGCTTATCCGAGGCGGCATTGCCGTCGTCTGGTACGGCATTCAGACCTATCTGGCGAGCGCCGCGCTCATGATCGTCGTGCTCTACGAGTGGCCTGATCTCGTGAGCCTCACTCACGACAACATCCTCGGCCTTTCGACGCTCGGGTGGTACTGCTTTGCAGCAATGTGGGTTCTCCAGACCGCGCTCTTTCTCTGCAACATGGAAGCGATCCGCCGCTTCATGGACTGGGCCGGCCCGATTGTCTACATCGCCATGCTCGTTCTGATGGTGCTGATCGTACGTGAAGCTGCCTGGGAAAACATCAGCTTCTCGCTCACCGAAAAGGAAATGACCGCGAGCGAAACCATCTGGACGATGATTGTGGGCGCTGCACTGGTGGTCTCCTACTTCTGCGGACCGACGCTTAATTTCGGCGACTTCTCGCGCTACGCAAAGAGTCCCTCGCAGATGAAGCGCGGCAACTTCTGGGGTCTTCCCGTCAACTTCGTCTTCTTCTCTCTCATTGCTGTGGTGACGATTTCGGGAACTCCCGTGGTCTTCGGCGAACTCATCGTCGACCCGATTGAAGTCATGGGCAAGCTCGACAACAAGACGGCCGTACTGATTCTCGGCCTCACGATGCTGATTGCCACGGTGGGCGTCAACATTGTCGCCAACTTCGTTTCGGCAGCATTCGACATTTCGAACATCTTCCCGAAATACATTTCCTGGCGCACGGGCGGTCTTGTGGCTTCTGTTCTCTCGGTCGCGCTCCTGCCCTGGAATCTCTTCAGCTCGCCTGAGGTGATTCACGTTACGGTTGACGTTCTCGCCGCTCTCATCGGCCCCGTCTACGGCATCCTCATCATCGACTACTACTACATCAAGCGCCGTCACGTTGTCGTGCACGACCTTTACAGCACCAGCCGGGAAGGGAGCTACTGGTACCGCCACGGCGTCAACTGGAAGGCTGTAGCTGCGCTCATTCCCGCGGGCATTGCGAGCGTTGCAGCGATGATGCTTGATTCGGGCAGCGGCATCGGCAACTTCACCTTCTTCATCGGCGCCTTCATGGCTGCCGGCGTCTATCGCTGGATTGCGCATTCCGACATTATTCGCGACTAACCATCCTCCTTGAGAAAAAAAGTCCCTGAAACGAGGGCATTGAGGCGTTGCGGCGGGAAGTTGTTCTTCCCATCGCAGCGCCTTTTCTTTGTTATTTTTCGTGGCGTAAAAAGACAAGTGACATGTCATAAGTTGATATCGAGCGTCATGTTAACCCTAAGGCATTTGTCGGGTAATGTTTTTAAACATATTGAAAAATATAAAAAATAAATAAAGTAATAAGAGAAAACGATGTAGATGCGTGTCGCGTAATGACATGACCTTGACGCGGTGGGCGCATGAGAAAAGTCATTTAGCGCCTATAGTTCAATTCAACGGAACACGCTTTCCGAAGATCAAATCAAAGCCAGGGCAGGGCCGGAACTCAAGGATGCTGCCAAGGGCTTCGAGGCGAAAAAAGCAACCACTCTTACAGTTAGTTGAAGGAGTTTCAGATGCCTGGTTATCCTCAGGACCTGCTTTCCAACCGTTCAGTCGTCAAGGCGGACTTTGCGATCATTACCCCCCAGGGCCGCGTGATCAATACGGTTCCCGGAATCGTCGACGCCAAGATGACGATTCTCTGCTCGCCCAAGATCGGCGCGGGCTTCGTGCAGCTGATCGGTACCCTGGGCGCCACGGCGCACACGGATTACCCCTACGGCGCTAAGGAACACGAAGAAGCCTTCATCTATGTTCTTGACGGTGAAGTCGAACTCGAAGTCGACGTCGCCGGCGAAAAGCGCGTCCTCACGCAGGGCGGCTATGCCTACTCCGCTCCGGGCAAGGGCATCGGCTTCAAGAACGTCAACGGCAAGGAAGGCCGCATCCTTCTTTACAAGCAGCGCTACATCCCCCATCCCAAGGGACTCATGCCCTGGAGCGTCTTCGGCAACATCAACGAAGTCGCCTTCCGCGACTACGACGGCATGGCCAACGTTCACGTGAAGGACTTCCTCCCTGTTGAAGAAGCTTTCGACATGAACATGCACATCCTCTCCTTTGATCCGGGTGCCTCGCACAACATCTGCGAAACGCACGTTCAGGAGCACGGCGCCTACATCTACGAAGGCGAAGGCATGTACCTCCTCGACGACACCTGGTACACGACGAAGAAGGAAGACTTCCTCTGGATGGGCGCCTTCTCGGTTCAGGCCGGTTACGGCATCGGCCGCGGCCCGTTCTCCTACATCTATTCGAAGGACTGCAACCGCGACGTCGAGATCTAATCGATCTCCTCTAAAGCGGTCGACCGGAGAACCTGCCGGCATCGAACGTCTGCGAAGGGGATGGCTTCCTTCCCCCCCTGTCTTTGAAGCCATCCCTTTCATTCCAGATTCCGCCGCTTGTTTCTCCGCGACGAGAAGCACCTTTTTCAATAGCAAATAAGCCAACACCCAAGGAATTTTCACCATGGCTCTCGACAGCAACTTCAAGCACCTTGATATCCGTGAAGCGCTCGCCGGCACCCACATGAAGGGCCGCAACATCACGTTCCTCGACGATTTCTCCCGCGAAGAAATCCTCTCGCTCTATCAGGCTGCTGAAATGCTCGAACCGTTCATGCGCACCGGCACCGACCTGCTGCGCGGCAAGGTTCTCTACACGCTCTTCTTCCAGCCCTCCACCCGCACCCGCTGCTCGCATGAAAACGCCATGCATCGTCTTGGCGGCTCCGTGATCACGGAAGCGGATCCGACGCACAACTCCTCCGTTGCGAAGAACGAATCCCTCGCCGACAGCCTGCGCGTTACGAGCGAATACGCCGACGTCATCGTCATGCGTCACCCGGACGACAAGGAAGCCCTCGGCGCCCTTAAGGAAATCGAAGGCCACTGCGCTCCGGTGATCTCGGGCGGCTACGGCCACGTCACGCACCCGACCCAGGGTCTGCTCGACTCCTACACCTGCTGGCGCGCTTTCGGCGACCTCTCCAAGGTCACCGTCGCCATCGCCACGCCTGACCTCTCGCGTGCCCGCTCCGGCCAGTCCTTCGCCCTCGCTCTTGCCGCCATGGGCGCCAAGATCATTTACACGGGCACGAGCGAACTGCGCACCCCGGACGTCGTTCGTCAGAAGCTCATCAAGATGAACGCGAACTTCGAAGAGCACTTCGACCTCACGATGAAGCAGAACGAAGAGCTCTACGCCGACAAGAACGTCGACCTCATCTATCTGCCGGGCTGCTCGGTCAAGAAGGATGACCCGAACCGCGCCGACTTCGAAAAGAAGATGGCCAACTACTACGTCTCGCTCGAAATGCTCCGCAACATCAAGGCGAAGACCGGCAAGACCGTTGGCGTGCATCACTCGCTGCCGCGCAACCCGGGCGAATTCGACTTCGGCATCGACAACACCGAGCACCAGCTCTACTTCCGCGCGATCGGCTTCTCCGTCGCTCTGCGCATGGCGCTCCTCGCTGCCGTCGTCGGCGTCAACTGATCCCGCTAGCCCTTAGCAGGGGATCCGCTTAGACCCGGAAAACAAGCAGCAGACGACACCGATATTTCCTGATTCATTCGGGCTCTGCTGCTTAAGGGTTCAAGCGTCTCTTCACAGAGGCCGGACACCGCTTCCGGCCTCTTGAACCCAATACTCTCCAGAAAGGATTCTTCAGTCATGCGTCTTGTTATTGCTCTGGGCGGCAATGCCCTTTTGAAGCGCGGTGAGCCGATGCTCTGCGAAAACCAGCGCGAAAACGTTTCCATCGCCTGCAAGCAGATTGCCAAGGCCTATGAAGGCAACGAGCTCGTGATTACGCACGGCAACGGCCCGCAGGTCGGCCTTCTTGCTCTCCAGAACAATGCCTACAAGAAAGTGCCGATGTATCCGCTCGACGTGATCGGCGCCGAATCGGTCGGCATGATCGGCTACATGATTCAGCAGGAACTCGTCAACTACGTGCCGAAGACCGCCACGCTCGCGACGATTCTCACGCAGACGCAGGTTGATCCTGAAGATCCCGCCTTCAAGAATCCGACGAAGCCTGTCGGCCCCGTCTACGACAAGGAAGAAGCCGAACAGCTCGCCAAGCAGCACGGCTGGACGATCGCTCCCGACAACGACAAGTGGCGCCGTGTGGTTCCGAGCCCGGATCCGAAGCGCATTTGGGGTCTCGCTCCTCTGAAGACTCTCGTTGAAAACGGCCACATCGTCATCTGCTGCGGCGGCGGCGGTGTTCCGACCTACTTCGACAAGGACGGCAAGCTCGTCGGCGCTGAAGCCGTGATCGACAAGGATCTCGCTTCGTCCGTGCTCGCAGCCTCCCTCGATGCTGATCTCTTCGTCATCGCCACTGACGTTGACGGCGCCTACATCAACTGGGGCAAGCCCGATCAGAAGAAGATCGTTCAGTCCGATCCGAAGTCGCTGCGCGAATTCGGCTTCGCCAAGGGCTCGATGGGGCCGAAGGTTGAGGCTGCCTGCCGCTTCGTCGAGAAGACGGGCAAGACCGCTGTGATCGGCGCCCTTTCCGAGATCGACAAGATTCTCGCGGGCAAGGCCGGCACCCGCGTCGTCAAAGAAGAGGGCGTCATTTACGGCTGATGCTCCTGATCGAATCTGAAGCGATAGATTCGAGCATGTGATTTTTTCCTCCGCGTTTTTGGGCCGGCCCAGGGTTTACCTCGGCCGGCTTTTTTTTCGCGGGTGCCTTGATAGACTGCCGCAAGCGGCGGATTTTTCTGGTACCGTAAACGTCCGAACCCAAAGGAGGTTTTCCCCGATATGTCCGATGAGATTCGTCTTCCTCTTCCGCTCGAGGGGAAGCCTATTCCTGATGATGATGCGCATCTGCCCCTCGGCGACAGCATTCTTGCAAGCTGGATCCGGTCGATCTGCCAGACCGCGCGAGGCTACGGCGTTGAGCCCGAAGCCATTCTGAAGCGCGTCGGCATGGATTCTTCGCTCCTCACGGTTCCCGATGCGCGCTTCCCGGCGATGAACGTGCGCCGCTTCTGGGAGGCGCTCATCAGCGCAACGGGCGATGAACTTATCGGCCTCAAGTGCGGACAGGAAATGCAGGCGCCGACGCTCCACGGTCTTGGGCTTGCCATCATTACGAGTCATTCGCTCGCCCAGGTGCTCGACCTGACGGCTCGCTACGCCAAGGTGATTTCAACGACGATGGACGCGAGCCTCGCGCACGACAGTTCCGGGTCGACGCTCACCCTTAAGACCCTTCATGGGTATGAAGCGCGTCATGCGGCGCTTCTCTGCGTTCTTGCCTTCATCTTCAGGCAGGCCAACTCGCTTTCTCAGCATGCCGTGACGCCTGTTGAAGTGAGGATTCCGCTTTCCCGTGCGGAACGGGCGGAAGTCTCGCGTCTTGAAGAATATTTCGGCTGTGCTGTTGACACCAAGAGCTCGGACCGTGCAACGATTCGCTTTGCCTATCACGATGTGATGGAGCCTTATGCCGCTCAGAACGCCATGCTGCGCGAGGCCAATGAGCAGGTTGTCCGCCAGTATCTCAATCGTGTTCGTCAGTTCTCCTTCACCGTTCGCGTCGAAGAGGAAATCGAAGCCCTTTTGAGAGCGGGCGAGAGCGTTCGCATTCCGGATGTTGCCGGCCGTCTGAATTTGTCCGCGCGCACCCTGCAGCGCCGTCTTGAGGAAGAGGGCGCCGTATTCGTTCACCTCGTTGACAAGCATAAGAAGCAGTTCGCGCACGATGCGCTCGCGCATACCGAACGGTCGATCACGGAGATTGCCTATACGATCGGCTTCTCGGATCCGAGCAACTTCTCGCGCTCGTGCTCGCGCTGGTTCGGGTGCTCGCCGGCCGCCTACCGGCGCAGGATCCGGCAGCTGCCGACCTGATCTGAGCGCTGCGCCTCAATCGATGAAAAGCCTCCGGAACCGGCTCCTGCCGGACGGAGGCTTTTCTTTCAAAAGGAGAATGGGCGGGCCTAAGGTCTTATTCGGCAGCCGCAGGCGCGGGCGAACCCAGGAAAAAGCGCGAGCCGTTGGGGACGCCCTCAAAGGACGAACCCCAGACAAAGATCTGAGCCGCCTTCTCAATCGTCATTTCGGGCCAGGGACCGAATTCGGCGCCGAATCCCTTCAGAATCGCGAGTCCCGTCGGGGTGACGAGCTCCCCCTTGCCAGAGGATGCTCTGACGGCAACGCCCTCGAGCATCGTGAACATGGCCGGAGCCGGGTAGGGGAGAAGCCCGTGGGCGCATTCGACTTCGCCCTCGTTCATTGGAATGGGGCTTGCAACGATGCGCGAGATGTTCATTTTGAGGAAGAGTTCTGCCGAGAGTCCGATGGCGAGAATATTGGCCATGCGGCCGACTTCGTGAAAATGCACCTCGTCCATCGTCATGCCGTGCACTTTTGCCTCCGCTCCGGCAAGCACCTGCCAGACGCGGTCGGCAAGGGCGCGCGCGCCATCCGAGAGCCGGCTCTTGTCGTAGATCGCCCGGATGTCTGCCGGATGCCGGTGGGCGTGCTCCTTCGGCGCCAGAATTCGCGCTGACATGCCGCGGATGGAATTGACGTAGCGGGGCGCATATTCAAGGCCGCAGTCAATGGCGGGAAAGAGCATGCGCAGGTACGCGCCCGCCATGCCGCCGGGAAGATCGTTGAGCGCGAGAAGGCCGGAGAGGAAGGCGCCCGCATTGAAGCCCGCATGAATGCGGACGGCAAGAATCGAGGATTCAGTCATGGTTGGGTGATTGCTTCTTTCGAGGAATGGGTCGTGAGGAGCCTGAGCGTCCGTGCCGCAGCGCATGCTGCGCCGTAGCCGTTGTCGATATTGAAGACCGCAACGCCCGGCGCGCAGGAGGCGAGCATGCTGCGAAGCGCCGTCATGCCGCCCTCGGCGATGCCGTAGCCTACCGATGTGGGGACGGCAAAAAGGGGCTTCTCGGTGAGGCCTCCCATGACGGAAGCGAGCGCAGCATCAAGGCCCGCCGCCACGATCACGACGTCGCACGCATTGATTTCGTCGATGACGGACTGAATGCGCCAGAGTCCCGCGACGCCGCAGTCTTCAAAGAAAGCGGTTTCGTAGCCCAGGTATTCGAGCGTGCGGGCGGCTTCGTGCAGGACGCTCGCATCGGCATTCCCGGCGGAAACGAGCGCGGCTTTTCCGGGGCGGGCGGGGAGTTTCGCGTTCCATGCCGTGCGGGAGAGCGGGTCGAAGTTGTATTTCTTCCGGAGGTCTTCCGGGAGTTCGGCAAAAAAGCCGGGCTCAAGGCGCGTGAAGAGAATGGGTTCAGCATCGGGACTCCCGAAGCGTTCAAAGAGCTCAATGAGCACTGAACGGGGCTTCCCTGCGCAGAACACCGCTTCAGGAAGACCGATGCGGCGCGGACGGTCGAGGTCGAAGCGAACGGTGGAATGGGACATGTTTTTTTTTGAAAGAGAGGTCTGAAATATCGGCTGTTCCGTCGGAGGTCCGTCATGCGGCCTCATCGGCTTCGACCCCGAAGCGGTCGGCAGCTGCAAAGGCCGTGCGGCGCCGGCGTACATCCCGCAGGGGCGAGTCGCCGAACTGGCGCTTGTATTCGCGCACGAACTGCGTCGGGCTTTCGTAACCGACGGCATAGGCGGCTTCAGCCACCTGCGCGTGCTGCGCGAGCATCATGCGCTGCGCTTCAAAAAGCCGGATCTGCTTTTGAAACTGGAGGGGACTCATGCCCGTGAGGCCCTTGAACTGCCGATGGAAGTTCGAGGTCGACATGTTGTGCATGCGCGCGAGCTCCTCAATTGCAATGGAAGTCGCAAAATTGGCCCGGAGCCACGAGACGGCGCGCACGATGGCGCCCGCGGGGGCGGCGTCGCGAAGAAGCGGCAGAAGTCGCGGAGCGGTAGCGCCCGTGAGGAGCAGATAATGCAGGTCCCGGATCACGAGCGGAGCGCGCACCTTGACCTGATCGGGGTTCGCCGCGAGATGAATAAGCCTGGAAAAATCCTCAAGAAGATCCTTCCAGGGCGTAAAGACGAAGCAGGCCTGCGTCGGCTGAGGCTGGGCGTCCGCCGCCGTCATGCTTTCGGCGAGCTCAATGAGAAGCGCCCGGTCGAGCCGGAGCGAAATCGAATAGAAGGGATGTTCGGGCGAAGCATTGAGCGCGCGGTAGGCGCTCGGGAGCGCCGCCCCCGAAAGGAGCCCTTCGCCCGAGTGATAAATGATTTCCCGGTTGCAGATGAGCGAGCTCTTCGACCCGGAAAGTATGAGCGAGCAGGCGAGCTCCCCGCAGGAGCAGGTGAGCGGCATCTCGCACTCGTGCCGGTGCGTGAAGAAGCCGGGGACGCTCGTCTCATGCGATCCTCTCTGAGGATTAAGTGCCTTGAGCGCCTGAAGCATGTCGGCAATCTGATGATCAATGTCGGACATGGCAGTTGGATGAGCGGTTGGAAAGATTCGTCGAATGAATGTCCGGCAGGTGCATCCTGCCAGGAAGAGTGATATTCCAAATGATAAGCAGGATTGGGCAGTTTGCAAGGTGGGTGAATGACGTAAGCGCTCTCTTATTGCATCAAGGAATCAGGGGAATGCGCGGGCTTCAGGCAGATTCAGCCTCTCTTTGGACAGGGTAATTTGAGAGATTGGGGCAGTAATTTGATTGGATTTGGCAGCATTGCTCAGCTTATCTTTTGATAAAAACTATCAAAATATTGACATCGATAGATTTAACATGTAATATCGGCTTATCGATAAACAAGATGCATCAAGAGACGGTTATTGATAGTTTTAAATGCATCGCAACAGGACCCATAAAAATGACGAATACTGAACGACTCAATGCTTACGTCGCCTCCCTGCTCGTTTGGAACGTGAAGCTCCACAACCTCCACTGGAATGTGACCGGCAAGCTCTTCAAGCCCCTCCATGAGTACACGGAAGCTCTCTACGACAAGGCCTTCGACGCTTACGACGAAGTCGCCGAGCTTCTGAAGATGAAGGGCGAAATGCCGCACGCGACCCTTCGCGGGAGCGTGGAGCTTTCCGTGATCGAAGAAGTTTCGCCGCGCCTCTTCTCTTCCTGCGAAGTCGTTGCGGAAGTCGAAGCCGACATGAAGAAGATGGCGAAGCTCGCACGCGAAATCCGCAATGCGGCTGCTGAAGAGGACGATTTCCAGACGCAGGGCATTTTCGAAGGCTATCTCGCGGGCTACGCGAAGGAACTCTGGTTCCTCTCCGCCATGCGCGCGGATGCGGTTAAGGAAGGCTGCTGCTCCGCGAAGGCCTGATGCCTCAGTTCGCACCCGCTCCTTCGGAGCGGGGCGCGGGCTTAAAAAAGAAGAGCGCTCATCATCCTGAATTTGTCAGGGATCATGAGCGCTCTTTCGTTATTTGGAAGTCTCGCCCTCAAAGGTTCTCTCTCAGAGGAGGCTCCCACCTGCGGCAGGCATACTGGAGCGCCGTTTCGTCGGCGCTTCTGAGAAGCGCGTCCATCATCGGCGTTTCCCAGTCTTTCTGAGGAAGCGCCCGGCCCATGAGCGTCGACTCAGCCTGTGCGCGAAAGAGCGTGCCCATGGATGAGCCTTCATAAAGCTTCCAGGTTCGGATGATCCGGTCTGCCGCTCTGTCAAGACAGTGAGCAGAAGGAACCCCGTCGGATTTTTGGCCGTTTTCCTTTGTTTCGGCCGGCATAAGGTTCCAGAGATCGTTCGTATGGGTGCGCGACCACGGGATCATGTGGTCGACGGCGAGCGTTTTGGGGAAAAGCTCCACGCCGGACCAGACGGAATGGAGGTTCCCCGTGCGGATGCGCTCGAGAAAGAGCCCCCGGGACCAATTCGTGTCGCGCATGTCTTCCGGCGGCGTCATCAAGTCGACCACGGCGCCGGGCGACATGGCCCCGCGGGAAAAGTCCGACGAGAGCCTCGCCCAGCGGATCGTGATGGCTTCCGTGAGCCAGGGCGCAGAGACATTGAGTTCGCGCCAGAGCTCGGAGGGAAGGTAGAAGGTCCCTGCCGCCCGGTCGAGGAGCGCGGGAGCGATTGCTTCTTCGAGCGATCGAAAGCCCGCTCCCTTTGCGAGTCGAAAGAGGCGGTTCCCGTCTTTTCCGGCAATGGCGCTCGAATCATTGCCGAGGGAATTTCCGGCATAGAAGATGGGACCGCGCTGAAGCGCTTTGTTGATTGCCCGGGCAAGAGAGATGAAGGCGAGACTGCGTGCGGATCCGGCCGCGAGCCTTCCCAGGTAGAAGTCGTTTCTGAAGGCGAGCCAGTCGCCCTGGTAGAGGCGGATGAGCGCCTTGAGAGGCTCCTCGAATTCGAGGCGTCTGCCGCCCCCGATTTGAGCGGGAAGCGGCGCCGATTCATTGAGCGCATGCCTGCGGTAGATCTGCCAGTAAAGCGCTGCGACGCGCTCAATAATGAGCCCCATCGGGATTGCCGCCTGATGAGGCGCATCCGGAATCTTCGACCGAAGGAGGTATCGATCCATGTCCGTCGGCGAGAGATATCGTACGCGGGCAGAGTTGGAAAGGTTGATTTCGGCAAGCGCCTTGATAAGCGCGAGCTTATAGGTAGTGGTTTTCCGGTCCTCTTCGAGAAGCCCCTGGAGGCTTTTCCTTGCCCGCACCCTGGTAGCATCGCGCACGAAAACCAGTCCGGCGGAGGTTTGCTTTACGGGGGATTGGACAGATTTTCTTTCCGCAAGCGCAAACCCGAAGCGTTCGAAGAGCGCAATGACGAACTCGGGCGAGAGACATTGAGGCAGAGAAGCCGCATCGAGCAGAATGAGCGCCACGCCGGAAGGCTTGAGAACCATGTCGATTTCGCGAACGAGTTCATGAAGCTTATCCGTAGTGAACGCTTCCTTCAGCCCGTCAAGGACGACTGCATCGAAAGAAGCCTCTTCAAGAGCTTCGCCATAGCGCTCCCGATCGGCTTTGCCGAGCGGAAAGTGAAGCGGAATGCGTTCAAGCCCGGGGCTTCGGCCGCTTTCTTCGTCCGGAGCGTCCGCATCCGCCGTGACCGTGACGCAGACATCGGCTTCTGCGAGCGGGGCTGCGAAGCGTGCGCTTCCGAGCTCCAGCGCACGGGTGCTGGCAGGAATCCATTTAAGAAGGAGCGTCCTGAAGAGATGCTCCGTGGAGGACTCCTGAGTGAGGCTTGAGGAGAAAAGAGTCACTTGGGTTGGATGACGAAGAGGGACTAAGGATAAGGAGAAGCGTATTGCGGAAACTCAAGCTTCAGGCACACAGGAAAACCCTGAATCTAATATAGGAACGTCCCTTATCAGTCGATTGAATGCATGTTTTCCCGTAAGTCATTGCCTGATTTTTAGACCGAACATTCAAAAGAACTAGTTAAAATGGCCTGACGCATAAAAGAACAAATACTGATGCAGCCCGGACCCCGAGTCGACTTCGCAAGGGATGTGAATCTCTCTGAAGGAGCTCCATTCATCGGGCGCTCAGAAAGAATCCGCTGCAGCGAGTGCGTTATCCCGGATGTCGCCGGGACCTGAGACGTCTCGCCGGCAGCACGTTTTGAGGGACCATGACAATGGAAGAGAATTTTCTCTTTGGCTTCTGGAAGGGACGTCGATTCGATCGGAGAAACGACGCTTCAGGAGCACTGCCTGACGGCTTCCCGCTTGAGGAAGCGCGCGAATTTAATCGCGGCAACCCGCTGACAAGCATTATTTCGAGCGCAGGCTTTCTCATCTTCTCCGGAGCTGAAGCGCTTCCTCTGGTTCTTTTTGCCTATTACGACAATGTTCGCCGCATGTCCTGCGGACGCTGCACGCCCTGCCGTGCGGGAAGCATCCTCATTTGCGAGGCGCTCAAGGCGGCCGTCCTCGGCCGAGGCTGCACCGTCAACTGGGAAGAGGTCCGCACGCTCGCGCGCCAGATGGAGTTGACGAGCCTCTGCGGCATCGGCGCCTCCACAACAGCAGCGCTGATCGGCGCAATCGACCATTTCCTCGACGACCTGAAGACAACGGAACCCTTAGGCGACCCGGCGGCGCTCGCCGCAGAGAAGCGCTACGCATCGGCTGCAACCGCTCCCTGCATCGAAGCCTGTCCTGCGAACGTCAATGTTCCCCGCTACATCGACTACATCCGTGACGGCCGTCCTCAGTTGGCCGAAGGCGTGCTGCTTGAACGTTATCCGCTCGTCGGCACCTGCGGGCGCGTCTGCGTTCGTCCCTGCGAGAAAGCCTGTGCGCGCCGCTTTGTCGAGGCGCCCGTTGCGATCAAGGACCTGAAGCGATTTGCCGCTGATCATGCGGGAGCCCCCGTTTCGCATCTCTTTGCTCCGGAAGCCTCGCTCGGGCTTGATGAAAAGAAGGTTGCCGTCGTCGGCGCCGGCCCGGCGGGCATCACCTGCGCCTACCATCTTCTCCAGATGGGGCATGCGGTTGATGTTTTCGACATGGAGGAAGAGGCGGGCGGCATGGCCCGCTGGGGAATTCCCGCCTATCGTCTTCCGCGCAGGGAGCTCGCGGGCGAAACGGACGTCGTGAGGGCCCTGGGCGGCCATTACATCTTCGGCAAAAAGCTCGGCCGCGACTTTTCCGTCGATAGTCTCCTTCGCGACGGCTACAGCGCCGTCTTTCTCGGGATCGGCTGCGCGCTCGGGCAGTATCTCAATCTCCCCGACGAGGACCCGTCGGCCGAAGGCTATCTCAAGGGGCTCGACTTCCTGCTTGAAATCGAGCACAGCCAGAAGAACCCAGGAGGGCCGGCGCCTCTTCATGGCGATGTTGTGGTGATCGGCTGCGGGAACGTCGCGATGGACTGCTGCCGCACGGCAAGAAGACTTTTGAAGTCCGGGCGCGTCATTGTCGCCTACCGCCGCATCGAGGCCTCGGCGCCCGCAGATCCGGAGGAAATCAAGGCCGCTCGCGCCGAGGGCGTGGAATTCGAATTCCTTTCCGCCCCGAAGCGCATCATCGTGGAAGACGGCCGCGTTGTCGGGATCGAGCTCGTGCGCATGTACCAGACGGAGCCCGACGCGTCGGGCCGCCGCGGCGTAAAGCCGATTGCGGGTTCCGAATTCGTTATTCCCTGCAGCACGGTCATTGCTTCCATTGGTCAGAAAATGGACGCATCCGTTTTTTCTCCCGAAGACGGCATCAGGCTCTCGCGCTGGAACACGATTGAAACGAAGGCCGACTACACGACCTCCCGCAAGGGCGTCTTTGCCGGGGGCGATGCCGCCGTGGGCGCTCAAACGCTCATCCTTGCCATGGCGCACGGTGAAGGCGCGGCGAGATCGATCGACGCCTACCTGAGGAGCGGGGAACCGGCCTTTTTCCCGAGAAAACGCCTCTCCCGAATCATCAGGAAGGCGGATCTTCTCGGCCAGTGCCGGCCGGAGAAGAGCTTCCCGCATGCTGAACGCTTTGAAGTGCCGATGCTTGACGCCCGCGGACGCATCGAGGAGACCCCGTGGAAGGAGGTTGAGTTCGGCATGACGGATTCGGACGGCTGGAAGGAATCGAAGCGCTGCATGCGCTGCTACCGCCTCATCGGCGTGACGACCCGCGACCCCATTCCCGGCGCCGAGCCCACGGGCGAGGACACGCTTCCCCTTTGACGGAGTTTCCCCAAGATGGCTTCCCAGATTTATAAAGACAAGAAGGAGCTCGCGCCCCGCGCATTCATCAACGGCATCTCCGTGGTGATCGAGCCCAACGACACGATTCTCGAAGCGGCTCGCCGCGCCGGGATCTTTATTCCGACGCTTTGCGAATTCGCGGCCCTCAATCACCGTCCCGGAACATGCCGCATTTGTCTTGTGGACATTGATCGCGCGGACGGCGGCCACGACATCGTGACCTCATGCGATACGAAGATCGAGCCCGGCATGCGCATTCATACGCGTACGGCCGAGGTCCGCCGCCGGCAGCGCCTGCAGATGGAGCTTCTTTTTGCCGACCATGATGAAAATTGCTCTTCCTGCTCCCGCCACGGCGACTGCGAACTCCAGAAGGCGGCCCTCTGGGTGGGGCTCGAAGGCTCGCACATTTCCGGAAAATATCTGGCAGACCGTCGGGAGGATGCTTCCGCCCCTGCCATGCGCTTTGACGGCAGAAAATGCATCCGGTGCCTGCGCTGCATCGAGGTCTGCCGCCGCGTGCAGGGGCCGAACGTATCGGCGCTCACTCTGATCGACACCGGCACGGGCGCTCAGGTCGGTTTCCGCGGCGCGGACTCCTGGGGCGCCTCCGACGTCTGCATTCAGTGCGGGCAGTGCTCGCTCGTCTGCCCGACGGGAGCCATCAGCGTGCGCGACCAGTGCTGCGACGTTTTTGATCTTCTCGACGACGACTCCGTCACGACGGTCTTTCAGATCGCTCCGGCCGTGCGCGTGGCGATTGCCGAGGCTTTCGGACTTCCGCCCGGCACCAATGTCGAGGGGAAGATCGTGACGGCGTTGAAGCGCATGGGCGCCGACTACGTGATGGATACGCGATGGTCTGCCGACGTGACGATCATGGAGGAGGGAACGGAGATCCTGGAGCGCCTCCGGGAAGCAAAGGCCGCGGGAACGCTGGAGAAACCCTTTACGTATTTCACTTCCTGCTGCCCCGGATGGGTCAACTACGTCGAAAAGGTTGCGCCCGACATGATTCCGCACCTCTCCTCGACGCGCTCGCCGCAGGCGATTTTCTCGGCGCTCGCGAAGACCTGGATGCCGAAGTCGAGGGAGCTCGATCCGAAGTCGATCCGCGTCATTTCGATCATGCCCTGCACGGCGAAAAAGGACGAGGCAGGAAGGAAGCTTCTCGAGCGCCGCCCCGGCGAAAAAGATACCGACGTTGTGCTCACGATCCGGGAATTCACGCGCTTGATCCGCCGCACGGGGCTCAACCTGGCCGAGCTTCCCGATACGGCGTTCGACACGCCTCAGATGACGCTCGCTTCGGGCGGCGCGCAGCTTTTCGCAACGACGGGCGGCGTCATGGAGGCGGCGCTTCGCACAATGTCCGCCATTACGAATCAGGATCCTCAGCCGCTCCCGCCTTTCGAAGACGTTCGCGGCGCGCGCTCGATCAAGGAAACGACCGTTCATCTCGGGGACCTGGGCGACATCCGCGTGGCGGTGGTTCACGAATGCGCCAATGTTGCGAAGGTGATCGACATGGTGAGAAAGGGCACCTGTCCCTATCACTTCGTTGAGGTCATGGCCTGTCCCAACGGCTGCGTCGGGGGCGGAGGCACGCCCCGCGGGCGCGACATCTGGAAGAACAATCTCGGTGCCCGTCAGAGTGCGGTGTATGACATTGACGCCAGGATGCCGATCCGCGCTTCGCACGAGAATCCGGAGGTCATCCGCCTCTATGAGGACTTTCTCGGAGCTCCGGGAAGCCGCCTTGCGCATGAGCTCCTTCACTGCACTTATGAGGATCGGAGCGGGGCGGGCGAAAAGCCGCGCGCCCGCAAAATCTTCCGGTTGGTTGAGCTTTCCCCCGATCAGATGGGAAATCCGGATTGAGCCTGAGAGAGGCGCCGTGTCTTCCCATTAGGGAAATGTCTTAGGGCCCGCATCGATTTTTCCATGGAATCGGCGGGCCTTTACTTTTCTCAGTCCGAATGTAAACCGTGACGGACAAATAGTTTGTTACAATCCGTCTCCCTTACTGAGAATGAATCTCATGTTCATTCCGCTGAGCAGCAATGAATTTCTGACATCTTCAGTTTTGGTTCGGGGGGAGCCTCCTGGCGCACGCGGAATCGGGGGTCGATGCCGCGGGCGTTTGCCCGAGGAGCGGAGGGGAAATCGTTCCTGCGGGTAGACCGGAGTCTGACTCCGGGCTTGAGGTTTCCCCTCGAACCAAACATCATGATATTGAAGCAAAGCCCGGGTGGTTCGGATGGGAGCCGCGCCGGGCTTTTTGCTGCGTGCGGCGCGCATACGGTTCTCGCCTGAAACGCAGACGAAAAAAGAGGGGATGGCGCCTTTGCGCCATCCCCTTCCAGGAGACCCCAAGACAGCGCCTCATTCAAGGGCAGGCATTGCACCCGCCCTGAGGCTCGGATCCACGAAGCCGACCCCTGGCTTCTCGAAGTGGATCAAGCTGTCTTGCTTGAGATGAAGTATGCCTTATATGAGAACGATTCGCAATAGCGATTGCGACAGATGAGCCTAAAGTCAGCTTCAGAGTTTTCATTCATTGATGCAGGTCAAAGCGTCTGAAGGAGAGTGCCTGAAACCGGCGCCGAGAGCGAGATGAACAGGGAAAAGCGGCATGAAAGGTGGGGAAAACCGCTAGGGAATCTTTGCAGTATCAATTGAATTTCATCACGACGAGCATAATATACAAGAAAAATAATTCTTAATATCTAGAAAATTGCATTGCGAAATCTGAAATTTCGCGTAAAGTAACTCCTCAGCAGCGCAGCAGACGGACTCCATCTCCGCATAAGCCGCGCAGCTTTAATCCCCATCCATTTGAATTTCAAGAGACGCGCCATGACCAGATTCGGGTTCAGGTTTAGTCGCCAACAGGGAGCATGGACGCCAACAACGTCCTTTGCCATTTGAAAAATGATGAATACTCTCCGGAAAATCAGCTTCTTTGTGAACAAGACGTTCGCGCTCTGGGTCGTCGCCACCGGCGTCCTCGGCTTCCTATTTCCGGAAGTATTCGTACTGGCTGGCCCCTGGGTACCCTTCCTTCTCGGCATCGTCATGTTCGGCATGGGGCTCACGCTCACGGCGTCGGACTTCCGAGAAATCTTCTCCCGCCCGAAGGACGTGATCATCGGCATCATTGCGCAGTTCACGATCATGCCGCTCTCGGCCTTCCTGCTCTGCATGGCCTTTGATCTGCCGCCCGACCTCGCCGTCGGCCTGATGCTCCTCGGCTGCTGCCCGGGCGGAACGGCTTCGAATGTCGTCACTTTCCTTGCCCGCGGCGATGTGGCGCTCTCCGTCACGATCACGTCCTGCACGACGCTGATGGCGCCCGTGGTGACGCCTGCCCTGATGTACGCCTTTGCGAGCGAATGGCTCTCGATCGACCCGACCGCAATGTTCCTCTCGATCGTCCAGGTGATCCTCGTTCCGATCGGTGCAGGCGTTCTGATTCACCGCATCTTCGGCGACCGTGTTGAAAACGTCACCTGTGCGCTGCCGCTCATTTCCGTGACGGCCATCGTGATCATCATCGCCGCGGTTGTTGCCTCGACCAAGTCGAGCATCGTGAATGCGGGCTTCGTCGCCTTTCTCGTGGTTGCCATCCAGAACGCCGTCGGCATGGGGCTCGGCTACGTGATCGGCCGCATGACGGGCATGAATGCCGCCAAATGCCGCGCCCTCTGCTTTGAGGTCGGCATGCAGAATTCGGCTCTCGGCGTGGCGCTCGCCTCCGTGCACTTTGCCGCGAACCCGATGACGGCGCTCCCCTCGGCTGTCGGCGCTCTCTGGCACAACCTGACCGGTCCGATCGTCGCGACCTGGTTCCAGAGCCGCGAGGCCGGAGAGCCCGTCGCCGGGATTACGCCCGCCAAGACGGAAACGTCTCCTGCTGCCTGAACTCGCCTGGGCTTGCTCTGAAAACTGTCTGCACCTCCTTCCCGGGACTGGTGCAGACAGTTTTTTGGTCCTCCGGATTTGAAATCAAGGGAAGCACGTCATGAGCGCTTTGCGATCAGTGCGGTGATGCGTCGGGAATCCATGCGGCGCATAATGGGCGTTTCTTCAACCTCAAAGCCTCGACCTTTCCCCGAAGAGCGCCATGTCCGAAGTAGACCTCAGCCGACGCGCGCGGATTTCTGATTCGCGCAGGAGCTTCACGCTTTTTGCCGCGTCCCTTGTTCTCATCTGCTGCTTCATCTTCTCTTCTGCTCCGATTCCCCTGATCGGCGTCTGGGCGGGAGAAATGGACCTCAAGACCGCTGAGGTTGCGATGACCGTGGTGAGCTACTTCTTCGGATGCATCGTCACGCTCGTCTTTTTCGCGCGCCTGTCGAACGCCCTCGGACGGCGTTGGGTGACGCTCATTACCATCGGCTGGGCTGCCGTTTCCTGCTGGTGCTATGCGGTCATGACGGAGCCCATGCTCTTTTACATCGCGCGCTTTACCCAGGGGATCGCCTGCGGACTGGCATCATCCGCCGCCATGTCGTGGATTGTTGACTGTTCACCAAAGAAGCACGCCTGGATCGGAACGGCTCTGACGGCAGGCGGCCCCAATGTCGGTCTCTCGATTGGTACGCTGCTTTCAGGCATCCTCACCGCTTACGGGCTTGTGGACATCGACGTGATGTTCATGAGCTTCGTCGTCATCTGCGTGCTTCTTGCGGCGCTCGTGTGGAAGGCCGAGGAAACCATTCCGCCCGGTACGGAAACGCTCGCCGAGGTCCTGATGCCGAAGATTGCGCTGCCCGGGCGCCTCTGGCGCATTTTCCTCGTGGTGGGGTTTGCAATGCTCGGGACATGGGGGCTCGGGAGCTTTCTGCAGGGCTTTTCGGCAAAGCTTGCTGAAGAAGCCTTCGGCGCCACGAGCACCATGTATGCGGCGATTGTCTACATGGGGCTCATTGTTCCGAATGCAGCGGCAGGCTTCCTGGTTGGGAGCTTCAGGCCGTCGCGCGTTTTCCCGATAGCGGTTACTTGCTTCGCGATTGCCGGCGCGCTTCTTTTCCTCTTTCTTGAGACCGGGCACCCGTCGCTTTTCCTCACGGCGCTGATTGCCGGCGGCGCCTGTTCGGGAGCCACCTCCACCCTGGGCGTCAAGTTCCTTCTTCAGGATTCGACGCTTCGCGAGCGTGCGGGCGTCATTGCCGCGCTCTATCTCTCCTGCTATGTGGGCTCAGGAATCCCCAACTTTGTCGTAAGCCGGCTTGCGGCAGGAGTCTCCATGGGTTCGATTTATCTCGGCTACATCGGGTGGATAACGGGGACGTGGCTTCTTTCGCTTGTCTTCTTCCTCATTGTGAGAAAGAGCAGCCGGCCTGCCGAGCGGCTTCGATTTACAGACTGAACCGAGACGTCGGGTTCTCTTCCGCTAAAACAATGTCTTGAGCCGCCGGAGCAATCTGCTTTTGCGGCTCAGTCTTTCTGAGAAAAGCAGAAAGAAAAATGGGAGGCCGCGGACCAAGAAACACGCGGCCTCCCATCAGAGGCAAGGAACGAACCGAGCAGGAGACTCTCGGAAGAGGAAGAGCTCGAAGTGAAGTTTCCCCGCTTCACCGTAGAGGAGCTCTTCTGCACCGCGGAACCGACCCCTTGGTTCCTGTGCGCGGTGCGTTTCGTTCCAGTGATGTGAACTATATCGTAAATGAGAATCGTTTGCAAGTAGGAAAGAAAAGTTTCCTGGGGAAAGATGCGAAAAAAGTCGTCCATGTGAGACTGCATGCAGAAAAGTTGTGGATAAACGACAACTTAGCTTTCCGATTCATCTGAACGACTGATGCATCACGGGTTCCTTAGAGCGAGCAGGCTTCGGAACATGCGACTCAATTCAAGGCGCTGTCTTTTGCGTGCCGCGGGCATAGAGCGATGAGTAGTTTGCCGGCCTGGGCTGCATGCGCATAAATAGAATGATAATCATTCTTATTTACAAAGCGTTCACAACGCACGCCATAAAAATGAACAAAGGTCAGAGAAAACTCTTGCTCGGCAAACTCCCTGCCGCCGTCGCTCTTGCTGCTGCCGCTTTTGCGTTCTCCGCGCAGGCTGCCGAGGACTACAAGACCGTTGAAGCCGTGAGCGTCACGGCTGAGGCGCTGAAAATCGATACATCGACGCAGGAAACACCGCAGACGGTGAATGTGATTTCCGGGCAGGAGCTGGCAGATAAGACTGTACGCAAGCTTGATGATGCACTGCGCTATACGCCCGGCTTCGTCAATACGTTCGGGACGGATTACGACACGAACTGGATCAAGATTCGTGGTTTTGAATCTTCGCTCCTGGTGAATGGTCAGCGTCAGTTTACGGAAGGCTATTTCGACACGACCGTGGAACCCTATCTGCTTGAGTCGGTTGAAGTTCTTCAGGGACCGGCTTCATCGCTTTACGGCGACTCCATGCCGGGCGGCGTCATCAATCTTGTCACGAAGAAGCCTACGAAAACGCCTCAGCACAGCGTTTCGCTTTCGGGCGGCACCAACAACTACGTTCAAGGCGGCTTCGACTTCTCCGACTACGCTACCGAAGACGGCTCGAAGCGCTATCGCATCGTTGCCATGGTCAATCGCGAGGATTCCGTCCTTGACGATGTCGACGGCTGGAGAGCCATGCTGGCGCCGAGCTTTACGGTTGACATTGACGAACGCTCCTCGCTCACCTTCATGATGAGCTACCTTAAGGATCGCCGGACGGCAAGCAACGGCTTCTTCCCGGCCTACGGCACGCTCTTCTCGAGAAATGGTCATCACATCTCTGCGAGCACCAACTACGGTGATCCGGATGATGCCTACAACAAGGATCAGCTTGATGCAGGGTGGGAGCTGAAGCTCGGGTTCAACGATGTCTGGACCTATAAGCAGAACGTCAACTTCCACTACAACAAGTTCTATCTGCATTCCACGGCAGCCTACGGCTACGTAGATGCGCCGGATTCTAAAACCGGCGTGCTGGTCATTCAGCCGATGATTCCCCGCTATCTTCTCGTCAATGACGGCGACCAGAAGAGCGTCACGTTCGACAACAACCTCACGGCGCACTGGTTCTCCGGCGATTTTGAGAATACCTTCCAGATCGGCTTCGATAACCAGTGGCACCATACCGATTGGCAGAGCAATGGGGCTACCGGTACCGGCTACGGCACAATTGATCCGCTTAATCCTTCCCATATTGATCTCACGGGTGCGGTGCCTATCAGTCTTTACGGCAACTCCATCCGCAAGCATCAGTTCGGCATCTACACCCAGGCGCAGACCAACTGGAACGAAACTTTGGTCGCAAAGCTGGGTGGCCGGTACGACAGGATCAGCATCACCTCTTCGAACGAGGACTACCGGAGTAATGTGCAGTCGAACAGGGATGAACTCTCGGATTCTAATTTTTCCTGGAATGCCGGTCTCATGTACCTCGCTCCCTTCGGGATTTCGCCCTATGTGAACTATTCCGAAGCATTCTTCGCAACGGGGACGCTCAATGCCGTGAGTACGGCGGACTGGACGCAGTCCACCTATATGCTCGACAAGCCCATCACGACCAAGCAGACGGAAGTCGGCATCAAGATCACGCCGGAGTGGCTCGATGGGTATCTCAACATTGCCTGGTTTGAAATCACCCAGGAGAATGGCTCCGCGCAGGTGATGATTGACGGCACGCCCGCCATGCGTCAGGTTGGGGAAAAGAAAAACAAGGGCCTTGAAGTTCAGGGACGCGTTTCGCTTGCAAAATATCTGACGATTGACGCTTCCTATACCTATCTTGACGCCAAGCAGAGCACTTCGGCTGGTGCCATGGAGCGCACTGAATATCTGCCTCACCACACGGCGAGCGGCTGGGTTTCTTATGACTTCACGGGCGTCGGCGCTAACGGGCTGACAATCGGTTCAGGGCTTCGCTACCTTGGCGAATCGATCGATACCGTTTATGGGAGCAAGGTTCCCGCTGTCACGCTTTGGGACGCATCCCTCAGCTGGCTCATCAATAAGAACTGGACGCTTTCAGGCACGGTTACCAACATCACGGACAAAGAGTTCGTGACGGGCTGCTACAACAACATGTGCTACTACGGCGAGGGCCGCACCGCCCGTGCGACGCTCACCTACAACTGGTAATGCCCGCATCTGAGCGCTGACTCAGATTCTTGAGCCTCAAAGCCGCCCGGGGATCCCTCATCTCCGGGCGGCACTTTGCCCTCCAACTCTTCATCCGGGCTTTTCCATGTACGAACTCTCCGGCATCCGCATGGTTCGAGACGGCAGAACCATTCTCTCAATCGATCACCTCGCTATTCCGACCAACGAGATGACGCTCATTCTCGGACACAACGGGTCGGGCAAATCCACGCTCGCTTCCGTCATCTCCGGCCTGGTGAAGCCTGACGCCGGGAAGGTGATGCTGAACGGCAAGGACCTTTTCTCTCTTTCCGAGCGGGAGCGCGCACGCGAGGTGGCGTTCCTTCCGCAAAAGCTCCCGGCATCGGCGGGCCTCATCTGCCGCGAGCTCGTCCGCCTCGGGCGCTATCCCTGGCGAGGGCTTTTCGGACGATGGCGGGACGAAGACGAAAGCGCCATCGACGCGGCGCTCGAAGCCACGGGCACGAGCCGCTTTGCACGCGCATTTGCAGACGACCTCTCGGGGGGCGAGCGTCAGCGCGTCTGGATCGGGATGCTCTTGGCTCAGGCTTCGCCCGTAATGATTCTCGACGAACCCACGTCAGCGCTTGACGTGAGGCATCAGTACGGCGTTCTCGCGCTTCTCGAGAGAATCTGCCGCGAGGAAGGGCGCGGCGTCATCGCGATCATTCACGACATCAATCTCGCTTTGCGGTTTGCAACGCACATCGTCGCCATGAAGGGCGGGCACGTTCTCTTTGAAGGATCCGCCGAGATGCTCGAGGACGAGAAGAACCTCCGGGCGCTCTTTGAAATCGACGTGAAGCTCATCAAGCACCCTATGCCGCCCAAAGACTATACGGCGCTCCACAAGGATCCTCTGCAGGTGGCGGTCGTATGCGAGTGACGTCTTCCTTCAATCTCAGGCGCCGCAGACTGGTAGAAGCCTCAATCGGCGCCGCTGCGCTTTCCCTCGCGGGCGTTCCGCTTCCATCCTTTGCTGAAGAGCAGGGGCCGGTCAGCATCCGCGACTCCCGCGGCGTTCATGAATTCAGAAAAATCCCCCAGCGCGTCGTGGCGCTCCAGTGGGACATTCTTGAAAATCTCGTGGGCCTCGGCATACGGCCGGTCGGCGCTGCAGACATCGCGCCCTGGAGCGAATGGGTGAGGGAGCCGGCACTCCCCGAGGGCATCGTCAACGTGGGCACGAGAGCTGAACCCAATCTCGAGCGCATTGCGGAACTGAAGCCCGACCTGATCCTGATCGGCCCCACGCAGGAGGATCTCCTCGCACAACTGAATGGCATTGCGCCGGTACTCCTCTTTGAAAACTACCGGGCGGAGAGCGTCGAAGGCGAAGCCGAAACCGCAATCGCGCAGTTTCGCGAACTCGCGAAACTCTTTCGCGCGGAAGACCGGGCAGAGTCCGAGATCGCCCGGATCGAGTCGGGACTTGCAGAGCTCGGAGAAAAAGTAAAGAACGCTTTCGGGACATCGCCTCAGGTACAGGTGATCCGTTTTTCGAGCCTTACGACGCTCTTTCTCTATACGCCCAATTCAATCTGCGACTATGCCTTGAAAAAAATGGGCATTCGGCAGCCTCTCGAGCTTCCGAATGCGAGCTACGGGCTCACGCAGGTGAGGATCCGCGACCTGAAGAACCTGACGGACGCTTATGTCATCTACATCCGGCCTTTCGCGATGGAAAAGAAGGTTCTCAATTCGATTCTCTGGTGCGCGACGCCCTTTGCGAGAAAGGGGCGGGTTGCCGCAGCTGAGCCCTACTGGAGTCACGGCGGGGCGCCTTCCATTCTGGTGACGGCAAGGCGCATCACGGATGCGCTCCTCACACTTGCTCCAGGAGCCGGGCAATGAAGCAGCAATCTTGTCTTGGGTTCAAATCTGCGGGTGCGTTGATTGCCATCCTCGGCATCCTTTTTGCTGTCGGCATTGCGCTTCCGCTCACGATCGAGAATCCGCTTTCCTTCTCGGACTGCCTCGACCTTCTCCTTCATCCGGCGAAGGCCGAGAGCTTTGACGCCTACTACTACGCTTACGGGACCCTCCCGAGACTTGCCGCCGCCATTTTCGGGGGCGTCATTCTCGGGCTTGTCGGGTGTCTCCTGCAGCAGTTGACGCAGAACCCGATGACCTCGCCCCTGACGCTCGGCACCTCGTCGGGCGGGTGGCTTGCGATCGTCGTTCTCTCGGCCTTCTTCCCCGAAGCCGCAAGCGAATGGCTTCTCGCCGCCGCATTTGCGGGGGCGCTCCTTGCCTTCGGACTCATCGTCCTGATTACCGGCCCGAGAAACATGACGGGGGTCACCCTCGTTATTTCGGGCATGGTGGTGAATCTTCTCTTCGGCGCGATTGCAACGGCCGTGGTGCTCCTTCATGCCGACTTCATTCAGAATGTGTTTCTCTGGGGCGCGGGCGATCTCTCGCAGAACGGCTGGAGCGGACTCGAGTGGCTTCTCCCGAGAACGCTTCCTGTCATTCTTCTGATACTCCTTTTTGCGCCGAGAGCGCTCGCCTTGATTT
The DNA here is from genome assembly GCF_006337085.1 of Sutterella faecalis. GTDB lineage: Bacteria > Pseudomonadota > Gammaproteobacteria > Burkholderiales > Burkholderiaceae_F > Sutterella > Sutterella faecalis. The sequence continues at coordinate 894,438 of NZ_CP040882.1, read as the reverse complement.
CGCTTGGCGACGAGGGCGCGCGTGCAAGAGGTCTTCCGGTTGTGCCGGTCTTCATCACGCTCACGGCGCTCGGCGTCTGGCTTGTTGCCGCCTTCATCACGACGGCAGGCGTCATCAACTTTACCGGTCTCATCGCGCCCAATATCGCAAGAGCAGCGGGATTCCGCTCGCCGGGCCGGCAGCTCCTTGCAAGCATTCTGATCGGCGCAGCGCTTCTCACGGCAACGGACGGCGCGGCGATCTGGCTTTCTTCCCTCACGGGAGACATCGTTCCGACGGGCGTTGTCTCGGCCGTGGTCGGCACTCCCATCTTCATCTGGATCGTGCGCCGGCAGATGAGCTCGCTTTCTGCTGAAAGATCCGGCGCCGGAAAGGAGAGCCTGGTGTCGGCAGGAAAAACGCTCTCAAAGACGGGCGTCGTCGTCCTTGCACTCGCGCTTCTTGCCGTTCTCTTCCTCAATCTTTTCCTCGTCAGCCGGGAAGAGGGCTGGACCTTCGGGCTCGCCGGGGACTATGAACTCCTCCTGAGAGGTCCGAGGCTCGTCACGGCGCTCGCTGCCGGTGCAGGCCTCGCCGCCGCCGGCGTCATTCTGCAGCGCCTCATCCGCAATCCCCTCGCGTCGCCCGACATCCTGGGCGTCTCGGCCGGTGCTGCCTTTGCAATGGTCGCGGGATCGCTTTGGTTCGGAGCGGGCGTCGGGGCATCGGGGTCGGTGAGAGCGCTGGCGGGAAGTCTTGCTGTGCTCTCGGTTCTCCTCCTCCTCTCGCGCCGCGCGCATTTTGCGCCCGGGATCATTGTGCTTTCGGGCATCGCGCTTTCGGCATTCCTTGATTCCGTAACGACGCTTTCGCTTTCGCGCGGAACAATGGAAAACTACTTCATCCTGCAGTGGCTTTCCGGGTCGACGTACCGCACGACGCCGGAGGCGGCAGGCCTCCTTGCGCTTGGTGTCGGGGTCCTCATCCTCGCGGCGCTCGCGGTTTCGCGGAGCATGACGCTCCTTACAGTCGGCCGCGACTTTGCGCAGTCGCGGGGGCTCCCGCTGGGAAAAGCATCCCTCATGCTGCTCGGGCTTTGCGCACTTCTTTGCGCCATCTCGACAGCGGCCATGGGCCCCGTGGCCTTTGTGGGCCTCGTGGCGCCCCATATGGCACTCATGATGGGCGCGAGGACCGTGAAGGCGCAGCTTTTGGCGGCTTCTCTTCTTGGCGGCGCCATCGTTTCCTGGGCGGACTGGCTGGGGCAGGTGCTGATCTACCCGGCGCAGATTCCGGCCGGGACGCTTGCAGCCATTCTTGGTGCGGGCTACTTCCTTCTGCTGCTGCTTTCGAGTCGACTAACGAAGCGCGATGTCGCGCATTAAACGTTCAACGCATCGACTTATGCGGGCACCATAGCTCCATTCAATGCGAAGGCGAAGATGAGGACGCCCCTGACCGCGATTATTTCGTGCTCAGGGGCGTCCTCGTTTATGGGGCCCGCCTAAAAAAGTTGATTGAGATAATTGGCCTACTGCCGGCGCAGATTTCAATAGTAAAAGCAGAGTGATTAAGTTCGATTTCGAACGCACTTCATCTTCAAAAAGTGCAGTTCGTTTTCCGGAGCTATGGTGCTCTAAAGCACCGATGTCGTATAGAAACAATAATGAAATGCCTTAAAGCAACAAGCATTTGTAGGTAGTACCGCGATTCGGATTATTTTGGTCGATATTTTGTATGACTGCAGAGCGTTTCAGCAGTGTTATCTCTGTTGAGATGTTTAGAGCAAGCGGGATTTTCCTTATATTAAGGAAAGAAATAAATTACAGTATTGGTTAATTTTTGTTGCAAATCTGTTTACAGAGATGATGTTCCAATCTATTAAATGTGCTGTATCTAGTTGAGTTAATAATAGTTGTATTATTATCGACTTATTGAAAATTATGAAAATAGTTGAATAGGTTGATTAGCCTAACTATTTTGAAGTAGCTTGCAATTCTCCTGTTTACAGGGGTGACGGCTGATTGTCGATTCAATACAATCCTCCGAAAGTCAGTTGGATAGGGACGCTAGTCCTGATTATGAACTGATGCTTTCTCTAATTATAGAAAAACAGTATTGAATTTATCGGTTTATTGCATCATGAAGACCAAAGCTACTTTTGTTAATGACGTGAAAAATAAATTTTGGAAAAAGAACGCCGTTTCAGCTGCTGTTGCATCTGCTGCGTTAATTTTTATTTCTGGGGGGGGGGGGTAAACGCCCAAACAATCTCTCTTGATATTAGTTCGTTTGCTACTCCAATAATCACCACTCCAGGGCCGCATGCACACAAAACTGATAACCCTGATGAGAGTGGAATTATCTTTGACTACACAGATAGGAAGCCTTCTACTATTTATATCGGCAATACCCTTAAGCCTGACGATGCATTAGATCTTAATCCGGATTTGATGTATAAGGCTATTCAGGAGAATTGGGGAAAGGTAGGCTCGACTGCTGCAAAAGGCGATTCTGGTTTTAGTGGTTCTATATTGGATATCTTCCAAAATGAATCCAAACCGACCATTAGTGCTGGTTCTATTTCGCTAAATAACGGTGCAGGTAAGGTAATTCTTAATGAAGGATTGAAGGAAATCTCATTTCAAAAATGGGATTTAAAAAAGGGGGTGGCAACATATGATGGAATAATCAAGACTGGGTCGGCTCGGGGAGGAAGTGGCATTCCTGTCGCAGTTCAAATTGAAAAGATTGAGATTAATAGCGGTAAGGAGCTGGATATTAGCGGACGGGGTACTGGAGAATATACGAATAATAAAAGTAATCCTCAGGATTATTTAGTTATTGCGAATGGCATTACAGGGGCAGGAGGCATCAGGGTTACAGATAGTCTTTACCTCGGCGGAACTAATACCTTTACGGGACCGGTTACTGTCAGCCCCGGCAAATCGTTGGTTCTTTGGGACAAAAAGGCATTAACGAATGCAAGCGATATTACGCTTGAAGCGGGGGCTGAACTTTGGTTTGGTAATTTCAAGAGCGGCCAAGATAACAAAACCATCCCTAACCTCAAGAAGCTCACACTCCACGGTTCTCCCAATGCGAATGCAACGACTTACATCCGCGACGGTTATTTCAACCTTTCGGGGAACGATGCTTATCTTTCCATTGATGATGGCGGTGCTTCCGCATCATCAGGGACTTTGGAAGCCAGTCTGCATCGCGCATTCGTCACATTGAATGATGGTGCAGAGCTGAGGATGAATTATTACGATAAATTCGATCCGAAGCGCAGTCATCTTGCAGTGCTAACTGTTGGATATTATCCAGATGATAATGTAACTTACGAAAAATCCACTTTAACGATCGGGAATAATTCCGAGGCGTGGATCGGCAACGGCTACATTAAAGTCCTGAATAAGAGCGAACTTACTCTGGATAAGAATTCGGCCATTTATTTAGGCTCTCACGCTGATGGGCTTTTTGAACAAGGAAGCGCCACTCCTGAAAATAAGCACTTTTCAATTGAACTGGAATCGGGCTCGACGCTCAATGTGAACCTGGATGAAAATAATCAGATCAATGCGGATCACATTATTTCCAAGGATCATACGCACGCAGTTATCGGCAAATTAGATGCTACGGAAAACACTCCCTGGTTTAATTTGACAAATACTGAAACCGGAACTGCAGCCGCAGGCGTCAATCTGAGCATGACTCAATCGGTCATCGATCGCGTCACGCAAAAGGTACAAGCCTACAGTCAGGAAGATCAGGTGCTCGCGGGTCAGGACAACATTAAGGCTTTAAAGAAGCTTCTTGAAACTGGCGAGTTAAGCACCAAGCAGACAACGCTCCAAGGCCTCTATGACGCTGTAGTTACCAATAACAAAAAACTCACCTCCGAAGAGTTCTACAACGCCATGGGCGCATTCCTCACCCTGGGTCTCAAGCGTGAGGAAGGCTGGCAGGATTACCGCTTCACGATGGATGCGAACGGCGTCTACATCAATGGCGAGTCCATTCGTCAGTGGGGCAATATGACGCAGGTAAAGCTCTCGCTTCAGAATCTCACGAACGAGACGGTGGCGATGCTTTTCAACGATCATGATCACGTGCCCGTGTCGGGGGCGGTCAATCTGATCCATCACGTTGTTGAGTACAACACGATGGACAAGAATCCGCCCGACTTCTATCTTGCCGCCCGCATGATCGACAGCGCCGGTCAGCTTATCAGTGTCGGCGGCGCTCAGACGATTGCCTGGGACATGCTGCAGAATCGCCGGGATTCCTTCAGCCGTCAGCGCGACCGCGCGTTCGAGCGCATTCTTCCGAAAGAGACCAACCTTTGGGCTGACGGGCTCTACATGCGCAATAGCTCGAACGGTCTCTGGAACGACTTGAATGGCGATCGTGATGTCGATACGGATCTTTCGGGCGTCATCGTCGGTCTCGACCACAAGGTCAATTCGTCGCTTCTCCTTGGCGGCTCGCTCAGCGTTCTGCGCGGCGATTCCACGGGTGAGCTCGGTGCAGGTCTGCCGAAGGTTGAAAATCAAATCGACAGCTACGCCGGTTCTCTCTACGGGGCATGGGCCTTTACGGACAACTCCAGGTTCGTTTGGGACGTTGCGCTTCAGAACGGCAAGAACGATGTGTCGATGCAGCTTCATTCAGTGGTGGGCGACAAGCCCCTCTTCAAGACCGAAGCTGACGCGGATACCTGGGCAGCTCAGGTGACGGCCGGCTACCAGTACGACTTCCATCTTGCGAACGTAACGCTCACGCCGTTTGCGCTCCTTCAATACACGTATCTGAGGACGCAGGACTATACGAGCACGGTTGATGGTCTCGATGCCTTCCATGTTGATGCGACGAAGCAGAACATCTTCAGCATCCCCGTCGGCGTGAAGGCCTCTGCAGATTTCTCCTTTGGCGAGAATCTCGCGCTTCGCCCGTGGATGAGCCTTTATGTGCAGCCCAATTTCGGCGACAAGGATGTCGACAACCGGGTAACGGCTGTCGGGCTCAACTCGGTTGACCACGTGCAGCCCGACGTGATCGGCGATACGTCCTACGGCGCTGCAGTCGGCATGAACTTCATCACCGGCGAGACCTTCTCTTCAGGCCTGAGCTACAGCTTCAACGGCTCTGATAGTTCTAAGAACCACTCCTTCACTCTGAACGCCGTCTGGAAGTTCTAAGTCGGAAGGTTTTCATGCAAGCCTGCGGCGGATCATCTGCCGCAGGCGTGCTGAAGCCCTTCTGACTCGCGTCGCCCTTTCCCGATGGGGATAAATCTGGAGCGCGGAAGAGCGAAGACATTGGAGCCGAGCGTAGTCGGGCGGTATTCCCCCTCAAGTTATATGCCGATGAGGCAGGGGCAAACACGTCCGGAGAGAGGCTTATTGATTTCTCGTCATTTTAGTTTCCAGATTTATTCCTGTCGGGATGGATTAACGCAGGTGATTTTCTACGGTTTGAGATTGATTCGATGACTTCTATGGCGCGCAATCTTGAAAACCAAAATGCTGCATTTATGCCGCTTGATGCTCCGCTGATTCCATCAGAAGAAGCGCTTTTAAATCACATCAACGTCGCATTAAAAATTGGTGCGCTTGATCGTGCAATTGAACTTCTTGGGGAGTTGACGAAAGGAAGAGGCATGTCTCGTTTTGCCATGAAGACGGGCCTTAATCGGAGTCATTTATATCGGGCCTTGCAAGTTGGAGGTAATCCAAGCCTCGACCTCATTATGAGGGTTTGCGAAGAAATGAGGCTTGTTATTCAGGTGATTCCTAAATCAGAAATATTTCAGGAATGATCTGGATTGAATTGGTTGTGGAGGATATTCTTTAGTTATTTCTGCGCGGTTGTATTTTCTAGGTATTTATATCTGTTTTCCATTTTTTTGCGATTTTAAGTTTAAATGAAAAATGTTATTTAACTTTATTGTCGCAATTTTTCATCTAGGAGTTTATTCAAATGAATAAAACTTATAAAGTAGCTCGTTCTCTTTCGAGAGGCGTTGTAGTTACGAGCGAGAAGGCTTCTGCTCGTCAGGGAAAGGTTTTCAAAACAGTTTTTGTCGCGGTACTGAGTGCGTTGGCGGCTGCCGGCACAGAGGCTGCTACTCATGAACACACCGGTCCTTTGTATATTTCCAATACAACGTTCACTGTTTCGGGGACAAATAGTAATTTAACTTTTAAAGCTGACGATCAGAGTAAAGTTACCTATGAGGCGGGTAGCGCTCTCGCGGCTTGGGTTAACGGTGAAACCTCGCTGGCACAAGGGTCGAATTTCAACCTGGATAAGGGCACAGTCGTTATCGATAGCGTTTCCGCTAATTACGGAGTTGATGGGACAGGCACAATCCAATTAATTTCCCGGAATGGTGTGATTAGTCAGTTCAACACCAATCAGACTTCCTTGGGAACCTCAGGCGATATCGTGGTTTCATTTTCGTCGGTAGTCAGTTCCGCTGTGACTGCGATGTCGGGGGGGATCGAAAGCACCAAAGAGGCGTTCACGCTCGGCAGCAAAGGATCCGTAGGTGCTGAGGCGCATACCGTTACTTTGGATGTGGCGGAAAATGGCAATGCGCATATCGATTCCCATGGAGATCTTATCCTTGCAAATGTTGTCGTCCAAAATAAAGGCGGCCGTTTGGAATTAAATGCTAAGACCGATGCAGGCAAGGAGATTAAAGTTCAATCCGATTTAGGTCCAGAAGCATCGGGCGCTCAAACTGTCTTTGGCAGTAAAACGACCATTGACAGTGCCAACGTTGTCGCTGATGCCATTCTTTTGGCGAAGGACAAGGCTACAGCGGAAGAGATGAATGGTTACTCGAAAGTTTTTAGCTTTACCGAAAACAAGAACATCTCGGCAGACATTAATGCGGCTAATGCAATTGTTACAGTAGCGAATGGCGGGCTTCTGGAAGCAACGACGAAGCTCGATGTGAATACGGGTCGAACGCTTGACATTAATGCTGCAGTCGGAAGTTCTCCTGCCGGACAGCTTAAAGCTCAGGAATTGAATGCGAACGGTACCGTAAATATGAATGGCAGTGCAGAAATCAACACGGTCAATGCATTGAGCGGTTCTCAGGTCAGGTTCGGCGGTCAATCGAAGATTAAGAATGCCGTTGTCGGGAAGAGCGGTACCCTTACTCTTGGCGACAATGCATCCTCTTCAGCCTATGTCGAGCTTGGGTCGATTTCTTATATCGCTAGGGAAACAAGCTCAGGTGCGGGTGACGGAGGTCAGGTCCACCTTGCTAAAGGCACCGTAAGAACAACGTCAGATCAGCTCTTCGTCAAGGACCCTTCAAAATCCGGCATCGAATCGATTGGTAATTTCAAGGAAGGAATCTCAAATACCACTGGTAGGGTTGGAGACCTTTTTTTACGCTTAACAGATGCTGCGTTCGACTATACGCTGGATCAGTGGAGAGCGCTGCAGTCAAAAACAAAGAGTCCCACTGCAGATAATTCAGCATTTATTGAATTAGAGAATGCCTTGCTTGTAAATGCGACAACCTCCAATGGCAAGGCAACTATTGGGGATGCTGTAGCTATCGGGTATGCAGGTAAATCTGCGATTGTTTCAGAATCAAAGAGTGCTGATCACGTATTTACTTTATCTAAAGGCTACGGCATAACATTTGGTTCCCTGGAAATTAATGATAAAGAAACGCAATTTAATGGATTGACCTTTACAGGCTCTTCGCCGCTCACCTTGCGCGGTGATATGGATGGAAAGGTTTTCTATCTGCCCAAGGTGACGGGTTCTGATGGCACTCAGCAGGTCATGCCCGTTACGCTCGATGTCGACACGACTTTCGGCGATGAGCTGGCGGCGACCACGGATAAGGCCGTTGTTGACGGCAAGATCACCGCAAAGAAGTCCGTGAAGATTTCGAAGAACGGCGACTTCGCCTTTGCTGAAGACCTCACGCTTGCGGGTACGGCAGATTCGGCCGATCTCACGATCGAAGGCCGTTTTGCCGGCAAGAATATCGTCCGCACGAGTGCCAATGCAAATGTGAATACCGTGATTGCCGGCGGCATTGCGGTGCTTGACGGCACCACGCCGGATCCGAAGGATCCAGCTGCCGGTCAGGGTACTCAGGTGTCGACCGGCTATGCCGTCATTAATTCCCGCAAGCTCGAGAGCGGGGAAGTTCTGGGCGGTCTGCTGGTGCTGGGCCAGGCTTATGAAGCGAATGCCCTTCAATATCAGCAGTCGCACCGCCTTGACAATACGCTGTGGATTGGTCAGGCGGTAACGCTCAAAGACAACATCTCTTTCGGCGCAGCCTTGACCGACAAGCAGAATGCGACCGGCGTCAATACTGCGGTCATTGACCTTCAGACGCTCGCTCAGTCCGCTTACAAGGGCGCGGCCGACAAGGCTGTCGTGAATAGAGCGGATAACCTCACGCTGATTCGCCCGACGGTCGAGAGAGTCGTGCTTGCCAATCTGAAGAATATTTCCGCCGACAGCCGCGTTTATGATGAAGCGAAAGGTCTTTACTATCTCAATGCAGGTGTAGACCTTTCGGCTTCAGCCGCTGCAGCCGGGAGTTCCTCCGGTGTGGTTCTTCTCGGCACGCGCCTCTATCAGGATGGATCGCAGAAGGCTTCCGGTTCGACGAGCGTTTCCAATACGGTTGCTTCGGACGGGAAGATTTACTTCGTGAAGGATCAAAAGGCTGACGCCGAGTTGAAGGCGCTCAACATTCACTCTCAGGGCGTCATCGATCGTGAGCTCGACCAGGTTCAGTTCGGAAATGCCCTGGCTGATTTCTTCATCTTCGACGTTTTCGGCGATGAAGCTCAGAATGCGGAGCTGAAGGCTGCCAAGGAGGCCTGGACCAAGTATCAGGCGGAAAATGGAGCCGGCTGGACTGCTGAACAGCTCGAGAATGAAAGAAAGGCATTCTTTGCTCCCCTTTTCGAGAAAATCGTTGATGCCGAACACGCTGCCACCAACATGGCGGTCGAAGGCGGCGCCTTTAGTTCCGCGCTTGACTACCAGAATGAAGTGGTCGGTGCGCTCGATCGTCGCGCGTCCCTCGCGAATCTGAATGCGTCGAGGACGCAGGGCTTCACGCCCTGGGTTGATGTTTTCGGCTCGAGGAATAAGGCGAAGACGCTCTTCGGCGACGGCGAGGGTTATGAAGCCGATCTCTATGGTGCGGTTCTCGGATTCGACTACACCTCCCTCGCGGGCGGCGTAGTGGGCGTTGCCTTCAATGCCGGGAAGGCGGACGGCAACTCGGTGGGCTCCGGCGCGAGAGTAGACAACGATGCCGACTACTACGGCTTCTCGGTCTATGCGGCGCAGCAGTTCGGTGCGTTCAACATCAAGGGAGACCTTGGGTACAGCCGAGCATCGAACGATCTTTCGACGACCGGCGTTCTCGGTTCCTTCAAGGAATCGCTCGACGCTGATCTCTGGACGGTTGGCGCCGGGGCCGAGTTCCTCCTGGAGGCGGGTCCCGTCAATGTCGTGCCGCATGCCGGCATCCGCATGACGCGTCTCTCGATGGATGACTCGAAGTACGGCGCTGACTACGACGACATGACCGTCTATCAGCTCCCGCTCGGCGTTTCAGTTTCCTCGGCCTTCGAAATGAACGGCTGGAAGCTCGCTCCGGTGTTCGACCTGTCGCTCGTTCCGACTTTCGGCGACAAGGATGCATCCGCTGAGTACTTGGGAGGCATTACGGCAACGACCCGCGTTGTGGATTCGAATCCGGTTCAGGGCACGATCGGCCTCGAAGCGCAGACGGGTGCATTCACGTTCGGCCTCAATTACCGCCTCACGAGGGGCGGCGATGATCGCACGAACAATGCATTCAATGCGAATGTCCGCTACGCCTTCTAATTTGCTGTAGCCACTGAAGAATCCCCGCCCGGCCCGTCAGGGAAGGGCGGGGATATGCGTATTGGGGATTGGCAGACTTCTTTGCTTCCGTCATGCGCCTGGGGAGAAGAACAGCAAACCAACTCTAGGCATCCTGCTTTTCAGGCGCGTTATGCGCTCATTTCCTCAATCTTTCCCTGAGTACTTACGAAAATGCTTGACAGGATCGCGCCGATATTACGCATAATCACACTCTTGACTCTTATTTCTATTGAAGGCCTTTGAGAGTTCCCGGCCCCTCTGATCTCTCCGACGCTCAGTCTGAGCATTTTGCGGATGAGCACCCGGCCTCTCTTCCCGAAGCGCCTTGTTGTTACTGGTGACTGCTATGCCCCGCGTTCTCAATATCGGTTCCCTCAACATCGACTACGTCTACCAGGTCCCGCACTTCCTGCGGGGCGGAGAAACGCTTGCCGCCTACCGGCGCGCGATTCATATCGGCGGCAAGGGCCTCAATCAGAGCGTGGCGCTTGCCCGCGCCGGGCTGAGAACGAGCCACGCCGGCATCGTCGGTCAGGACGGCACGTTCCTCAAGGTCTTTCTTGAGCACGAGGGCGTCGGCGTCTCGCGCGTTGCGGTCGACCCCAATGAATCCTCGGGCCACACCTTTATTCAGGTGGTGCCTGAAGGCGGCGAAAACGCCATTCTTTACTACCCGGGCACCAATGTTCGTCTGACGCCCGAATTTGTGAAGTCCGCGATGGACGACTTCGGCAAGGGCGACGCGCTTCTCGTGCAGAACGAAACGAGTGCGGTGCGCTATTCGATCGAGCATGCGCTCGAAAAGGGCATGCGCGTCATCTTCAACCCTTCGCCCTTTGATTCTCAGGCGCCGCTCCTTCCGCTCAACCGCATTTCCGCGCTGATTGCCAACGAAACGGAAGCCGAAGGCCTTCTCGGACTCGAAAAGAAGGAAAAGACTCCGGAAGAGGCAATGGACATCGTCGCTGAACTCGGCCGCCGCTATCCCGAGACCGTGATTCTCGTCACGCTCGGAAGCCAGGGCGTCGTCTGCCGCATGCCCGGGTTCGAGCCCGATTTCATCAAGGCCTATCCGGTGCATCCGGCCGATACGACGGGTGCGGGCGACACGTTCACGGGGTTTGCCGTCCGTGCGCTCATGGACGCCTGGGAGAAGACGAGCGCGGATGAAGCGCATGCGGTTCTTCTCGAGGGGCTGCGCTTTGCTGCCATGGCGGCGGCGATTTCGGTGACGCGCCCGGGCGCGGCCGAGTCCATTCCCTTCTGGAAGGAAGTTGACGAAGCAATGCGCGATACGGACTAATCGAAGGAAAGTACGATGACGGAACCGAGAAAGATCATTCTCGACTGCGATCCGGGGTACGACGACGCGGCGGCGATTCTCCTTGCCGCCGGATCGCCCGAAGTGAAGATCATTGCGCTCACGACGGTCGCGGGAAACCAGACGATCGAAAAGGTCACTTCGAACGCGCTTCGCATCGCGCGCCTCGCGGGCCTCTCCGACATTCCGATCGCCATGGGCGCGAAGCGCCCGATCATTCGGCCGGCCGTTGAGGTCTGCGCAGAAATTCACGGCGAATCGGGCCTGGATGGTGCGGACATGCCCGAAGCCGACATTCCGCTCGATCCCCGTCCTGCGGCTCAGCTCATTGTCGACACCATCATGCGCGAACCCGCGGGCACGGTGACGCTCGTTCCGACGGGGCCGCTCACCAACATTGCGCTGGCCGCAAGGCTTGAGCCGCGGATTGTCTCACGCGTGAAGGAAGTCGTCCTCATGGGCGGCGCCTGCAAGGAAGGGAATGTCAGCCCCTGCGCGGAATTCAATATTGAAAATGATCCGGAAGCCGCTCACATCGTCTTCAATGAACCCTGGAAGGTGACGATGGTGGGGCTCGACCTCACGTATCAGGCAAGGGCTGAGAAGCCCGTGCGCGACCGCATTCAGGCGATCGGCACGAAGCCCGCTCACTTTCTCTGGCAGGTCCTCGAAGCGTTTGCGAAGAACTACAAGGCCTGGCGGGGCTTTGATGCGCCGCCCCTTCATGATCCCTGCGCCGTTGCCTATGTGATCGACCCGACCCTCATGGAGGTGCGTCCCACGGTCATCAATGTGGAAATCCGGGGCGAACTCACGTCCGGCATGACGGTCGCGGACCTCAGGCGTCCGGCGCCCGAAGGCTGCCATACGTTCGCTGCGCTGAAGCTCGACAAGGACCGCTTCTGGGATCTGATGGCGAAGTCGGTCGAGCGTATCGGCTGATTGAAGTTCAAAAGGGATTCTTAAGAATCTGAGGCTGCCGGTTTCTCATGGATGGAGACCGGCAGCTTTCTTTTGGACATCCGGAAAAAATCATTTGGCGCGGAGAAATGCTCAGAATGCGGCGTAATACCGCAAGCATTATTGAGGTTCTTGATTTCACGAGAAAGAAGCTCGATACACTTTTCCTTGAAATGAATCGGGTCGCCGCTCGGAAGCGATCCGCAAAGAGAGGGAAAAAGCAAAATGCAACGCCGTAAATTGATTTTCGCTGCCGCGGCTGCTGCCGCATCGGCTCCTTTCCTGGGAGCTTCATCCGCATTCGCCGCGGAAAAGACGGTGCGCGTCGGCGTCACTGCCGGCCCTTCGGCTCAGATTCTGGAATACGTCGTTCCGATCGCGAAGGAGTTGGGCCTCAACGTCAAAATTTATGAGTTCCAGGACTACATTCAGCCCAACGCTGCGCTCGACGCCGGGGATATTGACGCCAATATTTACTGTACGAAGCCCTTCCTTGATCACGAGAACGAAACCCGCGGGTACAGCTTGAGAATCGCGGCGCCCGCCTTCACGCTCCCGATGGCGGTGTACTCGAAGAAAATCAAGTCGCTCAAGGACCTCCCGCAGGACGCGACGGTCGGCATCCCGAATGATCCGGCGATGGGCGGGCGGGGGCTCCTCCTTCTCGCCGCGGGCGGCCTCATCAAGCTCCGCGAAGGGTCGGGGCTTCTGCCCTCGAAATTCGACATCGTCGAGAACCCGAAGAACCTGAAGGTCGTGGAGCTTGAGGCCGCGCAGCTGCCGCTTTCCTTGAATGACCTCACGATCGCCTGCGTGAACGGCAACTATGCTGCCGTGGCAGGACTCAACCCGAGCAGGGACGGCCTTCTCGTTGAGGGCGCGAACGGTCCCTACGTCTGCAATATTGTCGTCACGGAAAAGAACCTCAATGAGCCCTGGGTCAAGACCTTCGTGAAGGCTTATCAGGACCCTCGCGTCAAGCCTGAACTTCCAGCCGTTTATTACTCTCGCGACTTCGGACGGTCAGTCAGCGGCTTAAAAAGGTCATGAGTTCCTCCATGGTCTTACCGCTTCGAGCCATGGCTTCCGCAATCACTTCGGCCTGCCGCAGCGTCTTTTCCTTGTTGAGTTCGATGAGCTTTACCCCGAGCTTCTCGTAACGTGTTTTGACCTTCAGCAACCGCTGCTGAGTCAGTTTGATCTGCTTCTCAATCGAAGCCAGCGACTTACGCTTCGGCATCTTCATTCTCCTCCTCGCCAATCGGTTCCAGATCCTCGACGTCCTCCATGCTGTCTTTCTTTCCGGCAAGCGCGGCAGAGATGGCGGCGGCCTGCGACATAACCTTGTCCTTCGTCATGCCAAAGGATTTCAGGATGATTTCCTGCGTCCTCGTGATTGCGTGGTCAAGCTGATATCTGCCGTCATTGATTCTCACCAGCTCGATTTTCTCCAGTTCCCGGATCGCCGCAGGAACCGTCATGTAGTTCCTCTTTGTCGGCAGGCGGAGCATCTCATCCTTCAGGAGGTTGTAGAGCCTCTGTCGAATAATGAGAGCAATAAATTCAATAAAAATCTTGGCTCTTACGGCTTCTGCGGAGTGTACCCGCATGCTCTTGCTGCCCAGGAATGATTTGTCTGCGCTGAAGAGCTTCTCTGAGGCGTCGCGGCCTCGGTACTGCAGATAAGCGTCTCTGGCGCTCATTTTCTCGGAGGTAATGATGCAGAAATATCCGCATCTCGAATAAGCATGCTCGATGATGCTCTTCTTCTCTTCGGCAAAAAGGAAGCGGCCTTTTTCGTCGTAGTGACACTGGAAGTAATCTGTATGCGGGGATCCGAACTCCACTTCACGGCCGACCCACTGGTCGAAGTTCTTCTGCATCTGCGTCAGCGCGTTTTCTATATCGCGCCGCTCCGTCGCCATCTTCATGGGGTTAAAGAAGACATGAAAGTAGCGCTCCCGTGAGTCTTCCGGAAAAATCTTCATTTTTTCCGTTGTGCCGCTGATGCAATGCTCGCGCAGGGAGGCGTCGACGCGATTTTCGAAAGTGCCGTGGAGCCTGTCGACCAATTCGGCCACAAGTGCCTTGCAGCCCTTAACCATCATGATGAACTCAAAGTTATTCGCATCCATGTAGTCGATGTTGATCTTGCAGAAATAACCTCGGTCGATGATGAAGCCAATACGCTTGTAGTTGTACGCAATTGCCTTGTCTACAAGGAATTTGAACTGACTGACGTCATTAATGGAGCCAGGGTAGCATTCATAGAACAACGGCACCTGATTGGTTTTGTCGTAGGCGACGGCAAGATTAAAAATCGGGCATCCCTGATCGACTTTGGCCTTGCCGAATTCAACAAAATCAACATCTCCCGCCTGGCAGTTCTTATTAGTTGAATCATAGGAAATGTAGATCCGTGAGCGATGATCGCGCTTTGCGTTCCAGTCGTTCAGAAAGCCTGAAATTTGGTCCGGGCTGACGTTGGCGAGGAAGCTGGAGATGGCGGCGTCGCTCGCAATCCGCATGTCTTTCGAGAAGAGCGGATGTCGATATGCGTAGTCCGGGTAGTACTGCCCTTGATTCCTTTCCTCAATGATCATGTAGGCGGCCAGATCCAGCACCAGCCCAGCTCGATCAAGGAAATGCTTCTGGAGCATTTTGCCGAGGCCGTACGTCTGCACGATGTTTGCTATGACGATGTAGCTGCCGGCCATAAGCGTGCTGCAGCGCCTGGCGCTCTCCCGGACTTCTGGGAGAACGGCATCAGGGAAAAAGACCAGGAAATTTTCATTCGGAACCATGGTCTCGGTTTCACCAACGCATTTTCCGATTAGCACACGCTTGGGCACCGTGTGCTTCTTTTTCGGGTCGTAGCTGCGCTCCAGAACGTAGTGGATGTACGTTCCGCTCTTAGTGCCTTGCCGACTGATTTTTCCTTTGAGCCTGGGTATCGAGACCGTGAAATTCAGGAACATTCGAAGTTAAATTGCGAGAGTAATATATTACTCTCGAGTGTACAAGAAAAGCGCCGGCGACGCAATGAAATTTTTTAAGTTTTTTCGGTAGTAATGATCAAAATCCTGTTGGATCTTGAACGAGAGTCATGCGGTTCTGGAAGTTGAGGTCAAGGAGTGGATCCTTAAGAAGTTTGAAGGTTCCGTGATCCCCGGGTTCTGATTTTTTGGTCGAAGAGCGTCAATCTTTTGCTGAAAAGCCGGCTGGAATTTTGCGTTCCGCCGGCTTTTCTCCTTTTTTTTCGTCAGATTTCTTCGGGTTCGCGATGCCGGTTATTTGCGCTTGAGCGGCACTTCCCGTGGTTCTTCCTGAGGCGCTGCTTCCTTCGGGAAGAGACGGTTGAGCCCATGGTCAATGAGCTTGGCAAAGAGTCCGATCAGAATGGCCGAAGCAAGCGTTCCTTCGCGGATTGCATGAATTTCGCCGAGAAAGACGAGTCCCATCATGGCGGCAATCCCCGTGAGCGCGAGGTCGTTCACGATCTTCATGGTGCCGAAGGATTTGCGTGCAAGCGCGGCGGCAGCTATGACGAAGCCTTCACCCGGCTGAACGAGCGTTTTCGAGCGGATCTGCATCACGGTTCCGAGCGCGAGGATGACGTTTCCGATAACGCTCATGAGGGCGCCCGTCCACCAGCCGTTCGGCGTGAGTGATGAGAGGAGGAACATCGAGAGATCGATGAAGGCGCCGAAGAGGAAGCCGATTGGAATCTGAAGGAGATTCATCGGCGAATAGCGCCTGCGCAAAAGCGCAATCTGCCCGGCAACGTACGCAAAGTTGAGAATGACGACGCAGGTGCCGAAGGTGAGACCGGTGATCGCCGCTCCCGTATAGGGAACCGTACTGATGGGAGTGGTTCCGAGGCCCGCGAGCGTCGTGAGCGCAATTCCGAGGGACGCGAGGAACATGCCTGCGAGAAGCAGGACGCTGCGAAGGAGCAGGTGGCTGAAGCGGCGGCGGACGGCAGATTGCTTGAAGGGCATTCTTGAATGATCGTCAGGAGAAAAGAGAAGAAAAAAATGGAAGCTTCTTTGCGGGAAGCTTCCAAAGGAGAGAAAGGAGAAGACGCTTGCGAATCCGGGAGAAATGCACGCCAGGCAGGAGATCAGGTCTGCTCAGCTTCTCCCGGAAGATTGAGATCTTGGAAGGCCGTTAGAAGCGATGCACCATGCCGGCCGTGAGTTCGTAGCCCCAGGGGGTGGCTTCGGACTTCCTGGCGTTCAGCTCAACCTTTTCCTGCGACCAGCCGCCCATCACGTAGACGGCGGTGCGCTTCGAGAGGTTGTAGTCATAGCCCACCGCGACCATCGTGCGCTTGAAGTCGACGTCCTTTTCGTTATGCATGTCGCGGTAACCGGCCATCGCCTTCGCCACGCCGCCCATGAGCGGAACATGGACGCCGAGATTGAAGCCGTAGCCCGTGACGAAGCCGTACTTGGCATCGTCTCCTAGTGCGTTGAGACCGGCGGACACGACGCCGGCACGCTGCGCGGCACTGAGTTCCTGGTCTTCGAAATACTGGCCGAAGGCGATGAGCTTCACGCCGCCATCAAACGCGTAGTTGCCGCCGAGGGTGACGGTGACGCCTTCGTCCTCATGGGCGCGCGTGCCCGTGCGGCTGTTGCCGTACATCGTCGTGTCGGCGACGAGCACCGCTTCAACCGGACCCTGCTGGAAGCGCACGGCGGCGGACGCATAGCGGTCCGAATCCGCCATGCCTTCGCGGCTCGTCGTATCCGTCTTCGAGTCGTTCTTGAAGGAATACATCGCGTAGCCGGTGAAGCCCGAGAAGGTCGGGGTGCGGTAGGAAATCGCGTTGTCGACGCGCGTCCACATGGAAGCCGTCACCGCGCCCGAACCAAAGGCCTGGGTGTAGTTGGCAAAGAGCGGGTCGATCGCGCGGAAGAGGCCGTTGGCGCCGAGGACGCTGCCGAAGATCGGAAGGCGTCCCACGGCGAGAGCGCCGAAGTCGCCCGAGAGCGTGAGCGAGGCTTCGCGGCCGAAGAGACGGCCGTTCTGCTCCATGCTGCCCGTGTCGGATTCAAAGCCCGATTCGAGGATGAAGCCCAGCTTCATGCCGTTTCCGAGGTCTTCGCTTCCGCGAACGCCCCAGCGGGAGCCGAATTCCTGACCCGTCGTCATTTTGAAGGTGTCGGAGGCATCCGTGCCGGCGGCATCCGCATCGGCATGGATGAAGGAAAGGCCTGTATCAAGGACGCCGTAAACCTGCGCATCCGCAGCAAAGGCGCTCATGGAGGCGCCGGCAAAAAGCCCGGCGATGGCGAGAGCCGCAAGAGACTTTTTCATGATTAAGTTTCCGAAAAATGAGGTGCTGAAGAAGAAAACGACGGGGGGTGCCCTTAGTGCTTCATCTTGAAGTCGAACTTGTGGCACTGAGCGCAGTAGTTTTCTTCCGGCTCATGCTGCAGATGGCAGAGCGTGCAGTCGCCGTTGTGGGGCGCCTTATGCGGATTCGGATTGAGGCGGGAATTGGTTTTTTCCGCAATCTGATCGCGGTTGTGGCACTTGAGGCACGTGTTTTCGTCCGGGGTTTCCGGATTCTTCATGTCCGGGCCGTGGCAGCTTGCGCATTCAAGGCCGCGTGCGACATGGCGGTCGGCACCGAAATCGGCGGCGGAGGCGGCCGTGCCGAAGAGGAGGCAGGCGCTCGCGAGTAAGAGGGCGAGGCGTTTCATTTTTATGGGGTCTCCGAGGGGAATGTCAGAACCTTTCGTCTGAAGCGGCTGAGGGGGAAATACGCACCGCTTCAGAGAAAGGAGGAGAAAAGAAGCTTCAGAACAATCAGCAGCCCTTGAACTTCATCGCCGTACGGGCGGCGACGCGGCCGAAGATCATGCAGTCGGCAACGGCAACGGTGCCGAGGCGCACCATGCCGTGGACGCCGCCCGTGACTTCGCCGGCGGCATAGAGGCCGTTGATCACCTTGCCGCGGACCGAGAGGACCTGAGCGTTGTCGTTGATCTCAAGGCCGCCCATGCAGTGGTGGACGCGCGGCCAGAGGCGAACGGCGAGGAAGGGACCGTCGGTGTTGGGCTTGCTGTTGTCGAAGAACATGCAGTCGAAGTCCGGGTCCTTCTTGGCGGCCATGTAGCCGTTGAAGGTGTCGTTCGTCTTCTTCAGTTCGTCGTACGGGATCTTCAAGTCGTCGGCCATGGCCTTGAGCGTCGGGTATTCCTTGACGACGCCGGACTTGCGGGCGCGCTCGTAGATCTCGGGCGTCATGTTCTTGCCGATGATGACGTTCTTCGCGTTCTCAAGCGACGTGTAGATGACGCAGGGGTGGCCGATGGCGACGATGGCGTCGGCGCGGACCTTGCGGTTGCCCGTTTCCTTGATGAAGCGCTTGCCGGTCGCCGGATCAACCATGGGGCCGTAGCCGACGGCGGATTCAACGAAGAGCGGCGCAACGCCGAAGCCCTGTTCGTCGGGCGAGGTCCAGGGGCCGAGCTGAATCCAGTCCATCTGAATGGTGTTGGCGCCGATTTCCTGCGCTTCCTGAATCATTTCGCCCGTGGCGCCCGGATGGTTCGTGGAGGTGAAATCCGCCGTGAGGCGCGGGTCGTGAGAGGTGCGCATCTGAACGTTCTGCGCGAAGCCGCCCGAGGCGAGAAGGACGCCCTTGGTTGCGCGGATGTAGACGGTCTTGCCGGAATTTTCGCGGCCGAAGCGGTAGCCGGTGCGGGCCTTGACGCCGAGGACGCAGTGCTGGTCGTTGACGATGAGCTCGTCGACCACGCAGCGCAGGCGCGGCGTGACGCCTTCTTCCTTGAGCTTCGCGAGCATCGGGTTGATGAAGCCCGAACCGGAGTTGTTCGTGACGGCGTGCGAGCGGTGCACGGAGTGGCCGCCGTGGAAGGTGACGGCCTTGAACTGCACGCCGATCTTGTCGCGGAGCCAGTAGAAGTTTTCAGCCGATTCGTCGGCGATGCGGCGGGCAAGGGCCGGGTGGGCGAGGCCGCCGCCCGCCTTGATGATGTCGGCGTAGAGGAGGTCGGCCGAATCCTTGATGCCGGCCTTTTCCTGCATGTCGGTGCCGGCAGCGGCGACGGCGCCGCCGTTGATGATGGAGTTGCCGCCCGGAACAGGCATCTTGTCGAGAACGAGGATCTGGTCGGCGGCCATGCCGAGCTGACGAGCTTCAAGCGCGGCGGCGAGGCCGGCGAAGCCCGTGCCGACGATCACGAATTCCTTCGTTTCATTCCAGGTGATGTTCTTCGCTTCCGCGGCGGAAACGGTCTTCACGAACGAGAAGGAGCCGACGGCGGCAGCCGTGGCGGCGCCGAAAAGCTTGCGGCGGGAAATATCAGCGGACATTCTGTTTTTCTCCTTTTTTGAGGTGCTTTGCGCCTGAGGCCTTCTTGAGGAAGCCTCAATCCTGCGCACATCACGAAGATTAAATAGACGTAAGATGCAGATAAACCTAAATGCTTATGTATAAACTGTTAGGGCAAACCCTTGGTCTTGCTCTTTATGGGTAAGACCAGCAGCTCTGATGGAATTTCCCCATGCGCCGTTTTTCTCCTCAATGGTTTGATGCGCTCCGCCTGAGGCGCTTCAGCCGCGAATGGCCGGGCGTTTCCGGCCCGGATGCCCCGGTAATGCCGTGGGTGACGCCGCCCCTCCATCCGTTCATTCGCAAGCTTTTCAGCACGCGCGGCGTGGTGCGCGAGTTCGAGCCCGGCGAGTGGCTTTTTCCCCGCGTTCAGGTGAGAAGCTTCATGTACGTGGAGGAAGGCCTCACGGGCCGCATTCTCGCGTCGCTCGACGGCCAGCCGGGTGCGGGCGCCATGGCGCTCTCGCCCCCGATGAGGAATGCCTCGGGGAATCTCAACTGGGTGACGGGGCGAGCGGCAATCGGCCGCTATCAGGCGCTCTCCCACGTGCGCGTGCGGGAAATCCGCCACAGCGAAATGCATGACATTCTGAAGCCCTGGGTGAATCAGGACGTCTTTCTTCTCGTCATGGGGCAGGCCGAACTCATCAATCTGTCGGACAGGATGGGATTTGCCGTCCTTGCGCTCCTTCCCGCGATGGAGCGCCTGAAGGCGCTTTTCTTAAGCTGGGCGCTCTTTTACGGGCGCATCACGGAAGAGAGCGGACGCTGCTGGGTCCGATTCCCGGTACCGGGCAGAAAGGCGCATATTGCTCAGGTGATCCGCACGTCGCTCGTGACGCTCGACAGCCTTCTTTCCGAGCTTCGCGCGGGCGCAGGCTACGAACGGGAGGGCGATTTCTGCCGGCTTGAGGCATCGGCCCTTCAGAGCGTTCACGACTGGATGCACCATGCGGACGGCGAAGGCGCCTACATCGCACGCCCGAAGCGGGTCGAGGAGATGCTCCTCGCCGCAGAGGCAGAGGACCATGCCGACTGATCCTTTTTTGAGATCGAAAAACAAAAAAAAGCTCCGAATCCACTGAGGAAACGGAGCTTTTCTTATGGAGCTTTCTCTTTTTTCCTTCAAGCCTCCGGGAAGCCGCTCGCCCGATAAAGAGTGTGAAGTGAGCCGTGGGCGAACGGCTGGGGGCCGGAACTGAAGCGTGTTTAAAGGAGAAGCATCTCTGATCAGTGCTTGGCCGAAACCGGAACGGTCTTTTCAGAGCGAGAGACGCGTTCGATGCGGTCGAAGAACGATTCCTTTTCGCCTTCCTCGTGCCAGCCCTGGAAGACCGTCGCGACGATCGGACCCATGACGTTGTGCCAGAGGGCGCCCAACGCAGCCGGGAGCGCCGCCATCGGGGAGGTCGCAAAGTGCACCGTGGCGAGGGCTACCGCGAGACCGGCGTTCTGCATGCCGACCTCAAAGCAGAGGCACTTGCACTTGGCGAGATCCATGCCGGTGAAGCGTCCGGCCCAGTAGCCGAGGAGCATGCCGACGGCATTCTGAACAGCTACGGCCGTGAAGACGAGGAGACCGACATTGAGGAGCTGATTGCGGGTGGCGGCAACGACAGCGGCAGCGATCACGACGATGGCGGAGACCGAGACGATCGGGAGCGCCGCAACCACGCTTTCAAGACGCTTGTCGCCGAGAACCTTGTGAACGATGAGGCCGAGCGCGATCGGAAGCAGAATGATCTGAACGATCGAGAGGAACATCGCCATCGGGTCGATGTTGAGCCACTGGTTCGCGAAGACGTACATGAAGGCCGGCGTCGCAAGGGGCGCGAGGAGCGTCGTGCAGGACGTGACCGTCACGGAAAGCGCCACGTCGCCGCGGGCGAGGAACGTAACCACGTTCGAAGCCGTGCCGCCCGGGGCGCAGCCGAGCAGCATGAGGCCGACGGCAAGATCAGGCGGAAGCTCAAGGAGAACGCAGAGCGCGTAGGCCGAGAGCGGCATGATCGTGTACTGGGCGACAACGCCGACAAAAACGTCGCGCGGACGGCGGAAGATTTCCCTGAAGTCGGATGTCGAGAGGGTGAGCCCCATGCCGAACATCACAACGCCGAGCAGAACCGGAACGTACGGGCCGACGAGCTTGAAAATCTCAGGGAAAATGAACCCGAGTATTCCAAACGTAATCACCCACAGGGCAAACGTCTTGTTTACGAACTGGCTCACTTTCACTAGATATTTCATTTCAAGCATCGAGGCATGCGTTATTGGCGCATCCCCTTCCAAAAAGCTGTAAAGCTGAAAAGAAGCTTCATGGTCGTTCCGGCCTTTGAGAAGGCCGCCCATAAAAGTTGTTTATCCGGCGGGAAAGCCGCCGGACTGCACCTGTTGGAGAGCATCTCCTCACCGAAGGTGAAGTGCGTGAAGGTAACTTTACTTTGCAAAAAGTCTCTTCGGGTGCGTTGAGAGTGCGTTCTGCACGCATCGGGGGCGCTAATGCACAAAAGAATGACGTGCTCCAAGGCCGATCGGAGAATGCGCTTAAGATGTCCGGCCTAGGAGAAAAGCCTCATCGGGCGGCTTCAATGTCGAGGGTATAGCCTTCAGGGGCATTGGCGAGCGTAATCAGGCTGCGGTTCCGGGTTCGGGTGATGACCGCGCGCAGAATGGGAGCTTTGTTGCGGATGAGCGCGCGGATTTCAGTATCGCCGCGCTCGCTCACGATCAAATCCATATCCTGAGGAATGCTTCTCCTCACGCTCTCGACGGGCCAGAGCGCAAAGGCAAAATCCCGGATGAATCTTTCGGCCTTCACCTCAGCGGGGAGCCTCGGGCTGCGGGACTCCTCTATCCGGCTTCCGTTCCAGGTGATGGCCCAGACGTTCATGCCCATCGCCGTGAAGGCGGCGCGCAGAAGCCCCGGGTCGGCGACGACAAGCGCGCGAAGAACCGGAACGGACTTCGGCGCCCCCGAAGAGAGCGCCTTCTCGTGAAAGCGGATGCGGATCTGCTGATCGAGCGTAAGTCTGGGGGCGTCCGCAATGGAAGGCGCGAAGACGGGCGCGAGCGCGCCGTCGTCGACCGGTGAGTGAGGAAGCGCTTCGCTTTTTCGCCCGGGCTTGGCGGGCTTTTTCGCTTCTTCCCGGGGAAGCCTCTTTTGAGCGGGCTCCGGGGGCTCCTCAACCCGGGATTCCGTTCTCAGTCCGGAGCAGCCGGCAAGAGAGAGCGCGAGAAGCAGCGCGGCAAAGGAGCGGCGGGCGATGGGACGGGAGCGCATTCGTGGGAACCTTTCAAAGGAAAAGAGGCCGTCAGAGTTCCGGGCTGCAGGGAGAAGGCTGCAGTCTCGAAGTCATGAGCATAGCGGACATTTTCTATAGAGAGAATGGATGCCCGAAAATCACGCTTTGGCGGCAGGTGCGCTTTCGGGTCTTACGAGCGGCGCTGCGATCCAGACCGCGAGCTGGCCCACAAAGAGCGTGAGTCCGAAAACGTGAAGCGCAGGCGTGGCCGAAAAAGCGAGAAGCCCGAAGGAGAGCATCGTCGTCACGCCCGAAAAGAGAACAGCCGCAGCGGTTCGCCCGTCGGAGGGGTTCCCGGTGACGAAGATCCCGTAGTCAATGCCGAGTCCGAGGAGAAGCACCATCGCGAGGCTCGCAAAAAGCGTGAGCGGGATGCCCAATAGCCCGAGGACGGCAGCCGAGAAGACAATGCCGAGGGCAGTGGGGAGCACGGCGCGCCAGGCGTTCCACCCGAAGCGGAGCGTGAGCGCAAGGAAAAGAAGTGCGAGTCCGGCGGCGAGGAGCATGAGAATGCGGTCGCGGTAGAGGGAAAGCCCCTCATCCATGCCGGAGGTGATGTCGACGAAATGGACGCCCTCCGGGACCTGCAGGGCATTGAGTGCCGGGAGGTTTTCCGGTTGAACGCCCGAGAGCGTCAGCATGAGGACGGCTTCATGCCTTTCCCCGGGCTTCTGAAGAATGAAGGCGTCAAAGAGTGAGGCGAGGGATGTTTTTTCGAGCATTCCAGGGGTAACGGCCTGATCGCCCGGACCTTCCGGCGCGGCGCCGAGGAGCGCCTTGAGCACAGGGCTCGCGAGCTGAAGGGCTCTTCTCACGAGCGCCCGGTTTTGATTTTGTTCCTCTGCGCTCGGAAGCCACTCTGAGAGACCGCTGGCCGCAATCCCCTGGAGACCGGGATCCCGGGCAAGTTCCTTTCTGACGAGCGCTTCTTTTCCGAGCGCCGAATCGAGCGTATCGCCTTCAATCACAAAGGCCTGGGCGGGCGAAGGGAGCCGAAGGCGCTTCTGCGCTTCGAGCTGGCTCGCAATGAGGGAGGGCGGAGCGCCCTGAAGATCCCGGATGCCCGATGCAAGTTGAACTTTTGCGAACCCGAAAAGGAGGAGTCCGGCAAGGAGAACGAGTGCGGCAAGAACGCCCGGCCGCCGGATATTTTCCTTTGAGAGCCTCGGAATCTTCGGAAGCGTCTTCACGAGCAGCGTCATGAGACGGGTGTCCTTCGCGGGAGCAAAGCGTTCGGCAGATGGAAGCAGGATCAGAACGACAAGAAGCGCGCCCAAAAGCCCCGCGGCCGCAAGCACGGCCATCTGCGTGAGGCCGGGGAGCGGCGTGAAGGCGAGAACAAGGTAGGCGGCGGCGGACGAAAGCGCGGCCGAAAGAAGCGGTACGATGAGGCGCCGGCGCCGGTCAGGAGCCGATTCTCCCTTCTCCTTCATCGTCATCCAGTGCGAGGAATAGTCGATCGAGACGCCGATCAGCGTGGCGCCGAAGACGAAGGTGATGAGAGAGAGCTCTCCGAAGATCGCGAAACTGAGGCCCATCGCAATGAGAAACCCGGCCCCGACGGTCGCCGCCATCAGAAGGAGCGTTGAAATGCGCCCGAAAAGAAGCCAGGCAAAAACGACGACGCCGATGGTGGAGACGGAACCGATCAGGGCCACCTCATCCTTTGCGCGCGAGGCGATGGCGTCCGTGAAGAGCGGCACGCCCGCGCGGGCTGATGAAAAGCGGACATTCCCGTCAGAAGAAAACTTCTCTCTCAGCGCCTCATCGGCTTGAGCGAAAGTTCTGGCGAGCCCCGCTTCGCCGGAACTCACGCGCTCGGGATCGACCGAGAAAACGAGAAGAAGAGAGCGCTCCCGGGGATCAGCGCTTTTGACCAGGAGCCAGGTGCGCCCCTCCGCTTCCGTTCTCTGCCAGGGGGTCGCCGAGAGACGCTCGAGAATCCAGTGGTCAAGGGTCCCGAACGGGTCGGCCGAGAAGCTCGCGGCGCCCGTGCTGAAGCCCGACATCGTGCGGACGGCTTTGGCCGCAAGCGCCTGAGAAGCGCTTTCAGGCGGGAGCTTCACGAGTCTTTCAAGTTCCGCCTTGTCTTTTTGCGTGAGGAGATTACCGGCGGCCTGAGGGATATTCGGGACTGCGCCGGTCCCGGCGGGATCCGCGCGCTGCAGCGCCGGGTTCCTGAGAACGAGCGCTTCCCAGCCGCGCGCAGCGTCGAAAAGCGCTTTTTCGCCTTCCTTTTTGCGGGCGGCGGCATCGCTCGGGAAGGTGAGCGTTAAAACGGCTGCGATGCGTTCCGTTTCCGTTCGCGAGAGCTGCTCCCTCAGCTTCGATTCAATCTGAGGAGAGAGTTCGGGCGCGAGGGATTCGGGAAGGAGCGACGCCACGTCGGCTTCAAAGGGGTGCGACGTGATGTGGGTCGAAACCGAGTAGAGCGAAAAGAGAAAAAGGACGAGGAGCGCAATAAGCGCTGGTCGTCCTTTTCGGGCTTCAAGAAATAGAAGCAGTATGTCGGCAAGGCGGCGCACGGGTTCGATCCCGAAAAGAAATGAAGAATTCGTTAAGTCTTCATTATCGGGCATCGAGGCTCAGGATCGGCCCGCAGGGTGCCGCCGCCGTAGATCAGGCGGGGCGGCCGCAGGTGAAGAGCACGATGGGTTCGAGCTTTTCGCCGAGCTTCATGGCTTTCCTGAGTTCCTCATGGTCGAAGGAGGCGCGGACGCAGCCGGCAAGACCGAGCGCAGCGGCGGCGAGGTAGCAGGACTGCCCCATCGTGCCCGCGTCGACGTAGACGCCGGTCGGACGGGCATTCTTCGCGCGTTCCTGGTCGGCAACGAAGACGATCGTCACGGGCGCCTTTTCGACGTATTCAAACTGATAGGCGGTCGAAACCTTGCGGACATCTTCCTCAGCAGTTTGCTCGAGCGTGTTGGCAGCGGCATTCCAGCGCCAGGCGCCGTCGGCGCGCAGAACGTAGGGCGAAACCGCACGGAGGTCAAGGGTCGAAGGCGTCGTACGGCGGCCGTCTTCCGTCGTGAGGCCGGCGCAGGCCCAGAGGAGCGCGGCGAGTTCGGCGTCGTCCAATGCCGCATTCGTGCATTCGCGGTTGGTGCGGCGGGCCTTGAGCGCCGCTTCGAGGGTGAGCGTGCCGAGCGTCTTCGGGGCGGGAAGCTGGATGGTTTTCATGGTTTATCTCCTCTTGATGGATTCGATCAGTGAATGGAAGTTGGATTCAGAAACAAAAGTGGAGAGGGCCTCCCCTCCGAACCGGAGGGCGAGATGCCTTCATGCGCCGTCAAGGAGCGCCCTTTCGAGCGCCGGGCCCTCATGCGCGCGGGCGCGGGCAATGTCGAGACGCCGAAGAAGAATGGCGGCGCTGCGCTTCAAAATCTTCGCAATGCGGGCGGGATCCGCGGCGCCGGGAGCCACTCGGACCTGAAGGACGGCTCCGGTTCCCGGAGGCATCGGATAGAGCCCCTTTACTTCAGGAAAAATTCCGTTTCGTTCCGGAAGGTCCGTGCACGATTGAGCTGAAAGGCCTTCGAGAAGCACGGCATCCTCGAGCGAGAGCGCGCACATGGGGGAATCCCACTTTTCATGCGCGAGAACGCGAAGGACCATGGCGTCGGAAGCTTCAGGCGCTTCCTCAAACGCAAGCACGAACTGCGGCAGGAGCCTCACGGCCCGGGCGTTTTCAGAACCGGGCGAAGCATGGCTCCGGGCTTTCGGCAGGTCAAGAATGATGAGCGCATTGCCGCTGCTCTTTTCGGCCGCTTTCATGGTGCCCGTGAGCCGCACCATGTCGGGCGAGGGTTCCGTGCGGCGGATGCCGGGAAGCGCTGCGGACGCCTGATCGCAAGCGAGGGATTCGAGAACGCTAACGGGATCATTCCCGGTGAGTTCTGCAAAAACCTGAAGCGCCGGGTCTGACGGCTCGGCGTCGGACTTTGCCTCCATGATGAGGGCAAGAATGGCATCAGGGGTGGCGGCTTCAGACATGAAAACTCCCGCGTTCGAATGGACTCTGAAGATTATTTTCAGCGCAAAACGCGGGAGTTCCGATAGCCTGAGGCGCCAATAGGATGGTTTTCTGCGCCAGACGATATGGGTTACTGCGGGTGCCCGACCGTGTAGCAGAAGATCGGAGTGAAGGTTGCCGGGAGCCTCATGCTTTTCCCAAGTTCAGGGCCGTTGACGGAGCCTCTCGGCACTCCGGCAAGTCCCTGGGCGGCAGCGGCGATGGCCGCATTTTCCATCATGGCGCCCGCGTCGAGGTAGACGAAATAGGGCAGCGCCATCTGGGTGCGGGGCGTGTTTTCGGCAACGAAGACGAGGGTCGCGGGAGCGTTGTCCACGAACGCGTGCTGCCCGAGGGTCGAGGCGGCACGGAGATCCTCACGAACGACAAGTTCGAGCGCGTGCTTTTCGCCGTCGTAGCGCCAGACGCCGTCCTTCGCGAGAAGGAACACCGAGACGCTCCGGAGGTTGAGGCAGGTGGGCGCGGTTCTCTTTCCGTCCTTAGACGTAACGCCGGCGGCGGCCCAGAGGAGGTTCGAGAGTTCGGCTTCTGTCAGCGGCCGGCCCGAAATCGAGCGGAGGGTGCGGCGCTTCCTGAGGGCGTCGGTCACGGTCATCGGCATCGGCTGGGGATCGGGGAGTTTGCAGAGAATCTTTTCGGGCATTTCGGCAGTTCCTTCATGAGTGGCTGTTGGAAAGACTTTACTCCCAGGGCGCTTCGGGAGACGAGGAGGCCGCGCCAAAATCGTGATGAGTAAAGGGCTTCCTCACCCTCTATCATGAAAGATGAGGAAGCCCTCGGCGCGCGACCTGTCTGCGTACGTTTTTTTGGTAACGTTTCTGACGCTTGCCGTCAAAAAATTGCAGCGGAACTTTCGCACCCTATATTGCTCTGTTCGCTGGCTTGAACGCTGGTGACTAGGCGTGTGGAAAAATGAGCGTAGCTTCCGGGTGGTTGCTGCGTCTACCTGTTTCTCCAACATCTTCGTGGTTGCCAGGGCTTCCTCGAACCCCAATCATTTCTTAATGGAGGGGCTATGAGTAAGTCTAACCGTACCGATACGCCATTGCGAGCTGCCCGTGCGCAGATCAGTAATCCCGAAATTACTGTTCACGCGATGTACCGCTCGGCAATAGGCATTGACGTTCATCTCAACCTACTCGTCTGCTGCCATCAGAAGCAGGTTGCAGGTCATCGTGAACAATCTGAGAGCCGGGATTTCAATACCGACCGCGCAAGCATCGATGCTTTCGCCGCCTGGTGCCGTGAATGCAATCCCGACATCATCCTTATGGAATCAACCGGGTCATTGTGGCAGAGCCCGTACGAAGCCCTCGAGAGAGCCGGCTTCACTTCTGAGCAGCTGGCTCTGATCAATGCCCGCGACGCCAAAGCGGCAGCCGGCCGCAAAACAGACCGCAAGGACGCATCACGTCTGGCGTCTCTTGCCCGAACGGGAAACTTCAAAAAATCCTTCGTGCCGGAGAAGGCCTTTCGTCTGCAGCGCGTCATTTCACGTGATCTGCAGAAGAACAGGAATGACATTTCCCGAACTTCCAATCGTTTCGGCAAGTCTCTGAATCTCACCGGATGCCGGCCTACAACGGTATTCAGCGACATCCGCGGAGGCAAAGCTGCCAGCCTCATCCTGATGGCCAAGCTCAGAGATGATCCGCACTTGTTTGATGTCATCAAGCAAAACAGCCGCCGGCTGCGGGCAAGCCCTGAGCAGATCATGCAGGCGCTCAACTTCGAAATCGAGCCGATGATGAAGGAGCAGATTCTGGCGCTCCGGAAAAAGATCGATCAGCTCGAGGAGTACGACCGAAGCACTTTCGAAAGGCTCCGCCAGCTGCAGGCTCCCTACGAGAAGGACATCCAGCTGCTCATTACCATAACGGGGATTCAGGAACGCTCGGCCCGCATGATTTACGCCGAACTCTGTGCGGATTTGAAGGACCACTTCCCCACGTCAGAGCAGTTTACTTCCTGGCTCGGCATTTGCCCGGGGGACAACACATCTGCCGGCAAACAGAAAAGTGGAAAATGCCCGAAAGGGAACAAACACCTGAGGCGCACGCTGATTGAAGCCGCCAGAGGACTTGTGGTCGGCGGTACCGCTGCGCTGAAGGAAAAATTCCAGGTGCTCAAGATGCGGCGCGGCTACAGGCGTGCCATGGTCGCCTTCGCACACCTGCTCGCACGCATCATTTATTCCGTTCTCACTCATCAGAAAGGCTTTGAGCCTTACCAGTCAACGGCGTTTCGGGACACCTTGATGGAACGAGCAAAGAACGGCGTAAAGCAGTTGCTGAAACTCAAAGGAACGAAATACGTGATCGCTGACGGCCTGGTTGTGGAGACGAAAACGGGTGCGATCCTAGGCGCAGTCGTCAGCAGTTAGCGTAGCTTCAGCAGCCTGAGAAGCAGCAGATACCATGCTGGACGTTCTTGTGAGAACGCCCGCAGGGAAGGTCGCGCGCCGAGGGCTTCCTATCTTTCGTGGAAAAAAACGGCCGGATTCCCTTGAGAACCCGGCCGTCATTAAGTCTTTCACGGAGCAGAGGCTCCGGAAAAATGGTCAGCGGTTCGTATCCACCTTCGGGTCAAGCGCGTCGCGCAGACCGTCGCCGAGAAGGTTGAAGGCGAGCACGGTGAGGAAGATCGCGATCACGGGGAAGATCGCCGCATGCGGAGCGGTAAGGAGGTCCGCGCGGGCTTCGTTCAGCATGGCGCCCCATTCAGGCATCGGGGGCTGAGCGCCGAGGCCGAGGAAGGAGAGCGACGCCGCCGTGATGATCGAGGTGCCGATTCGCATCGAGAGGTAGACGAGAATCACCGAGATCGTGCCCGGGAGAATGTGGCGGATGAGAAGCATCGAGTCGCTGATGCCGAGAGATTTCGCCGCTTCCACATAGGTCTGGGTCTTAAGCGAAAGGACGTTCGCGCGAACGAGTCGGGCGAAGGCCGGAATCGAGAAGATCGCGACGGCGGCGACGACGTTGAGCATGCCGCCGCCGAGAATCGCCACGATGCCGATCGCGAGAAGGATGCCCGGGAAGGCGAAGAGCACGTCGGCGATGCGCATGATGACGCGGTCGGCCCAGCCTTCATAGAAGCCCGCGATGAGGCCGAGAATCGTGCCGATCACGGCGCCCGCGAAGACGGACGTGAAGCCGCAGACAAGCGAGATGCGCGTGCCGGCAACGATGCGGCTGAAGATGTCGCGCCCGAGCGCGTCAACGCCGAACCAATGCGCGGCCGAGGGGCCTTCGTTCAGCATGTCGTAGTCGAAGTAGTTCTCAGGGTCGAAGGGCGTGATCACCGGCCCGAGAATTGCAACGACGATGAGAAAGAGGACGAAGATGCCGGCCGCCATGGCGACGGGCTGCTTCTTGAACTTTCTCCAGAATTCGCCCATGGGCGTGCGCAGCGCGTCATTCGACTTCGCGATGCGGGGATCCACTGCAGTAGAGGTACTCATTTTTTCTGATTCTCCGGAAATGTTTTTTCTCTTCAGTAGTGGATCAATTACTTGTAGCGAATCGACGGATTGATCCATCCGTAGAGCACGTCGACCACGAGGTTGATCACGATGAATTCAAGCGAGAAGAGCAGAACGCTCGCCTGGATCACCGGATAGTCGCGCATGTCGACGGCGTCGACGAGGAGGCGACCCATGCCGGGCCAGTTGAATACCTTCTCAACGACGATCGAGCCGCCCAAGAGGAAGCCGAACTGAAGACCCATCATGGTGACCACCGGAATGAGGGCGTTCCTCAGCGCGTGCTTGACGACGATGTTGGTTTCCGTCACGCCCTTCGCGCGGGCCGTGCGGATGTAGTCGTCATGGAGAACCTCGACGAAGGACGCGCGCGTGAATCGGGCCATGACGGCGGCGACCGCAGCGCCCAGCGTAATCGAGGGGAGAATGTAGTGCTTCCAGGAAGCCGCACCCACGGTGGGGAGCCAGCCGAGCTCGACGGAGAAGATCTCCATCAGCAGGATGCCGAGCGCGAAGGCGGGGAACGAAATGCCCGAAACGGCAAGCGTCATGCCGAGGCGATCCGGCCACTTGTTGCGGAAGACGGCGGAAATGACGCCGATCACGAGGCCGAAGACCACCGACCAGAACATCGACGCGAGCGTGAGGTAGAGGGTCGGCCCGAAGCGTTCGGCAATTTCCTGAATCACCGGGCGCTGGGAGCGGATCGAGGTGCCGAAGTCGCCCTGGAGGACGCCGGCGACGAAATGGATGAACTGCTCAGGGAGCGACCTGTCGAGGCCAAGGCTGTGGCGGATCATCTCCACCGTCGCTTCGTCGGCTTCCGGGCCGGCTGCAAGTCGGGCCGGGTCGCCCGGCAGCAGGTGGATGAAGAAGAAGACGCAGATCGCGACGATGATGAGCGTTGGGATCATGCCCAGGAGTCTTTTAATGAAATATCGCAGCATGGAGTCGCCGGCGCATTCGCCTGAGAATTGAAGTTGGTGTGAAAAGCCCCGGAGCGGCGAAGCCTCTCTCGAAGAGTGTTCTGAGAGAAGCCGGGGCCGCTTCGGGCGGGTAGGTTTCGCTTAAAGCCTTACTTGAGCTCAAGCTCCGTGAAGTTGAAGCTCGCATCGGGCTGGATGTAGAAGCCCGTGAGGTTCTTCGCCGCACCGGCAATGTTCTGCTCGGTCACGAGGAAGATCCACGGCGCATCGTTCCAGATCTGCTTCTGGATGTCGCTGTAGAGCTCAGCCTTCTTCGCGCGGTCGGTGGTGGCGAGCGCTTCCATGAGCTTCTCGTCGACCATCTTGTTCGAATAATAGGAATCGTTCGAATCGTTCGGCGTGAAGCTCGAGGTCGCGAGAAGCGGACGGATCGCGTAGTCCATTTCGCCCGTGGAGCTCGACCAGCCGATGTAGTAGAGCTGGTGTTCGGACTTCTCAGGCGTGACAGATTCAACGAGCGCGGTGCGCTGGCCCGCTTCAAGCGCGCGGATGTCGGCCTTAACGCCCACCTGCGCGAGCTGCTGCTGCAGGAACTGGATGATCTTCATCGCGGTCGAGTGGTTGTAGCCCGACCAGAGCGTTACCCTGAAGCCGTTCGGATAGCCCGCTTCCTTCAGGAGCTCGCGCGCCTTCTTGGGATCATAAGGCCAGGGACCGAGCTTCACGGCATAGTCGACGTTCATCGGAGCCACGCCCGTGGCGGGATCCGCATAGCCGTTGAAGGCAACCTTGACGAGCGCTTCCTTGTTGATCGCGTAGTTGAGGGCCTGACGGACGCGAACGTCCTGGAAGACCTTCTTCGTCATGTTCATTTCGACGTAGCGCGTGATGATCGAGGGCGTCACGTCGACGCGGACGGCATCGCGCTTCTCTATTTGCTTCACCTGCTCGGCAGGAAGCGGGAACGCATACTGCGCTTCGCCGGTGAGAAGCATCGCGACGCGGGTCGAATTTTCAACGACGGGCTTGAAGGTGATCGAATCCACCTTCGGGTAGCCGGCGCGCCAGTAGTTCGGGTTCTTCTCAACCTTCAGAACTTCGGCCGGGTTGTAGTCCTTCATGATGAAGGGACCGGTGCCGCAGGGGTGGAACGCAATCTGAGCGCCCCACTTTTCAAGCGCCTTCGGGCAGATCATGCCGCCGCTCGGGTGCGCGAGCTGATTGATGAAGGCCGAGAAGGGCTTCTTCAGCGTGAACTTCACCGTATGGGCGTCGACCACGTCGATGCGGTCGATGTTGGAGAAGAGGACATAGCGCTTGAGGCTATTCTTCTTATCCATCACGCGTTCGTAGTTGATCTTGACGGCTTCGGCATTGAAGTCTTCGCCATTCTGGAACTTCACGCCCTGGCGCAGCTTCACCGTATAGACGAGGCCGTCGGGACTCGCTTCATAGCCTTCAGCGAGGACGTTGACGAGCTTCATGTCCTTGTCGAACGAGAAGAGCCCTTCGTAGAAGGACTTCACGACCGCCTGCGAGAGCGTGTCGCTCGCGTTGTAGGGGTCGAGCGTCGTGAAGGTGGAGGCGACCGCAACGGTCACGTCCTTCTGGGCGGCCTGAGCGGCGCCTGCGGCAAGGAGTGCGCCGGAAAATATAAGGGGCAGAGCAGCCTTGACGAATTTCATCTGATTGCCTTTCTGGAGGAGTGAAAAAAGGAAGAGGTTTGCCGAAGAACTAGGGTTCAGAACTCAGATCAGGCCCCCGACATCTGCCCGATCTGATGGCGGGCGACAAAGTGCCCGGGTTCAACCTCAACCAGGGGATCCACCACCGGTTCGTCGCCCACGCGGCGCACCGGGCTCGGAAGGTCCGAAAGGTTGATGAGCTTGAGAAGATTGCGCTCCTTCGGGTCTGCAATCGGCACGGCCGAAAGAAGCTTCTGGGTATAGGGGTGATAGGGATGGCCAAGCACCGACTGGCGCGGGCCCATTTCGACGATCTGCCCCAGGTACATGACGGCGACGCGGTGGCTGATGCGCTCGACGACGCCCATGTCGTGCGAAATGAAGATGTAGGAGAGCCCCATTTCTTCCTGGAGCTCCATCATGAGGTTCACGACCTGAGCGCGGATCGAAACGTCGAGCGCGGCGACGCACTCGTCGGCGACGATCACCTTCGGCTGAAGCGCAAGGGCGCGCGCAATGCAGATGCGCTGGCGCTGGCCGCCCGAGAATTCGTGCGGATAGCGGTTCGCCATGTCGGGCGAGAGGCCGACTCTCTTCAGGAGCATCGCCACGCGGTCCCACATCTCCGACTTCGAGCAGACGTTGTGGATCATGAGGGGTTCCGCAATCGAGTAGCCCACGGTCTGGCGCGGGTCGAGAGACGCATACGGATCCTGGAAGATCATCTGCAAATCGCGGCGGGCATGCTGCAGATCCCGGCGCGTCATATGAACGAGCGAGCGGTCGCGGTAGATGATGTCGCCCGAGTCGATGTCAAGAAGCCTCAGGAGCGCGCGGCCCGTCGTCGACTTGCCGCAGCCCGATTCGCCCACGATCGAGAGGGTTTCGCCCTGACGGAGCTTGAAGCTCACGTGGTCGCAGGCGCGCACCACATAGGTGGGCTTGCCCCAGAAGTCCGTGCGCACCGGGAAGGTCTTCACGATGTCGTTGACTTCAAGAATGGTGTCGCCCGGGGGCGGCAGCTTGTCAGAGGGCGGTTCGATCACGCGGCCGTTGTCCGGATCAATGAGGCGGAAGAAGCACGGGTGCGGGATGTCCTTCAGGCTCCCGAGGCGCGGGACGGCGGAAAGAAGCGCCTGCGTATAGGGGTGCTTCGGCGCGTCGAAGATGTCGACGGCTTTGCCTTCCTCGACAATTTCGCCGTAGCGCATGACGGCCACGCGGTCGGCAATCTGGGCGACCACGCCCATGTCGTGCGTAATGAAGAGGACCGCCATGCCGATTTCCTTCTGGAGCTCGGCAATGAGCGCAAGAATCTGGGCCTGAACCGTGACGTCGAGCGCCGTGGTCGGTTCGTCGGCAATGAGGAGCTGGGGCTTGCAGGCAAGCGCAATGGCAATCATCACGCGCTGACGCATGCCGCCCGAGAGCTGATGGGGAAAGCGCATGGCAACGCGTTCGGCGTCCGGAATGCGAACGAGCTCGAGAAGACGCACGGCTTCCTTCAAAGCCTCGGCTTCGCTCATCCCGCGGTGGAGCGTCAGGCTTTCCGCAATCTGAGCGCCCACGGTGAAGACCGGGTTGAGGGACGTCATCGGTTCCTGGAAGATCATCGCGACTTCGGAGCCTCTCAGCGCCTGGAGTTCCGAACGCGAGGCCTTCATGAGGTCCACCAAGCGCCCGTCGCGGCAGCGCAGATGAATGGAGCCGTTGACGATCTTGCCGCCGCCGTGCTCAACGAGGCGCATGACGGAGAGCGAGGTCACGGATTTGCCTGAACCCGATTCGCCGACGAGCGCGAGCGTTTCGCCCTTGTGAATGACGAAGGATTCATCCACTACGGCAGTCGTCGTGCCGCTGTCGGAAGAAAACTGAACTCTGAGGTTCTTCACTTCTAGCACCGGCAGGTTGTCCTGCAGGGAATCGGGCTTGGTGTCTGCTCTTTCCATCTTCAAAATAAGTTTTCTTCTACAAATATTCGGTGGGCGACGGCGGATTGGGAAAAAAACGCCGGCACGTCAGCCCGTCTGCGATCGGAATGAGCAAGAACCATGCCAGCTTGAGGCATGCGTTCTTCAGAGCCGTCTTCCGGGCGCGATTCTCAAGCCTAACCCGAGAGAGAAGTTCAGGCCTCAGGTGAAGCGCCTGCCTGTCTTGCAAATCGCCTTCGAATTTGATTGAAAACAAAAGTACTAAGCTCAGATGCCGTATCTTCGTGCGCCACCCATCAAAGTTGTGCACGAAGTTTGCCGGCAACAGGCTTTTGCGCCGCATTCTGGTGCGCGAAGACCTGCGGCCGTGCTCCGACTTGAGGCATAAAGGATGCGCAATGCACCTGAGGCAGGATGGCGCGTCTTCTCCCTAGAATGAACGGATGCCCGTTTCGAGCCGCTCAAGGGCGCGAAGATTTTCCCCGAAGGGTATGAAAAAACACAAAGGAAAGGTTTGACGATGCAGTACGTTCTCAAGGACAAGGTTTTTCCGGAGATCGGCGCCTGGGCCGATGAGCTCGCGGAGATTCGCCGCGACATTCATGCGCATCCGGAGCTCGGGTTTGAAACGAAGCGCACGGTGGCGCTTCTGAAGGAAAAGCTCCGCGCCTGGGGCGTGACGGAGCTTGACGACACGACGGTTCCCGGTGCCTTGATCGCCGTGGTGGACGGCGCCCGTCCGGGTCCGGCCGTGGCGCTTCGCGGCGACATCGACGCGCTCCCGATGCCCGACAATTCGGAAAATGCCTGGAAGAGTCAGACGGAACTTCGCTGCCACGCCTGCGGGCATGACGGCCATGCGACGTGGCTCCTCGGGGCGTTGCGCTATCTTCAGGAAAAGAAGAACGAATTCGCCGGCCGCGTGGTGGGCGTTTTCCAGCCGGCAGAGGAAATCGGCAAGGGTGCGCGTGCGGTGGAAGAATCCGGGATTCTCGACAAGCTCGGCGTGCGCGAAATCTACGGCTGCCACGATGAACCCACGATCCGGAAGGGCGCCTTCGGCCTTTGCGCGGGTCCAGCTCAGGCTTCGACCGACTTCTTCTACATTTCCGTGAAGGGCCGGGGCGTTCATGCGGCGCGCCCGCATCTCGGCATCGACCCGATTCCTGCGGTGGGGCTCCTCATTTCCGGTCTTCAGACGATCGTTTCGCGCAAGGTGATGCCCATTCAGCCTGCGGTCCTCTCGATTTCGTCCGTGAACGGCGGGCGCTTTAACGCGCCCAACGTCATTCCGACGGAAGTGACGCTTTCGGGGACGGTCCGCACCTTCAGCGAAGACGTGCGCAACCAGATCGAGCACGAGATGAAGGTGATGGTCGAGACGATTGCCGCGTCGGAGAGCTGCACGGGCGAACTGCGCTACGACCGTCTGGTTCCGGCCCTCATCAATCCGCCTGAGACCATGGCCCATGTGCGCGACTTCATCGTCCGTCATTTCGGCGCCGACGCGGCGGAGCCCATGGACATGACCATGGGGGGCGAGGACTTTGCGGAATTCCTCTTCAAGCGCCCGGGCGCCATGATCCGCGTGGGGATCCGCGACGACGCGCACGAAGCATCGCTTCACCATCCGACCTTCGACTTCAACGACGAGGTGATTCCGCTCGCTTCGACCTACCTCGCGGGCATTGCGCTTGAACGCCTGAAGGCGCTCGCGGCTTGAAAGCCCTGAAGTCGTAAGTACAGATCTCCGGAGATGCCCGAAGTCTCTCTTTGCCGGCGCTCCGGAGGCTTCCTTTTTTTCCCCGATCCTCAACCTTCAAGCGCGCTTTCCCCGCGCTCCCGCACCATGTTCTACGGGATCTTCTGCACCTTTGCCGCCTATATTCTCTGGGGGCTTTTTCCCTTCTACTTCCATGCTCTCGCGAATATCGGCGCCATGGAGATCCTCGCGCACCGCGTCGTCTGGTCGCTCCTCTTCATCGCCCTCGTGATTCTCGTCATGCGCAGGACCGCGTGGCTTAAGGACGCGCTTACGAGTCCGAGGATCCTCCTCATCTTCACGGCTTCGGCGCTCCTCGTGGGCGCGAACTGGGGCACTTACGTCTACGCCATCGTGACGGACCGCACGATCGAGGCTTCGCTCGGGTACTTCATTAATCCGCTCGTTTCCATTCTGCTTTCAGCCGTATTTTTGAGAGAAAAGCTGCGTGCTGCGCAGAAGATCGCCGTGGGCCTCGCCGCCGCGGGCGTTCTCTGGATCTCGTGGGTAAAGGGCGTGCCGCCCTTCCTCGGGCTTGCGCTTGCCTTCACGTTCGGGGTCTATGGGCTGATCCGCAAGATTGCGCCTCTCGGAAGCATTGAGGGGCTGACGCTTGAGAGCCTCATCCTCACGCCAATTGCGCTTCTCTGGCTCGGCTACCTCGGAAGCACCGGGGAGCTCGCTTTCGCAGACGCTTCCGGCACGACGCAGCTCCTTCTCATTGCGGCCGGTCCCATTACGGCGATTCCGCTTCTGCTCTTTGCTTCGGGCGTTCGAAGCATTCCGTATTCGACGTCCGCCATCATTCAGTACGTGAGTCCCTCGATGGTCTTTCTGATCGGCGTCTTCGCCTTCAACGAGCCCTTTACGCTCGAGATGCTGATCGGGTTCCTCTTCATCTGGTCGGCCGTGGCGCTCTTCCTCGGGGAAACCGTGCTGATGCAGCGGCGGCTGCGCCTTGAGGCGAGAAAGAAGGCCGACGAGGTTTAAGCAGCAGCCTGCGCAGGCAAAAAAAGAGCCTCATGGACATCTTTCGCCATGAGGCTCAATTTCAAAGCAATGAGCTGGAAGCCCCGGGAGCAGTGATTGACTTCTGCAGTCCGAAGCTTCTTTTTCTGACGCCTTCAGTTATTGGGGATTCCCGAAAGCCTTGTTCACGTCGAGCACCATCGCCTGGTAGCCCGAGGTGTTCTTGAACTGGATTTCAACCGCAGGCTCCGTCTCTCCCCACTTGAATTCCTCGAGCCACGGATTCGGGCTGCTCGTGAAGGCGCCCGACTGGAGGTCGAAAGACGCGCCGGCAGTGGCCGAATAAGCAAGGATCGAGTTCTTGTCCGGGTTGTATTCGGTAAGCGACGTGACGGGGCTGAACCATTCGTGGCCGCGTTCCTTGCCGTACTCCCAAACCTGTTCGACCGTCATCTTCTTCTGGTCAATCTTGTAGACCACAGCGCGGGAATACTTCATTGAGGGGAGTGCCGGCTGCTCCATGCCGCGGGCGTCGCCGTTATCGAAGGCGGACACGTAGATCACGTCCTTGTCGGACTTCGAGTCGATGCGGAAGGCCGTGTGCTGCGTCCACGTCCAGTCGAATCCGCCTTCGCAGGAAACGTCGGTGCACTTGATGGGCTTTCCATTCTTGTCGACCGGCGTCAAAAGCGCATCCTTCCACGGAGCGCGCCACCCCTTCGGCGCCGAGAGAATCCACTTCACCTTCTTGTCGCGGCCGATCTTGATGATGGCCGACTGATGACGCGAGGAAATGATGATCGAATCGTCGCTCGGATCGTAGTCGACCGAATTCACATGCGCCCAGTTGCGGCCGGCGCCGGTGCCTGCGATGTCGCCGAAGTTGTCCGTCTTGTCCTGTTGGGCGAGTTCCTCGGCCGAAAGCGTGTGTCCCGCCTTAGAAGCGTCGATGTTGAGGCAGACGGCGCCCTGGTCAAGTGCGCGGATGACGTCGGAACGGTACGGGTCGAGGATGTCCCAGAGCTTGAATTCGTCCACGACGACGCCGTCCTCATCCACCTCGGCAATCACGTCGCGAACCGTGCGGATGCGCTTGTTGTCCGGACGCCGGTGGTCGGCCGAAGCCACTCTCAGGAAATAGTGGCCGTTCTGGGCCGGATCCATCGAGTGCGAGTAGTCGTTGTAGGAAGCGGGAAGGCGGCGATTCCAGATTTCGCGGCCGATGATGTCGTACTTCACGTACTTCTGACCGAAGCCCCAGGTGAGCGCGCCGTCATCGTTCTGGCGGAAGCCCATCATGACGCCCGCGGAATAAATGGATTCCGGATCCCAGATCGTGCGCGGGTCGAGGTACCAGCGGATTTCGCCCTTGGTGTCGAAGACGGCGATCTGCGGCACGAAATTCCATGTGAGGGCGCCGCCCATCGGGTTGTTCCACACGGCGCGGTTGTTGAGGCCGGTTTCGTCGCCAATATTGCTGATGAGATAGAGGCGGTCCGAGAACGCCGGGTCGACCTTCTTCACAATGGCCGTGAAGTCTTCGGGCGACTCATAGTTCGTACCCTGATTGATCCAGGAAACGGGCGAGCAGTAGATGAAGTAGGACTCGTTGATGGTTTCCTTTTTGCCGTTGAAGTCGCGGACGTAGGACACCTTCACTTCGTTCCTGTAATCCGCATAGAGGCCGAAGACGGGAATGCCGCCGTGCGTGAGGAGCTGCTTCTTCGGAACGTTGTAAGTGATCGTCTGGCCGTTTTCCTTCGGGACGATCGTGACGGTGGCGGACTCAAGATCGTATCCGCCGTTCTTAATGACGGCCGTGAGCGGCGCCACCTTGTAGGGATTCACGATGACTTCGCCGAGCTGCCCCTGAATGGAGGCGTAGCGAACGACCGGGCCGCCGACGGCGCCCATCGCGTGGGCAGGCAGCGTTGCAGAGGAGAAGACGGCTGCGCCGAGCGCGAGCATGAGGAGAGAGTGCTTCATGAGAGTAGTCCTATGATCTTTTGGGAAAGATGGATGAAAAAAAAAACGGTTGGAAAGCAGATGCGTCAGAAGAAGTGCGTGACGCCGGCACCCCAGGACGTCGTGTTGGGGTTGTCGACCGGGTGATCCTTCACGCGCCGGTACATGCCGTAGCCGTGGGTCCAGGAGAGCGCCGTCCAGAGCGTGGTGCGGCGGCTCACGGGATAGCGGTAGATGGCGGCAGGATTGATGCGCCAGCCGGAGGTCGAGAGATTCCCGTCGTTTGCGTCGCCCTTGTATTCCGAGCGGCTCGCCTGGAAGACGGCGGAGAGCGTCCCTCCGGCGATGTCCTTCATGAAGCCCGCCATGAAGGCGTCGGTATCGAATCCTTTTTCGGATGCGCCGAAGCCGAAAGCGCCGGCGCGGAGCATCGTGTTGGGGCCGAGCCCGTCGAACACATGCTGATAGGTAAGGTAGAGTCGGAAGGCATCAAAGTCGTAGTTCATCGAGACCATGATGTCCTTGGTGGCGTTGTGGTCCTCGGCAAGCGTGCCGTGGGTGTGGTAGGTGGCAATCCCGCCGAAGCGCAGCTTCTCATGGTTGTTGTAGAGCACGGAAACCGTGAGGAGCCTGTCGTCGTCCGCGCCGACGCCGGTTTCGGTTGTGACGCCGTTCGAATACTGCGCAAAGAAGCGGTATCCGGAGAAGGATGGAGACGCGTAGCCGACAGTATTGTTGAGGATCCCGTCGCAGGTAAAGATGTATGCAAGACCTGCGTGAGGGAGGTTCGCACCCATCGGGGAGTAGCCTTCGGCAAGCGCAAACTGGCTCATGTCGCCGTCGGTGCTCTTCAATGCCCCCATGCGGCCGAGAGCGACTTCGCCGAAGGTTTTGCTTCCGAGCGTGAGCGCTGCGCCGTCAAAGAGGACGCCGTCCTCATAAAGCGTGCCGGTATCGGGCATGAAGGAGACGTAGGATGCCGCGCGCACCCAGAGGTCGTCGCTGATGGTTTCCGTCGCCCGGATGTCGATGGTCGAGG
Organism: Sutterella faecalis; assembly: GCF_006337085.1. GTDB lineage: Bacteria > Pseudomonadota > Gammaproteobacteria > Burkholderiales > Burkholderiaceae_F > Sutterella > Sutterella faecalis. Next base: position 853,786 of record NZ_CP040882.1, on the reverse strand, counting down.
TTTTGTTGTTTCCCGACTCCATCGTCGTATTGGTGCGGCCGTTGGCGTGCTGCACCATGAGGCCGAGGTCAACGAGGCCCGTGACGGCTACGCCGTCCTCTGCGGAGGCAGAAGGGATGAGGCTCGCGCCGAGAAGGATTGCGGAAAGAATGGTCCCCGCTTTCCGGAGAGAGCGGGGGAAGTGGTTGGGTTAATGACATGGACCACCCACTGCATCGAACCCGTTCGAGCGAATGGGCGCGACAATAGGTGTATCTACCTCTAATACCGCAGGAGGCCATGCCATGACAAAGAAGCATACGCAAACGACGCTTGATGTTTCCATCGAATATTCCGCGATCGGGCTGGACCTTGCCAAATACGACGTTTCCTTGGCAGCGGTGACGCTCAACGAGGGAGAAATTATTTGTATCGACCGCGTGACTTATGCTGAGCTCTATGAGCTTGCCGACAAGCTCTCCCCGACGCTGTTTGCAGTTGAACCGTGCTGCGGCTACTCGCAGCTTGCCCTTGAGCTCGAGGCTCGCGGCCATGAGATGCGCGTTATCAACGGCAAAGTCGTCAAGATGTGGATCGACACGCATATGTCGGGCCAGAAAACCGACATCAACGATGCGCTCGCGCTTGCCCGGCTGACGGCCGATCCGGATCTTCGGCCTATTCGCGCGAAATCTCTCGAAGAATGCCGCATTATGACGGTGCAGGGCGTGCGTCAGCAGCTGATCGGACAACGTACGAAGACGCTCGTCAGCTTCAAGGGCTTTGCCCAGACCTGGGGAATCCACATGCCTGCCGGCAGGCGCAATCTCAAAAAGATGCGTGAAGCCGTGGAAGCTAAGGCAGACATGATGGGCGACGCAGCTGTCTCTGCTCTGACGACGATGCTTGACCGCGTGAAGACGCTCGATGATCAAATTCATCAGCTCGACAAGGACCTTGAAGCACTGGTCAGCGCCAATGCCAACGGCAGGCTGCTGAAGAGCGTCATGGGCGTCGGCACTCAGATCGCCGCCCGCTTCATTACGGTTGTCGGCGATGTAAAACGGTTTGAAACGTCACGCTCGCTTGTTGCCTACATCGGATGCGTGCCGAAAAATTACATTACGGGGCATGTGAATAAGCCCAGACAAAAGAAGAGCTCTGCTCCCGACCTGAGCAGCAAGGGCCAGGGGCGAATCAGCCGCCGCGGCGACAAATTGCTGAGATCCCTGCTGATGCAGGGTGCGGCCTGCATCTACATGCAGTACTGCAAGAGGCAGCTGCCCGACTGCCAGCTCACAAAGTGGATTGACAAGCAGCTGGCGGTGAGGAAGCCCTACGGCAAGATCATGGTGTCGCTGGCGGCGAAACTCATCCGGATCGCATGGGCGGTGCTCACCTACGGCAAAAAGTTCGACATCCACAGAGCGGGCGTCCCCCGCTCGGTGCTGGCGGCGATGGCCGTTCAACCCAGCAATGAGGCTGCCGCTGCAGCATGAGGCATCGGCAATTCCATAACTAATCGCGTGAAATGAGAAACCCTTTTCTGTAAGGCTTGTCCGACAGCTATTCATGTCGAATTGCACTTGATGCATGTGGCTTTTTATTGGCAAGGACAAGACTTCTGATGAGTTCATTTTGGCCATGGCATGCAAGCATGCCGACAGGCCTGAGAGATTAACGGAAGCGGCCTCTCTCGTTGATGCGTGATTACTGGGACTGGAATACTGCCGGCAACAACCAAAATGACATAACACGGATTAGCCGATGTAGGGTCGCTAAGTCCGAATGCGGGCTGCGCTTCGCTTGTCGCATTCGCACATAGCGACATTGTATCGGCGGAGGTCCTGTAAAGCGGCTTACGCGGCATATGCTCCGCTCGGCCTGAAGGCCGTGCTCGCTATTCCACGACCGCTTGACAGGAATAGGCTCAGTGCCTGAAGGCACCAGGCCAGCAATGCCGCCAGCTGCCGCTATAAGGCGCTCGACTAACTCACTGCCCGCAGCTTCGCTCCTGAGCTCGCGCGTTACCGTACTTGGAGCTTGACAAACGTGGGTGGTCCAGAGATCGACATGAAGGATTTCTTCCTTTTTCTTTTGTTTGAAGAGATGCGTGCGGACATCTCCCAGGTCGGGAAAAAGTTTAGAAATCGGTCTTCTTTCGCGAAATTGGCATCTACGGCGATGGCGTCGTCAAATTTGACGGGTCATCCTTGCAGGATCTGAAAAAAGAGCGGGCTTTCAGGGTGCCAGATGAAATTGGTCGCGGATGCGGCGCGCCTCAAGGCCGATGAGCCCGCGCAGCCATACCATGACAGGGTCCTGCTGCGTTCTCGGGTGCCAGAAGAGCGTGGGCGCCCATTGATAGGTGGTGAATCCTGCGAACGGAAGCAATGCGAGTCCGGGGACGAGCGAGAGAATTTTCCGGGCGTAGGGCTCGGCGAATTCGCCGATCAAATCCGTTTCAAGGAGCTCGAATATGGCGGCGGCATGGTAGGGAATGGTGATGCCGTGCGGCTGATCGGCGTCGTCGAACCAGGGAAGGACCGAACGAGGGACGAGGCGGGAGAAAGGCGTGGCGATGGAGATCACCTGCCAGGGCTCGATGTCTTCCCGATCGAGCCGGCCTTTCTGCTTAAAGATCGAGACGAGCGGATGGCTTTCGCGGACGACGAGGCAATAGGGTGCGGAAAACAGGCGCTGAACATGGATGTTTCCCTGCACGGGTTCGCAGTCGGTGCCGAAAATGATGAGGTCGACGAGTCCTGCGCTTAGTTCGGCGAACGTATCGATGCTGATGGGCGTCGTTGAGAAATGGAGGCCCGGAGATTTCCTTCGCGCTTCATGAATGGCCGAAGCGACGAACATCGTATACGCGCAGTCAAGCGCCGCAATGCGGATCGTGCGCTCAGCCTTCATCGGATCAAGAGAGTCCTTGCCGACGAGTGTCGCCATGTCTTCGAGCATGCGGTCGATCTGCGGCATGAGCTTTACCATCCGCGGCGTCGGGTGCATCAGCTGGCTCGAGCGAGTAAAGAGCTTGTCGTCAAAGAGCTCCCGCGCGCCCTGGAGCATTCGGCTCGCGGTGGAAATGCTGATGTCAAGCCGGGATGCGGCCAGGGAAAGCGACTGCGTGCGGTAGAGAACCGAAAGGAGGCGGAGGAGCTCTTCAGAGACAGGCTGCTGCATGGATGAGGTCTATCGGGGGAAACTGATTATTCGGCAGGTGAAAGGCCTGATGTTTGGATGAGGAAGTTTTTGCAGAGGATTGTTTACAAATTCATTGGCGCGTATATGGATGTAACGATCGCGGATTTTGGTGCGCGTTTTCCCTTAGTCTTTGCGGCACCGAAACTTTTTTAGGAGTGCTTTCATGGCATCCGAATACATCACGATGAACCGCTTCAAGATCAAGCCGGAATTCGCCGACGCGTACCTCAAGGTCTGGCAGGAGGCGGATGTCAGTGCGAAATCCATGCCAGGGCTGCTGGAATTCCGCTTCTTCAAGCTCGATGCGAAGAAGGACGGCTACGTTCTCTTTTCCTCCTTTGCGCGCTGGCAGTCGAAGGAAGACTTCCTCAACTGGACGAAGTCGGAACATTTCAGAAAGTCCCATTCCACGGGACCGAAGAATCGCGAAATGTACGTCGATCGTCCGGAGCTTGAGTGCTTTGAAGTCCTGATCTGACGATTCTGTCGGGGCGATGGCTTCTCGCGCGGGAAGCCTTGTCCGTAAACAAAAATGCCTGGGAAGGCTTGGATTTCCCGGGCATTTTTGATTTTAGCGAAGCGAATCGTCAGAACGCTCAGAACATCTGGATCTGGGGCCTGCCGTTGTCGAGGAACGTAATGCAGCCGCTCTTTCCCGCGCCCTCGACGCCGTCGAGCTTCCAGTCGGGAATCACCCAGCGTTCGTAATTGTCGAAAACGTGGGCGGCCGGACGGTGCGTATGTCCGTGAATGACGAGATCCACGCCCGCAGACTTTGCGGCTTCGGCCACGGCGCCTTCGACCACGTCCATCACGTCCATGGATTTCTGCGCCTTGTCGGTTTCGGACTGCGAGCGCGCCTGCTTGGCGACCTCAATGCGTTCGGCAACGGATTTCTTGAGCATCATCGCCTGCCACACCGGATCGTGCGTGATTTTGCGGAATTTCTGGTATCCCGTATCTCTCAGGCACCATTCGTCTCCGTGCGCGAGAAGCACCTTGCGGCCCTTGATTTCAACCACGATCGGATCGCGAAGGAGTTCTGCGCCGATCGCCTGCGCAAAGCCCTCTCCGAGCACGAAGTCGCGGTTTCCGGGCATGACGAGGACGCGCCGGCCGGTTGCCGCATGGAGCTTGAGGAGCGCCATCACGGGCTTCGCTTCCGGGTGCGCGTCGTCGCCGAGCCAGAAGTCGAAAAGGTCGCCGAGAATCACGAGTTCCGGATAGCGCGGCGCCACGGACTTCATGAAGCGCACGAACGCCATGATGGTTTTGGGCTTCGTGGGTGAGAGGTGAAGATCCGAAATAATTACCGGATTGGTAAGCGGCTCAACCTCGGTTCGCCCGGCGAGCGCAGGAGGCGGAAACTGTGAAAGGTCCATTTTGCTTCTGCTGAAAAAACGCAGGGTGGAATTGATGAGGAGAAAGAGCCGCATGCCGAAGGGGATTTTCCCCTTCGCAGGCGCTTTCCTCCCCACCATGCCGTCGCTCGGTTCCGGGCGGCTCTCGGTCATCAGACTCAGATCTCCTCAGCCTTTTCGATGACGACGTCCTCAACGGGCACGTCGCCGAACCAGCCGCGGGTGCCCGTGCGGACGCGCGCGATCTGGTCGACCACGTCCTGGCCGGCCACGACCTTGCCGAAGACGGCATAGCCCCAGCCGTTGCCCGTGGGGGCGGTGTGGTTGAGGAAGTCGTTGTCGGCAACGTTGATGAAGAACTGCGCGGTGGCCGAGTGCGGATCGTTCGTGCGGGCCATCGCGATCGTGTACTTGTCGTTCTTCAGGCCGTTGTCGGCTTCGTTCTTGATCGGATCGTTGGTGGGCTTCTGCTGCATGCCCGGCTCAAAGCCGCCGCCCTGGATCATGAAGCCCTTGATCACGCGGTGGAAGATCGTGCCGTTGTAGAAGCCCGACTTCACATAGTTTTCGAAGTTTTCGCAGGTGATCGGAGCGTGTTCGGGATCAAGTTCAATGTCGATGACGCCGAGATTGGTAGTGAAGCGAATCATTTGAGAATAAAAACTGGGTTCAAAAGTAAATGCGCGCCGCAGGAAGCCGTCTTTTGTGAAAAAGCGAGGCTTCCAAGTCTTTCAGCAGCGTGAAAACCTTTCAGAAGCTCCGTCAGGGATCTTCCGGAAGGGGAATCGTTATTGTCGCATAAGGGGGAGACGCGCTTCGGCGCGCTCAACCCCGGGAACTCAACAATGCAGACTCCGGATCAGGGAAGAACCTTGGCCGAGAGAATCTTCACGGTCGTGACCGGAACATCTCCCATTCCGCGGCGGCTTCCCGTCGGGACCGCAGCAATCTTGTCGACCACTTCGGTGCCCGAGACAACCGTGCCGAAGACGCAGTAGCCGTTGCCGTCCTGAGCCTGATCGGCATTGAGGAAGTCGTTGTCGGCAACATTGATGTAGAACTGCGACGTCGCCGAGTGCGGGTAGCTCGTGCGCGCCATGGCGATCGTGTAGCGGTCGTTTCTGAGGCCGCCGCGCGCTTCGAGGGGAATGGGTTCGTGCGTGGGCTTTTCGCGAAGCGTTTCGTCAAAGCCCCCGCCCTGGACCATAAAGCCCGGGATCACGCGGTGGAAGATCGTGCCGTTATAGAAGCCTTCATTGACGTAGCGAAGGAAGTTCTTCACCGTCTGCGGGGCGCGGTCGGGCGCGAGGCGCACGACAATCTTGCCGAGAGTGGTTTCGATTTCAACGCGCGGTTCCTGCGCTGCAGCGCGCGCGAGGGGCGCGGCGAGGAAGGCGGCGGCAGGAAGAAGCGGAAGAAGAAGACGGGTGCGGTACTGCATGGTTGTCCGATTGGCCTATTGAAAGAAAAAAGAATGTCGGGACGGGAACCGGCGGCGGCATCAGCGGCCGCTGATGCGCTTCAATGTTCTCAGTCTCGACTGAAGTTCAGTGTTCGATTCGAGTGCGGGCGCTGCCGCCTCATAGCATTCGAGCGCGAGCGCAAGGTAGACGTCGCCGAGATTCTTCTGGGCGAGCGAAAACTTCGGATTGATGACGAGCGCCTTCTTGAGCAGTCCCTGCGCTTCCTCGAGGTTCCCGAAGCCGGCCTCGATGACGGCGAGGTTGTTGTAGGGTTCGGGGATTTCCGGGTAGGCCGCGATGAGGGATTTGAGGCCCTTCGCGGCGTCTTCGGTGCGCCCGAGCGACTCAAGGCTCACGGTGCGCAGGAACTGAAGCTGGGCATTCCGGGGATTGCGCTTGATGCCGATGTCGGCGAGCTCGAGCGCCTGCGCGGGATGCCCGTTCGTAAGCAGCTGTTCGACCCTGGGCGAAAAATCGCCCGGGTGAAGGGTTGCCGCAAGCTCCTCCATTTCCGAAGCGGCCAGAGCGGGCGCGCTCAGGAAGGAAAGTCCGAGCGCAAGGGCGGCGCAGGTGGAAAGGAGAATTGGTTTGGCGCGCATGAAACTACTCATCGGGTCAAGTGTCGGTCGAGGAAAGCCGGCGACGCATATTTGGGGAGAGCCTGAGTCATCAGGCTAACGGCTGATGCATGCTTCCGGCATGGGAGAAGACGCTTCAGAAGGCTGTTCGGGCCGGCCGGGCGGCTATACTCTCATGATCTTTCGTCCGTTCGCCCAAGGGGCGAGCGAATCAGAAAATTGAGCAAAGCCCGCGAGGCCATTGGCCCCGGGCGCTTCAGCTCGTAATTGTAGCCGCCGCACATGATTCAGAAGATCAGAACTTTGTATCGGGAATCTTTTCTCCCGTCCCTGCGGCACCTGCGCTGGATCAGCGAGAACGGCTCGTGCTGCTACCTGCGCATGCGATGCTACAAGGGCTATGCGGAAGCGCTTCAGAGGGACAGATTTCTCAGGAATTCCATGCTTTCGATTTATTCGACCTATTCGCGCGAACAGCGCCCCTTCAAATCGATTGAACCCGGCCGCGTGCGCATGTACGTCTGCGGCGTCACCGTCTACGACTACTGCCATATCGGCCACGGACGCACGTTCGTCGCCTTCGATGTGGTGCGCCGCTGGCTTGAGGCCTCGGGGTACGAAGTGACCTTCGTGCGCAACATCACCGATGTGGACGACAAAATCATCCGCCGCGCGGCGGAACGCGGCATCACGACCGACGCCCTCACGGCCGAATTCGCAAAGGCCATGCAGGAAGACATGATTGCGCTCGGGTGCCTTGCTCCGACATTTGAGCCCCGCGCAACCGAATACATTCCGCAGATGCTCGGCCTCATCGAAAAGCTCGAGGAAAAGGGCTACGCCTATCACGCGGCCGACGGCGACGTCGACTATTCCGTGAGGGGCTTCAAGAATTACGGCCGCCTCTCGGGCAAGTCGATCGACGATCTTCAGTCGGGCGCCCGCGTGCAGGTTGCTGAAGGCAAGCGCGATCCCCTCGACTTCGTTCTCTGGAAGAGCGCGAAGCCGGGCGAGCCGCAGTGGACCTCGAAGTGGGGCTGCGGCCGTCCGGGCTGGCACATCGAGTGCTCGGCGATGGCGATGAACCTTCTCGGCGAAACGATTGACATTCATGGCGGCGGCCCGGACCTCATCTTCCCGCACCATGAAAATGAAATAGCGCAGAGCGAGGCGGCAACCGGCAAAACATTCGCCAACTACTGGATGCATTCGGGGCCGCTGCGCGTTCGGTCGGCCGACGGCACGGAAGAGAAGATGAGCAAGTCGCTCGGCAACTTCTGGACCATCCGCGATGCGCTCAAGGAAACGAACGAAGCCTACGGCGACGGCTTCGGCGCCGAGGTGCTCCGCTTCTTCCTCCTGAGAAGCCAGTACAGAAGCCCCATCACCTTCTCCTCGGGCCTCATCGAGGAAGCCCATAAGGGACTGGTTCGCCTTTATACGGCCCTCAAGGGCCGGAAGGGCGACGGGCAGCCTCTTGACTGGGAAGAGCCCTATGCGGCGCGCTTCCGCGAGGCGATGGACGACGACTTCAACACGGCGCAGGCGGTTGCCGTGCTCTTTGAACTCGCGACGGAAATCAACCGTACGGGTTCCGAAGAACTCGTTCGCCAGCTCCTCGGTCTCGGCCATATTCTCAACATCCTCACGAACGATCCGGAGAAGTTCCTCCAGGGCGGGATCCAGGATGCGGGCGAAGAAGCCCGGATTGAGGCCTTGATTGCCGAGCGCGCCGCCGCGAAGAAGGCAAAGAACTTCGCGCGCGCCGACGAGATCAGAAAGGGCCTTCTCGCCGAAGGCGTGGAGCTTCAGGACGGTCCCGGCGGCACAACGTGGCGCAGGATCTGATCGCGCTCTGAAATCGAATCACTTCAATCCTCTGCGGCGCTTCCCCTTTGCAGGAAAAAGCCGCAGAGCGACCGACCCAACATCAACAGCGCTCAATGGAGCAGCTGAGCACGGAAAAGATGGCCAAGAAAGTATTCCTTGAATTCGAGCACGACATTGAGGTGCTCGAGAAGAAGATTGATGAACTGCGCGAGCTCACGGAAACGGAGTCGAAGAGCGGCGTATCGGTTGAGAGCGAAATTGCTTCCCTTGAAGCGAAGGAAAATGAGCTCGTCAAGAAGATCTACGCGTCCCTCACGCCCTGGCAGTGCTCGCTCGTCGCACGCCACCCGGCGCGCCCCTATACGCTTGACTACATCGATGAAATCTTCACGGATTTCCATGAACTCCACGGCGACCGCGCGTTTGCAGACGATCAGGCCATCGTGGGCGGTCTCGCGCGTCTTGCCGACATGAATGTCGTCGTGATCGGTCACCAGAAGGGGAGAACGCTTAAGGAACGCACGCAGCGCAATTTCGGCATGGCAAAGCCCGAGGGGTACCGAAAGGCCTTGAGGCTCATGGAGCTTGCCGAGAAGTTTGATCTTCCGGTCGTCACCTTTGTCGATACGCCGGGTGCGTATCCCGGCATCGATGCCGAGGAGCGCGGTCAGTCCGAGGCCATCGGCCGCAATCTCTTTGAAATGGCGGGGCTTCGGGTTCCCGTCATCACCTGCGTGATCGGTGAAGGCGGATCGGGCGGCGCGCTCGCGATTGCCGTGGCCGACATCGTGATGATGCTTCAGTATTCGACCTATTCGGTGATTTCTCCCGAAGGCTGCGCCTCCATTCTCTGGAAGGACGCGGGGCAGGCTCCGCGCGCTGCGGAAGCGCTTGCGCTCACGGCCGACAGGCTCTCGAAGCTCGGCCTTGTCGATCGCGTCATCTCTGAGCCCCTGGGCGGTGCGCACCGTGATCCCAAGCTGATGGCCATGAATCTGAAGCAGGCGCTCATCGATGAACTTCGCGCGCTCATGAAGCTTCCGATTGACGATCTCCTTGAGCGCCGAGCCGAGCGCATGCGCGGCTACGGGTTCTTCGACGTCGTGGCTGAACCGCAGACGGCTGCAGACCCCAAGGATATTGAGGATGCGCTCGAGCTTCGCGACGAAGGCTCCTCGCAGAAGCTCGGGAAGGCTGCAAAGGCTTAACGCCTGAGGCATTCATCCGTTGAGTGCAGAAACAGGGGCTTTCCGAGCTCCTGTTTTGCTTTCGGCGGCTGCTGATGCTCGCGTCTGGAGACGGCTCTCAAAGCAAACTGTCGGGCAGAGCTTCGTCAGGCGCAGCAGTTGCGGTTCCTGAAGGCCCATCAACGTGCTCGATCGAGCTTCCTCCTTGCGGGCAGAACGTCTCTCATATAAAATCCGAAAACTTCTTGCTCCTATGCATCCCGGAAGGATGGCAGAGTGGTTGAATGCACCGGTCTTGAAAACCGGCGAAGCTAATAACTTCCGTGGGTTCGAATCCCACTCCTTCCGCCAAACCCCTTTGCGGCAGTAGGAAATCGAGGCGATTTTAAAAACCGCCATAAGTAGCGCCATAAGCGATGCGCTCAAAATAGCCCTTTCTACGTTTGCAGAAGGGGCTTTTTTTATTCCGGGAGCGATTGAAGGAAATGGCGTTCGGAAACTGCATTGTCAGCCATACGAAAAAAGCCGGCAATCACTGAGTGACAGCCGGCTTTCGCTTGATCAACGGAGGACTCACCTTCAGCTGACCTCGATGAGCCTGGTCTGTTTTCGCCACTTTGACAGGCCGTCAAGCCGAAGCCGACGGCAGCCGCAACGGGAACATATCCGTTTGGAAAATATTATTCCTGAAAAATCATCTATTTGTCAAATAATGAGATGACTGCGGCTTGAGGCATGCCTTTGAGGATGCCTTCACTGAATCGAATGGGATCGCGGAGAAGCTGTTCATCATGCGTCTGAAGGCGGCTTCGTCATTCGTAATTGCCGCACGCTGAGGCAATCGCAAAAGAAGCCGGCGATCGTTGGATGATCGCCGGCTTCGGGAAACGGAGGAATCGCCTTCACCTAGCCACGGCGAAACTGGTCTGATTCCCGCCACTTCGAATGCCCTCCATCACAGGGACGAGGGTAGTCGCAACGGGAACATATCCGTTTGTCAAATATTATTTTGAAAAATCAAATAATTGTCAAGCAATTGAGGGTGCGTCAACAAAAATCTCTCCGCAGGAATAGAGCGCGGCCTTCCCCGGCTAAGAGAACTCGATTCCCATCCTTGCAGCGGCAGTGCGTTTCTCTTTCTGGGTGAGAAATCGGATCGGCTGAGACCGGGGGAAGTTTTGGGCGTCGGCTGATGTCTTCTCTATTTGAGGAAAGTCTTCAAGACAAAACCCACGGCAGTAAAAAGAATCGCCCCGATAATGTAGTAAAGGTTGGAGGCCGTTTTAAATCCGCCGATGAACCCAGACAGATGGTGGCTTTGTGCAACGAGGTCATCCAGTGATTTTTAGATCGCTTCTGAATTTTTCTCGAGGCTCCCCAATCGGGTAACAATATTTTCCAAGCGTTGTCTTGTGACCTTCATTTCGCTTTCAAGATCTCCAAGCCTGCGCTGATGATCATCCATACGGGTTGATGTTTCCCCAAGCTCTCGATTTATGGATGAAGCATCTATGGTCTTATTTATTTCTGTCATGCTCATCGATCCACTGAATGACGGGTTGGGGAACGAAACCATTTACGCCGTTCATGGAGGCGATGATGTAGTTTCCATGCGCACCATCCTCAAGACCGAGCTGTTCAGCCAGTTTTTGCGCGGTCCCTTCAAAGGCGACAAGCCAGACGTTGCTGGCGAGCTCGATGGAGTCTTTGGGCGCGATGTTGTCGGTGATGACTCCCTTCAGATAGGAAACGTCATTCGACAGCGCCGACAAGATAAATTGCGTCACGTGCAGTCCTTTGAAAAATTGTTTAGACCATCTTAGGAGAAGTGTGGCATGTCGTTCTGAAAATGTGGTTTAGTGTTGTGCTTATCACAATCTATAGTGGCTGGCTAAGGATGCGGCCTCTTCAGAACTTTAAAGACGCATCAAGTTGATGGGCTTTAAGGAGGATCTTGGGCAAACGCTCATGAAAACTCCTGACTTGCACCAGGTCCATGCGCATAGTCACCGTTCAGACAGGAAGGATGACTTTCTCAGTGCCTGTATCGATTGAGCCGCTTTTCGCCGATCGCCTGAAGTCGCGTCAGCACCGTTGAAAAGAGAAGGTAGATCGCCGCCGCTTCCAGATAGAGCCAGAAGGGCTCATAGGTGCGCGCGGCGATCCGCTGCGCGCTCATGAACATTTCGATCACCGTGATGGATGAAGCAAGAGACGTGCTCTTCACGAGCGAGATGAATTCGTTGAAAAGCGGCGGATAGGCGATCCGGATCGCCTGCGGGAGGATGATGAACCGCATGATCTGAAGGTAATTCATGCCCATGGAGGCGCCGGCGTCAAACTGTCCTTTTGGGACTGCCGCGATGGCGCCGCGAATTGCTTCCGAAGCGTAGGCGCCCACGTTGAGCGAAAAGGCGATGATTGCCGACGGAAAGGCTTCGAGCGTGATGCCGATGCTCGGGAGCCCGTAAAAAATGACGAAAAGCTGCACGAGGAGCGGCGTTCCCCGGAAGATCCAGACATAGAGGCGCGCGAAGGTCGAGAGCACGGGCACATCCTTCGTCCGCACGATTGCGAGCAGAAGCGCAATGGCGAGACCGAAGGCAAAGGAGATGAGCGTGAGCGGAATGGTCGCTGTGATGCCCGGAATGATGAGCTGCGTGAATGAATCCTCAAGGATTCCGATGATGCGGTCGTTCATGGCGGATTTCCCGGCATCTTTGCCGGATGGAGTCGGATCTTCAGGGAAAGATGTAGAGGCTGCCGGGAGGATTGACTCCTCCCGGCAGGGCGGCTTTGCATCGCAGAGGGAAGGGTGACTTAATCCTTCGTCACGTCGGTGCGGAGGTATTTGAGAGAGATCTTCGAGAGCGTGCCGTCGGCCCTGAGCTCCTCGAGCGCCTTGTCGATGGCGGCCTTGAATTCGGGATTGCCTTTGCGGAAGGGAATTGCGATGCCGTTTCCTGAACGCGTGCGCTCGACGATCTCGATCGGCGCATCAGGCTTCTGGCTCAGGAAGTCGAGCGTCGACACTTCCGAATTGATCGTTGCATCGGCGCGTCCCGAGGCCACGAGCTGGACGGACTGCGAAAAATCCTGAACGCTCACGATTTCAGCTCCCGCCTTGCGGGCCTGATCTGCCCAGTCGGAGGTGACGGTCTGCGCGGCGCGCTTTCCCCTGAGGTCCCTGAGGCTGCGGATTTCCTGATTTCCCTTCTTCACGATGACGGCGCCCGTCACGTAGAGGTAGGGTTCGGAAAAGTCGTATTTTTCCTTGCGTTCTGGTGTGGCGGCGACCTGGTTCACGATGATGTCGAAGCGGTTCGCGTCGATCCCGGCAATCATCGAATCCCAGGCGGTTTCGATGAAGCGCGGTTTGACGCCGAGCTTCCTCGCTATGGCTTCGGCAATTTCAACATCAAAGCCCGTGAGCGCTCCTTTTTCGTCATGGTAGGTGTAGGGCGGGTAGGTGCCTTCGGTGCCGATCCGGATTTCTCCGGCGGCTTTGATTTTCTGGAGAAGATCCCCGTCGGCGGCATGGGCCGGAGCGAGGGGGAGACCCAGCGCGGCGAAGGTGGCCGTGAAGACGGCAGCGGAAAGGAACGTGCGGCGAAGGGATGAAAAGATAGCCATGATGGATGTCCTGATGGAAAAAATGGGGCCGGAAGCCCGGACGGGAGCGTCAATAGAAAGGAATGAAATGCCCGGGCTTCCGGAAAACGGATGGAATCGAATCAGCGCTTCGCCTGGGCGAAGGCGTTTTCAAGGTCCTTGATGAGGTCTTCGGGGTCTTCAATGCCGACGGCGACCCGCAGGAGATTCCGGGTGATGCCGAGCTTCTGCTGGAGTTCGGGGCGCATAGGATTCGTGCGTCATCGTGGCCGGGCGGCAGATCAGCGATTCGACGCCCCCTAAGCTCACCGCAAAGGCAAAGATGCGAAGGGCCTTCACGAACCGATTGAGGTCGTAGCCGGCTTCGTTGAAGCGGAAGGAGAGAACGCCGCCGCTGCCGCGCGCCTGCTTGGCCTGGATGGCGTGGCCCGGATGATCCGGGAGCCCTGGATAGAAGACTTTTTCAGCTCCCGGGTGCGACGAGAGGAATTCCGCTACACGCTCAGCATTGCGGTTGTGCTGATCCATGCGAAGCGGGAGCGTGCGGATGCCGCGGGAAACGAGGAAGCTGTCGAGCGGGTCGAGAATTCCGCCGAGCGCTTTGCTGTAGATCCTTAAGCGCTCATAGAGCGTGTCGTCGTTGAGAACCACGAAGCCGGCGAGAAGGTCCGAATGGCCGGCGTAATACTTGGTGGCCGAGTAGACGACGATGTCGGCGCCGAGATCGAGCGGCTTCTGAAGGTAGGAGGTAAGGAACGTATTGTCGACGACGGTGAGAATGCCGCGGGCCTTTGCGGCGGCGGCAACCCTGCGGATGTCCGTTACGGTGAGAAGCGGGTTCGTCGGGCTTTCAATGAAGGCAAGGCGCGTATTGGCCGGGGCTTTGGTGAAGTCGTAGGTGTTGAAGTCGTCGACAACCTCGAACTCGATTCCGCGCTTTGCAAAGAGCTGCGTCGTGAAGAGCCATGTGCCGCCATAGACGTCGCTCGAGATGAGAACGCGGTCGCCTTGCTCAAGAAGCTCGAAAACGAGGGCATTGGCGGCCATTCCGGAACTCGTCGCAAAGGCGTGCTTCGCGCCCTCGAGATCCGCGACGAGCTTTTCTACCGAAGCACGGGTCGGGTTGGCGCTTCTCGAGTAGCCGTAGGCCTGAAAGTGTTCGGAGTCGGGCTGAATGAAGGTCGATGAGAGATAGACGGGGTAGGCGACTGCCTGGTGGGATTCATCCTTCAAACCGCCATGAACGGCTAGTGTTGCGTATTTCATTTGATATCCTTGGTAATTTTTCAAAAATCAGACGTTTTTTCAGGGCGCAAAAAAGGCCGCAGGAAGAATCGGGTTCTTCGCTTCGGCCTCAATGCGTCAAAAGGGGCGGCGCCGCTCTTCTCAGCTGCGCATCAGCGTGCTCGGGCTGCAGGGGAGACGGCGACAGGTGCTCCAGGCATTGAGGCTTGAGACATGCACATTCGACATGAAGCCGAAATCGTCGAACGGAGACAAGTGAAGAAGAACATTGAGCGGCCTTGAGAGGTTTGCGGGTGGTGAAGGAGAAGGAATAAAAAAAGGCGTCCTTTTTGGGGGACGCCTTAAAAAAACTTTCTGATCTCGCTGGTGCGCAGCTTCAGGACCTCATGTTGAGGGGAAGGCGCAGGGAGACCGGGCAGGCGTCGCGACGGCTCTGGATGCACTGGGTGCACATGAGACACATGATGCACATCATTGCGAGCGTGGAGACCATCATGACGATTCCTTCCCAAAAAGTTGACCAAGCAGTGCCGGCGCACTTAAAGCAACCGGCGAGTTAGGGTTAGTCTCTACCTTTTGACGGCGAGTGTCAATAGTACTTTTTGCTTAGCGGAAAGAAAGCCGGGTAATACATTAAAAAAGCTTTCGACTCAATCATTAAGCGCAGATTCGATTTTTTCAAGGTTGCTCTTCATGCGGTCGAGGTAGTTTTTTCCGTCCTCGGCGGACTCCATGGTATAGATCGTTTCCACCCGGGCGCCTGCCTCTGCGGCGAGCGTTTTCGAAACAGCGGGGCTCAGGAGCTTCTCGGCGAAAACCGTGCGCACGCCGGCTTTCTTCAACTGGATCGCGAGCTGCGCGAGCCGCTTCGGCGTGGGTTCTCCCTCTGCGAAAACGCCTTCGACGCTCTTTTGCTCCAGATTGAAGTCCCGGCAGAGATAAGCAAAAGCGGCATGACCGGTGACGAAGAAGCGCCGTTTTGCCGACTTGAAGCGTGCTGAATACTGAGTTCTGAGGACGTGAAGCTTTCCCTTGAAAAGCGTGAATTGCATTCGATACGCTTCGGCATTCTTCGGATCTGCTTTGGCAAGCGCTTCGGCAATGTTCTTCGCCTCGATCTCTGCGCCCGAAAGAGAGAGCCAGAGGTGCGGGTCATCTGCGCCGTGTTCGGCGATTTCATCGGGGTCGGCATTTTTGACGGGGACCGCGCCCTCTGACGCTGTGACGAGCATCAGGCGCGGGTTTTCAGCGGCAGCAGCGATTTTCTTCGCCCAGGGCTCCATTCCGAAGCCGTTCACCACGAGGACGCTTGCCTTTCTGAGGAGCTGAGTGGTTTTCACGGTCGGCGTGAAGTCATGAGGCTCTGCTCCGGGCGGAATGAGGGTCTCCACCCGGACAAGACTGCCGCCCATGGCCTTTACGAGTTCGGCCATGGCGTCAAAGCTTGCCGCGACCACAAGCGGTTCCTTTGAATCCGCACGTGCCGGCAGGGCGGCAAAGAATGACAGCGCGCCGGCGGCGCCCATTCCGATGATTTTTCTCCTCTGCATTTGCATCTCCTTAAAATGAAATTGGAATCCATTCCCAATTTGATCGGCGACGCGTATACTACGCCTCCCATCGAGTTGTTTTCAAGCGGACAAAGGAAGCGTCGGGAAAATGTCCGGGATGATTTCCATTTCGCATCTTTACTTTTCGTACACCGGGGGCGCCCCCTACCTGCTCAAGGACCTCTCCTTCGATATTGAGGAAGGAAGCTACGTCTCCATCATCGGCATGAACGGCGCGGGGAAAACCACGCTCATGCGCCTCATCCTTGGATTTTTGTCTCCCTCCTCCGGAGGAATCATGGTGTCGACGAAGGCGATCGGTTATGTGCCGCAGACGGATCCGACTTCCATGGCCGGATTCCCCATCACGGTGGAGGAGCTCCTTTTCTCGTTTGCATCCGCGAAGGGGATGCCCCGGAGCGGCCGGGAGGAGGCCGTGGAGAATGTGCTCGACGCCGTCGGCATGGCCGGCATGAAGCGATCACTTTTCCCAAGTCTTTCGGGAGGAGAGCGCCAGCGCGTGCTCCTCGCCAGAGCGCTTCTGGGCGAGAACCGCCTTCTCATTCTCGATGAGCCTTCGACCGGCGTGGATCTGAAGAGCCAGCGGGAGCTTTATGCGCTGCTCAAGGTCCTCAACCGGCAGAGGGGAATCACGATCGTCGCAGTGGAGCACAACCTCGCTGAGGCCATCGCCTCAAGCACGGAGCTCATTCACTTGAAGGACGGCCGCGCGCACATCTGCTCGCCGGCTGCCTATCAGGAAGAAGAGAAGAAGGAACTGGAACCGGATCGCAATGAAGGCTGATCATGCTTGAACTTTTTCAATTCGGATTCATGCAGCGCGCTGCTGCGGCCATTCTCGCAATGGCCGTGCTCTGTCCCGTGATCGGGATTTTCTTTGTTCTGAGGCGCACCTCGATGATCGGCGACACGCTCGCCCACTCCTCGCTCGCGGGCGTCGCCACCGCACTCGTTTTCGGCGCTAATCCGCTCGCCGGGGCCTTTCTCTTCACCGCACTCTGCGGCGTGCTGATTGAAGCCATGAGAGGCCTCTTTCGCGAGCGCACGGACCTGATTCTCACGGTCGTGCTTGCGCTCGCTGTCGGCACGGCCGTGACGCTCATCACTTCGGGAGCCGTTCAGGGGCGGGCGGAAAACTTTCTTTTCGGGAGCGTTCTCACCGTTACCGACGACGACATCCTCATGATCGGGAGCATTACGGCGCTTGCGCTCCTTTATCTGTCGCTCTCCATCAACGAGCTCATCACTATTTCCTTTGATGAGGATTCGGCGAGGGTTGCCGGCATCCATGTGGTCTTTCACCGGTATGCATTTGCATTTCTCACGGCCGCGGCCGTTGCAGCCGCCATACCCATCGCCGGCGTGCTGGTTCTCTCCTCGATGATTGCGATCCCGGTGGCAACGGCGCTCCAGTTCAAGGTCGGCTTTCGCGCGACTTTCTGGAGCGCCATTGGAATCAGCCTTTTTGATGCGGCGGCGGGCCTCATGCTTTCTGCGGTCGTCGATGCGGCTCCGGGCGGACTCACGGCGCTGGTTTCTGTTGGGGTGCTCGCGCTTACAGCATTTTGGAAGCGCCTCATCCCGATTTTGCGGTGACGGAGCTGCGCGGCCGGCCGAGTATCATTAACGCTTAGGAAGGGAGACAGCAGGCATCAGGAGATTTTGGCTATGCCCGTTAGATATTCGACGCGTCAGCGCGCAGCAGTCCTCGCTGCACTGCAGGCGAATGCCGGCAGGTACATGGGCGCCGAAGAGGTGGTGGAGGCGATTCGTCAGAACGGCGCGGCTGTCGGCCGCACAACGGTCTATCGAACGCTTGAAACGCTGACCCGGGAGGGCGTTGTGAGGCGTTTCGTTCTGGATAAGCGGACGCCCGCTCAATACGAGTATCTCAATGATCCGGGCGCAGCGGAGTACCACGTTCAGTGCCGCAGCTGCGGAAAGCTCTTTCACCTTCATTGTTCCGAAATCGACCGCATGACGGCCTCGCTTTCGGAGCATCTCCTCGAGGACCACGGCGTGGAGCTCGATCTCCAGAGTTCCGTCATTCAGGGGCTCTGCAGCGATTGCAGAGCAAAAGGTCAGGCCGCGGCATCAACGCCTTCCGCCGGCGTAAACTCCTCTCCTTCCTGACCGGATGCCTTTGAGACGACGGGGATTGCTCCCGATGCCCGGGCATCAGGGGTTTCAGTTTTTTGAAGGAGAGCCGGGAATTCAGCTTCCCGGAGCTCGATTTTCTCAACCGTCATGATCTGCAATCTCTGCCCAAGACGCTGCAATGCCGACCGTTCCTCGGCAGCCGGTCTGAAGCGCAGCATCTGCCGCGCGAGCGACGATATTGAAATAGCCCTCGTGAGTCTTCACGCCTGGGAGGAGCCCTGCATTTCCGGGAAAACGGGTGCGGGCACGATCTTCTTCTCCCACTGCAATCTGCGCTGCTGCTTCTGTCAGAACTACGAAATCAGTGCGGGCGGCAAGGGGCTCCGCGTGTCGACGGAGCGGCTCTCGGACATTTTCCTTGAGGAGGCTCAAAGAGGCGCAGCCTGCATCGAGCTCGTGACGCCGGGTCACTACACGCGGCAGATTGTTGAGGCGCTCGAGTCTGCAAAAAAACGGGGCCTCGCGCTACCCGTCGTCTGGAATTCAAACGGCTATGAGCTCGAGGAGTCGTTAAGAATGCTCGACGGCCTCATCGATATCTTCATTCCGGATCTCAAGTATTTCGACAGCCGACTCGGAGAAAAGTATTCGGGCGTCCCGCACTATTTCGAATACGCTTCCAAAGCGATCGAAACGATGTTCAGCATGACGGGGCCGGCCGTCATCGGCGAGGACGGTCTCATGAAGCGCGGCATGATCGTGCGGCATCTGGTGCTTCCCTGGCAGTGGCGCGACAGCTGCAAATGCCTCTCGTGGCTCCATGAGCGCTTCGGCGACGACATCTACATTTCCGTCATGAATCAGTACATGCCGATCTTCAAGGCCTGCCGGCATCCGGAAATCAACCGGCCGCTCACGACCCTTGAGTACCAGAAGGTCATCCGTCACGCCGAAGCGATCGGCATCACGAAGGGCTTCATGCAGATCGGGAAGACGAACGAGGAGAAGTTCATCCCGCACTTCAACGGCGACCATGTGCTCCCGGAAGTGATGCCGGGTTGAAAGTGCGCGGAATGAAAAAGGCGCCTGATCCCGCTGATGGGAAAAGGCGCCCTAAATGCCTTTAGGGAGCCGGACTCCAGGCGTCCGGGCTCCCTAATGGAACGCTCGATCAGTCCTTGTTCTTGCGGTTCTTCGCCGGAACAACGGCTTCGATGTCGACGGTGCGGATGACGAAGAGCTTCTCGAGAAGCTTTTCAGCCGTGCGTTCGGCTTCGGCGATGAGGCCGAGGTTGAAGGCTTCGAGCTCGGCGAGCGCCTTCGCGCGGTCGACTTCAAAGAGCTCGAGCACCTTCGCTTCCATTGCCTCCTGACGGACCTTCGCATCGGCTTCAAAGTCGGCCCAGGTCTTCTTCACGATCGGAGCGAGCTTCGGGTAGTCCGTCATGGCAAGCGTCTGCACGCGGCGGAACTTCCAGTAGGCGGAATCCGCTTCGCCCTGGTCGGAGCCCTTCGTCCAAGATTCGGGCGAGCGCGAAAGACCGGCATAGAAGGGGAGGAAGACGGAGAGGTCGGCCATGCCCATGGCGACGTAGATCACTTCGCCCAATTCCTTCGGGAGCCAGGGGCGAACCTGCAGCACGTGCGCTTCGTACGTACGGAAGACGCTGATCGGGCGCCAGGGTTCGTCGCCGCGGAGCCCCTGGGAATAGGGGTCGTGGTCGGTGCCTTCAAAATGGTCGCGCATCATGGCCTTGGCGTCTTCAACGGTCACCTTCTTTTCCGGGGCGAGGTAGACCGGGAACGTGCGGCCGGCTTCCGGATCCTGGACGAGCGAGGGGTTGAAGTACTTCTGCATCACCCAGACGCGCGGGTCGTTGTAGATGCGGTCGCGGTCGTCGTCGCGCGTATAGGCCTTCGAGAAATTGAAGGCGCCGTCCTTTTCAGGGTTGTAGAGGCCCTTTTCGATGGCGAACTCCACGAGATTCTTCGAAGCCATCATGTCGGTTGACTCGGGATCGTAGTCCTGGAAGCGCCCCTGATTGCCCGACGCGAAATATTTGTCTGCCGGGGTTCTCTGAGCGAGCCACTGGTGGCCCGATCCCGTTTCGAGGTACCAGACTTCGGACTGGTCGACAAAGGCGACGCCGAAGCCTTCGCCGGCACCCTTTTCCTCAATGATGGCGCCGAGCGTCATGGCGCCTTCGCGGGCCGTGCGGCAGCGCGAGAGGAGAACGTCGGCAATGTCGTCCTCGGTAATGCCCGTTTCCTTCACGTAGGGATCGACCGCAAGGGCGGCTTCGCTCGCAAAGATCGATTCCGTGCCCGTGAGGCCGAGGCCGGCTTCGTTGAAGCCCGCGGCGCCGTGAAGCTGGGTCTTCCAGAAGGGAATCGTCGTGAAGGCAAGCGAATTCTCAGGGAGCGGATACGTAAAGTCGTTCACGCCGCCGTGGGCCTTCGTGCTGTAAATGCCCTTCTGACCCTGGCGGGCAGGGTGGTGTACGAAATGCTGCGCTTTGATGGCGGCGCTGTCGGCGCTGCGGGCAACGATGAAGGAACCGTCGGCAGTGGCTTTTTCACCGGCGATGAGACTCGTGCACATGTATCTTTTCCCCTTGATTTTGAGTGAGGCCGTTGCCGGAAAGCTCCGGCTTCCGGGCCCCGGATAAGAATAGGGGGAAGTGTATAGGGGAACACTCCGGGAGAGTATTCAGAAAAGCGCGGAGTCCGCAGTCCCGCACCGTCTAAAATTGCAACCATTATTGGCATCAAGGCGGCGGCGCTTTCGAGAGGAACGGACGCCCGGAGACTTTAGGAAAGGGAATTATGCGCATCGGCTCCAATTCGACCGGCTTCGTGAGGCTCGGGGCGGCTTCCTTCAGAACGCATCCGGGCGAACCCCTCGCCAATGCCCGCGAAATCGAAAAGGTTCTTGAGGATGCCGGCCGCGCGAAGACGGACCTTCTGGTCCTTCCGGAACTCGCGCTCACGGGCTACACCTGCGGGGACCTCTTCCTTCGCGCGGGGCTTCTCGGCAAAGTGAATGAAGCGCTCGGGATGGTACTGGAAGCCTCCCGCAGAACGCCCGAAATGATCGTCCTTCTTGGTCTTCCATTGCTTTCCGAGGGCCAACTCTACAACGCCGCTCTCTTCCTTCAGAACGGACGCCCGCTCGCCGCGGTCCCAAAGAGCTTTCTCCCCAATTATCAGGAGTTTTACGAGGCGCGATGGTTCTCTCCTGCGGGCGATGCGCTCTCGGATTCGGCTGAAGTCGCCGGCATGCGGATTCCCTTCGGCACCGACATCATCGTTGAATCGGAAAGCGGCATCCGGGCGGCCGCCGAAATCTGCGAAGACCTCTGGGTGGGCGTACCGCCGAGCGCGCGGCACGCGGCCGCAGGCGCAAACGTCATCGCGAACCTTTCCGCTTCGAACGAAACCACGGGGAAGGCGCGCTTCCGGCGCGATCTCGTCCGAATGACAAGCGCCCGGGAAATCGCCGCAATGGTCTATGCGTCTTCGGGCGAAGGCGAATCCACGACGGACCTCGTCTTCAGCGGCCACAAGCTCATTGCTTCAGGCGGGCGCATTGCGGCCGAGTCCATCTGGACGAGCGGCATTGTTTCGGCCGAGGTCGACCTCGAGCGGATTGAACTCGAGCGCGTGCGCTTTCGCACGATGAAGGAGGGGCTCCCGAAGGATGCGCAGCGCTATCGCCGCGTCGCGGCAGATCCCACCTTTGCCGCCAAAGCGCCGCTCTGGCCCGCGGCGGTGGATGCCATGCCCTTTGTGCCCAAAGGCGAAGCGCGCCGCAACGAACGCTGCCGGGAAATTCTGGGGCTACAGGCGGCCGGTCTCGCTGAAAGGCTTGCAAAGACCGGCATCCGCCGCGCCGTGATCGGTATTTCCGGGGGGCTCGACAGCACGCTCGCGCTCCTCGTCGCTGCAGAGGCTTTTGACCGGCTCGGCCGCCCGAGATCCGACATCCTCGGCATCTCCATGCCCGGATTCGGCACCTCCGAGGGTACGAAGGAAAGCGCAAGGCGCCTCATGGAAGCGCTCGGCATTGACAGCCGGACGATCGACATTCGCCCGGCCTGCCGGCAGCATTTTGCCGATATCGGCCACCCGGAAGACCAGTACGACGTGGTCTTTGAAAATGCGCAGGCGCGAGAGCGCACGCAGATTCTGATGGACGTCGCCAATGCGGAATCGGGCCTTGTGGTGGGCACCTCCGACATGAGCGAGCTCGCCCTCGGCTGGGCGACCTTCAACGGCGACCATATGTCGATGTATGCCGTGAACGCGGGCGTTCCGAAGACGCTCGTGAAGCACCTCGTCGTCACGGAGGGCGATATGCGCCCGGAACTCCGGGATATTCTTCAGACGATTGCAGAGACGGAAATCAGCCCTGAACTGCTTCCTCCCGATGCATCAGGCCGCATTCAATCGACCGAGTCGACGATCGGATCCTATGCGCTTCACGACTTCTTCCTCTTCCATCTGATGCGTTCTGGTTTTGCCAGGGAAAAGATCGTTGCGCTTGCGAAAATCGCCTTCAGCGGCACCTCGCCCGAAGAGATCGACCGCACCGCAGCGATCTTCTTCCGGCGCTTTTATGCGCAGCAATATAAGCGGAGCTCAATGCCCGACGGACCCAAGATCGGTTCGGTCGCATTGTCGCCGCGCGGCGATCTGAGGCTGCCCTCGGACCTCGGACGCATTGAATAGAGATATTGCGCGGCGGGGGCTGCTTGGCCTCGGGCGTCTCGCCTGAGAAAGAAAAAAAGCTGGCAGATAATTTGATTATGTACTAATACTGTTAATTAAAAACTCGAACGTAAATATCACGCAGGCATACGGATTTTTGGTGGAGTTGCCGGCATCGAAGCTACGCCTGCAGGCCGAGAGCAGGTAATATTTACGTATTGTCACAAACGGTCTGAAAGACCCTTTGAGACACTCACCCAACAGAATCTCTCAACATAAGGAACATCTCATGCTGGGCATCTTTCTTGTTGTCGCGAGCGTCATATTAGCGGCGTATCTCGTCATCAAGCGCTACTACGCGCCATGGGCTCTGCTCATGGTCGGCCTTCTTCTTCTGATCTGCGTCTCGATCATTTCGGGGGCTCCCCTCATTACCGGCAAAAAGGCGACCCACAGCGCGGTATTCGACATCGTTCAGGTCTTCACAAACCTGCTCCAGAGCCGCACGGCCGGCATCGGCATGAACATCATCTGCGTGGGCGGCTTTGCGTACTACATGGACAAGATCGGCGCGACGAAGGCGCTCGTCAACATCTGCATCAAACCGCTTTCCTACATTCATGCGCCGTACCTTCTTCTCGGCCTTGCCTATCTCGTGGGACAGCTCCTCAATGTCTTCATCCCGTCCGCCGTCGGCCTCGGCATGCTCCTCATGGTGACGATCTATCCGCTGCTCGTTGCGGTGGGGGTGTCGCGCCTCTCGGCGGCTGCCGTGGTTGCCACGGCGAGCTGCCTTGACCTTGGTCCCGCCTCAGGCAACTCTCTCCTCGCCGCGGAAATTTCGAATCTGCACGTGATGGAGTTCTTTATCGAGAATCAGCTCCCTGTCGGCATTGTGACCGCTGTGGTGATCGCAGCCGGCCACGTGGTGCTCGGGAAATTCTTCGACAAGCGCGATCTCGCGAGCGGTCGACTGACTCAGGACGACTTCAAGCTCCGCACGGAAGTCAAGAAGGAAGGCGCTGCCGCGCAGCCCGATGCTCCGATCTACTATGCCATTCTCCCGATTCTTCCGGTTGTTCTTCTTTTCGTCTTCTCGAAGCTCGTCTATGCCGGCATTCGTCTTGAAGTCGTGACGGCCATTCTCTCCTGCGCGCTCGTCGCCTTTGTGGTCGACCTTCTGACGGTGAGAAACCTCCGCGAATGCACGGACCGCACGAAGGCGATGTTCAACGGCATGGGGAAGATCTTTTCCTCGACCGTTCTCCTCATCGTCTGCGCGGAAGTCTTTGCTGAAGGCTTGAAGCGCTCGGGCGGCATCGACACGATTCTCCAGAGCGTCGCTCAGATGCAGGGCGCGGGCGGCGTCACGATGCTGCTTGCCATGTTCCTCATCATGACGCTTGCGGCCTTCGTGACGGGTTCGGGCAACGCGGCATTCTTTGCCTTCTCGCCGCTTCTGCCTCAGGCTGCGCAGTCGGTGGCCTGGAGCACGGTGACGATGGCTGTTCCCGTTCAGCTCGCGAGCGGCATCGCGCGTTCGATGT
The DNA here is from genome assembly GCF_006337085.1 of Sutterella faecalis. Lineage (GTDB taxonomy): Bacteria > Pseudomonadota > Gammaproteobacteria > Burkholderiales > Burkholderiaceae_F > Sutterella > Sutterella faecalis. Next base: position 829,393 of record NZ_CP040882.1, on the reverse strand, counting down.
CCCCGATCGCCGGCGTCGTCATGGCGGTGTCGGGCATTGCTGAGGTTTCGCCCTTCGAACTCGTTCGAAGAACGATACCCGTCATGGTCTTCGCGCTCATTGCCACCTTCCTCGCCTCGATCATCATTCTCTAAGAAGACAGCAACAAGGTGAGATCGTCCGGGCTTTCCCCGGCATCTCGCGAGGAATGAAAGCGGCCGGTTCCATGGTTTAGAGTGGAACCGGCCGTTTGTTTTTGGAGCGGAGGAAAAATGAATCAGCAGTCGAGCAGCAGACACGTTTCCGATCGTCAGGATTTGAGTGGATGCACTCAGCCGAAGGGCGCTTCGACGGAGCAGGCGTCTGACCGCCAGGCTGGGCCAAGCCGGCCGGAGGCTGCGGCACCGTGCGATGGGAGAAGGCCCGGGAAGATGTCCTTTGGCGAGTTTCTCCTCTCCATGCCGAAGGACGATCAGTCATTTGAACGGATCCAGCTGAAGGTGAAGGAAATCGAATGGTGATCAGGAAAGCCGTCCTGAATTTTTGCAATCACAAACGGACATTCGGCGTCGACTCATCTGTAATCGGCAGATGGCCCTGAAGCAGTGAAAAAACCCAGCTACTGGCTGACGATCAGGCTCAACCGCCATTTCCACTGCAGACCCGCAGTCTTCAGCCTGCCGCCGCTGCCCGATGCCCGGCAGCGGCGTCTTGAAATCTAATGGAATAACCACTCTCGCCTTACTGTGCCTGCTGTACATCTGTTGTCGGCAGAGCCCAGAACGGAGGAACCTTGTCCTTGAGAACCTCACGCAGCGCCTCAGCGTAAGCACATTCATCGATGTAGCTCAGCCCCTGGAAATGCGGCATAACATAAATCCAGGCGGATGAGGAGTATCCCTTCTCCGGCGCATCCGGATTGATGAGATTGATCTGCGCGATTTCAGGAAGTTTTTTCCCCGGAACATCTGCCTCCACGACCTTGAAATCACTCTCGCTTACTCCAAAGGCCTTTGCAAAATAGCCTTTGGAATTCGCTCCCCAGCACACGATAACCGTCGGAATTCCTTGCTGCAGGTTGTCTCTGATCTTCGCTTCATAGCCTGGTCGGCGAGCTTCGGTCATGGCTGCCAGGTATTCATTTTGGTTGCCTAAATTGCGGTCTGGTCTGGCGTCAGGGAAGCTCAGAACTTTTTCGATCTCGCCGAAGTTGAAGCCCTTCCAGCGAACAGACAGATTCTTCCAGAAATTGTTCCTCGGCCTCTGGAGCGGGAAAATATTGCCCTTGAAGCATGGACCGTCCGGAGCAAAAATCCTGGCTTTGATAGCCTTGTCCACAAGTCTGGACATTTCATCGTTTGCTTCTTCTTTTGAGCAAAGCCCGAAAAATGAGAGACAGAACCTCAGGAGATAACGATTGTAGGGATAGCTGTCGAACCATTTTGCGCGCTTCGCATCATTGGTCAGAAAATCGCTCTCGTATTCCTGTCCCTCATAGTACGTGAAATCAGCAAACGCACCTTCCTGGTCGTCAACCTGCTGCGTGCCACCGTACTCCAGACCGAAAATCCACAAACTGGAGTTCCAGTTGCCTCCGTCGCATCCGATGCCGACATCTTCCCCAAGTCTGAGGAGACATCTCTGCGGCGTTTCCTTCATGAATTCTTCGACCACCTGCTTTTTGCGGGCTTCACGGAAGCCGCGGACTTTCTCGTCGTTCATGTCAATGGATTCAGAACCCGCGTCGGCGCCTTTGGCAGCAACGTATGCGAGAAACTGCGACAGCAGAGCATTGAGGTCTCCTTCCGCTCTGCAGCTCCCGTCTTTGACCAGACGCTCGACGGCTGCTTCGTAGATGCCTGCATCAAGGTTGACGGGGACGGAGGTGGGAATATCTCTGGGAACAAGCAGATGAGCAGAAGCGTCGGTTGCGGGCGCATGGTTCAAAGTAGGAGCTTCAGTCATGACTAAAAATATAAAGAGGGATGAGAAAAGAATTGTAGGGAATGATTGAGCTAGTGCGATTTTATGGCTGAAAAACAGCGGTGATACATAAATTTGTCTGTTTACAGCCTCGAAATCTGCGTAGTACGTTGCTTTTTTACTGCAATTCCAATGACCGCGTATGAGCTAAGGGAGAATTGAGTCGAATTGCTCCAAAACGCACCCATATTTCAAGTTGAAATAATTATGAACCGTTGCGAACTGTTGTTTAAATCCAAGCGAGATTATGCATTTGCCGTTGTTATCTCATCCGATAATGGTGGCCTTAAACTTGAATAACGAGGAAACCAATGCGGTGTCAGCCATGCATGTCGCATTGATGCTTTGATTTAGGCCTTTGAGTAGACTGGAATTTCTAATATGTTTTGTGATTGCGCAATGTATTCCAATCTAGAACTTGCGAGGGTTTGCGGAGAGATTGATCAATGAGGAGGTAATGTTGTATGAGATTTGAAATTTTTGATCTTGCAAAGTTCAAGCATGCATGTCTCGAAATGGACGGCATAACGGTAATTTCCGGATTGAATGATACCGGGAAAACTCTGCTTGCCAAAATGTTGTTTGCTTCCGTGAAATCTGTCTCAAATCTTCAGCAAGATTTTAGAGAATTACGTATAGGTATGGTGTCGAAGACTTTATTGGATTATTTATCAAATGGGCGGATTTTCCCGAAAAATAGGGTAATGAAATTATCTGCAGGTATTGTTGATGATTTTGATGCTGGAATTAATATATCAGAAAAAAGATTAAAGCAAGTCATAAGCAACAATAGGATTGAGATATTTTTCCCTGTAGATGGCTTTAAGGCGGTTGCCAATATTATTAAATGTGATTTATCTTCTTCAGAAGAACAATATTTGTTTGAAAAGGTGCGGGGACATTTTTTGGGAAGAATTCTATGCAGGAATATTTTCTGCGCACAGCAGTGAGTCGCGAGTGGAATTATTTGATGGAGTTGGCCGGGCTATTTTTATGCCGTCAGATTTCAGCATCGAATTAAAAGAAAAGATCGGCGAATTCCATGGAAATGTCCATTATCTAGATAATCCGTATATTCTTGATAACATCCGCTACGTGAGTTCCGTTGAATCAATTAAACTCCGGGAATACGACCATCAAGAACTGCTTCTGAAAGCCTTGGGAAAAAATCCTCCCGCAGAAGGCTTTGAACTTGAAGCAGACGCCGCCGAAATCATCAACTGTCTTCATGCAGTCTGCCATGGGCGCTTAATTGAATCCGCACAATGGCATAACCTTCAGTTCGTTGGGGATGAAAGCGCGGATGTCCTCGATGTTGTGAAACTCCCTTCAGGCTTAAAGCCGTTCCTTCTTCTGCTGCGCCTGCTCGAAAATGGATCGATCCGGAGCGACACTCTTCTGATACTTGAAGAACCCGAATGTCATCTTCATCCCATGCTGCAGCTTAAGCTTGCCGAGATCCTGGTTCTAATGCAGAAGAGAATTGGCCTGAAGATCGTGCTGACTACCTACAGCCCTTATTTCCTCAAGGCGATTGAGATCTGCGCGGAGAAGCATGATATCTGCAACTGCTGCAAGTACTATCGAACTTCTGCGGACGCGGACGGCTGCAGGTTGGAGGATGTCGGCAGAGATGCAGAGAAAATCTTCGCGGATCTGGCGGAGCCGGGCAAGGCGTTCAATAGCGCCGCAGCAGCGGATTGAGCCGCTTCCTCCTGTACGACGCTGAGAACTTCATTGATCAGATGCTCGCCTCTCTGGCTGTCGGCATGACCGGTCTAAAGGACGCTGAAGTGAAGGACGCTGAAGTGCTCGGCAATGTCAAGAGCTTCGTCAGTTAGGCTTCTAATACTCGAACTTCGAGGTTTGACGAAAAATCAAAGCAAAAGGCCATGCTGTTAATTTACGGATGGTTATGGCGTTTGGCAGCGTCTGGATCGCGACGGCGGAAAACTCCGGAATGAGTTAGCACTTATTCTTCTACCTATGCTTTGCACTGGCTCGTAAGGCTCAAGCGCCGGCTTCATGGACTTATGAGGAGATAGATGTACCTGCATCGAACTGTCGAAAAAATATTTCTCGAACTCTCAAGTCGCTTCAAGGTTGTCATGCTTTCCGGAATGCGTCAGGTAGGGAAAAGCACGACGCTCATGAACCTCAAGGAGCCGAGTCGTGGGTACGTGACTCTTGAGAATCTGGACGCCCAGGCTCTTGCCCGGAATGCTCCGAAAGCTTTCTTCGAAGAGCATGAGCTGCCTATCACCATCGATGAAATCCAACGCGCCCCGAATTTGTTCCTGACGATCAAGCTGCTCGTTGACCGTGAGGAGACAAAAGGAGGAGTCTGGCTTTCCGGCTCGCAAAAATTTGAGTTAATGAAGGGAGTCGGTGACTCTCTTGCTGGAAGAATCTATCCCCAGCAGCTGATGCCGCTCAGTCTTTATGAGCGGGCAGGGAAAGGTCTGGAGCAGGAACCGTATGTCCCGGATCCTCAGAAAAAAGCCGGTTTGCCATATGAAGATGCAGATCGGATCTGGGACATCATCTGGCAGGGAGGCTGGCCGGGGGCGCTTGAACTCGGTCCGGAGGAGCGGAATCGCTATTTCAATGCCTTCATCACGACTTTTCTCGAAAAGGATGTCGCCGGCATCTGGAATGTCGGGAAGCTCGCCGCTTATCAGCGCTTCATGCAGGGGCTGGCGCTGAGAACCGGGCAGGAACTTCGTATCGGACAGCTAGCGCTGATTGCGGGCGTGGATGAGTCGACGGCAAAACGGTGGCTTTCCATTGCTGAGGCAAGCGGTCTGGTGTATCTGCTGAGGCCCCTCTCAGGGAACTCCGGGAAAACGCTCACGAAATCCCCGAAGGTCTATATGACCGATGTCGGTCTCGCAGCATTCCTCTGCAGAAAGAGGACTCCTGCGGAACTGGAGTCGGATATGAATTCAGACGCTTTCTTTGAAACGTTCGTCATCACGGAAATACTGAAGAGCTGGGTGCACAATGGCCGCGTGCCCGATTTCTATTTCTACCGGGATCCAAAAAGGCAGAAAACGATCGATCTGATCATCCATCATGAAGGATGCTGGCATCCGGTCGAAATCAAGTCCGTGAAAACGCCGCACCTTGAAATGGCAAGGAATTTTGCGGTTCTCGACAAGATGGGTCTGAATAGAGGATTGGGCGCGATCATCTGCAATATGGTGGAGAAGAAGCGGTTCCTATCCGATGATGTGATCGCGCATTCCATCTTCGAGATTTAACCGGGGGGCGCGCAGGGCGGGAGAGGCGGCTTCTCAGAGGTTTGCCGCCCAATAAAGAAGCCGCCCGGCCGACTTTGGGGAATCGACCGGGCGCTCCTTCAGAACTACTTTTTCAATGCGTCTGGATCAGGCTCCCTCCTTCCCTCAGCGCGTCACGGGAACTGAGCCGCATTCAGGATCTGATAGGCCCGTCCAGCGCGAACGCATGTCACGGCGCACGACTTCCATGAGCCAGAAGCAGAATGTGTGACCGAAGAACTCGGAGCGCAGGAAGGTGTTTCCTGCCAGTTTTAAGGAACACCTTATAAATTGTGTCTGCGAATAAATTCGTCGAAAAGAGGAACTGTAAATGCGACAAACCCATGCTTAGGGCTGTAAATCATTCCCTTTTCAACAATTCGCTGTTTCAGCGGACCGGTGTGCGAAGTCGTTTTCCCCATCTTGCTAGCTACTTGCCCGATTCGATAGGGGCCTGGACCAAGCGAGGCCATTGCCTTCACAAAAGCGATTTCCTGGGGAGTCAATCTGTCAAGGCGCACCCTGAAAAAGCCTTTGTCCAACTCATGAATGGTTTCCACGTAGGCTTGCTTCACATCCATCAGGGTGATAGAACTGCCTTCAGCTATATTCCATGCACAGTATCCCCACTCCTGTAAAAAGAAGGGATAGCCATGGGTACCTTGCTCCATCTCTTTTACCGCCTTGGGATCTATTGCTGCTCCCTCGTCATGTATTGGCTTCACAATGGCGTCTTCGACCTCGGCAGAAGTCAACGGACCAATTTCGCAAAACCGAAAAAGTCTTTCCGAATAAGATTTCGCATCGCCTGCCAGTTTGGCAACTAGCGGCAGCCCGGCCCCAACAAACATCACAGGCAGTTCAAGTTGGCTAATGTTGTGCAAAGAGACAATCAAAGCTGAAAGATCTTTTTCCCTGAGGTATTGCACTTCGTCAATCAATAAAAGCCAGCCTTTGCCCGCTGCTTTGGCTGCCTGACCAATCGCAGCAAAAAGATCCGGCAGATCCAACTCCAATTTCCCGCTGTCAGCTATGCCTTCCGGCGGTTTAATGTCAATGCTTACGCCTGCGACATCAATTTTGAAGATCGATGCGAAACGATGCAGGACGCCCAGCCCTTGCTTGGCAATTGCTTTGGCGTCCTCGGCTCCAGAAAGAGAACGCAAGACCTTTTGCATCTGAGGATACAAAAGCGAAGCTAAGGAGTCGCTCTCCGGAGATTCGATTTTGGAGACCAAAAAATTTCGCTCTGCGACTCGCCGGCCAATTTCATTGAGAAGCACGGTTTTCCCGGTACCTCTTAATCCCAACAACAACATGGGTCGTCCGGAACGGCCGCGAAACATTCTTCCGCACGATGCAAGTGCAGCATCAATAAATTCCTCGCGTCCTGCGAGTTCCGGAGGTTTGCTGCCTGCGCCGGGTGCAAATGGGTTGTTGAAAGGATCCATGGCTTGGCTCAATCGAAAGTTTATCGAATTTGATGCAATATTACAGAGTTTTTGTAATATTCGATAAATTTGATCAAATTGCCGCTTTCCGACATTACGGCGCATCGTCCAGGCACTATCAGCCGCTGAGCGGCCGGTCAGCTTTTCAGAGGCTTCTCGCCAATACAGAAGCCGCCCGGCCGATTTCGGGGAATCGACCGGGCGGCTCTTCAGAACTATTTTTTCAATGCGTCTGGATCAGGCTTTCTCCCTCCATCAGCGAGTTACAGGAACTGAGCCGTATTCCGGATCCGAGAGGCCCGTCCAGCGCGAGCGCATGTCGCGGCGAACGACTTCCATCAGCCAGAAGCAGAATGCATGACCGAAGAACTCGGAGAAGTGTTCGGCAAAAGGCTGATCCCAGGGAGCAGGCACCGTGCCCATGAGCGGCATGATGACGACGTGGAAGGCGAAGTAGAGAATGATGCCGTAAAGGGCGCCCTGCCACTTCTTGATCCCGGCCCAGTACTCCGCGATGCAGCAGTAGAGCATGGCAAAGAAGATCGAGAAGCCGAAGTGAACGACGAAGCTCACGATCGGACGGGGGTTCCCGGAGTAGTCGTAGGTGGTGTGCGTGAATTCAAAAGAGAACCCGAGCTGCTGGAGAAGCTCCTGCGGCGGGTTCGTGGCGTCGCGAAGCGGCGTGCGGGGCGGGAAGGGGACTTCCCAGCCGAATTTGGCGAAGGCGACGACGATGCCGGCGACGAGGCCGAGGAGAAGGCCGAGAATGATTTTGTCCCGGGTTGAGGTGGGCGCTTTGAGCTGCATGGGTAATTCCTTTCAAGAATTTTTGACTTATGCCGCGGCGCTCCTGAAAACATCGGGCTTTTTCCGAGAGAAGTCCGGACGGCGTCTGCGGCGTGCAAAGGGAACTTTATGCCTCTCTTTTCCCCTGAAAAACAGCTTCCTTGCGGTGACGCCCGGGGGACGCAAATGTCTTAGGACTTTTTGAAAACACGCGTTTGACCCGAATCAATGGTGGTAGGAAGCGCCTCAAGCAGAATCGGCGTCATGAGAAGACTCAAGACACTTTTTTCCGCTTTCTTTGCGTTCCTCGCGGCGATCACGATTCTGTCGGCAGCGACGGCTGCCGCGACGTCATCGGCAGGCGCTTCACAAGCAGCCGTTTCCGAAGCTTCCCCCGCGCGGCTTCGCGTGACGGTGCTCCAATATTCGCGCCCCTGGAAGGACTACGACTTCATCGTGCGTTCGATGGAATATCTCAAGAAGAACTGGCCCGGACTCGAGCTCACTTTCCGGTCGCTCCCGCATATTCCGCTTCGCGAGGAGCTCCGGCGCGGGAACGCCGACCTCGTGATCGCGAGCTCGAGCTTCTTCGCAATGGATCCGACGGAAAAGGTCCGCCCGCTCGCGGCGCTGGTGAGCCCGCGCGCGAAGGATCCCAATCATGCCTCGGCTGCGGTTGTGGTTGTGCGCTCTGACCGCAGGGATCTCAGGCGCTTAAACGATCTCGCCGCCAAAAGCATCGCCGCTCAGACGGAGGAGTGCGAACTCGGCCTTCATTACGTCGAGCACGAAATTGCCAAAGCCGGCTTCAACCCGGACGGGTTCTGGTCGGTGCGCCGCGATGAGCCCGGGCAGATGCGGAAGATCCTTGAGGACGTTCTCGCCGGCCGCATCGATGGCGGGATTCTGCGCGGGTGCTTCCTCGAGGATCTCGGAGAAAAGCGGATGGCCGAAATCGGGTCACAGCTCCGGGTGCTCAATGCCCAGCCCGTCGACGGCCTCGCATGCCTGCATTCCACGGTGCTCTATCCGGGCATCATCCTCGCGGGAACAAGCCCGCTCGGCGTTGAGCACGCGCGGCGCGTGACGGCGCTCCTTCTTTCAATGCCGGTTGACGAAGACGGGAGCTACTGGGGAATTTCAACCGACTTTACGCGAACGGATCAGATGCTCGAAAGCCTGAAGCTCGGGCCTTACGAGTACCTGCGCGAGTGGACCTTCCGGCGCGTCTGGAAGGAGTATCCGTCTGCCGTCGTCTGCAGCGCGATTCTTGTTGCGGCGCTCCTTTTCTACGGGGTGATTCTTCGCCGGCTCGTGAGAATCCGCACGCGTGCGCTGGAAGAGGAAATCGAGGAGCGCCGGAGGCTCGAGCGCGAGGCCGCACAGGCGAATGAACAGATCAGCGCCATGCAGCACGCAGGCGCGGTCGGGCAGATTTCAAGCATCATCGCTCATGAACTGAAGCAGCCCCTTGAAGCCATTCAGAACCTCTCGCGCGGAACGATGAGAAGCCTTGAGGATGTGGACGACGTCCCGCCAAGAACGCTCGATGCTGTCGCAAAAATCCGCACGGAAGCGCTTCACGCGAGCGACATCGTCGACCGCGTGCGGGAGTACGGCAAGGGCCGGAGAAGAGCCGAGGCGCTTTCCGTCGCGGAAGCTGTCGGCGAGGCTTTCCGGCAGTTCCGCGTAAGCCGCAGGGCGAAGGGAGCGAAGCTTTCGCTCGAGCTTCCTCCTCAGACGGAGGGGCTCCTGGTGCGCATGGATCCGCTCGATCTGCGTCTCGTGATCGTCAACCTCCTCGCGAACGCTGTGGATGCGGCTTCAAAGAGCCCGTTCCCGGAAGTGAAGCTTGAGGTTGCGCCTGCTTCCGATCGAAAGACCGTGGAAATCCGCGTTGAGGATAACGGACCGAAACTCCCGGATGAGGCTTATGCACAGCTGGGTTTGACGCCCGGGAAATCCTCGAAGGCGCAGGGGCTCGGCCTCGGCCTCATGATTGTGAAGGCGCTCCTCGAAGCTGCGCTCGGAAGCATCCGCTTTGAGCGGATCGAACCTGCGGGGCTGCGAGCCATTGCGTCGCTCCCGGCAGAAGAAAAGAAAGAGAACGAAAAGGAGAAGCCCTGATGGCTCAGAACAAACGCCTCCTCGTGAGAATCGTCGACGATGATCCTGCTGCGCGCGACAGCCTTGCCTTCATGCTCGAAGAGGAAGGCTTCGACTGCGCGGCCTATCCGAGCGCAGAGGATTTTCTTAAAGGAGATTCGCCGTCAGTGCCGGGCTGCGCGATTCTCGACGTCCGCATGGGAGAGATGAGCGGCCTCATGCTGCAGCAGGAAATGATCCGCCGAGGCATCACGCTCCCCATCGTTTTTCTATCCGCACACGGCGACATCGACATGGCGGTCGACACCATGAGGAGCGGCGCGGTTGCTTTTCTGCGGAAAGGTTCCGACCGCACGCGGCTCCTTGATGCCATCTGGTCTGCGATTGAGCGCGCTGAAGGGGCGGAACCAGAGGATGCCGCGCGGGAAGTCGCGCGTTGGCAGACGCTTACCGACCGCGAGCGCGAGGTGGCGGAGAGAATCGCCGCCGGGCTTCTCAATCGGGAGATCGCCGCCGAACTCGGCATCTCGCCCAAGACCGTGCAGGTCTACCGGGGCGAAGTTTCGCGGAAGCTCGATGTGCGCGGGGCTGCGGGCGTCACGCGGGCGGTGAGGCGAATTGAGAAGATTCTTGCGGGAAAGTGACGTCCGGAAGACAAAAAGGAACGAAAACGCTGTTCGTCCGGCGGTGTTTTCGCTGTTCCCTTTTTGAATATCGTCATTTATGACGACGACAAGCCTCAGAAATACGCATTCAAGGCGTATAGATGCGTATAGGCGCGCATTGGAATACTTGATACCTTGATTCTCAAAGGCCTTCGTCAGCTTGGGCGAAGTTCCTTTTCGAACGCTGACCCCAGAAAGAAAGCTTCAGGGGTGCACGACTTTGCTTCCAGTGGAAAGCATTTCGGCATCCGTCGCAAAGCATTCGCGTTCGGCAAAAAGGAGAACAACAATGACTATCAAGGTTCCTTCCGTCTCTAGACGTAGCCTCATCCGGGGGCTTTCGCTCGCTGCCGGCTGGGCCGGCTCGCAGAGCTTATTTGTGAAGAGCGCGCAGGCGGCCGCCGAAGCTCAAAAAGAGTGGACGGGCTATACCATCTGCGACTCATGCAATCATGTGCCGCAGTGCGGCATCAAGTTTCATGCGCGCGGCAACACGATCATCAGAATTGAAAACTGGAAGGAAAATCCGAGGCCAATTCTTTGCTCCAAGGGCCTTTCGACGCTGCAGCGCCTCTATAACCCGAACCGGCTCCTCTATCCACTCAAGCGCACCAACCCGAAGGGCGCCGCTGATCCGGGCTGGGTCCGCATTACCTGGGAAGAGGCCTATAAGACGATCGCGGCAAGAATGCTTGAAATCCGACGTACGAGCGGTCCCAATGCCGTGATGTTCTATGCCGGCGACCCCAAGGAACCCCGGCCCTCGATTTACCGTCTTGCACGCTATTTCGGATCGACCACATACGGCACCGAATCTTCCGTTGGCTGCCGTTCGGGCTGCATGATGGCCGAGGAACTCAACTTCGGCCGCCCCAACAACGGCGGACTGCCGACTCCAGACACCAAAGTCTTCATGATCATGGCGACCAATGTCTGGGCACAGCCGCTTACATGGTGGAAGGCTATTCAGGCCGCAAAGGCGCGCGGCTGCAAAATCATCACGATTGATTCACGCAGAACCAAAGCCGCCGAAATCGCAGACATCCATCTGCAGCCGAGAATCGGAACGGATGCTGCACTCGTTGCCGGCATGATGCGGGTTCTAATCCGCGAAGGGCTCTACGACAAGGCGTTCGTGGAAAAGTGGACGCACGGCTTTGAAGCTTATAGAGATTACTGCGAGACCTTTACGCCTGAATATACAGAGGAGATTACAGGCGTTCCAGCCGAACTCGTGGTCGAAGGGGCCCGCCTCTGGGCGCAGGGGCCGGGTACATTCTCGCTTACCACGCAGTCGGTGTCGCACAATTCAAACGGTGTCAACAATGCCCGGGCGCTTCTTCTTCTCCCGATCGTCATGGGCTACATCGACATCAAGGGCGGCGTGGCCTTTCCATCCGGCCCCAAAGGGCTTGCGATGGCGGCTTACGGTCTCCATCCGTCGGTGTCTGAAAACGGCTGGTTCAGCTTGCCGGAGCAGAAGAAAAACCGTCTCGACCGGGAGGAGTTGCCGCTTTGGAATGATATGAAGGACCAGGTGAGTCCAAACAATTTCCCGGAATGGGTGGATTCAGGAAAGGTCCGGATGCTCTGCGGCTGGGGATTCAACGTCAATATCTGGCCGTCGCCGCAGGTGTACGCTGCTGCCGTGAAAAAGCTCGATTTTGCTTTCTCCGCCGACTACTTCTATCGTCCGGACAGCCATCAGGACATGGACATCATTCTTCCCGCCGCCATGAATTACGAGCGCTATGCGCCTTTCGGCTGGTATGGGAACAAGATTGCCGTGAGAAAGCCCGTGAAGCCTCTGGGCGAATGCAGGGAAGACTGGAGAATCGCATTTGAAATCGGAGCCATTGTCGACAAGCCGGAACACTTTTTCGACGGCGACCCGAAAAAGGCCTGCGACCATGTTCTCAAAAGCATGCAGGGCGAAGGCTGGGATGCCTTCGCGGATGCATTGCCCAATGTTTCGTCCGTGCCGGCGCCGAAACCCGCTCTTCGCAAGTATGAGACGGGCGGCATGCGTCCCGACGGCAAGCCGGGCTTCAATACGCTGAGCGGAAAGCTCGAGTTCGCGAGCGTGAGGGCCGAAAAATTCGGTCACCCGGCGCTTCCGGTCTATAAGCCGATGATGCCGCTCACGAAGGAATTCAATCTCCGGTTCCTCAACGGCGCCCGCAAGCCCTTCATCACCCACTCGAAGACGCGATCCGATCAGCCTTATCTCCTCGAAATTGAGGACCACCTTACGATCGACATCAGCCCTGAAGATGCAGCCGAGCGCGGCATCAGGGAGGGGGACATCGTCGAGATCCGCTCGCCCTTCGGCGGTCCGGTCGAGGCGCGCGCCATGGTGTCGATCATCGTGCCCAAGGGACTCATTGACGCCCAGTACGGCTGGCTCGGCAAGGAAAACACGCAGCCGCTTGTCGGCCGTGCGATTCGAGATCCGATGTCCGGTTATCCGGCGTATTTCGAAATGCCCGTAAGCGTAACGAAGAAGGCGTGAGGAGAAGATCATGAGCAAATACGGCATCCTTTTTAATGTCGACAATTGCATCGCCTGCCAGACCTGCTTCGTCGCCTGCAAGGAAGAAAATCAGCTTCATCCGCAGATGAAGTGGATGAGGATTGAGCGCCGGGAAGACCCGAAGGCGAGGATCATCAACTATTTCCGCGCCTCCTGCCAGCACTGCGAGGACCCGGCCTGCATGAAGGTTTGTCCTGCAAAGGCCATTTCGAAGGGGAGTTTCGGAGAAATTCTCGTCAACGATGAGAAGTGCATCGGCTGCAGGATGTGCTTGGCTGCGTGTCCCTACGGCGCACCTCAGTTCAATGAAACGGGGGCGGTGTCCTACTGGCCGGACAAAGCGCCTCTTGCAGAGCGTGCGTTTGAGCCGCACCAGAAACGCATTCCGGGCAAGGCCGAGCACTGCACGCTCTGTACGCACAGACTGCGCGACGGCCGGCTGCCCGCCTGCGTTGAAAACTGCTCGACGGGAGCGCTTCGCCTCATCGACTACGAGAATCTCTCAAAGGAAGATTCGGCGCTTCTTGACAAGGCGCAGATGATGACCGCTAAGGCCTGCACGAATCCGAAGGTCCGGTACTTGAGCGTCCATCTCGATGTGACCGGACTCTCTCTCAAGTAGTTTCAGCTGCTTCAGAAAAATGAATTGTTCCGCCGCTCCTTTTTACGGGGCGGCGGAATTCATGCTTTCCCCGTTAATATGGTTATTTTCGATTTGCGATGATGTGGAGCGGCCTCAATGGATGAACCTCACATGACATCCGAGCAGATCTGGTTTCTGGCTGCGCTCTGGGAAGCGCGTTCGCTCTCTCTCGCAGCAAAGCGCCTCGGCATCAGCGTTGCAACTGCCACACGGCTCCTGCGTTCGGTCCGCGGGCTTCTTCAGGATCCGCTCTTTGTCCGCGGGAAAGGCGGCTTCGTGCCGACCAACCGCATGGCGAGACTTATGCCTGCAATCGAAGAGGTGCAGAATGCAATGAGGGAACTCGCGCGTACAGGGGAATTCGATCCCGCTTCGGTCCGGGGAACGCTGCGTCTTGCGGGTGTTGACAATGCTGTGCTTACCTTTCTTCGGCCGGTCTTCCAGAAGCTCTTGTCGTCGGCGCCCGAATTGAAGATTTCCTTCTCAACGATCCCGGCGGATTGGGAGAATGCTCTTGAAGACGGCACGCTCGATATTCTTTTCTATGCACCTCCCATGAAGGCGCTCCGCAAAGAGTTCCGATCGGCAGAACTCAATCAAACCAGTCATGTCCTCGTGGTCCGCAGGTCGCATCCGATTCTGAAAGAGCTGGAAAATGCATCGCCGGAGGGGCGCGCGTCGGCTCTCCTTGAGCGATACCGGGAAATCGAAATTACGTATGGTCCGGGAAGCCGCAGGCAGGCCGGAGAAACTTCTGCGCCCGTTGAGTCGGACAAGTCGATTGCGCTGCAGTGCGACTATTTTCTGCCGAGCGTTTTCCTGCTTCTCGAGTCGGATTGCTACGCACGCATGCCGGTCAATACTGTGCGCTATCTCGAACGCTATCTGCCGATCGCGCTCCTTCCGCCCGAAATAAGGCGTCTCCCGGTCTGGTCCGGACGCATGATCTGGCATGAGCGGACGGATGTCGATCCGCTTCTTCTTTGGGTGCGCCGTCTCTTCATGAATGAATTGCGCTCCAAAAGGGAGCTTTCAAGCCTCTGAGGCGGGGAGAATCCTTCGCGTTCGGGAGAATTTCGGAATCAACCGCCTCAGAGAATCAGAGCGTTGCGCCTCTGATCATTCCTTATGCGGGAGCGATTTCGAAAAAATCCACCCGCAAAAAAGCCCTGCAAGCGAGAGGCTCGAGGCCATGAGGCAAATCTCCTGGTAGGAGAAGCCCGTCTCAAGCAGGAAATTCATGGCAACTGGACCAACAAAGCCCGCAATCGAAAAACCGCAAAACATGATGCCGTAGTTGACGGAATTGCTCTTCGCGCCGAATTCCTCAGCGGTAAAGCCGGGGTAGATGCCCATAAAGGCGCCGAAGGCGATGCCGACGAGGAGAATGCCGCTCCAGAACCAGAGCGCCGCGATGCCGTCGGCAGCCGAGAGGAGCGTGCAGCCGAGAAGGGTGAGGACAAGCGCCCCCATGAGCGAGGGAAGGCGCCCGAATCGATCGGACGCCGCACCCGCGAGAATGCGGCCGAAAACGTTGGCAAGGGCGAGAATCGATACAGCAACGGAGGCTGCGGCGGCATCGAGCCCTGCGAGTTCTCTCGCCGCGCTCCAGCAGTGCGAAATGATCATCATCCCGGGGATGGCGCCGCAGAGAAGGAGCAGCACCATCGGGGGAAAGCGTCTGGCGCGGAGCATGCCGCGCCAGTTGAGTTCCTCGCGTGCGGGCCTTACGGGGGCAGCGGTGCTTGAACGGAATTTCGCTTCAAAGCCGTCCGGGCACTTCTGCATGAAGAGTCCGCCGGAGACAATCATGACCGTAAAGACGGTGCCGAGCATGATGAGCGCGTATTGAATGCCTTCGGCGGAAATCAAGGCTAAAGCAACGGGCGGGAGAATGACCGAACTCAGCCCATAGAGCGCGGTGGTGAGTCCTCCAGCAAGCCCCCGATGGTCCGGGAAAAACTTGAGCGTCGTGTTGATCGTTGAGCCGTAGACGAGACCGAGTCCGAGGCCGAACCCGATACCGTAGCCCAGAATGAGGCTCAGCGTGGTTTCTGCGGTTGCTGCGAGAAAGAAGCCGAGTCCAATCAGGAGCCCGCCCGAGGCGATGACCCACCGAGGTCCGAATCGATCATTCACGGCGCCGCCGAGAATCATCGGAATGGGACCGACCGCGTTGGCAAGACTGAAGGCTGCGGCGAGGCTTCCTGCCGTGAGCGCCTCACCCGTAAGGAGGGAAAGGCGCTCGGCGAGGGGCGGCGCAAAGACGGACCACGCGTAGATCGATCCTGCGCAGAGGTTGATCGTGCAGGCGACGATGAGGAGAATCCAGCGTTTCTTCATGAGGTTCATGCGTGTGGCTCTTCTGCGGGCGGAGGATCAGAGGGCGGCCAGAGCAGCCTCAAGACGAGCTTCGCTCTTTCGGGTTTCGGCAAGCGCAATTTCCGTGCGGGCTGAAATATCACGGATGCGGTTTTCCGCGCGGATGAAGCCTTTTTCGATTTCCGAGGGCGAAGCGCTTCCCGGAGTGGCTCGGTGAGCAAGGATGACCGTCGGATCGAGCGCAGCGGCCAGGCTGCTATCAGAAAGCGGAAATGAAGCCGGGAGATCGCTATTTCCTTCCTTCGAGCGGAAGGCTTCCCAGAGCGCTTCAAAAGCATCACGCCCTGCGGTCGCAGGCGTGAGCCCTGTCTTTTTGGCTTCGGTAACGAAGGCGCTCGCGAAGCCGTGCGCGCGGCGGAAGTCGAGGCCGCCTCGTCGTACCAGCTGATCGGCGATCTCCTGAGTGCAGGTCCAGTCGGCGTTCAACTCTTCGAGCGCACGTTCATGGTTGACGCGAAGCGACCGGATGATGCCCGCAAGCGTGCGCAGCACCACGGCCGCGTCTTCGAGAAGCGCCGCCATGGAGCGTGCGTCCCGGGCGTCCGGCATGCCGAGCGGGAGGTTCATGAGGCGCATCATGACGCCCTGGGCTTCGCCAATCACGAGCCCCGCATCGCGGCGGCAGTCGTTCACAATGCCGGGATTGCGCTTCTGCGGCATGGCGCTCGAGCGGTAGATGCCGTTTGCGCTCTCAATCAGAATCCAGGGACGGGGATTCGAATACTGCGCCATGAAGTCCGCAATGAAGGCCGAGACGTGGATCATGAGCGACGCGACGATCTGGCTTGCTTCAAGCGGAAGGTCGTTTCCGGCGCACTGACCAGCGTCGAAGGCGTTGGCGGCGACGGCGGAAAAACCGAGGAGCTCTGCCATTCTTTCAGCGGGGAGCGGCCATCCGGTGCCGTTCAGTACGCAGGATCCCATGGGCGAGCGGTCAAAGCGGCCGCGGCATTCGAAAATGCGTTCGGCATCGCGGCCGAAGACTTCGGACTGCGCGAGGAGATAGTGGCTCCAGTAGTTGGGCTGCGCCTGGACGCCGTTCGTATAGGCTGGTACAACAGCGTCCTTTTCTCGGCGTGCGGCATCAAGGAGTGCATTGAGGACTTCCCTCACGGCGTCGCCGAGCCAGAGAAGATGCTCAAGGTTGAGCGCGGCATTGGCCGTGGCGAGGATGTCCTGGCTTGAACGGCCGACATGGAGCACGCTCGCTTCCATGCCGCACCGGGCAAGAAGCTTCGGTTCAAACGTGATGTAGAGTTCGTCGCGGACCGCATCTTTTTCGCCGGCTTCACGTTCCATATCGTCAAGTCCGGCTCGAATCCGGCGCGCGAGCACCCGATCGAGAAGCCCGGCTTCCGCATTGGCGGCGATCGAAGCGCGGTTGATCCGAAGGAGCCAGTATTCGGTGTCGTGATCAGGGAGCTCTGCCACTGCGTTTCCTTTAGGGTTCGGCACCTGGCCCATGTGCATTCCCAGCATTCTTGGTCTCCTGAGATGGTGTTAGATAATGTATTGCGGCATGCCGGACGAAGCGGCCGCGCGAGTTCAATCGGCCGCTTCGCCCGTAATTCAGGGTTCTGGAAAGAAGATGACCTTCCGGCTTACCAGCGGTGCATGAGACCGAGGATGACTTCATGCGCAGTGATGTTGTCCTGCTGCCAGTCGGCATCCTGCATGAAGAAGCCCGTGATGCCGTAGACCGAAGTGCGCTTTGAGAGCGGATAGAGGTAGCCGAGGCCGGCATTCACACGGCTGAATTTGTTCTTTTCGTCCACGTTCTGGTTTTCGCCGAAACCGTAGCCCACCGATGCCTTGATGGTGCCGCCCGCAGCCGGAACATCAACGCCCGTGGAGAAAGCCCAGGCTTCGAAGCCCTTTGAGAGCTTCTGACCCTGAGCCAGAGGCGCGAATTCCTTTGTCGAATAGCCGCCGATATAGGGCGTGTTCTTCAGGTACTGCACGGTCCCGTAGAGCTTCACCGGGTCAAGGTTCACATGGCCGCCGAGGAGCGCCTTCCAGACGTCCTTGTCGGTGCGGGTGTTGGTCGCGCCCGTCTTGATCCAGTCGACGGCGCCCGCGAGGTAGAACTTCTCACCCGTCCAGGTAAAGCCTGCCGCGGACCAGCGGTCGGCGTCGTGCGTGCCTTCAGTGGCGTTGTTGGCGTTTCCGAAGGAGTGCTGCAGATGGAACTTTACGCCGTTCATGACGGGCGAAATGTAGTTCACCATGTTGTTCCAGCGGGCCTGGGCGAGGGTGCCCGAGAATTTCCAACCGCCTGTCATGTTGCCCCAGCCGGCGCCGAAGGGGTTGACGCGGCTGTTGAAGATGCCCGTGGTGCCCGAGCCGGTCGTGAGGGCAGGCATGCGGCCGAACTTGAGTTCGCCGAAGCGCTGCGACTTGATGCCGAGCGAGGCTTCGCGCTCAAAAATCTGATTGCCGCTTCCGTAGATTGTGCCGTCGTCGGCAAGGAAGCCGCTTTCGAGATGGAAGACAACTGAAACGTCGTCGTTCAGTTTTTCGCTTCCCTTCATGCCCCAGGTGGAGACGTTGCCCGTGCCGAGGGCGACATTGGAGCGCGTGGCTTCGTCGGCGACGAGGCCCTTGTCGTTCAGAACATTGGCTGCGCTCTGGCCGGCAGGCGAGGCCATGCCGCGGTTGAGTTCCTCGTGGACGTAGGCAACACCCTGGTCGAAGAAGCCGAAGAGCTCAAGGTCGGCGGCCTGAACGGCGGGGAGAGCGAGAAGAAGTGCGGTGGCGGCGAGCGTCGGATGAAGGGTCTTATGCATGATGGTTTTCCTTTTTTTAGAGGTTGATGATTTTTGGGGTGATGAATTCAATGGTCTGAATGAATGCCCGGGATGATTCAAACGCGCATTCAGGCGGTCTTTTTCCCGAACGAGCGCTTGAGTGCGGGGATGCCGCAGGAAAGAATCTGAGCGGAGAGGCCGCGCTTTTTCACGGCATCCTCGCCTTCGGATGTGCAGAGGACCGTGCCGCCCGAGCCGACAACTTCGCCCGAAGCGAGAATCTGCCGGCCGCTCGAGAAGGCGTGGACGGCCTTGCGCGCTGCCGGGTCGTAGATCGTGATGTCGGCGTCGGCTCCGGGCGCAATGAAGCCTTTGGCTGCAAGCCCCAGCATGCGGGCCGGAATGAGGGACGTTTTGGCGGCGAATTCCACGGCCGTGAGTGCGGAGATGTTGACGAGCGAAAGACCGTAGTCGACGATGACGTTGCGCGGAATGGCGCCGCCATCCGTGCTGATGGCGTCGACGAGAAATTCGCCGCCGGCTCGTTTTTGCGTGGCAAAGAAGACACGAGAAACAGCCGGATTCACGTGGTCGAAGGATCCGTCCTTGGGACCTGGAGCCGATTCAAACCATTGCGCTCCCGCCTTTCCCGTGATGAGTTCAAGGATTCCGTTTTCTGGACGGATGACGGAGAGTTCGCCGGCTTTGATGGCCGAGAGCATGCCTTCACGGTTTTCCGGTAGCCCAAGGCGCTTCAGATTGATGCGCACAATTGCGGACAGGGGAATGCCATTCTCATCAGTGCCGAGCGGGCAGCCATTTCGTGCAGAGAGGTAGCTCTCCGTCACGATTTCCGGATGCGCCTCAAGGAGCTCTGCCGCTCGGGCGCATTCGAGCGCTGCAGGGAGAATCCCTCCGCGGCAATAGGCGTTCAGATGAGCAAGGTGAAAGGGTCGTCCTTCGGCGAGTTCGATCGCCTCCTCAAGTCCCTTGAGGTTGGATCCGGCTGTGGTGGAGCCCGCGTGCCATGCCATGTAGACGCCTCGGTCGTGAGCGGCCGCAAGGTAGGCTCGCGACGCTTCCGGCGTGAGTGGATAATGACCGCCCAGAAGCTTTACGCCGAAAGCTCCGGAAGCGAGCGACTGGTCGATGAATCCGTTGATCTCGTCGGTTCCGGGGTTTGCGCTTGAAACGTTCTGACCCGGAAGAATGGCATTCAGCACGGCGACCGTGAGACCGCATCCAGAGTTCGCCATATCGTCGAGCACTTTATCGATGGGACCGGCCATTTCAATGGCGGCGGTGACGCCCGCCTGTACTGCCATGCGCTGCCCGAGCGGACTCGGTGAGAGGTGCAGGTGCGTGTCGATGATGCCGGGCTGAAGGATGAGCCCGGAAGCGCCTATTGTGCGAGCGGCGCCTGAATCCGCAATCGAAGGCGCGACTTCGGCAATCAGTCCGTCAAGGATGCCGACATCCTTTTCGCTGACGGATCCGGAAAGCGGATCGACTACCGTGGCGCCGCGAATGACGAGATCGAACATAATGATTCCTTTATGGGTGAGGACGCATCAGGAGATAAGAGCAGTCAATGCGTCAAACCACAATGAGAGCGGAGAGGATGACGGCAACGACCATGCCAGGGAAGAGGCGTTTGGCAACGCTCATCGGATCGGCGGAAGCCATGCCGGCCACGATGATGATTGCGCCCGCGAGCGGACTCGCCGTGCGGCCGAACTGGCCGGCCAGGATGGCAAGCAGCCCGAGTGAATGGGGCTCCATGCCGAAGCTTGCCGCCGACGGTGTGACCGCCTGATTGAAGGCCCAGATTGCGGCTTCGCCTGAACCCGTGCCGAGCGCCATCAGGAAGGGACCGATCGCAGCGCCCCAGCGGGCGAGCTCGTTCGAGTGCTTGAGGGCATCAATGAAGGCCGCGACCGCCCCCGAAGCCTGAAGGCCTGTGGAAAAGACGCCGGCGGCGACGATGAGGCCGATCACCTGGGCGTAGCCCGTGCCCATGCCCTTGAAGAAGGCCTTGGAGAGTTCGCCTGGGTTCATGAGCGTGACGAGCGCGATGTAGGCGATGCCGCAGATCATGGCGACCACGACGTCGACGCCCGCTTTGGGGAACCAGACAGCCGCGGCGATGAGGATGACGAGGGGCACAAGGGGAGCAAAGGCCTTGAGAACGTTCACTTTGACGGCGGGCGCTTCCCCGGCGCTTTGGGTGCCCTTCGCAACGGCTTCAGCCTCAGCCTTGTGGTCGTGCCAGTGGAAAATGGCCAGTGCGGAGTTGACGAGAGTGGCAACGACGACGAGGCCGACGATGTAGGGTAGAGCCCAGCCGATGAAGGCCATGAGGTCCATCTTTGCCATTTCGGCGACGTAGATGTCGTGCGCGCAGCCGGGGTTCAGAAGAAGGCCGCACATGGTGCCGCCGCCCACAGCAGCGGCTGCGGCAGCCGGTCGGATGCCGGCGCGGATGAGAAGCGGAATGAAGGTGGCGCCCGCGGTGGCCGCGGTGCCCGCAGCCGACATGATCGCGATGTTGATGCCGAAGGTGATAAGCGTTGCGGCCGGGATGAGGAGACCGCCCAGCTTCTTCAAGGGCGCCGACATGAGCGCCACGAGATGTTCGTCGCATTTCGCGGCCGTCACAGCGGCGGCAAAGCCCATTGCGGCGCAGATGGCCGGCACGAGCGTGACGTTCGTCATGCCTTTCACGAAGGCCTGAAAGGCCTTCATCGGTTCGCCGGAAGCAAAGCAAAGCACGAGACCGGCAATGATGAGGACGAGCCTCGTTTCGAGCCGCTTGACGAGCGCCCAAACCGTGAGAACGATCACGGCAAGCGCGAGCCAGATAAGCCAGGTCATGATTGGGAATCTCCTTGAAGGGTTGAATGAGGACCTTGAAAGTGGTCTTTCGGTGAGGTTCGGCGCCTATTCTCGAAAAATTCATCATTGTTGTAAATGCAATGCGTACTATGCAAATATTGCGTTATATGCAATTAGAGAGGTGAAGATGCTGAAGAACCTTTCGGGAGTCTCTGTTTATCGGGAATTTAATGAGCAATGAAACGCACTTAAATATTGCGCAGCATGCAATACTTGAGGGAAAGTCCCGAGTTGCTGCCGGAGGCATCAACGCCGCCTGCGACAAGCTCGGCGTTGAGCCGAGCACCGTGAGCCGGACGCTTAAGGCGCTCGAGACGGAGATCGGGTCGCCGCTTTTCTCACGGGCTTCGCGCCCTGCCGCCCTCACTGAGCTTGGCCGCCGGGCTTATGCAAAGGTAGCTCCCATTCTTTCGGCGCAGGATGCATTTCTAGCCGAACTGAGGGGCGACCGCGACCGGTTGGCGGGCGTCATCCGCGTGGCGTCGCACGCCGGCATCGGACCGCATGAAATCATTCCGAAGCTTGTGGAATTCCAGATGACGTATCCGGAAATTCAGCTCGAGCTCTATGAACTTTCGGCGCCCATTCCTTCGGGCTTCACGTCGACGGACGGCGAACCCATTGATGTGATCGTGGGCTACGGGCCCGAGAAGATCCCGGCGAATGTGGTGCGGCGTCATTGCGGCGTCATGCCCTTCATTGCCTGTGCGTCACCCCTTTACGTCCGCCGTCACGGGATGCCGCTCGAGCCGAAGGACCTGCGCCTGCATGCCGGGATTCTCATCAACAGTCCGACGAGAAATTCGACGACGTCTCTGCGGCGGGGAGACCGGGAGGAGAAGCTCCATTGGAAGCAGCGGATGGTGGTGCACAACCTCATGTCCGCACAGCGGGCCGCTGCCATGGGCGGCGGGATCGTGCCGGATCTCCCGCTCTACCACTGCGCGGCGCTCCTCGAGTCGAAGCTTCTCATCCAGGTGCTCCCCGGTTGGCATAGAGCGCCCCTTGACTGCTATGTCTTTGCGTCAGAAGAAGCCTGGGAGCGGCGCCGCGTTCAGGTCTTTGTCGAATGGATGGCAGAGCGCGAGCGCGAGACGCTTGCTGAACTGAGAGAGATGCATCCCGAATTTTATTGAGGGAAAGCCGCGCAAGTCGCCGCCGATTGGACTCTCTCAGCAACAAAAAAGAAACGCCGGCCCGAAGACCGGCGTTCCCGAAAAACCCCGCTCGCGCGGGGAAACTAGAAATATCAGGGCGATACCTAATACTCTAGAGAAACACCCCTGCGGATGAGCAGGGAAATCAATACATTACAGCAAAAAACAGGCTCCCGAAGGAGCCTGTCTGCAAATGAGCTGTCAGCTTAATGTCAAGCTATCAGCAGATCTCGCGGATCCAGCCCTTCGGAGCTTCAATGGCGCCGTCCTGGATGCCCGTGAGGGTCGTGCGCAGCTTCGTGCACACTTCGCCCATCTTGTCCATGCCGGACGGAATCATGATGTCGCCTTCGTGGGTGTGGATGAGGCCCACCGGGGCGAGCACTGCGGCCGTGCCGCAGAGGCAGCATTCCTTGAAGTTCTTGATCTCGTCGAAGCGAACCTGGCGTTCAACAACCTTGAGGCCGAGATAGTGTTCGCCGACGTAGACGAGGGAGCGCCGGGTGATCGACGGAAGAATCGAGTTCGACTTCGGAACGACGAGCGTGTTGTCCTGATCAACGAAGAGGATGTTGGCGCCGCCGGTTTCCTCAACGTAGGTGCGGGTCTGCGGATCGAGGTAGAGGTTCTCGGCATAGCCGTTGCGGTGGGCTTCCATCGTCGGATGGAGAGACATCGCGTAGTTGAGGCCCGCCTTGATGTCGCCCGTGCCGTGCGGAGCCGCGCGGTCGAAGTCGGAAACGCAGAGCTTCAGGGGCTTCACGGCGCCCTTGAAGTAGGCGCCAACCGGCATCACGAAGACGCGGTAGAGGTAGGAGGGAGCCGGAGCGACGCCGATCTGCGGGCCCGAACCGATCATGAAGGGACGGATGTAGAGCGAGCAGCCGGTGCCGTAGGGCGGAACCCACTGGGCATTGGCGCGGACGACTTCGTCGATCGACTTGAGGAAGAGCTCCTTCGGAAGGGGCGGCATCTCAAGGCGCTGTGCGGAGTTGTACATGCGTTCGGCATTCATGTCCGGACGGAAGGTAACGATCTTGCCTTCCTTCGTGCGGTAGGCCTTCAGGCCTTCGAAGCAGCTCTGCGAGTACTGGAAGACGCAGGCGGATTCGTAAAGGTGAAGCTTCGGATCCTCAACGAGGCCGTCTTCGGTCCACTTGCCGTCTTCCCAGGTAGCCTGCCAGCGATATTCAGTGGCGGTGTAGCCGAAGCCGAGCTTCGACCAGTCGATGTCTTTTTTGGGTTCCATTTTATTTTTCATCCACTTTTTGCTGAGCTCCCGGCATCGCTAGTGAAGCCTGAAGCTCCGAAAGAAACTTGCTCCCCGAAAGCCTCCGGCTTCCGGGTAGCAAAAATCCTAACACCCTGATTCGGGCGGCAAAGCCCTGATCCTAGGCGTTTCCGCTTAGCGAATTGGATTCAGAACGAATACGTTGGAAAATTTTGCGTTTATTCGATTTATTCTGATGCTTATCCATGAATTTCAATGGATTCACTCGTGGTCCCTCTGGAAATTGCATGAGAGCGCGGCATTTGAAAACAGAAATTCAGGTTCATAGCCTGAAACCATTCAATTCGACATCGTACGTATAGGGGTATACACTATGATCGTTTCTACCCATATCGGTGCTTCACTCTTGAAAAAAGGAGATTTTCAAAATGAATCGCATGTTTGCTCTTGGTGTTCTGGCAGTTCTTTCCGCTTCCGTTTATGCCGCTGACGGCAGCATGGCCGGCATGGATCATTCCGCTCATATGGGAATGATGCAGGGCGAAAGCGCTCAGGCTTCTCAGAATGCTGTTGCCGCAAAGGGCGTCGTCAAGTCGGTCGACATGAAGTCGGGGAAGGTGACGATCAGCCACGAACCGATTCCGGAACTCAAGTGGCCCGCGATGACGATGCGCTTTACCTTCCGCGATCCGAAGATGGTCGAGGGCGTCAAGGCGGGCGACAAGGTGACCTTCACCTTCGTTCAGGAAGGCACGCTTTCTGTTCTTCAGACGCTCTCGCACTGAAGAGATTCCTTTGCCGTTGCTGAGTAAGCCCGGACAAGGCGCCGGGACCGGGAGCCTTGTCCGAGGTTCCTGAAGTCCCGGGCAATCCTCGTCGCCTGTAAAAAGAAGAACCTCATGTCTGATGCCCCGCAGAAATTCCGCATTTTCCCCGTTGTTCTCGCGCTCATTGCCGGTCTCGCCCTGGGCGGAGCCGGCGTAATGCTTTACATGAAGCACCAGAGCGCCGGGATGCCGAAAACGGAAGCACCGCTTCCCGCCGCCGCCGGGAAAAAGGCGCCGGAGGGCGTGGAGCTTGCCGAGCCCGATGCCGACGGCCGCCCCGTGCTTTATTGGTACGATCCGATGAAGCCCGATGCGCACTTCCCGAAGCCCGGGCCCTCGCCCTTTATGGACATGGATCTCGTGCCGAAATATGCCGATGAAGCGGATGCGGGCGATGGCGGCGAGGCGCCGTCGGTTGCCGTATCGCCGGCCGTTGAGCAGTCGCTGGGACTGCGGACAACGATCGCGCAGGAGGGTGAGCTCAGAAAAGAGGCGAGGCTTGCTGCGGAAGTGGTTTTGAATGAACACGACTATGCCGTCGTGCAGGCGCGATCCGGAGGCTTCGTCGAATCGGTCTCGCCGCTTGCCGTGGGGGACCCCGTGAAGGCGGGCGAGGTCCTCGCAAAACTTACGATCCCGGGGTGGACGGAAGCGCAGACGGAATATCTTGTGCAGCGGGAAACGCATGCGCCTCAGGGGGCGATTGAGGGGACGCTGAGGCGCCTCAAACTCCTCGGCATGCCGCAGAAGGACATCGACGACCTCATCCGCACGCGCCGCGTGAAGACCGTCTTCACGATAGAAGCGCCGATCAGCGGCGTCGTGACGGCAATCTCCATGCGCGCCGGCATGAACGTCAATGCCTCTCAGACGGTTGCGGAAATTGAGGGCATCGACCCTATCTGGGTCGTCGCCTCCATCCCGGAAGCCTATGCGCGGGACGTCTCGAGGGAAGGAACAAAATTCAGCCTCACGTCGGACGCCTTCCCCGGAGAATCCTGGAAAGTACTCTCCGATGCCCTTCTTCCCGGAGCAGACGCATCAACGCGGACGCTGAGACTCCGCCTTCAGGTCGCCAACCCCAAAGGAACGCTTCGCCCCGGCATGACGGCCGTGCTTCATATTGATGCGCCGGGCGAAAGGGGAATTCTCATTCCGCGCGAAGCCGTGATCGACGACGGCCGCATGACGCGGGTCATTGTGAAGCGCGACGGCCGTTTTTATCCGACGCCGGTTGCCATTAAGGATGCTTCGGGGAGCACCGCCGCCGTCGCGGGGGTGAATGCAGGCGACGAAATCGTCCTTTCCTCCATCTACCTCATTGATTCTGAAGCCTCTATTTCCGGTGCGCTCGAGCGGTTGAAGGCTCCGGCAGAGGTGGATATGAGTGCAATGAAAGAGGGAGACGAACATGATCGCGCTCATTAAGGCTTCGGTCAGAAACCGCTTTCTCGTCCTTTTCTTTGCGCTCCTTCTCGCCTTCTGGGGCGCGGTCACGATCCTGCGCACGCCCGTTGATGCGCTCCCCGACCTCTCCGACGTTCAGGTGATCATCAAGACGGACTATGCCGGTCAGGCGCCCGAGATCGTTGAGAATCAGGTCACCTATCCGATCTCGACCGCAATGCTCTCGGTGCCCGGAGCAGCGTCCGTCCGCGGGTTCTCTTCCTTCGGCAGGTCCTTTGTCTACGTGATCTTCGAGGACGGCACCGACCTCTACTGGGCGCGCTCGCGCGTGCTCGAATCGCTTTCGGGCTTGACGGGATCGCTCCCTCAGGGCGTCTCTCCCCAGCTCGGCCCCGACGCCACGGGCGTCGGCTGGGTTTATGAATATGCGCTCGTCGACCGCACGGGGAAGCACGATCTCGAATCTCTGAGAGCGCTCGAGGACTGGGTGCTTCGCTACGACCTCAAAACCATTCCGGGTGTGGCGGAAGTGGCGAGCGTCGGGGGCGCCGTGAAGGAATTTCAGATTCTTCCCGATCCAGTGAAGCTCGAGCAGTACGGGGTCACAATCGGCGACATCAAGACGGCGCTCTCGCGCTCCAACTCCGAAATGGGCGGAGGTTCGGTCGAGCTCGCGGGTTCTGAAGTCATGGTCCGCGCCCGCGGGTACTTAAGGACGCTCGACGACTTCCGGCACATTGTTCTGAAGGCGAACGCCTCGGGCGTGCCGACCCTCCTCTCAGACGTGGCCCAGGTCCGCACGGGCCCTGAAATGCGCCGCGGCATTGCAGAATTGAATGGCGAAGGCGAGGTGGCGGGCGGCGTCGTCATCATCCGCAAGGGCGCGAACGCGAAGGAAGTGATTTCGGCCGTGCGGGAGCGGCTCGAGGAAATCAAGCCCGGGCTCCCCGAAGGTGTTGAGATCGTTCCCGTCTACGACCGGAGCGACCTCATCGACCGCGTCATTCACAATCTCACTTCGAAGCTGATTGAAGAGGCGATCGTCGTGGCGCTCGTCTGCGGCATCTTTCTCTGGCACCTGAGGTCCGCGCTCGTCGCCATCATCACGCTGCCGCTCGGGCTCTGCTTTGCCTTCATCGCCATTCATTTTCAGGGGATTGAAGCGACGCTCATGTCCCTGGGCGGCATTGCGATTGCCGTGGGCGCGATGGTCGACGGCGCGATCGTCATGATCGAGTCGGCGCATAAGAAAATCGAGGACTGGGAAAGGGACCACCCGGGCGAGAAGCTCGAGGGCGAGCCCCGCTGGGCGCTCATCACGTCGGCAGCGATCGAAGTAGGGCCGGCGATCTTTCTTTCGCTTCTCATCATCACGCTGAGCTTCATTCCGATCTTTACGCTCGAAGGCCAGGAGGGACGGCTTTTCGGGCCACTTGCCTGGACGAAGACCTGGTCGATGGCGGGCGCAGCGCTTCTTTCGATCACGCTGGTGCCGGTTCTCATGGGCTACTGGATTCGCGGCCGCATTCCGCCCGAAGAGAAGAACCCCATCAACCGGGCGCTGATTAGAGGCTACCGGCCGCTTCTTGCGGGAGCGCTCAGGTTCCCGAAGTCGACGATCTGCGCTGCCGTGCTCCTTCTTTTTACGGCGCTCTATCCGCTCGAAAGAGTCGGTGCGGAATACCTTCCGCAGATTGCCGAAGGCGACATTCTCTATATGCCGACGACATTGCCCGGCGTTTCAGCGGGCGAGGCTGCTGCGATCCTTCAGACCACCGACCGCCTCATCAAGTCGGTCCCCGAGGTGGACTCGGTTTTCGGCAAAGCCGGACGGGCCGATACGGCAACCGACTCGGCTCCGCTTGAAATGCTCGAAACCACGATCCACCTCAAGCCCGAAAGCGAGTGGCGCCCGGGCATGACGATGGCAAAAATCATCGATGAACTCGACAGCCGGGTGAAGCTCCCCGGGCTCGCGTCCCTCTGGGTGCCCCCCATCCGCGCGCGCATCGACATGGTTTCTACCGGCGTCAAGTCGCCGATCGGGATCCGCATTCAGGGACCGAGCCTCGCCGTCATTGACGGCGCGGCAAAAGCGGTCGAGGAAGCGGCAAGAAAGGTGCCGGGCGTTCAGTCGGCCCTTGCCGAAAGGCTCGAGGGCGGGCGCTACGTCGACATTGATATCGACCGCTACCGGGCTGCCCGCTACGGCATGACGATCGGGGACGTTCAGGACTACATTTCGTCCGCCGTCGGGGGCGCCATGGCGGGCGACCTCGTGGACGGCGTCGCGCGCTATCCGATTTCGATCCGCTACCTCCAGGCAGAAAGAGGGACGCCGGAGGCGCTGAGGCTCCTTCCCGTCATCACGCCTTCGGGGCAGAGAATCACGCTGGGCGACCTGGCGGAGGTAAAGGTGACTTCGGGCCCCTCAATGCTTAAGAGCGAAGGCGGCCGGCCCGCGGCCTGGATCTATGTCGACGCGCGCGATCGCGACATGGCATCCGTCGTCGACGACCTCCGGATGGAAATCGCGAAAAACGTGAAGCTCCCGGCAGGCGTCACCGTTGCTTTTACGGGGCAGTACGAAATGATGGAGCACGCAAAGTCGCGGCTCCTCGTCGCCGCCCCCATGACGGTTCTCATCATCTTCGTGCTTCTTTACGTCTGCTTCAGAAGGCTTTCCGAGGCGCTTCTCATCCTGACGACCCTCCCCGTTGCAACGGTGGGCGGGCTCTGGCTCCTCTACCTGATGGGCGACCGCTTCTCGGTTGCTGTCGGTGCGGGCTTCATTGCGCTCGCCGGGCTTGCTGCCGAATTCGGCGTCGTCATGCTCGTCTACCTGAGGCACGCCGTGGCGGCCGATCCTACGCTCGCGAATCCGAAGACCTTCAGCATGGAGGCGCTCGACCGGGCGATCGAGCATGGGGCGGCGCTTCGCGTGCGTCCAAAGTCGATGACGGTGGCTGTTATCCTTGCGGGCCTGATTCCGATTCTGCTTTCAACCGGCGCCGGGTCTGAGGTGATGAGCCGAATCGCCGTCCCGATGGTGGGCGGCATGATTACGGCGCCGCTTCTGTCCCTCTTCGTGATTCCGGCTGCCTGGAAGCTCATCATGCTGAAGCGCAGAGCCCTTTGAGCGTGAACTCAGCGCTCAAAATTTGAAAAAAGGGAGGCGGTTTTCGGTAACCGAGCCGTCTCCCCGGGCGATAATGGACGAAAGCCTATCTGCGCAATGCGCGCAGCCCCAAAGTCTTTTGGGAGAAACATATGCAGTCCGGGCTTCTCGAATTCACGGATTTTCTCGGCATCGTCGCCTTTGCGCTCGCCGGGATTCTGGCTGCTGAAAATAAAAAGGTCGACCCCGTCGGCGTTTTCGTCATGGCTTTCACCACCGCCTTCGGCGGCGGGATCATCCGCGACCTCATCATCGACAACCGGCCCATGTATTGGATTGCGCACCCCGAGTACGTCTGGGTGACGCTCATCATGACGATGTTTGCGCCCGCCATCATCCGGCGCTTTCAGGCAAAGGTTCTGCGCGAACTCTTCATCTGGTCGGATGCGATCGGGCTCGGGTTCTTTGCCGCGGGCGGCACGTCGCTTTCCATCACCTGCGGGCTTCCCTATCTCCCGTCCGTGCTCCTTGGCGTTTGTACAGGCGTCTGCGGGGGACTCATGCGCGACGTTTTCCTCAACCGCCTCCCGATGGTGATGTCGGACCGCCAGCCCTATGCCTTTGCCGCCTTCGTCGGCGCCTGGCTCTATGTCGGCATGCGCGTCCTAGAGTGTCCGGAATTCATCTCGCTCTTCGCCTCGACCTTCTTCATCGTGGGTCTGCGCATGTTCTGCTGGTACAAGAAGATCATGTTTGCGGACTTCGGCAGATTCAGGCATAAATGAGGATCTTCTTCGCAGCGCCGTTTCCGTCATCTCTGATGAGGCGGAAGAGATTTGCGGATTATTTTGTTTTTATCGGATATTGTAGATATATCATATAAAAGCGATTCTATTTTCTTACGCTATGCCATCGCCAGAAGGAAAAATTCTCCATCGTAATGGAGAATTTTGTCCAAATTTCGCCATCGTAATGGCGAATTTTTCCCTGACTCAATCGATGGTGGTTGGCTGAAAATATAGAATCAGGCAATATGCGGAGCCTCTCAACGACAAAAAGCCGGCACGCACCAGAATGCATGCCGGCTTTCTGAAGCCTCAGGACTCAAACGGTCGTTACGGCGCGTTTTTTCCGGTGGGCGCCTGAGGCGGAAGCGCATCGGAGGATGCTTCCGTTCCTGCGAGCGGATCCTCCCTCGCTTCGTCAGCCTTGGCCTCTTCCGGAACGACCGGAGCGGCGTCAGGCTTCGGAGCCGATTCTGCCGGCTTCGTCTCGCTCTTCGATTCCCCCTGACCGAGCTTGGCCTTGAGGAAGTTGGCGAGCTTTCGCACCGGGCGGGGCTTCTTTTCCGCGTGAGGGACTTCGTCCTGAGGGACGGCTTCCTCGCGGAGCTCTTCATCCATCATGGATTCTTCCTGACGGGTTTCCTCGGCATGCGTGCCGATCGGCTCGCCGATGGAGGCGCCGGCCTTGAGGGCAGAGGCCGTCTGGGCGGAGAAGAGGCGGGCAGCGGCGTCGATCGTGGAGAGGTAGGTCACGTGCTCGAAGTCCGCTTCCGGCCAGATGCCGCGGCTTTCCGCGGCCACGACGATCGGAAGTTCGGGCGCCACTCGGCGGGCGGCTTCCGCAGTATGGAAGGCGTCGACCGACGAGTCGAGGAGCACGAGGAGCCGCGCCTGATGGAGATGCGCGCTCACCCAGGTGTCGTCCTTCGAGGGGTCGCCGAGAATCACGGCGATGCCCTTCGCGGCAAGAGTTTCCGCTGCGGCCTCGTCGTCGACGACCGCAACAAGCGGGACGGACGCCTGGTCGAGCTGGAGCGCAAAGCACTCCGTGAGATTCGCGGGTCCCGTAACGACAACCTGGCCCGAGAGCTTTTCAGGAACGGTTTCCGCCGGGAGCGCCTCAAAGGGAGCTTCCCGCATCGCGGCCTTTCTCGCCCAGCTCCAGCGGCTCGTGAGTGCCTTGGAAATCCGGGGTTCGAGCCAGAATCCGATGGGGTTGAGCGCAATCGAAAGAATGGCGCCCGCCACCACGAGGTTGACGAGGTGCTGGTCGGCAAGCCCGAGCCCCGCCGCCTGGCCGATCAGGATGAAGGAGAATTCGCCGATCTGCGAGAGGGAGACCGCAACGATGATCGCCGTATGGAGGGGGTAGCGCAGCGTGTGGACGAGAAGGAAGGCCGCAAGCGACTTTCCGAAGAGAATGATGAAGAGGACGGCCAGGACCTCAAAGGGGCTCGTAATGAGGATGTGCCAGTCAAAGAGCATGCCGACCGCAACGAAGAAGAGCACCGCGAAGGCGTCCTGGAGCGGAATGGATTCCGTCGCGGCTCTGTGGGCAAAGCGGCTCTCGCGCATCACCATGCCGGCGAAGAAGCTGCCGAGCGCGAAGCTCACGTGGAAGATTTCCGCGGCGCCGTAGGCGACGCCCACCGCAACGGCAAGAACAAAGAGCGTGAAGAGTTCTCTCGAGCCCGTGCGCGCGACCTGGCCCATTGCCCAGGGGAGCACCCGGCGGCCGATGACGAGCATGATGGCGACGAAGAGCGCGGCGTTGAGGAGCGTCTTCAGGATGACGAATGCAAGGCCGCTTCCGGCAAGGCGCGCCGAAGTACCGGGCTCGCCCGGAATCATGATGCTCGCAAAGGGAGGCAGCAGAACAAGGATGATGACGGTGGCGAGGTCCTCGACGACGAGCCAGCCGACGGCGATTCTGCCGTCAGAACTTGCGAGCTTCCCGCGCACGTCAAGGGCTTTGAGGAGCACCACGGTCGAGGCGCAGGAGAGCGAAATCCCGAGCACGATCGCTTCACCCCATGAGCGGTCGAAGAACCAGTGCGCGCAGAGGGCGCCGAGGAGCGTTGCAATCGCCATCTGAAGCACGGCTCCCGGGACTGCGATGCTCTTGACCGACCAGAGGTCCTTCATCGAGAAATGAAGGCCCACGCCGAACATGAGGAGCATCACGCCGATTTCTGAGAGCTGGTTCGCAAGCGCCGCGTCCGCAAAGACGCCGGGCGTGTATTTGCCCGCCGCGATGCCGGCAAGCAGGTAGCCCACGAGTGCAGGCGCCTTCAGAAAGCGTTCGGCGATGAAGCCGAAGACGAGGGCAAGGGAAAACGCAATGACGAGCGTTGAGATGAGAGGAAGAGAGTGTTCCATCGTCGCGCTGGTAAGGTTCGGGGAAAGCGGGGGAATCCTTGCGGCAGTATAGCCTTTGGGCGAGGCATTGCTTACTACCCCGGGTGTAGAAGAAGAAAAAATTGTTCTCGGACGGAGTTTTTCCTGAGAGAAGATTTATGCGGTGTTGATGTGTTAACGGGCAGCAAAAATGAGACTGCTAACCCACAGCGATAATGAGACTTTTTCTGCCCCTCTGGGTGACACCAGCAATCGGCAAGAGTTTCACAACAGCGCTGATCTTTTCAAGGAGGCGAAAAGCTACACAGCGGCTTTTCTGGTAACGCGCGAGCTCGCGGATTGGTTTGCGGGCATTGTGCTGGCCGAGCGCTCCACTTCGGCACCTGGCGGCGGTACCGGCATTTAGCCTACGGGCACTGAGGCAAGCTCTGTCAAGCGAACGTGGAATAAACGAGCGCGGCCTTCAGACGCGCGAAGCTTTATGCCGCGAAAGTCGCTTGACAGAAATCCCTGAGATATCATTTAGTTAAGGCGGATGCATCCAAGCGCAGCGCGCGGTGCATTCGCCTTAACGACCCACCATCTCAACGGTGCTTCAACCGTTGAGTTATCTCTTGGGCTTCAACTTTTCCTTGGCTGCTGCAATACGAGCATTGATTGCTTTCGCTTCTTCGATCTTTCGGTTCAGTTCCTCCCGTTTCGCCATCGCTTTCAGAGCCGATCTCCTTTGCATTTCGTGCCAGGGGCTCTTTTGCGTCGTTTCTGAGTCTCCTTTCTTTTGACGCCCCACTTCATCAACGCGGTGATTCAGTGTCTTGGCCGTTTCTTCCGGTGTTGCGACTGACATTTTCAATTTCGTTCTGTCGTGTTCCGTGAATTCGAGCACGTGGTAGCGTTTTCGGATTCTCGGCCCCTCTTTGGTGATCCGCTTGCGATGTTCAACCTCGTCGCACCAGAGGATTTCCACCCGCCCATCGGCATACTCCAGCAGATTGCACTCAGTCTTCATCATTGCTCCCCTCATGGAGCGGCCCACCCCGACAATCTGCAGTGTCTTGCTGCCGTAGGACACCGTCAGGTTCCTGCTGATCATACGTGTATGCCATCTGGCAAAGATCTGCTCAATGCGTTCTTTCGTTTCCTCCAGCAGCGGCGCGTGGCTATCCTTAGAGTCAGCGGGAGCAATTGCGAATTCTTGGTTATAGCTCGCCAGCAATTCCGGCATTCGTGAATTTGCTTCCGCCATATTTCTGATGCCCAGCACACGGAACTCTTTTGGCCATCGTCCCTGCAGCGTGCTGAATGTTCGCTCGACCCGCCCTTTGGCTTCTGGCGAATTAGCCCGTATCCCCGTTACCCCCAACTCCCGACAGACTCTTTGAAATTGTGTTTCCTCGGATTTTCCGCTCTTCGAGGGATTTACTGGGGCAAAGATGGAATGTCTGTCGCTGTACAGAGCCCATGGAATCCCATATTTTTCAATGTACTTATTCAGCAACTGAAGATATCCTTCAGATGTTTCTGTTGGATAGAAGCCGGCGACCATGATGCGGCTTGTTGCGTCATCGACAAAGATGAGAAGCGCGTAGCTGTTATCGTCTCCGGTTCCCTCGAACCATGGATGCGGACTGCCGTCAATTTGAATCAGTTCCCCAACGCTCGATCTGCGGCGGCGCAGCTTATGCGCGGTCGACCTGCGCTCCTTTGGAGTTTCTTCCGGACGAAGTGTTGTCAGGATTCGTCGTACCGTTTCAACGGAGACCTCAATACCCTCAATGAGCAAATACTTATGCAGGAGGGTTGCCTGGAAGCCCTCATATTTGCCTGTTGCAAACTCGATGATCCTCGCTCTGATCTGCGGATCGAGCTTATTGGCCGGAACACGATTCCCTTGACCGGTATGTGAGGGCAGCCGACCTGTCTCTCGCCAGTTCTTGAGATGCCGCATAAACGTGCTGCGAGGCATCTGCATCAATGTCTTGGCATCCTCAACGCTATAGAGATGCCTTTCGTAGCCTTCAAAAATTTCCTGAGGTGTCAGCCGAGGGATTTCGGACTCAACAACAGAAGGGCCCCGAGACTTTCTTGCTTGTTTCGACATAGCAGTCTCCTTGGTAATTAAGCCGAAGGGATTTCGACTTAATATCCAAGGAATACATTATGTTAAGAGGAAATACCATTGTCGATATTCAGCATATTCAGTAGTCTCATGCAGAGGTATCCTGTCTTATTGCTGTGGTATCTCATCTCATTTCGTCATGGCATCGGGTCCCATTCATTTGTATGCAGTTCTGCCGCTGGGGCAAGTAGTCTCAGTGCAGAGGTAAAGCTGACCAAGAGTGGTATGCCGTCTCATTCAGAGCGGTTTGCAGTCTCAATCCCTGTGGTAATCCATCTCTCTTTACGGAGGTATCGGGTCTCAGTGGTAATGGGTCTCGTGGTAGCGGAGGTATCCAGGCCAACAGGATGTTGGTATATCGTCCCGGTCAGATACGGTATATGGTCTCAAATCCTTGGCGTATCACGTCTCAAAGTCGTTGGCTAAACAGTCTCGTTTACGCTGACCGTTAACAATTTATGCGGTGTTGATGTTCAGGCACTGCGGCAGAAAGTACAATCCTTCTCTGACAACCATTTCCCAAGCCATTCAACGCTAACGTGCCGGCTTCAGAAGAGTCTGCGCCAATGTCTGAATCCAAAGAAGATAAGCCCAAGCCCGCTCAAGGGTCTTCCGTTCCTCCTCAGCAGTCCGCTACGGTGAAGCCCGCTCGCTCGGGCATCCGCACGCCCCCTCAGCCCCAGGCGCCGCAGGTGCGCGTCTGCGCGCTCATCCCGGTTTACGATCAGCCTGCGAAGCTTGAGGGCGTTGTGGCGCAGCTGCGGCAGCTTTCCCTTCCGGTGATCCTCGTCGACGACGGGTCTCATGAGCCGACAAAGAGCCTCTGCGACCGGCTGGCAGCTCCCTTCGTGAAAGTGATTCATCACCCGGTCAATCAGGGCAAGGGCGCGGCCGTCATGACGGGATTCAAGGCGGCGTCGCGTTTGGGCTACACGCACGTTCTGCAGGTCGATGCGGACGGACAGATTGATCTCGCGGTGCTCCCCACATTGCTTAGGCTCATGCAGAAGTATCCGGCGTCTCTCATCTGCGGGTATCCGAAATACGATGCGAGCGTGCCGAAGTCCCGCCTCTGGGGACGAAAGCTCACCAACTTCTGGTGCGCGGTGAACAGCCTCTCTCTTTCGATTGAGGACGCGATGTGCGGCCTCAGGATCTATCCGGTGGCGGCAGCGCTCGATGTCTGCGAAAACGCGAGGCTCGGCCGCCGCATGGATTTTGATCCCGAAATTCTCGTGCGTCTCCTCTGGGCGGGCGTGCGTCTAAAGTACGTGCCGGTGGCAGTGACCTATCCCGCGGACGGCGTAAGTCACTTCCGGCCCTTCGGCGACAACATGCGCATCAGCTGGATGCATGCGAAGCTCTTTCTCCAGATGATTACGCGCTTTCCCATCATCATCTGGTCGCGCGCCTTCGGGCGCGACCCGGTCTGCCGCCGTGAAGGAGTGCCGAAGCCCGGCGTGCAGAAGCCCCAGGAAGCGAAGCCCGCTCGTCCCGGAAGGCCCCCGCTTGTTGATCCGGAGCGCGCCCGACGGGCGACTCATGCCGCGCAGGCGGCTCAGGAAGCTGCCGAACGCGTGCGGCTTGCCGCCACGGGGAACGCCGCTCAGGCTTCTCCCCGCAAAGCCGATGACAGGCCTTCATCTTGATCGTGCTGATCGTTCGGGCCTCTTCTTTTCATAAAACTTTTTTCTCCGACTCATGCCGCCTCACGATCGACCGGAATGGCCGCTCCTCAGGGAGCGCACGAGCACCCTCGGGATCCGGATCCTTCTGGCCGTTCAGAAGGTGCTCGGCGACAAAACCCTGCGGCTGATCCTGAAGCCTGTTCTGACCTCCTACTGGCTTACGAGCCCGAGATTGAGGCAGGTTGTCGGGGCCTATCAAAGGCGCGTGGAGAAGCTCGCGCCTTTTCTCTCGCGCTTCGGGAGCCCGGAGCCCGGGCTTTTCTCCGGCATCGCGCAGCTCGAACACTTTGCGCTCGCGATCTTTGAGAAGTTCGCGGCGTTGTCGGGAGAAGGCAAGAAGTCCGCGCGTCTGGATGTCGTCGCTGAGGAAATATTCAGCTCGGACGGAAAAACTTCCGGGGCTGTGATCCTCACTTCCCACACGGGATGTCAGGAGCTTCTCATGACGAGCTCCTCGGGCTTTACCGAGCACGAGATTGTGATCCTGCAGCATACGGCGCATGCCAGGAAATTCAATGACCTTCTTGCAAAAGCAGGCGCGAAGCCCCCGCAGGCGACCTTCTTCGAGATCGGTGAGACGCTCTCTCCGGCCCTCGTGATGGAGCTCTCGGAACGGGCCGCTAAAGGCGCGTACATAATCCTCGCTGGAGACCGCGTGCCAATGGGGTCGGATGCTGCGGCGAGCGTCAGTTTCTTGGGGGATCCGGCACGGTTTCCGACCGGAGGTGCGCTTCTTTCGCTTTTGCTCGGCATCCCCTTGAGGATGATGGTCTGCACGCGTCCGGATTTGAAAGAGCGCCGCTACCGCGTGCGCTTTTATTCACTCTGCGAAAAACCGCCCCGCGTGAGGAGAGCTGCCCGGGACGCGTGGCTCGAGAGAATGGCGGCTCTCTATGCCGGAAGCCTCGAGGCGGAGCTCCTAAGGTCGCCCCTCGACTGGGCCAATTACTTTGATTTCTGGGAGGACTTCCGAAAGTGAAGCGACTTCAAAAATTTCTGCGCCTTACGCTTCTTTCATTCGCGGGGGCAGCTCTCATGCTGGCGATTTCCGCAGCGGGTGCGGCTGAGGTAGATGCGGGGTCTGGTCTTCCGTCCTATGAGGAGCTTCCCGCGCAGGCGCCCGACGAGGCGCTCCTTAAACCCCTTGCCGCGAAGTCCCTGAAAGGGCGCTTTGAGGAGCGGCGCACGCTTCCCGGGTTTCCGAAGCCGATGGTAACGACGGGGGTTTTTGAGCTCACAGGAAAGATCCTCCGCTGGGAAGCCGAGAAGCCTTTTCCCTCGGTAATGACTGCCGGGCCCGACGGCGTGGTGATGGAGGCGGCGGGAGAAAGACAGGTGCTTTCAGCTGCTGATATTCCGGCTGTCGGCAGGGTGTCGGAACTCCTTTCCGGAGTTTTCTCCGGGAATTTTGCAGCGCTCAAGGAAGCGTTCGATCTCAGAGCTGAAAAGCTTTCGGACGGAAGTGTTCGAATCGCGGCGCGCCCGAAGTCTCCTGAGCTCGCGAAAGTCTTGGGAGAAGTGAGGGCAAAGGGAAGGAGTTTTGTTGAGCGGATCGAGGTGGTGTCGGCTCAGGGAAGGACGGAGATTCTGTTTTCGGATGTGCGGGTGGAGAACAACTAAATTTGCTACCATTTCCATTCGATCGACTAAATGCTGGTCTTTTCCCCGCGTGAGTGGGGGTGTTTCCCAAACAAATCCTCAAAGGACAGATCCGTCCTCCTTTTCCCCACGTGAGTGGGGGTGTTTCTGTCGAAGGGGCGGCTGCCTTCAGTCATGCCATGTTTTCCTCGCGCGAGCGGGGGTGTTCCTAGCAACGATGGGGTTTGACCCATTCGTTCTTATTTTCCCCATCTCGGTGGGGTCGTTTTTCCAGCATTAGTCGATCTCTTCTCCTCGAGCGGCAGATTGATTCAAGATAGAAAACTTCTTGATCAGGGTTTCCACTCGATGCGTAATCCGGATGACGGAAGCAGAACTTGATCGCTCCTAGACTTTTTATTTAGCCTCAACTTCCAGAACCGCATGACTCTCGTTCAAGATCCAACAGGATTTTGATCATTACTACCGAAAAAACTTAAAAAATTTCATTGCGTCGCCGGCGCTTTTCTTGTACACTCGAGAGTAATATATTACTCTCGCAATTTAACTTCGAATGTTCCTGAATTTCACGGTCCCGATACCCAGGCTCAAAGGAAAAATCAGTCGGCAAGGCACTAAGAGCGGAACGTACATCCACTACGTTCTGGAGCGCAGCTACGACCCGAAAAAGAAGCACACGGTGCCCAAGCGTGTGCTAATCGGAAAATGCGTTGGTGAAACCGAGACCATGGTTCCGAATGAAAATTTCCTGGTCTTTTTCCCTGATGCCGTTCTCCCAGAAGTCCGGGAGAGCGCCAGGCGCTGCAGCACGCTGATGGCCGGCAGCTACATCGTCATAGCAAACATCGTGCAGACGTACGGCCTCGGCAAAATGCTCCAGAAGCATTTCCTTGATCGAGCTGGGCTGGTGCTGGATCTGGCCGCCTACATGATCATTGAGGAAAGGAATCAAGGGCAGTACTACCCGGACTACGCATATCGACATCCGCTCTTCTCGAAAGACATGCGGATTGCGAGCGACGCCGCCATCTCGAGCTTCCTCGCCAACGTCAGCCCGGACCAAATTTCAGGCTTTCTGAACGACTGGAACGCAAAGCGCGATCATCGCTCACGGATCTACATTTCCTATGATTCAACTAATAAGAACTGCCAGGCGGGAGATGTTGATTTTGTTGAATTCGGCAAGGCCAAAGTCGATCAGGGATGCCCGATTTTTAATCTTGCCGTCGCCTACGACAAAACCAATCAGGTGCCGTTGTTCTATGAATGCTACCCTGGCTCCATTAATGACGTCAGTCAGTTCAAATTCCTTGTAGACAAGGCAATTGCGTACAACTACAAGCGTATTGGCTTCATCATCGACCGAGGTTATTTCTGCAAGATCAACATCGACTACATGGATGCGAATAACTTTGAGTTCATCATGATGGTTAAGGGCTGCAAGGCACTTGTGGCCGAATTGGTCGACAGGCTCCACGGCACTTTCGAAAATCGCGTCGACGCCTCCCTGCGCGAGCATTGCATCAGCGGCACAACGGAAAAAATGAAGATTTTTCCGGAAGACTCACGGGAGCGCTACTTTCATGTCTTCTTTAACCCCATGAAGATGGCGACGGAGCGGCGCGATATAGAAAACGCGCTGACGCAGATGCAGAAGAACTTCGACCAGTGGGTCGGCCGTGAAGTGGAGTTCGGATCCCCGCATACAGATTACTTCCAGTGTCACTACGACGAAAAAGGCCGCTTCCTTTTTGCCGAAGAGAAGAAGAGCATCATCGAGCATGCTTATTCGAGATGCGGATATTTCTGCATCATTACCTCCGAGAAAATGAGCGCCAGAGACGCTTATCTGCAGTACCGAGGCCGCGACGCCTCAGAGAAGCTCTTCAGCGCAGACAAATCATTCCTGGGCAGCAAGAGCATGCGGGTACACTCCGCAGAAGCCGTAAGAGCCAAGATTTTTATTGAATTTATTGCTCTCATTATTCGACAGAGGCTCTACAACCTCCTGAAGGATGAGATGCTCCGCCTGCCGACAAAGAGGAACTACATGACGGTTCCTGCGGCGATCCGGGAACTGGAGACAATCGAGCTGGTGAGAATCAATGACGGCAGATATCAGCTTGACCACGCAATCACGAGGACGCAGGAAATCATCCTGAAATCCTTTGGCATGACGAAGGACAAGGTTATGTCGCAGGCCGCCGCCATCTCTGCCGCGCTTGCCGGAAAGAAAGACAGCATGGAGGACGTCGAGGATCTGGAACCGATTGGCGAGGAGGAGAATGAAGATGCCGAAGCGTAAGTCGCTGGCTTCGATTGAGAAGCAGATCAAACTGACTCAGCAGCGGTTGCTGAAGGTCAAAACACGTTACGAGAAGCTCGGGGTAAAGCTCATCGAACTCAACAAGGAAAAGACGCTGCGGCAGGCCGAAGTGATTGCGGAAGCCATGGCTCGAAGCGGTAAGACCATGGAGGAACTCATGACCTTTTTAAGTCGCTGACTGACCGTCCGAAGTCGCGAGAGTAATAAACGGCTGGAAGTTCAGGTTTAGTTGAGGTGCTTTTCAGCACTTCTCAGCTGGATCAAAAAGGAAAGGAGACATCATGAAAATCACTCGTCGTCAGCTTCTGGGCAGTGCAGCCGCCACGGCTGCGGTCGTTGCCGCCCCTGCGGGCGTGGCTGAAGCCGCAGTCGTCGAAAAGAAAACGGATCTGGTCATCATCGGCGCAGGTCTCGGCGGTCTTGCCGCAGGTTTTGCTGCTGTCCGCAAGGGCGTGAAGCCCATCATCCTTGAAAAAGAGGACTTCCTCGGCGGCGCCGGCCTTTTCCCTGAAGGATCGCTCGGCGTCGGCACCCGGTACCAGAAAGAGCATGGGATCCATACGACCGTGCAGCAGGTGCTGGATGCGGCGCTGCAGTATCACCACTACCGCTGCGATCCGTCCGTCCTTCGCGTGCTGATTGAGGAGTCGAAGGAAACCATCGACCAGATCCAGGATCTCGGCATAGAGTTCCGCGGCATCCGTACGATGTACGACAAGAATGAGTCTCTGATGACCTGGCACCTGTTCAAGGGCGGTGCGGCTGGCGTCATCACCAAGTTTGTGAAGGAAATTGAATCGCGGGGCGGCGAGATCCGCAAGCGCACGCCCGCGACGAAGCTGATCGTTGACCAGGGACGCGTCGTTGGCGTGGAAGCTTCCGGCCCTGACGGCAAGGTCATCATCCATGCCCGCAAGGTGATCATCGCCACGGGCGGCTTCGCAGCCAACAAAGAGATGCTGGCACAGAACGTGTTCGACTCCTCCGCGATCGGCATGGTCGAACCGATCTGGCTTCGCGGCCCGGTCGTCGACGGCCGTACGGGCGACGGCATCCGCATGGCTCAGCTTGTGGGTGCAGGTCTTGCCGGCATGCATACGGTGGCAGGTAATGCACCGTATCTCCCTGATAATCCCCCGATCAAGCAGTTCGGGGAAATCCCGGAACTCACGCAGGGGCGCTGCGCGCTTGCTCAGCCCTGGCTCTGGGTCGATCACACCGGCAGAAGGTTCTTTAATGAATCGCGCGGCTCGGTTTTCGTTGATGTTTACAACGCAATGACGAGCGCCGGCGGTGTCTCCTACACCATTTTTGACCAGGAAAAGATGGATCGCCTGATCAATAAGGGTGCCGTGCTGCCCTTCAACGCGATCGTCCTCGCGGGTACTCCGTTGAAGGAGCTCCCCAAGACCTGGAAGGTTGGTATGGAACGCGGCTGGGCCTTCAAGGCGGATACGATCGAAGAGCTTGCGCTCCAGATCGGCGTGCCTCCTCAAAACCTTCTCGACACGATCAAGAAGCAAAACGGGTACGCTGAAAAAGGTGTCGATCCGGAATTCGGCAAGAAGCCGGAGCACCTTGAGAAGTTCAATCTGGAGAAGGGACCGTACTATGCGCTTAAGGCGATCCGCTGTTTCTTCCTCACGCTTGGCGGCGTGCAGGTGACGCCTCGTTTTGAAGCGAAGACTCCTCAGGGCGACGTGATCCCGAATCTTTACGTTGTTGGCCAGGACATGGGCGGCCTCTACGACTCTTCGTACGACCTTCGCTGCGAAGGCTCGGCGTCGTCCTTCGCCATGACCTCCGGCCGCGTGGCGGCGCTCAACGCCCTTGCGGATATTGAGAAAGGCATTTAATCGGTATTTTTAAGTAGAATCAAAGACCTCTGCTGAAGTATTTCGGCAGGGGTCTTTGTTTTTATGGCCGCACAGTTCCCGATTATGAGTGCTTCCTCGACTTCAGCCTTTATCCAAGCATTCGCAAGCGACAGGATTTATGCTTCTTTGCCCTGGCTGCTTGAGCCTGATGATTCTGCTTTCGAGGCTTTTTTCCTGAATTGTCCTCTGAAGGAAATTTCCGCTCATCAGATCTTCTTTTTCGGAGGTCAGCGGCAGGTTTTTTATATCGAGTCCGGATTGATAGCCACGTGTTTCGGCAGAGGCGATACCTTTGATCGCATGGCGAGCCTTTTTCGACCCGGTACTCTTCTGGGGGCACCCAAGGCCGTGCTGCATCCCGGGAAGGATATGCCTCTGATGGCGCTTGCATTGTCCCCGGTATCAGTCAGGGTCATGGAGGAAGCTGCCTTCATCAAGCTCCTCGAGCAGGATAGGGATCTCAAGCTCAGGTACCTTATGAGTCTTGCGAAGCATCACGAACGTCAGATCGAAGGGCTCCTCATCTGCGGCGTCGATCCTTTGCCTCTTCGACTCGCAAAGCTCCTCATTGTGCTTCTCGAACTCGTCCCGGAGGATGCAGATGCGGCCTGGAAGCGTCTTACCATCGATGCACGCGTATCGGAAGTTGCCGAACTGATTCATGCGACGCGTCCCGCAGTGAGCAAAGTGCTCAATGCCTGGGAGAAGCAGGGGCTCCTCAGACGGCAGGACGGAAGGCTTGAGCTCGCCTGCGATTTCCCGGAGCGCATCCGGGGACTTTTGATTCAGGATGAGTAACCTCAAAACAGTTCAGCCGCCCGAAGGCGGCTGAACTGAATACAAAAATCAAGCAGATGGAGCGGTATTAACGGTAAGCCGCCTCAAAAATCGCCACGGTGTCTTCAAAAGTCAGTGCCACCGGGTCCTGCTCAAAGAGCATGCCGCCGGCAGAGCGGGCTTTTTCAGCAAGCGCCGGAATTTCTTCACGCGTGACGCCGTAGTCGCTCATGCGCAGGTTGTCGACGCCGCAGGCGACCTGAAGGTCATGCAGCGCGAGCAGGAAGTCCGCAGGATGAACGGCATCGCGCACGCCCAGGGCCCTGGCGAGTTCGACAAAGCGGTCGGAACGGGCGCCCGTCTTGATCATGTGACCGAAGTAGGCAAGCGAGAGCATGATGAGGCCGGCGCCGTGCGGGAGATCCTGATGGAAGGCGGAAAGCGCATGCTCCATCGAGTGCTGGCTCGTGAGACGTCCGCAGACCATGACGTAGCCCGAAAGCGTGTTGGCAATCGCCATGTGTTCGCGGGCTTCATAGTCGGAGCCGTCGCGGACGGCACGGGCGAGGCCTTCGGCGCAATGGCGCACGCTCGCAAGCGCATACATTTCGGAGAGATAGTTGGGGCGTTTCGTAACGTAGCCTTCGATGGCATGGAAGAGCGCGTCGAAGCCCTGATAGGCCGTGAGCATGGGCGGAACCGAGAGCATCAGTTCGGGGTCGACGATGGCGATCTTCGGCAGAAGCGTCGGATGGCCGATGCCGCACTTTTCCTGCGTGACCGGATTCGTGATGACGCCGCCCGCATCCACTTCCGAACCGGTGCCGGCAGTGGTCGTGATGGCCACGAT
Source organism: Sutterella faecalis (assembly GCF_006337085.1). Taxonomy (GTDB): domain Bacteria; phylum Pseudomonadota; class Gammaproteobacteria; order Burkholderiales; family Burkholderiaceae_F; genus Sutterella; species Sutterella faecalis. The sequence goes on along the minus strand of NZ_CP040882.1, from coordinate 785,823 downwards.
AGGGATCGGCGTGGCAGTGATCTGCTTTCTGCCGCCCTGGCCCTGCTGGACGTAGTCCCAGATGTCGCCGTCATTCGTGGTGCAGAGCGCAATCGCCTTGGCGCAGTCCATCACGGAGCCGCCGCCCAAACCAATCACGAAGTCGCAGCCTTCTTCCCGGGCGCGGTTGGCGCCGGTCATGACGGTGGTCGAGAGGGGATTGGGTTCGACGATGGCGAGATGCACCCATTCAATCTTCTGCGCATCAAGAGCGGCCGTCACGCGGGCAAGGGCGCCCGAACGCACGACCGAGCCGCCGCGCGATGTAAGGAGCAGTGCCTTTTTGCCCGGCAGCTTTTCCGTGCGAAGGGCATCGAGTTTCCCCGGGCCGAAGATGAGTCGGGTGGGCGTCTCAAAAACAAACTGCATCAAGAGTCTCCTCGTTTTGAATTGGGGCTGAGCGGTCGGATGCCGCAGCAGTCGCGATGCCGGGCGGCTGTAGCCGGGAATACAAGATCCCCGAAACCGTCAGGCATAAAAGACCATTTTACGACGCACGCGCGTTTTGAAAACGTCCGGAGGAAAAAGGTGGGAACGGAAAAACGCTGTAGAGGGCCATCACTTCCGCGCGAAGACAATGGTGCCGCTCGATTGGATGTCTTCAGAGTCGCCGATTTTCTTCCAGGCGAATTTGAGAGAGAAGCTTTCTTCAGACGAAATGCCGACGGGACATTCAAGCTCGAGCGCAAGCCTCATGCCGGGCGTTGTAACCGCACGGAATTTGAGCGTCTTCACCTGCGTCGCATTAAAGTCTCCGCTCACGTGCGCATAGGCGCGGAAAGCCTTTTCGACCAAAAGAAGCTGGGCCACGCCGGGAAGAATCGGAAGACCGGGAAAGTGCCCCTTGAACCATTCGAGTCCGGGGGAAGCTTCGAGCCGCAGGCGCAGATGCCGGCTGTCTTCCTGAACTTCATCGCTTTCCAAAAGCCACTCCGGGCGGCGCGGGTCAAAGAGGCTTTCGAGGGCCTTTACTGTTGTCTTTCCCTGAGCATTTGCAGGGAGTTCGTCGACAAGCCGCCAGCGTCTGGGAATCGATACTGCCGGAAGATTCCGGCCAAGTTCTTCGCGAAGCTTTCGCACTGCGGCAGCCTTGCCGTCGGCGAGGAAAATGTCCTTGAGCTGAGGAGAGGGCTTCAAGACGGCCGCGAGCGCTTCGCGCCACCCTTCTCCGAAGGCAAAGACTTTCGCTTCGCGTGCGAGCCCGCCCTTTACAAGAAGCGCTTCCACTTCAGGGAGCGCAACGCGCTTGCCTTCAATCTTGACGATTCGGTCTGCACGGCCGAGGAGCGTAAACCCCGTGTCGTCCAGGCGAATGCGGTCAGATCCGTCATTCCAACCTTCATGATCAAGGTGGCGTCCAGAAAGCGTGAGGAGTCCCTCTCCCTCAGGAAGCACGCGGCCGTCCTCGAGACGCACGCCTGCAGTGATGCCTGGGACGGTTTTCCAGGGCGGCGTTGAGATTTTCCCGTCACTTTCGAGATCCCTCCGTCGCCAGGCGATGCCGCCCGTTTCGGTGGAGCCTAAGACTTCCATGGGGAAAAGCCCGAGCGCTGCGCGTGCGACCCGGGCGCCTTCATCATCGAGCGGGCCGGTGGAGGAAAAGGCGAGGATGACGCAGTCTCTCGCATCCTCAAAAAGCGTTGGATCCGTAAAGCGCTTCAGGTGCGCAGGAGCCGCAATGACGACTGCGCGATGTCCGCGGGCCTTGGCTTCCTTGAGAGCTTCCTCCAGATTTTCCGGGTAGTGAAGGCGCTTTCCGACGATGAGCGCTTCCGTCGAAAGCAGCGGCCAGAGCGCCCGGAAGAGGAGTCCGTAAATATGCTGCGCGCTCACGGTGCCTAAGACTTCAATGGCGCCAAGGGCTGATGTTCCGCCAGGGATTCCGGCATCAATTGATTCGGGCTCCAGAAAAGCCTGCTCGAGGCGCTTTCTGCAAAGCTTTGCCTTTCCTGTGCTTCCGCTCGTGAGGAGAGACAGAAGCGGCGCTTTGTCGTCGAGCAGACCGAGATCATGAGGGGCTTCCAAGGCATTGAAGTCCGAGGTTCTCTCCACCGGCGAAAAGAGGTGCACCACTCGCTTCCCGTCATCCATTCCGATGGCGCCGAGTGCGAGGAAGGTTTTGTCGAGCGCAACGCCGGAATCCTCAAGGTGCTTCAGCGTGCCGGGGAGAATGTCTCCGGGCAGGATGGCATGAACGCCTGCCGCCCAGAAGCCGAAAAGTGCGGGGAGAAGTTCGAGCGCATCTTCCGAATAGAGCACCGCATTTTCGCGAGTGTCGGGTGGAAGCGCCAGCGCCGCATCACGCCAGGCGGCAGTTCCCGCGAGAAAGCCTCTGAGCGTCAGCACGCTTCCATCGGAAAAAATGCCGATGGGCCGTTCAGAAGGCTGGAGGGTAAGAATGCGGGAGAGGCGGGTTTCGGAGGTCACGGCGCTGCAGGCAAAAGAGTTGAGTCGCACCCGTTATTGTGCCTCAGGGATTCCGGAAAGATTAGCGTCGAGAGTACAATGGCCCAGGCTAAACTCAATAATCCATAATAAAATATGGATTATTGATAACAATCTATCTTTAATGATGACTAAAGCCACCCGTTCCACCCTGCTTCCCAGGAAGATTGCAGAGAAGCTCCGCATCGCGGGAGAACAAATCCGTCTGGCGCGTCTTCGCAGGAACTTCACGATTGCGCTCGTCGCGGATCGCGCGCAGTGCTCCGAGCTCACGGTAAGCAAGATTGAGCGCGGAGAGCCCACGGTGTCCATGGGCGCCTACCTGCGGGTGCTTTATGCAATGCAGCTTGCAGACGACATCGAACTGCTGGCGAAGCACGACCCCCTTGGGAGGGATCTGCAGGACCTGAAGCTGCGAAAAAGGGCGTCCTCGAGGTAGAAATCTGTGGGTGTCCTGGCTATTCCCTTGGGGCGGCGCGTCGCATGCGGATTCTGCGGAGCAGAAACTCCCCCGCAAAGAGGATGCAGATGAGGACATAGCTCACGCACCCGTTCCAGATCATCCAGAGTCCGCGGTCTCCATAGAGCACCGTGGCAAGCGCGACACTGCCGTTGAGGACGAAGAACCCGCACCAGACCTTCGTGACGCCGCGGCACCAGCGGACGCCTTCGGGCGGGAGATCGGGCGTGCGGAGTCTCGCGAACTTTTCAACGATGGGCGTGGAGGATAGGGATGTGCCGAAAAGCCAGAGAAGAAAGCCGTTGACCGCGACCGGATAAAAGAGCATCGGCTCCTCGGCATCGAGAATCGCCGAGAGTGCGGAAAGGACAAGCGCAATGGCGGCAAAGCCGAAGTTCTTCCGCGAGGGCGACATGAGCGCCCGCAGAAGCATGATGCTAGCCAAGGAGAGCGCTACGGGCAGGATCCCGAAGCGGCTTAACCCCCACCAGGCCCAGAAGGGATAAAGGCAAATCAAAAGGGCGGCAGCGCCGCCCGTGATGACTTTCAGAAGTCGGGATGCCGACATGTCTGAAGATGGGCTTTAATCGGCTTTCCCGTCGGCAGGCTTTTCAAGGACGCGTGCGATGACCGTGACGACGTCGCCCAGGGTGCGCACCTGCTTGAAGGCTTCCGGGGAAATGCGGCGGCCGCCGAGATGGGGCTTCAGCTGCACGATCATGTCGACCGCGTCGATGGAATCGATGTCGAAGTCTTCGTAGAGACGGGCTTCAGGCTTGATCTTGTCGGCGGGAATCTCGAAATCGTTCACGAGAATTTCGGAGAGGACCTGATAGACCTTTTCTTCCTGAGGGGTGAAGGTTGTCATGTTCTTAATTCTGCTTATGCGTTTCAATGTAGGCGGCGAGCGTGCGGACGTTCTTGAAGACGGTCTTTGCCTCTTCGCTTTCCGCGGTCAGCGTGATGCCCCAGCGCTTCTTGACGGCAAGGCCGAGCTCGAGGGCGTCGATGCTGTCGAGGCCGAGCCCTTCGCCGAAGAGCGGTTCATCCGGGTCGATGTCCTCAGGCCGGATGTCTTCGAGCCCTAGCGAGGAAATGATGAGGGACTGGATTTCGGAGATCAGATCAGTCATGGCGCATCGGAGGAAGTAGGTTGACGAATCCCGGGGAAAAGTTCTCTGCCGAGGGCAAGCGTAAACCGCCGGGCAGCGAGCCGAGGGGTGGCATTATAAAGGTCGAGATAGGGAGCCGCCGGAATCTCGGGAAGCGCTTCAAAAGTGAGCATCATGGGCTTCTCGGGCAAATGCCACCAGCCGCGGTCCTTGGTGAGCCAGCGCGGGCTCGCGGTGATGCGGACCGGCGTGACGGCGCGCCTCGTGTGGAGCGCGAGCTGCGCGGCGCCCCGGTGAAGCCGCGGCATTTCGCCCTCCGGGAATTCGCTCGGCGTCCGGGTGCCTTCGGGGAATATGACGAAGGCCGTCCCCGACTCGAGCTCACGGGCGAGCTTTTCGATCGCGTCCGGTCCCTCGGCGTTCGAGACGTAGCCGGCGGCGCGAATGGGCGCGCGCGTAAAGATGTTTTTGAGAAGCGACGCCTTCACGATGGTCGTCGCCTCGGGCACGACGGAAAGGAGGCAGACGACGTCGATCAAGGACGGGTGGGAGCACGCAAGGATAGCGCCCTCTTTCATGAGCGCCTCAGGGTTTCTGACTTCCACCCGCACGAGCCGGAGCGCCGTGATGATGGTGACGAAGCATCCGAACCACCACCGGACGACCGCGCGGGCGCGCCGGCGCTCCTCTTCGGGACTTTTCGACGTCATTTTGAGCACGGGCGTAATCAGAAGCCCGAAAATGACGCCTCCGAGCCCGAAGAGCGCAAAGGCGAAGGCCGTGCCCGCGAACTGGAAGGGCATCAGAACGTACCGCACGAGGGGGCTCTCCGGATCAGCGGGCGAGCGCGCCCGATTTTGCCCACACCCAGGCCGCATGGCGGTCGAGGTGCGTGAAGAAGGGCGCGTCCGACGCGATGAGCCAGCTGAGAACCTCGAGGTCTGCAGGGGTTCCGGCGAGCTCCGCGAGGCGCGGGTCAGGGGCTTCGCCGGATTCAAAGGGCCGCGTGGTAATGGCGCAATAGGGGCCTTTCTGCTTTTCCTTCGCCCAGGCCTGCGGGTCCGCGCTTTCATTCTGCCGCCCGAGGAGAAGTCCCCAGACATGCGTGACGCCGGGAGCATCAAAGTCGACCGGGGGCTTGGCTTCCGCAACAGTAAGAATGACCGTCTCGTGCTGAAGCAGTTCGCTCACGGCGGACTCAAAGGCGGCTTCGGCGCCCCAAAGGCCGTTCGCGAGTGCGGTGAGCGCCCCTTTGTGGCCGAGCGCAATCGAAAGGAGGCTCGCGGGGCCGTTGTGAACGCTCGCAGCAAATTTGGCGGGGGAGAGCGGCTCATCGCGGGCCGCCTGAGTGAGAAGCTCCGTCGCGAGCGCCGCATCTCCCCAACGGGACGCGTAGACCCAGGGGGCGTCGGGCGCTTTCGCGGCGAGGGGCCCGAGAACTTCGGCGAGGGCCCGCCCGAGAGGCGTGAGGCGCCTGCGGAGCATGGCAGGGATCGCAGCCGCTTTTGCCGAGGGCTCTTCTGCGCCGGGAGGCGCATAGGGCGAGGATTCAAGTCCGAAGGACGGGAGCGAGGCGGCCTCGCGCCAGGCGTCTCTTCCGGCGACGCCGGGCGCCCAGGCAGCCCAGTCGAGGATCTGTGCGGCGTTCTGCATGAGAAAGTGCGCTTCTTGTGACGGTTGGAAATCACTAGATTTTAGAGATTTCCCGGCTCACTTTCTCCCTCCGCTTCCCCGATGGTTCAGAGTGCTTCAGAGCGGGAGCCTTTCCGTGCGCCCGCCCGAAAGCGTGTAGTTCCGACCCTGGAAAGTAAGAAAATGCAGGGTTTGGGAGAAGTCGCCTCTTGCGATCGTGAGCGTTTCCCGGGAAACCGGTGCGCGCCTCATCGATTCTTTTTCGCCGAGCGCCTCCGAGAGAATTCTTCCCGTGGGAAGCGGGAGCGGCGCGTCGTCGTCAAGAAGACTCAGCATCGTCATGAGGGTTGCCGCAAAGTCCTCGTGCGTAGCGGGTTCGGCGTGACGCCCGAATCCGGGGAAGCGGCTCCCCTGAATCGCGAGAAGCGCATGGGTTTCCTGAGGCAGAAGCCCGCCGTGGGCGCCGCTCCCGAGCGGCAGGGCATTCGTCATCACGCAGCGCCCGGTTTCGGGGTCGCCTCGCGGGATGAAGCGGATGTCGGGTCCGCGCGGGTGAGCGCTCGAGAGGAGCCCCTCCGAGAAGGTTCCGGGAATGAGGCCCTCGCGGGCGCCCGGCAGCCCCGGATCGGGCTGGGAAAAGACCATGCCGACCTCGGGCGAGGCCATAAGCGCATCGCGCACGGCTTCGAGCACTTCTCTTCTCTTTCCCGGCACCCAGATGCCGGAGGTGTATTCGCCGATCAGAATGACGTCGTCGGCTTTGGGGTCGGCGCCCTGCGCGATGTCGCTCCCCGTCAGCACGTGAAGCCCGGCATTTTCGAGAATCTCTTCGAAATCGGCGTGCCGCGCGACCTCAACATGGCCGTGGTCCGACATGACGACGAGCTGAATGTCCTTCGCGCGTCCTTCCGTCTCCCACCAATCAAGCACCCGCCCGAATTCGTGGTCCGCCTGCCTGAGGCCCTCGAGCGTTTTGGCGGAAAAGAGCCCGAGTTCATGCTCGCTGTGGTCGGGCTCGCCGATCCAGAGAACCGTTGCTTCGGCAAGCCCCTCGGGACCGTTCTTGAGTTCTCGCTCGAAAAAGAGGTCGACCGTGAGCGTGGTTCCGAGCGCATCCGGAAATTCAAGCGGGACGCCTTTCCCGTGCGCGCGGATAAGCTCCCGAGCCTCGGCGCCGGGGATGGCTTTGTCGAGCGCATGCACGGGAGCGTTGAGGTGGCCGGAAAAGTCCGAGGCATGCACGTGCTGCAGACGCGTGCTCCCGGGCGAATTGGCGCAGTAGATTCTGAGGCGCTTTCCCTCGCGCGCGAGCCGGGCGCCCAGGTCCGGCACCGCATAAAGACCGTGCAGAAGGGCGTCTGCTTCCATCACGGAATCGATCCGGAAGCCTTCAAAGAGGCGCATCCGGCGCTTTTCGTCCTCGTAGCAGAAGCTGTTTGCGATGACGCCGTGGCGTTCGGGGCGGACCCCTGAAAAGATCGACGGGTGGTTGACGTAGGTTTCCGTGGGGAAGCAGGCGAGGTAGTTTTCCCACGTGTGGGACTTTTCCGGAAAGCCCGAGAGCCGCGGCATGTTTTCGGGCGTCGCAAAGTCGGGCCTCAGCCCGTCGAAGCCCACGATCAGAAATTTCAAAGACATCTTAAAAAAGATGCCGCACGAGAAAGCGGTTCTGCGTGCGGCATTTCATCGAAAAAACAATCAAAAAACCTTATCGGCTCTGCGGGTCGAGCTTCTGCTGGACCCAGTCGCCGAGAAGAGACATGGAAAGCGTCGAAATCACGATGACGACGCCGGGAATGACGGCGATCCACCAGGCGGTGGTGAGGTAGTCGCGCCCGAAGCCGAGCATGGTGCCCAAGGAACTCATCGGGGGCTGGACGCCCACGCCGAGGAAGGAGAGCGACGTTTCGAGCAGAATCATCCCGGGGAAGTTGAGCGTCATGTTGACGACAAGGGCGCTCGCGATGTTGGGAAGAATGTGCCTCAGAAGGATCCGGCGGGTCGGGATGCCTAAGCTCTCGAGCGCTCCGGCGTAGCCTTCGGTATAGGCCGAGCGCGCGAGGTTTCTTGCGAGCCTCGCGTACCGGTCCCAGCCGTAGACCGCCATGATGACGATGATCACCTTCACGTCCGTGCCGAGGAAGGCAAGGATCGTGAGCGCGAGCACGATGAAGGGAAGCGACGCCGTAAAGTCGATCCCGGTGTTGACGAGGTCGTCGATGAAGCCACCGAACCGGGCGGCAAGGAACCCGAGCGCGGTGCCGACGATGGCGCCCAAGAGCGTCCCCGTCACGGCAAGAACGAAGGAAAGCCTCAGGGAGTAAAGAAGCCTCGAGAGCACATCGCGCCCGAGCTCGTCGGTTCCGAGCGGGTGCGCGAGCGACGTAAAGGGCGCTACGAGCCTCGACATCAGATCCATGTCCTCGAGCCCGTAGGGGGCGGCGACCGGCGCGAGAAGCCCCGCGCAGAAGAAGACGACGAGGATGATGGCCGAGAGCCCGGCGAGCCCGCGGGGCCTTCCGGCAATGCTCCGGGAGAGAAGCCCCGGCTTTTCAGCAATTTGCGTGGCAGCAGTCATTTTCGTTTGATCCCCCGGGCGGTCAGTTTTCCTTCCTCAGGCGCGGATTCACGACGAGGGCGAGAATGTCCATGAGGAGGTTGGCGAGGATGAGGGATGCGCCGGTGGCGAGCACGATCATCTGCACGACCGGAATGTCGCGAAGCGCCACCGACTGAACGAGGAGCTTCCCGACGCCGGGCCAGGAGAAGACGGTTTCCGTGATGACGGCGCCGGCGACGAGGGTGCCCAAGAAGAAGCCGAGAATCGTGAGAATCGAGAGCATGGCGTTCGGAAGGGCATGGAGCCAGATGATGCGGGCCCTCGGGAGCCCTCTCATCTTCGCCGCCCGCACGCAGGGAAGCCGCATGGCTTCGAGCATCGCGCTTCTCGCGTAGCGCGAGAAGATTGCGGCTTCCGCGGTCGCCATCGTGATGATCGGCATGATGTAGTGAAGAAGCGTCGCGTTCCCGTAGGACGGGAGCCACCCGAGCCAGATCGAGAAGACGAGAAGAAGGAGCACGCCCATGAAGAAGTTGGGGACGGCGTAGCCGAAGACCGAAAGCACCATCATGCCGCGGTCCAGCGCGGTATTGCGGTGAAGCGCCGCGATGACGCCCGACGGGATCCCGATCAAAAGCGTCACGATGGCAGTGGGCACCATCAGGTCGATCGTGGCGTCGAGCGCCTCGAGGAAGACGTCCTTCACGGGCTGGCTCGTCGCGTAGCTCACGCCCATGTCGAGCGTGAGCGCCTTCTGGATGTAGACGATGAACTGCTCCCAGAGGGGTTTATTCAATCCCCACTGCTCGCGGAAGGCGTCGAGCGCGATCTGGTCGGCCGAGTCGCCGAGCATGAGGCGCGCGGGGTCGCCCGTCATGTGAAGCCCGAAGAAGACGCAGGCGGCAAGGAGCAGAAGCGTCAGCGCCGAGCGGAAGACAAGTCTCGAAATGAGTGCGAACATGGATCAGTCTCCCGATTGCGGCTTAGGACCGGGGAGCGGCGTGTCGGTGACGAAGGAGTGCTTCACGAAGCAGGCCGTCTGGTGATGGTCGTTGACCGCCTCGAGCTGCGGGACCTCCCTTCTGCAGCGCTCGCACGCGACGGGACAGCGGTTGGCGAAGACGCACCCCTCGGGGCGCTCCATCGGACTCGGCATCACGCCCTTCGGATAAAAGCGGATCACGTCGTCCTCGGCGCCGGGCGTTGAGGCGAGAAGGAGCCTTGTGTACGGGTGCTGCGGGTGGTGGAAGACTTCGTCGACGGGCCCGAGCTCGACGATGCGCCCTAAGTACATCACCGCCGCGCGGTCGCAGAGGTAGCGCACGACGTTGAGATTGTGCGAAACAAAGAGCATCGCCATGTGGGTGGCGGCCTTGAGGCGATTCAAAAGCGCGAGGACCTGGGCCTGAATCGAGACGTCGAGCGACGCCACGGGTTCGTCGCAGACCAAGAGCGCCGGCCGGAGCGCCACGGCGCGGGCAATGGCCGCACGCTGGAGCTGCCCGCCCGACATGACGCCGGGGAGCTTCCTCGCGTTGTGCTCGGGAAGCCCCACGGCGCGAAGCACCTGGAGCGCCTTCGCGGAGGCGTCTTCGTGAGAGAGGCTGAGGTGCACCTCAAGGGGCTCGGCAATCTGGTCGAGGACGCTCATCCGCTCGTCAAAGCAGCTGAAGGGGTCCTGATAGATCATCTGCGCGGCGGCGCGCTGCGCTCTCCAGGGGGCGGTGCGGGGTTCCGGGTATTCCTCATCGCGGAACTTGACCGAACCCGAGGTCGGACGCATGAGGCCGAGCATGAGGCGCGCGAGCGTCGACTTCCCGCACCCCGATTCGCCTACGAGCCCGAGCACTTCGCCGCTCTTGATCTGAAGGTCGACGTCCTCGAGCACGTTCCAGGGCGTTTTGCGGCCGAAGAACCCGCGGCGAGCGTAGTAGCAGTGCTTTTCGATCCGGGCGTCGACGATCACGGGGAAGTCGCTCTTCTGAACGCTCCCGAAGCCCTTCCTGTCGATTTCCTTTTCGATTTTGATCGATCCCGCGCCTTCGGGCGCGGCAGCCGCGAGCTCCTCGAGCTTTTCGAGGTCGGCAGTTCTCGTGTGCGCATTGTCGCAGCGCGAGCACCAGTCGGGCGCAATGGCGATCATGGCGGGAAGACTTTCGCGGCAGCGGGTTTCGGCAAGCACGCACCGGCTCGCAAAGGGGCAGCCTTTGCCCAATTCGGAGGGCGAAGGGACTTCGCCTTCAATAGGCTTCAGCGACCCCCTCGGGCTTTCCATGTCGGGCATGGCGTTGAGAAGCCCCTCGGTATAGGGGTGCGAGGGATTGGGAATCACCTTTTCGCAGGGGCCCACTTCCATGAGGGTGCCGGCGTACATGACGGCAACCCGGTCGGCAACGTCGCGCGCGAGATGGAGGTCGTGCGTGACGAGAAGCATCGACATCCCGCGCGCGCGCACGAGGTCCCTCAGTTCCGAGAGGATTTCGCGCTGCACGACCACGTCGAGCGCCGTCGTGGGTTCGTCGGCAAGAAGGAGCTTGGGCGAGCCGATGAGCGCAAGGGCAATGAGCACGCGCTGGCGCATGCCGCCCGAAAGCTGATGCGGATAGCTTGAAATGCGCTTTTCGGGCGCGGTGATGCCGACCTGCTTCAGAAAGGAGATCGCGAGCCCGGTCAATTCCTTCTTCTTTTCGAAGATGAGCCGTTCGCTCGCGCGGTCCCGATAGTCGGGATGACGGTAGACGATGGTTTCAATCAGCTGGTCGCCGATCGTGCGCATGGGGTTCAAGGCCGCCATGGCGTCCTGCACGATCATGCTGATGTCGGCGCCGCGGATGCGGCGGAGTTCCTTTTCGGGGGCGCCGGCGAGTTCGCGGCCCTCGAAGCGGATGCTTCCGGTGGTGGTGTTTTTCGACCCCGCAAGGCCGAGGATCGACCTTGCGAGGACGGATTTGCCTGACCCCGATTCGCCGATGAGAGCGAGCGTCTCGCCCTTCGGAAGATCAAGGTCGATGCCGTGAAGCACCTCGACGCCGCTGAAGGCGACCCGGAGGTCCCGGATCGTGAGGAGCGGCGCGGGCGCCTCATGGAGATCGGAGGTTGCGTCTCTTTCCTTCATTCTTCTTTTCTTTTTCGGGGTCAGGAGTCAGGAGGATTACTTGAACTTCAGGTTTCTGGCCGAAAGATCAAGCGCGCCCTGGGTGCCCGGCTCCCAGATCACGTTCTTCTGCTTGCCGTAAATCATCGGGAGCGCGTAGATCGGGCAGGCGAGCGGGTCGGTGAAGAAGACTTCCTGCATTTCCTTCCAGGCGGCCTTGCGGGCGGCGGGGTCGGTCGAGGATTCAAGGATCTTCCCGAGGTCGCCGAACTTCTGATATTCGGGCGAGTGGACGAAGTAGCCGCTTGCATCCCAGAAGGCGCCCGGCTTCATGCGGCGCCAGAGCTGCGAGGCGGGATCGGGGAAGTAGGCCGAGAGCGACGCGTTGTTGATCATGCGCGTGGCGCCGGGGGCCTCAACCTGAGACCAGTTTTCCTTCACTTCGATCTTCACGTTGATGCCGACCGCCTTCAGCATGCCGGCAATCGCCTGGGAAACGGTGAGCTCCTGCGTGTAGTAGCCCGCCTGGATGCGCCAGACGATCTGCTCGCCCTTATACCCGGAAGCCTTCACGAGCTCGCGCGCCTTCTGCGGGTTGTATAGCTTCTTGTCAAGTTCAGGGATGAAGAGGTCGCCGAAGGTCTTCGACTGGAAGCTGTTGGCGGGCGTCGTCTTTCCGCCCATCAGGGCTTCAACGAGAAGGTCGCGGTCGATGGCGTAAAGGAAGGCCTGGCGGAGCTCCTTCGTCATGATTTTGTTCGACTTGTCGTCAAAGACGAGGGAGTAGATGTTGTCGATCGGGCCTCCGACCACATCAATGCGGCCGTCCTTCGACAAGGGCTTCACCTGGTCGGGCGGGACTTCGGTAATGAGGTCGAATTCGCCCGAGCGAAGACCCGCGACGCGGGACGACAATTCCGGCACTTCAACGAAGGAGAGCTTCTCGGCCGGGGCCTTTTCGCCCCAGTAGCCGTCAAAGCGCTTCAGTTCCAGGCGGTTCCCGGTCTTGAACGAAACGATTTCATAGGGGCCGGTGCCGATCGGGTGCTTGATCCAGTTGTCCCAGCCGCCCGCCTTCTTCCAGCCGTCCTCGGAAATGATTTCCGACATGCGCGCGGAGAAGCGCCGTTCAATAAGGGGGTCCGGCGTCTTCATCGTGACGCGCACGGTGTAGTCGTCCACCTTTTCAACCGACTTGAGGCCGCCCAGGAACTCAACCGCTGCGGGACGCCCCGGGGCGGTGTCGGAGAGAAAGCGCTCGGGGCCGAAGGAGAAGACCACGTCGTCGGCTGTAAAGTCCGTGCCGTCCTGGAACTTCACGCCCTGACGGAGCTTGAATTCGACGGTTTCAGGAGAAATGCGCGTCCAGGAGACTGCCAGACCCGGCTGCAGTTCGCCCGTCTTCTGATCGGCGTGAATGAGCGTTTCGAAGATCGAGAACGCGACGCGCTCGAGCGGATTGTGGTTCTTGCCCTGCGGCTCGATGATGGTCGGCAGCTGCGGCATGGCCACGACCATGTGCTGAGCGCTCGCCCAGGCCTGAGAGGCAAAGAGGCTCGCGGCAATGACGGCACCGGCGAGGATCGACGGGTGCGCTTTGGGGAATTGGGCCATGGCGGATTCCTTGAAAATGGCGTGTCCGGTGATATAAAGACGGGTTCGGGGTTTGAAGAACGGTGCCTGGACACTGTGGGCGCCCGTTATTCTTCCCGCCGGCCATTAAGGTTTGCTTTAAATTGTGTGACGTTTCCGTGACGGGCGCGTCCGCCAAAAGGCGTACTCACCCGGGCAAATCGCCCGTAATTACCCGCAATGCAGGCGGAATTTCCCTTAATTTTCCTCTTTTCTCTTGATGTGAATTATGACCGAGCGACACGTCATTGATTTTGAAAGACGTTTTGGAGGCGTTGCCCGCCTCTATGGAAAGGATGGCGCCCGGGCGATCCGCGAAACCCGCTTCTGCGTGGTGGGCGTGGGAGGCGTCGGTTCCTGGGCGGTGGAGGCGCTCGCGCGCACCGGGGCGGAGAAGCTCACGCTCATCGACCTCGACAATGTGGCCGAGAGCAATACCAACCGCCAGATTCAGGCCCTGGGCGAAGCCTACGGCATGGCGAAGGTCGAAGCCCTGAAGGCCCGCATCGCGCTCATCAATCCGAGGGCCGAAGTTGCCTGCGTGGAGGATTTCGTCGACGAAGAGAATGCGGCGGACCTGATTCCCCCGGACGCGATCGTGCTCGACTGCATCGATCAGGTGCGCGCGAAGGCCGCGATGATTGCCCGCTGCCGCGCGAGAAGGCAGTTCATCGTCGTGTCGGGCGCGGGCGGAGGCCGCACCAATCCCCTTGAAATTCAGGCTGGCGACCTCGGACGCATTTCGGGCGACCCGCTTCTTGCATCGGTGCGCTATCGGCTCCGAAAGGAATACGGGTTCCCCAAGGCCTCGCCCGATGCCGGAAAGCCCGGGAAACCCCTGCCGCCCCTCTTTCGCGTTCCGGTCGTCTATTCGGCAGAGCCCGTCAAAAAGCCGCTCGGCGACGAAGCCTGCAGCATGGAGACGACGGCGGGACTTGCCTGCTCCGGGTACGGTTCGGGCATCGTCGTGACGGCGACCTTCGGCATGGCGGCCGCTTCAATTGCCATGCGGGAAGCTGTGAAGAGAGGCGCGCAATCCTGATCCGCCGGAAGGGATTGAAAAAGGCGCTCCGGACCCAAACTCCCGTGGGCTAGCACCAAAAGTAGTGCTTCCCCGCGGGAGGGGTGACGCCGATCTGCTCATAGACCTGAGTCTGCCGCCTGGTCAGCAGATCCACCCTCCATTCACGGCTGTTCCCCACACGCACAGCCACTACCGGCTCAATGGCTGCCAGAAGCTTGTTCAATGAGTTCCCAGGCAGAACAGCCTGCTTCTTTCGAGCCTGCATGGCTACCTGTCTATAGATTGACTGGGCCAGTTCATAAACGAACAGCTTTCCCTCAAAGGCAGTCTGCGTTGCCATCAGGCGGCGCGCATCTTCCTCGACCTTCAGCTCCCGGAAGGTGCGTTCGATGTTGTTGCGGTCCGAGTAGATCGTAAACACTTGAGCCGCAGACAAATACCGATCCGTTCGGATGGCCAGGCACCCTTCAAACTCGGTCTTCCGCGTCATAACCTGCGCCTTGCGGTAGTAAACCTTATGACCCTTATCGGATTCCTTCTCTCCGATGCAATTGGCCGTACGCTGAGCCAGACGGGGGTCCAGTTTCCTGCCCGAATTCAGAACCTTGAGCGCATCCTCGACATCCTTGGCTAGGCGTCGCGCTGCGAAACTGTTGGTCAGGGGATTGTAATAGAGGTAAATGAAGACCTTGCGCTGAATAGGCTTCACCCCCGGTAAATTTTCCGTCCAGGCTTCAGCCTCCGAGGGGCTGAGAGCCATTTCAACAAATCCCGTGTCGCCGTTCATGTAGCCGTTCTGCGTGAGCAGATCCCGGTGCTGGCGGAACAGCTTCTTGACGGAGTCTTCAACGATGGGAATGCCCTGGACGAATCCAATGTGATGATCAAGCAGGAATTGCGTGGCAAACGGATTCCTGAAGCCGCGATCCGTAACAAACGTCACAAAGGACAGATCGAAGCCGGCGGAAATCATGTGCTTCAGAATGGGGACAAACGCCTTTGAGTCATTGATGGATCCCCAGTAGCTGTAAGCGAAGATGGCCTCGCCCGTTTCCTCATCGCATAGAAGCATCAGATTGACCTGCTTGAGCTCCGGGTTCTGCTTGGCGTGGCCGTACTCCGCTTGATCGATGGTTGTGGAAAATGTACTGATGCCTGTGCTGTCGAAGGCGACGAGGAACGGCTGCTGAGGCTCTCCGGCGTCTTCGCCGGAGCTGGTCTGTGCTCGCTGGCGAGCAAAGAACCTCTCGCGCGCAGCGTCGTAGCGCGTCTTGAAAAAGGCGTCGATTTTGCTCTGATCAATTCGGCTGAGAAGCTCTGAAATCCTCTGCCCGGAAACAGGCTGCAGTCGAGGAAGCCCTGTGGCAGCGGCCCAATCCTCAAATCGATCCATGGCAGGTCCCTGGTCGAAGACATAGACGGCCAACTGAGCAAGAAGCAGTCCGTCATCCGCGCCGAAAATGCCCACAAGGGCATCGAGCATGCCGCAGTTGAGCAGCGTCATCCATGCAGCCCAGGGCTTGCCGATGCGGAGATAACGGCGCGCCTGACGCATTTCCTCAAGCGGATCCGGTTCCAGTTCCTCGCCGGAAGCCAGCAGCTGCGCCTTTGCGGCGGCTTCCTTCGCGTCTTTCTGCTGCTGCGCCTCCAGCTCATCCCATTCCTGCTGAGCATTTGGATTGGCAGAAAGATACTCAGATCGCGAGAGCAGCTGACCTTCCCAAAAGAAGAGTTCGGGCTGTGTGAATTGGGGAAATCTTTTGCGGAACCTGGGGGACACGGTGATCTCATTGGTTGGCTGAATGCGGCCGACCATCTGACGCCCCGTCACGCGGGCCTGCTTCTTCTCCTTGTCCCAATGATTAGTCTCAGCCACGACGTACTGATAGCCGGACCGGCGATTGGTTCTCAGGAAAACATGCCACTTTTCAGTCTCCCCATCCTTCTGCACGGAGAAACCGGTGAGTTGTTTTTTGTTACCGCTTTTCATAGCACCAACTCTAAAATAGAGTAGAGCTATTATACTGCCAAAATAAATCCCGCGTTTTCATTTTTTATAGAAAACACGGGATTAAAAAGAAAGTTTTGGCACCTTTTAACTTGAGTCAATACCCGATGGTGCTAGAGGCCGGGAGTTTGGGTCCGGAATCGTTCCGCGAGCGCCTTTTCCTTGAAGACAGGGTGAAATTAGTCTTTGAGCGGGAGCCGCGCCTCAACAATCGCGCGGAAGGCTTCGACGGAGTTCGCAAGCGCGAGGTCGTTGAAGTCGAACCCCGGATTGTGGAGCGCCGCCTGGTGCCCCTCGTCTCTCAGGCCCACCTTCATGTAGACCCCGGGAACGGCTTCGCTCATGAAGGCAAAGTCTTCGCCGCCCATCGAGGGCCTGGCGTTCGTGATGACGTTTCCGGCTCCGAAGACGGGCTTCAAAGCGTCGATTGCCGCGAGCGAAAGCTTTTCATCATTGATCTGCGGCGGATAGCGCCTCTGGTAGTCGAGCTTCACGACGCCCCCGAAGGTGGTGCCGATGCCGGAGGTGATTTCGTTGAAGCGCTTTTCAATGAGATCGCGCACCTTCCCGTCGAACGTGCGGATCGTGGCGGAGAGCTCCACGCGCTGCGGAATGACCGTGGGGGCGAGCGGGTCGCCCGCATGCACGTAGCAGCAGGAGACGACGGCGGAGTCGTTGGGGTCGACGCGGCGCGAGACGATCGTCTGGAGCGTGAGGATGAGTTCAGCGGCCGCCGGCATCGGGTCGATCGCTTCCTGCGGACGGGCGCCGTGGCCGCCCCGGCCCTCGACCGTCATGTAGGCGATGTCGACCGACGCCGTCATGGGGCCGGGCTGAAGGAGAATGGTGCCGATATCATGCGAGGGGTCGCCGTGAATGGCGTAGACCTCTTTGCAGAGGAAGCGCTTGAAGAGGCCGTCCTTGATCATGAGGTCGGCTCCCGCCCAGCCTTCTTCGCCCGGCTGGAAGATGACGGCGACGGACCCCGCAAAATTGCGGTGCTTCGACAAATAGAGCGCGGTTGCGAGAGCCCCTGCCGTATGGCCGTCGTGGCCGCAGAGGTGCGCGCATTTTTCGACTTCGCTCGTCCAGGGATTCTTTGTTTCGTCCTGAATGGGAAGCGCGTCCGTGTCGCCGCGAAGCCCGATCATGGGACCCTCCGCTCTGCCCTTGATGAGCGCGACGACGCCGTTCTTTTCAACGCGCTCCACGCGGTCGACAGGGAAGGTCGAGAGGAAGGCCTCGAGCTTTTCTGCCGTCCGGGCGGTATCCATGCCGATTTCCGGATGGCGGTGAAGATCGCGGCGGAATTCAATAATGCGCTCGGCATCCTCGCGGCCGAGAAGCGCTTCAAGCGTGCGTGGCATCTGGGGAAAGCTCCTTCGAGAAAAAGAAATCAGAATTTCCGGTGCATCCATTATGGGCCTCTGTGAGGAGAGGGGCAGAAGACGGCCGGCACGGAAGCTGATCCACATCCTCTCAGCTCCGCTTTTTCCTCTAGGAGAAGACCCATTGAATTGTTCGCGTATGATTTCGGAACAGTCTGCCGCGTTCAGCACTTTCCGGGAGTTTTCTCATGGTCGATCCGCTTTTTCAGAATGCCGTCGTTTCAACGCGCAAATTCACGCTCCCCTGCGGCACGCTCCTTCTCGGCGCTGTTGAAGGGAAGCTCGCCTTCTGCGACTGGGAGTCGGGCTGGCATCGCGCGACCGTTCAGAAGCGGCTTGATCGATTCCTGAAGGGCCCCTATGAAGCCCGCCCCGACCCGCTCCTCGACCGTACGGAAGCGGAGCTTCGGGAATACTGGGAAGGGAAGCGCCGCACGTTCGACCTTCCGCTTCTCTTTCTCGGCACTGATTTTCAGAAGGATGTCTGGAACGCGCTTCTCGACATTCCCTGGGGCGGAACGGTGAGCTACGGCGAACTCGCCCGCAGGATCGGGCGCCCGAAGGCCGTGCGCGCCGTAGGGGTGGCCGTGGGCGAAAATCCCTTTTCAATCATCGTTCCCTGTCACCGCGTGATCGGGAAGGACGGGTCCATCACAGGCTACGGCGGGGGGTTTGAAGCCAAGCGCATGCTTCTCGGGATTGAGGGCGTCGTGATCTGAGCGTTTTTTCCGGTTCGGGGAAACACATTTTGAAATGATTTGAAGGCATGAGAGAGAAGCTCAGCGAATAATATTTCGGAATACGAATTATTTTGAATCCGAATTTTCATGACAGACGCTTCATCTCCCCCCGTCACGCGGCTTTTCGACCTCGCGTTCGCGCTCCTTGTACGGGGCGCTGAGACGCCGGACCAGGTTTCAGACGTGCGCTCGGGCCGCATATCCATTGCGAAGGGCCGGATTCTATCCGTCCTCGCGCGGCAAAGCGGCGGGCCGGATGGAGACAAAAGGGCATTCCGTCTCAAGGATCTCGCGGAATTGACGGGCTTCGCGCCTTCCACGGTTTCAGAAGCCGTGGAAGAACTCGCTTCGCTCGGGCTCCTCACGCGCGAAAGGCTCCTCACTGATCGGCGCACGGTGGCGATACGGATTACGGAAAAAGGTCGGGAGAGTTTGGCCGGGAAGGAACTTGCTGCGCTCTGGCAGGAGGCGGCGAAAGGGATGCCGGCGAGCGACCTCGAAGCCTTCTGGCGGGTCGTGGAAGGCGCTGCCGGGAAGCTTGAGAAGTCGACCAATCGTTCAATTGCAGAATCATGATGAAAACGCACGCTTATCTTTCGCGCTTTGTTCCGGGACTCTTTTCGGGCGTTCTCTGCTTCGGCTTCCTCGTTCCGGGCGCTTTTGCCGCTTCTCCCGGCGAACCCTCTGGTGCCCCGGGAATGGCAATGAAGGCGCCGTCCGTCGCCGCGGGAAAAGTTTTTGCCGTCGACGTTCTCCCCGGGCGGCGGTACTCCGCGCGGATACTTTCACCGGCGGTCGTGAGCATTACGTCCCGCGTCTCGGGCGAGATTGTCGAAGCGCCTTTTGCCGAGGGCGGGCGTGTGAAGAAGGGAGACGTGCTTTTCCGGCTCGACCCGGTGCGCTATGAAGCGGCGGTGAAGAGCGCCGAAGGTGCAAGAAAGGAGGCGGAGGCCGAGCTAGAGTATGCAAAGCGGTCGCTTGATCGCGTCAAAAAGCTCTGGGAGCAGAATGCCGAGAGCCGCGACGCCTATGACGCGGCGGTACGGACGGCAAAGACTGCGGAGGCCGCGCTTCTTGCGGCCGAAGCTGATGTGGCGCTCGCCGAAGATGATCTGAAGCACACGGTGATCTCAGCACCCTCGGACGGGCGTGCGGGCGTGGCCGCCTTCCCGGTCGGGAGCTGGGTGTCGTCTTCTTCGGGAGCCCTCACGACCGTGGTCGTAACCGATCCCGTGCGCGTGCGGTTTGCCGTCTCCATGAAGGATGTTGCTTCCGTTTTCGGGTCTGTCGAAAAGCTCCGCGAGGAAGGGTCTGCAGAGATTGAGCGCGCTGACGGAGCGAAGCTCGAAACGCCCGCGCGCATCGCCTTCACCGACAACAGTGCGGGCGCGGATACCGATACGCTCGATGTTTATGCCAAGGTCGCAAATCCTGACGAGGCGCTGATACCGGGGAGCACCGTCGCCGTCGAGCTTCATCGCAGATCGCAGGGCGGAGCGATTGGCGTTCTTCCTTCCGCAGTGATGCATGACGAAAAAGGCGCCTGGTTGTGGGTGATATCCGCAGAGAACCGCGCGGAAAAGCGCCGGATAGAGGTCGAGAGCACGACGGAATCCGCCGCGATTATTGCTTCCGGACTCCGGGCGGGAGAAACCGTCATTACGGATGGCACGCATAAGCCCCGCGAAGGCGAGCCCGTGCGGATTGTCGAAGGAGAGTGACGATGCTCTCGCGAATCTTCATTCTCAGGCCGAGGCTCGCGGCAGTCCTCAACATCATCATCACGCTTGCCGGTCTCATCGGTCTCATGAATCTCCCCGTAGAGGAGTATCCCAACATTGCGCCGCCCTCGCTCTTTGTTTCCGCGAGCTATACGGGCGCGAGCGCGGATGTCGTCGAGCAGACGGTCGGGATGCCGATTGAGGATGAAATCAACGGCATCGACGATCTGCTTTATTTCTCGTCGACGAGCTCGAACGACGGCTCCTACAGCTGTTCGGTGACCTTCAGGACGGGAACGGATACTGACATTGCGCTCGTCAACCTCCAGAATGCGGTGAAGCGTGCCGAGGCGCAGCTCCCCTCAGAAGTCACGCGAAGCGGGATCCGCGTGGAGAAAAGAGGCGACGACAACCTTGGCATGATCGCCTTCGTGACGGACGGCACGAAGCTCTCCCAGTCCGACCTCGTCAATTACGTGAACGATACGTTGAAAGACGCGCTCGCCCGCGTGGAAGGCGTGTCGTCCGCGGAACTCATGTCGAACCGCTGGAGCGCGATGAGAATCTGGCTCGACCCCCTGCGTCTTGCGGGGCTCGGGCTCTCGGCCGACGACGTGAAGGCCGCGGTTGAAGCGCAGAATCTCGCCGGTGCAGCGGGTTCCGTCGGCGCCGAAGGCGCGAGCCCCTGGATTTATTACAAGTTGAACGTCACCGGGCGCCTCAAAACCGTCGATGAATTCGAAAACATCGTCGTCCGATCGGATCCGGAGAAGGGAAGGCAGGTGCTCCTGAGAGATGTGGCCCGGGTTGAGCTCGGCAGCGAATCCTACTCGGGCAAGGTCATGCATAACGGCGAGGAGTCCGTGGGCCTCGGGCTCTACCGGGCCCCCGACGCCAATGCGCTCTCCACCATGAACCGCGTGAAGGCGGAGCTCGAGCGCTGGAAGCCGAGGTTCCCCGAAGGCGTCTCCTACGTCTTCGGCTACGACCCCACGGAATTCATCCAGGTGTCGATGGAGGAAATGGCGACCACGCTCATCGCGGCGCTTGCGCTCGTGGTGGGCGTCACCTGGCTCTTCCTAGGCGACTGGCGGGCGACGCTCGTTCCCGCATCCGCCATTCCGGTGTCGCTTCTCGGCGCCTTCGCGGGCCTCTATCTCCTTGGATTTTCAATCAACACGCTCACGATGTTCGGCCTCATTCTGGTGATCGGATCGCTCGTCGACGACGCCATTGTGGTGGTTGAAAACACGCAGCGCCTGATTGACGAAGGGCTCGAGCCCCGGGAAGCTGCGAAGAAGAGCATGGGAGAAATTACAGGCGCGGTCATTGCGACCACGCTCGTCACGATCGCCTGCTATGCGCCGCTCCTCTTCTATTCGGGCATGACCGGCGAAATCTACAAGCAGTTCGCGGCGAGCATGTGCATTGCGCTCACGCTCTCGACCGTCGTCGCCCTCACGCTCTCGCCGGCGCTCTGCGGCCTCATCCTTCGCCGGCGCGAGGCGGGCTCGGGCGGGTTCCTTCTCAGGGCGGCCGAATCCGGGCTTGGATGGCTCCGGGATCGGTATCTCGGAGGCGCGGGCGCTCTTCTGAAGCACATGACGCTCTCGCTCCTTATCTTTGCCGGTGTCTGCGCGGGCGTCTGGTTCCTCTATCGGAGCCTCCCGGCATCATTTCTCCCGGCCGAAGACAAGGGCGTCGTGATGGTCAATATGGAGCTCGCTCCGGGAGCCGCACAGAGCCGCACCGAAGCCGCCATGACCGAGATGCGCGAGAAGATTGCGGCTATTCCCGGCGTGCGCTCCACCATGACGATTTCCGGGATGAGCATGATGAGCGGTTCGGGCGAAAACGCGGCCATGTGCATCGCGGATCTTGAGAGCTGGGATAAGCGCACGGAACCCGAACGCTCGATCGACAGCATCATGACGAAGATCCGTACGGCGACCGAGGACATGGCTGCAGCCGAAGTCACGCCTTTTGCGCCGCCCGCGATCATGGGTTTGGGCGCCATGGGCGGCGTCTCCTTCGAGCTCTGCTCGACGTCGGGCACGACTCCTGCGGAGCTCGCCCGGACGGCGCAGAGCATCGCCGACGAGCTTGCAAAGTCTGGCGCGGTGCGCTCCGCCATGTCGAGCTTCCGCGCGGACACGGTGCAGCTGCGCTTCACGCTCGACCGGGCGAAGGCCGAACTTCTCGGCAAAGGACGCCTATTCGGCGCTCCAGAACGCGCTTGCGTCCTACTACATCAATGACTTCACCATGAAGAACAGCAACTATGAAGTCATCATGCAGGCCGAGCCCGGCTACCGCGCCAATGCCCGGGATATTGAGGAAATATCGGTCGTCAATTCATCGGGCCATCTCGTTCCGCTCTCCGCTATCGGGTCGGTCTCCTACGAAACGGGCGCGCGGGAGCTTTCGCGCTTCAACAAGATGAGCTCGGCCTCGATGAACGTGCAGACGGCAGAGGGCGCGAGCGAAGGCGAAGTCTTCTCCGTCATCGAGTCGCTCAAACTCCCCGAGGGCTACACGATCGAATGGACGGGTCTGAGCCGGCAGCAGGTTGAAAATCAGGGCCGCATTGTGCTCTTTACGGGGCTCGCGCTCCTTTTTGCCTATCTCTTTCTCGTGGCGCAGTACGAGAGCTGGATGATGCCGGTTTCCGTGATGCTCTCCGTCGTCTTTGCGCTCGCGGGCGGGCTTCTCGGGCTCAAGGTCGCCGGGCTCGACCTCAGCATCTACGCGCAGCTCGGGCTCGTCATGCTGATCGGGCTTTCGGCAAAGAGCGCCATTCTGATGGTGGAATTTTCCAAGGTGAAGCGCGAGTCCGGGCTCTCAGCCGATGAGGCCGCGCTTGCGGGCGCATCGCAGCGCTTCCGCGCCGTCATGATGACCGCCTGGTCCTTCATCTTCGGCGTCCTCCCGATGGTGTTTGCAACGGGTGCGGGATCGGGGAGCCGCGAGGCGATCGGCGTGACTACCTTTTCCGGAATGCTCCTCGCGAGCGTTGCCGGGATCTTCTTCACGCCCGTTTTCTATGCATTCCTTGAGCGCCTGATGACGCGCCTCAGGAAAAAGTAGACCCGAAACCCCTAAAAGCGGGGGCGGCCCCGCAGGCAAAGAAAAACCCGGCAGAGTTTTATGAAGGCTCTGTCGGGTTTCGCAGTGGTCAACAGCGTCAGGCGCGATCAGCGCACAAGACCGTACGGCCACTGGCTCGTGCCGTACATGTTGTAGACGTGCTTGTAGCCCGATTCGACGAGGATGCGCGAGGCTTTTTCAGCGCGAACGCCCGAGCGGCAGATCACGAGAACCTTGTCGTCGACATTCGGAATCGCCTTGAGGCGCATGCCGGGCGTGAAGGTCGAGAGCGGCACGTTGACAGAGCCCTGAATGTGGCCGGAGGCGAATTCGTCGGGTTCGCGGACGTCGACGACGGTGACGCCGGCTTCAATCATCTTCCTGGCTTCAGCCGGGGCAACCTTCGCGTAGGCGGGGTTCGAATAGGTGAGAGGAACCGCGGGCTGGGGGTTCACGGGTTCAAGCGCCTGCGCATTCCCGGCGATGCCGACGGAAAGGGCGGCCGCCGCACAGGCGGCGCTGATTTTCTTCATCATGATGAAATTCTGCAAAAACAAAACGTTATGGAGGAGCAGAAGACGGAATGTCCTCAAGCTCGCTCCGGAGTTGCCGAGATTCTCTCACGAAGCGGTTGTCTGAGGCTTAAAGGCTATTGAAAGTGCGTCTGGGTTATTCGAGTGCAAGGTGATAGTCCCGGGTAACATATTCCTCAATGCGGAATTCAACAGGGTGGTCGCCCAATGCGAAAGCAACTCGCCGCTCGCAGATGACGGCGGTAGGCCATTCAAATCCATACTGCCGGCAGCGTGCTTCGGAGAGCACTTCCGCTTTGGCGGTGCTTTTGCAGCGCTGGATGGTGACGCCGCAGACGTTCTGATAGAAGGCGTAGAGGAGCAGCTCCTCATGCCTGACGATGTTTTCTGCCGTGAGCTTCTGAAAAAGCGCGGCGTTGAGAAAGTGTTCGTCAAAAGATACAGGGCCGCGATCCGTATAGTGCACGCGCCGTATATGGATCACCTTCTCGCCGGGAAGAAGCCTGAGGATGCCTGCGACTTCATCGCTTGGATCTTCGATTTCAAACATGCGCAAAATGGTTCGGATGGGGAGATTGGGCGCCTTGTCGTCCGGGCGCATTCTTACGTAGCGCGCGAGAATGCCCGAAGGATTCGAATCAAAACGGGCAACGAAGGTGCCGCGCCCCTGGTGGCGGACAAGAATGCCCTGATCGGTAAGGATCTTGAGCGCACGCCTCACGGTGCCCTGACTTACCTTAAAGCGCTGCGCGAGCTCGGCTTCATTGGGGAGCATGTCCCCCGTCTTCCAGACGCCCGCTTCAATCATTTGACTGATTTTGCGGCTCATCAACTCAAAAAGCGTTTCCCGTCGAGGAAGGACTGTTTCAAGTATTTCGGGGTTCTTCATGGCATTCGTCCTCAGGGAATTTTTTGTTAGGGCGTCACTATTCTGCATGCAGTTTAGTGGTCTTGAATTCAAAAAGGGCCGGAATCCCTTGGGATACCGGCCAAATACGCTCTACTGGAGGCAGACTCTGAAGGAAGATGTGAGATACATCAGGCTTCCCGGCCGTTTTCCTTCATCAGGAACTGGGCGAACATTTCAAAGCCTTCAGGCAGGCTCTCCTCATCCTGAATTGAAAAGTCGCCGCGATGGTGGCCGTTCTGGTTGCAGCCGAACATAAAAAATCCCATCCGACCGCCGTGCGAGCGCACCTTGCGGCCGATCATCGTGCAGTCTTCAGACCCTTTAACGTCGTCGTAACGATCCACAGAGTGGATGAACGGAATTCTTTTCGCAATGTCGGTAAGGTCTTCAGTAAGCTTTTCATCGGCGACAAGCGTTGTGGCTTCGCCCACTTTTTCAAATGTGACCTTGACATCATAGGAGTGTGCATTGCCTTCGACGATGCGTTTAGCGTATTCAACCATGTAGTTGTTCACTGCTTCGGTGGAGCCGCGCGTTTCAATCTGCATGACGGCGTGCGCGGGGACCACATTGCGTCCTGAGCCTGCGACTAGCCTGCCGATCGAAATACGCGTGTCGCCTTCGCTCGAACGAGGAATCCCGGCGAGCATTGTCGCGCTCGAACACGCAGCAAGGAGCGCGCTTCTTCCCTTTTCGGGATTTGAGCCGGCATGCGCGGGCGTCCCTTCAAAATGAATGTCGATCTTGGTGGTCGCAAGAAAGCCCCGGAAGCAGATCCCGATTTCGCCGAGTCGGCAGTTGGTGCCAATGTGAGAACTCACAAAATTGTCGACATCGTCCACAATGCCCGACTCAGCAAGAGGGCTCGCTCCTCGCGTGCCTTCCTCTGCGGGCTGGAAGATGAGCTTGATCGTGCCTTTGAGCTCGTCGAGATGGTCGTTCACCCAATGTGCGATTCCGAGACCGACGGCTGTGTGCCCGTCGTGACCGCAGGCATGCATCAGACCCGGGCGTTCGGAAGCGTAGCCGCCGGCGTTGGCTTCATGTGCAGGATCGTCGGTTTCCTGCACGCAGACACAGTCGATGTCAAAGCGGAGCGCCGTAACCGGGCCAGGCCGGCCCGTTCGAAAGATGGCGACGCACCCCGTGAAGCCCCCCATTTCTTCCAGCAACGCAGCGTCGACGCCCCGGTTACGGGCTCTTTCGATCGCCTCTTCAACAAGCTTCGGGTCTCTTCCCATCACGAAGTCGGGATTGATCACGGCTTTGCCGACAAGCACTTCGCAGGAGTATTGGCGAAGTGCGTTCACGATGTAGGCCGTGGTTTCAAATTCCGTCCAACCTTCTTCCGGGCGCTTGTGAATATGGCGGCGGTTGCGGACCATTTCCGCTTTGTAGAGGTCATTAACGAGCATGTCTGTCGTTCTCCGGTATGAAAAAGATATTCCTGATGAAGAAAGTATAGAAATGAAGAAACTCTAGGTTCGTGCTCAATACCGTCGGTTCAATGGGCAAGATTTTTGATAATGTTTTGTAAATAATGGACTTTTTAAAGTCCGATATCGGATATTGGATAAAGGAATCGGCGATATTCCCGAAATAGGTCCGATAGCGGACATCAAATGAATAATTGAGGGAATGCAGTAATTTTTGAAATGAAGAAAAAAAGGAATAATCAGGTGATTTAAAGATTCATGCATCGGTAACTTCCCATGATTGCTCAAACCCAAACAAGGAAAGGCGAAGAAGAATTTCTGAAAGCGAGGCGCTGGTTCTTTCTCGCCTGCTTCTGCCTCATTAATTTCTGCACGGGCGCTCTTTATCTCTGGAGCATTTTCTCGATTCCGCTTGCGCAACGCATGAGCGAAATCCTCGGAATGCCCGTCGCCGCAGCCGATCTGAGCCCGGTCTTCGGGCTCGCGGGCGGTCTCACGCCCTTCCTGATGATTGCCGGGGGATTCGTCAACGATCGATTTGGTCCGCGATGGGTGATCAGTACCGGCGGTGCGCTTCTTGGGATCGGCTATTGGCTGGCTGCCGGCGCCGAGTCTCTGTTGATGCTCTATGTCGGTTACGGCGTCTTTGTCGGTGCGGGTACGGGCCTCATCAACGGCTGCACGATCAATACTTCCGTGAAGCTCTTCCCCGATCGCCGTGGTTTCGCTGGCGGTACCGTCACGGCGGCGCTCGGGGTCGGCGCTGCGGTTCTTCCCTTTGCCGCTGCAGGGTTGCTCAATCTCACGGGCATTGAAGTGTCGCTCATGATCTTTGGAGCCGTATCTGCCGTTGTGATTGTTCCGCTCGGACTGTTTGCGAAACGCGTTCCTGATGGCTTCATGACGCCCGCGGCAAAAGAAACCGGAGCGGATGCTGAGGGCAAGAACTGGGTTGAAATGATCCGCACACCGACTTTCTGGCCCCTGGCGTTCCTTTTCACGACCTCGGCCATTATGGGCCTCATGATGATTTCGAATCTCTCGGGCATCGCCTCGTCGCAGATTGGTCTTGCGGCATCCGGAGCGGCGATAGCAGTTTCGGTTCTTTCGATCGCCAACACGGCAGGGCGCTTTGTTTCAGGACTCATTTCCGACGTTCTCGGACGCATTCCGGCGCTTGCAATCGCGCTCGTCTGTGCGCTCGCCGGATTCCTTCTTCTATTGAATGCCCGGACGGGAGATGCTGCGTTCTTTTTTATCGGGATTGTCGGCATTGGCCTCTGTTTCGGAGCTTTTGTCGGCATCTTTCCAGGACTTATCGCAGACGAGTACGGCGCCAGACACAACAGCGTCAATCTCTCCATTCTCTTTCTCGGCTATTCCGTGGGCGGCTTCATCGGTCCTGTGCTCGTGAAGTGGGCTGCAGGGCAGGGGGGTATGCCGCCGCATACTGGACTTCGATCGGTCTCGCGGTTGCCGGGTTCCTATTTGCCGGGATTTATCTCCTGCTTCGCCGTACTGCCAGTAAAAAGATTCCGCAAAGCATTATTCAAGCCACGGATGCGTGATTTTATCTAATTGAGCTGAGCGGATTCACATAATCCCCTAGGAATATGGAAGTCCGATATCGGACATTCAATCTCAATTATGCGGAAACCGGCAATGGTTTGAATGAGCGGTATTTTCTAAATTAATTTCACAAAAAGAGCCGTCAGAGCTCCGGATAGTCAATCAGCACAACCAAAGTTCAAAAAGGATCCATCATGACATTTTCCCTGATTGCTTCAATCGTGATCGTATGTCTCACGATCTATGGCCTTGTGAGACGCTATGAAACCCGGCTTGTGCTGATCTCCTCGGGCCTTCTGATGGCGATTCTTTCGCTTGATCCGATGACGGCCTTGCAGCAGTTCGACAAGTCGATGACGAATGCCTCCCTCATCATTGCGATCTGCTCGGCCATGGGCTTCGCGGCGGTTGTGTCGCTCACGAAGTGCGACGTGCATCTTGTGGCGCTTCTCATGAAGCCGCTCGGGCGCCTGGGAATTTTTCTGCTGCCCGCGAGCATGTGCGTGACGGGAATCTGCGCGGTTGCAATTCCCTCGACGGCAGGTCTTTGCGCGGCAGTCGGGCCTACCATCATTCCGCTCCTCATCCGCGCGGGCTTCAGGCCTGCGATCGCGGCTGCCGCGGTGGTCTGCGCCACGACGCCGGCACTCTACAACCCGGGCGTCGCGCACAACGTCTTCGTGGCGAAGCTCGCCGATATCGGCGTGATGGATCTCCTCGGACTCTTTTCGCTCAAGCTCCTCGTCTTCAGCGCTGCAATCATTGCGGGACTCACGATTGTGTGCCTTCTCTATCGCGACTTCAGAAAGGCGAATGCTGCAGACTCAGGAGAGGAAACTCATCTTGCCGATAATCTGCCGAAAAAAGTGAATCTCGCCTATGCCTTTGCGCCGCTCCTTCCGGTCCTGATGCTCATCGGCTTCACGCTCTGGACCGACGTCAGGATCAGCGTTGCGACCGCCATGCTGACGGGCGCCATTTATGCGCTTGCCGTTACCCGGACAAGCCCGGCCGAAGCGACGAAGAAGTTCTTTGACGGCATGGGCAAAGGCTACGCCAACATTCTCGGCATCATTATCGCGGCGGGCGTTTTCGCTGCCGGACTCCGCGCTGCCGGCGTCGTCGACCTGCTTGTCGGCGCACTGACGAGTGCAAACGAATGGGCGCGCATCGGCGGCAGCGTCGGTCCCTACATCATGGGCGTCATGACGGGGTCCGGCGACGCCGCCGCCTTTGCGTTCAATGAGGCGGTTACGCCGCATGCCGCGGAATTCGGCATGACCATTCCGTCCCTCGGCTACCTTGCTACGGTTGCAGGTTCGTTCGGCCGCCTCTCGTCGCCCCTCTGCGGCGGTCTCATTCTCGTTGCCGGCATTGCGCAGGTGAATCCGATGGACATCGTGAAGCGCTCCTTCCCGGTGATGTTCGTCATGCTTCTTGCCGCATACTTCTTCATCTGACGCTCAGGTCTTTCACGTCTTTCGGGCTCTCCGGGATTTCGCTTCTTCCCGGAGAGCCCTTCCTTTGCGTGCCGCGCCGGCGGAAGCGGAGGCAAAATATGCGCCCACGGCTTCTGTATGAGATGGAGAAGAGGAAATGGCGCAGACGATTAAAGAGCGGCGGCTCGCCGTCATCACCGGCGCTTCGAGCGGGTTCGGGACCGAGTTTGCGCGTCTCGCGGCTGCAGAGGGCTTTGAGACGCTTCTCATTGCGAGGCGCGTGGATCGACTTCAGGCGCTCGCGGACGAACTGAAGGAAAAGTACGGCGTTGAGGCGCACGTCCTCGGGCTCGACCTCACAGAACCCGAGGCGCCACAGCGCGTGATGGAAGCCATCGACGCCATCGGCCTCGTCCCTGAGGTGCTCGTCAACAATGCGGGCTTCGGCGCCTTCGGGCCGGCGCTCGATATGGATCCGGCAGGATTGAGGCGAATGCTCGAATTGAATGCCGGAGCGCTCACGGAACTTTCGCTTCGCGTCGGGCGCGAAATGCGCGACATGGGACGAGGCCGCATCATGAACGTCGCTTCCACTGCGGCCTTTCAGGCCTGTCCCTATCTCGGGGTCTACGGCGCAACGAAGGCTTACGTGCTCTCCTTTACGGAAGCGCTCGCCGAGGAGCTCCGCGGAACGGCTGTTGCGGCAACGGCCTTCTGCCCGGGGCCCACAAGGACGGAATTCGGCGATGCGGCAGGGCTCGCGAAGGAGAATGCCTTTGATCTCTGCGACCTCGAGAGCGCGGAGCGGCCTGCGGACGCCGCGGCGCGCACGGGCTGGGAAGGCATGAAGAGGGGCAGGCGCGTCGTCATCGACGGGTGGACCAATCGCCTGATCGCGCGCTTTGCGTGGGCGCTTCCGAGAGGCATCGTTTCCCGCCTCGCGGCATTCATTCTGAAGCGCCTCAAAACCGAGTCCTGACGCTCCGCGTTTTTTGTCCTCAAGCGCATCTTCCTATTTGGGTTTCCTCGAATATGCGCTTCAAAATCTTGCTTAATGTTGCGTCTCCTTCGGTCCGGCTAGGGATTCTTATCTAGCGTTCCGGCCCGGGGCTTCGCGAGAAGCGGCCGGTGCTCGCGCATAATGAGAATCAGAATCTCAACGCCCACTTCTGCGGGAAGATCGGCTCGAGCGAGCCGGCCCCTCAATGGGCGGCACAGGAATCAACCCCCGAAGAGGATGAATGGAAATGGAGATATCCACGCTTACCCGCCGCGGTCTCATTGCTGCGGCTGTTGCGGGCGCGCTTGCGCTTGCGGGCTGCGGCGACAAGGGAGCGGCGCCGGCCGCGAATACGGCAGCGAAGGCTGATCTCACGCCCATCGGCATCGTGCAGCTCGTTGAGCACAGCGCGCTCGATGCGGCCACCCGCGGCATCGTCGACGCGCTCGCTGAACGCGGCTACAAGGACGGCGTCAACATCAAGCTCGATATTCAGAACGCCCAGGGCGACCAGTCGAATCTGCACAACATCGCCAACCGCTTTGTCTCCAACAAGGACAAGGTGATCTTCGCCGTCGCGACGCCGGCCGCTCAGGCGGTCGCCACGGTCGCGAAGGATACGCCGATCGTCGCTACGGCCATCACGGACTTCGTGGCCGCTAAGCTCGTCAAGTCTGATGCGGCTCCGGGCGGCAACGTCACGGGCGTCTCCGACCTCGGCCCCATCGCCGCGCAGTTCGATCTCCTCATGAAGCTCGTTCCGAACGCGAAGACGATCGGCACGATCTACAACTCTTCGGAAATCAATTCCGCCTATCAGGTCGACCTCCTCAAGAAGGCAGCAGCTGAGCGCGGAGTTGAGGTCCTCGAAGCCACCGTTTCCAACGTGAACGACATCCAGCAGGCGGTTGCGAGCCTGAAGGACAAGGTTGAAGGCCTCTACCTCCCGACCGACAACGTCATCGCTTCCGCGGTGCCGGCCCTCGCCAAGGTTGTGAACCCCGCGAAGATCCCGGCCGTTGCCGGCGAAATGGGCATGGTGGGCGCAGGGTGCCTGGGCTCCATTTCGGTCGACTACTATGAACTCGGCAAGATGACGGGCCAGATGGGCGCCGACATCCTCGAAGGGAAGAAGAAGCCCGCGGATACGCCGGTCGAACACGTGAAGACGGGCGTTCCCGTCTTCAACATGAAGACCGCAGAGGCGATCGGCCTCGCGATTCCTGAGGAACTCAAGAAAGGCGCAAAGCTTTTTGAGTAGCGCCTCCCGAAGGCGCCGCGCCTGAAATAGAGCGGAGCATGAGCGGGGAGCTTCCCATGAAAGGGGAAGCTTCCGCCCGGAGCTCCGCTTTATTTTTTTTGAGAGGCCGTCCGGAGGGCCTTATTTCTCCGGAGTTTGTTTTTAAAATTTCACTTTTTCCACGAAGAAAACCAATGGCGCGCTTCTCAAAGCTTCTCAAATCTTCGGAAAGCTTTACCGCGCCGGCGCGTACCTAGAAAGGAATTTTCATGCTAGATCTCATCCTCTCCACAGTCGGTCAGGGCCTGCAGTGGTCCGTTATGGCGCTCGGCGTCTTTCTGACCTTCCGCATTCTCGACATTGCCGACCTCTCGGTCGAAGGCACCTTTCCGCTCGGCGCTGCGGTTGCCGCGACCGCGATCACCTCGGGGCTCGGGCTCCCGGCGGCCTTCCTTCTTGCGCTCGTTGCGGGCGCGCTCGCGGGCGCCGTTACCGGGTGGCTTACGACGAAGCTCAGAATTCCGGCGCTTCTTGCCGGCATTCTCACGATGATCGGGCTTTATTCGGTGAACCTTCACGTGATGGGAAAGTCCAACATCGGGCTTCTGCAGGATGAGACGGTTTTCACGATTCTTGAGAACGGCCTCGGACTCTCCGTTTCGCTCTCGGGCCTCATCGTGGGCGCCATCTTCGCCGTCATCGTCTCCGTCATCATCTATTGGTTCTTCGGCACCGAGCTCGGCACCGCCATCCGCGCAACCGGCTTCAACCAGCAGATGGCGCGCGCCCAGGGCATCAGCACCAACACGATGATCGTGCTCGGGCTCGTGATCTCGAACGCCCTCGTTGCGCTCTCGGGCGCGACGGTCGCTCAGGCGAACGGCTTTGCCGATGTCGGCATGGGCGTGGGCACGATCGTGATCGGTCTCGCGTCCGTCATCATCGGCGAGGTGCTCTTTGCGCCGAAATCCTTCAAGACGAGCCTCATTGCCGTCATCATGGGCTCGATCATCTATCGTCTCGTCATCGCTTTCGTCCTTGAAATGGGCATGCCCCCCAACGACCTCAAGCTCTTCACGGCCGTGCTCGTCGCCTTTGCGCTTGCGCTCCCGCTCATCAAGGGCAATCTCGCGGGGCTCAAGCGCCGCGCCTGATGCGGGTCTCAAAAAACGAATTCAAAAGGACGAAACGAAAAATGCTCGAAGTCAAAAACGTACACAAGACTTTCTTTGCCGGCACGGCCAATGAGAAGAAGGCCCTCCGCGGCGTTACCTTCACGCTCGAGGACGGCGACTTCTGCACGGTGATCGGCTCGAACGGCGCGGGGAAGTCGACGACCCTCAATGCGATTGCCGGTGCTTTCCCCATCGACAGCGGCTCGATCGTGATCGACGGCACGGACATCACGAAGATGCCGGAATATAAGCGCGCCGCCTTCATCGGCCGCGTCTTCCAGGACCCGATGAAGGGCACCGCCGCCGGCATGATGATTGAGGAAAACCTCGCCATCGCCGACCGCCGCGGCACGCGCCCGACCCTTCGCTGGAGCGCGAGGCCCGAGCGGACGGAATACTTCACGAAGCTCGTGGCGAGCCTCGGCCTCGGGCTCGAAAACCGCATGACGGCGCATGTGGGTTTGCTCTCGGGCGGTCAGCGTCAGGCGCTGACGCTTTTGATGGCAACGCTCGTGCGCCCGAAGCTCCTGCTTCTTGACGAACACACGGCGGCCCTTGACCCCAAGACCGCCGCCAAGGTGCTCGACATTACCGAGCGCATCGTGAACGAGCAGAAGCTCACGACCCTCATGATCACGCACAACATGAGGGACGCGCTTCGCTACGGCAACCGCCTCATCATGATGCATGACGGTCGTCCGATCCTCGACGTGAGAGATGAGGAAAAGGCGAAGCTCACGCCCGTGGATCTCCTCAAATTCTTTGAGAAGGCTGGCGACGGGGTGTCCGACAAGATGCTTCTTGCGAGCTGATCGGGCGCTTGAAGCACCCTTCGATAGAAAAAGCGGAAGATTTTCCATTCCGGAGTCTTCCGCTTTTTTCGTGCTTGTCGAAAGGAAGGCCCCTTCTAGCGCAGGAGCTCCTCAAAGCCCGAGATCACATCGGAAAACTGCCTCAGGTTGTGGACGCGGAGCTTGTGGTAGATGTTGTTGCGGTGGCCCTGTATGGTGCGGTCCGAGAGCGAGAGATGTTCGGCGATGTCGTGGTTCGCGAGCCCCTCGGCAAGAAGCTTCGTGATTTCCCGCTCCCTCGGGCTCATCTCGCGAATGATCGCCTCGATCGCTTCGCGGGAAAGCCCGCCCGAAGCCTGAGCCAGGCTGATGGCGCTCGCCGCTTCAATGGCGGCTTCGAGCGCTTCGGCGTCGACAGGCTTCTCGAGAAAGTCGAAGGCTCCCATCTTGAGCGTGCGCACGGCGGTCGGAACGTCGGCATGCCCGGTGATGAAGATGATGGGGAGCGTGAGATTCATTTCCTTCATGCGCGTCTGAAGCTCTAGCCCCGACATCCCGGGCATGCGGATGTCGAGAAGAAGGCACCCCGGCGGGGTTGAGCGATAGTTTTTGAGAAACTCTCCCGCGCTCGCGTGGCACTCCGTCCTCCAGCCCTTGCAGGCAAGCATGAAGGAGAGAGCATTGCGGACTTCCTCGTCGTCGTCGACGATGCGGATGAGAACGGTCTCCCTGGGTGCGGACATGGTGGTTTTCCTTCTTATGAATTGTTGGATGCGCTCTTCATGAGGCGTTTGAAGCGAGGGGAAGCGTGACGCGGGCGATGAGGCCGCCCCTCGGGCGGCGTTCGAATTCAAGATGCCCGCCCGAAGCTTCGGCAATTGCCGTGGCGATCGGAATGCCAAGGCCCTGGCCGGCGGATTTGGAGGTAATCAAAGGCGTCGTGAGGTCGCGGAAGGCCTCGTCCGAGAGGAGCCTTCCGGAATTTTCGACGGTAATGAGTAGCGTTCCCGAGGCGCCTTCGAGAGCTGCGGCGGAAATCCGGACGAAGGGACTTTCGGCAGTGCTCGTCATGGCGGCCGCTTCGAAGGCGTTCTTGAGGAGATTGTTGAAGAGGAGCTCGATTTCAAGGGCGTCACCCTTGACGGAAGCGTCGGCGAGCCCCGAAGCGGAAAAGCGCACGTCGCCTGTGAGGTCGGGCGAAATTCCGGAGTAAATCCGGTCGAGGGCGGGCATGAGGGGCACCGAGCTGTCGCGCTTGGTCTGGTTTTTCGAGTAGCTCCTCACCTTGGCGACGATTTCCTTCGTGCGGTCAATGCCCTTGGCGATCCCGGCGCGGCTCATTTCAAGGAGCTTCCGGTCGGGGTTCTCGTTCTGAAGGAGCGTCTTCATGCCTTCGCAATAGTATTGAACGGCGGCGAGAGGCTGCGCGAGCTCGTGGGCGATGAGGTTGGAGAGCTGCCCCACGACGGTTGCCTTCTGCATGCGTTCCATCCGGCCGTGAAGCTCTTCGACGCGCGCCTGCGCGGCGCGCTCCTCGGCAATGGACTTTCTCAATTCCGCCGTGCGGATGCGCACGAGGTAGGCGACGCGGGAGCTGTGAAGCGCGAGACCAAGGACGAGAAGGAGCGCGAGGACGCACTCCGCCCAGTGGTTCCGGATCCATTCCTCGACCGTCGGATTTCTCAGGTACGCGTAGTTTTCGATCTTAAGTTCGCGATAGAGGCGATTGACGGGCCTCAGGTCGGTGGCGACGCCCCATTTGTGGCCCGGGACGATTTCAGGGATCGAAAGGAGGGTCTTCGCGATGATGTGCGCGGCGCCCGGCGCCGACCCTTCCATGACGGAGACCATGATGTTGGGATAGGTCCGTGAGGTGTGCACGCAGTTGAGGGTCGGATCAATTCGCGGTTCAATGACCCGGTAGCGGCGGCTGATCTTGTCCGGGAGGCTTTCGAGCCAGCAGGCGCGCACCATTGCGACGTCGGCCTCGCGCGTGTCGAGCCTCCGGGCGATGGAGCCGTTTTCGCTGTCGCCCGTGTAGTGAATGCTCTGGAAGAAGTTTTCCGGGTCGAATCCGCGCACGGCAATCTCTCCGAGCCCCGTTCTGAAGCTCATGAAGGCCGTGTTGTAGCTCGCCGAGAGCCGCGTGCCCGTCAAGTCCTCAATTTTATGAAAGCGCTTGTCGTCGCTTCGCGTGATGATCGCTGTCGCCACGCCCGTATTGGGATTGGGCTGAAGTTCCGTAATGAGCGTTGCAAGCGCGACGACGCCGTAGGGCTGCATTCGCATGCTGAAGCCCGAGCTTGCAATGAAGACGTCGATTCCGCCCGTGCGGATGAGGTTTTCGAGTTCAGTAGAGGGAATTCTCGGCCGGACTTCAACCGGGTAGGGCGCAAAGGCCTTCTCAATGGTTTCGAGCGTCCGCGTGAGGGCGAGCGTTGTTTCCGGGGTTTCCCAGAGCGAAATGATCCCGACCCTGAGGGGGCGCTTCTGGTAGAGCTGCGCCGTTGCCTGAGAGACGCCGTCGAGCTCTGCCGCAGGGAGCGGCAGGGAGAGAAGCGCAAAAAAGAAGAGGGCGAACGCAAGGAGCGGGAAAGGAAGAACCCGCGCAAGCTCCGGGGAAAGAAGCCTTGAAGGAAGACATTTGGGATGCATTTTGAAACCCGTATTGCAAGCTTCATCTTCCTTGAATTTTATGGGATGTGCGCTCCCAGCGCGATGGTGCGGACTTTTGGGAGCGGAGAAAAAAGCTTGATGAAGGTCACGCTACTCGAGTATCCCGGCTGAAAAGATACGAATCAGCAGGAGAGGCCGCCGGGACATGATTCCCAGGGACGGCATCCCCGGGCAAAAGCTTCATTCATAAAGGTCGGTCCGCCGCAAAGCCTTCGGAAGGCGCGAGCGGATCGCAAAAAAGGAGAAAAAGCATGTCTGCCAATCTTTCCCGTCGTTCCTTCATTGCTGGTTCCGCCGCCGTGGGCGGCATGATGTTCGGCATGTCCGGAAGCGCCTCGGCGAAGGTCCCCGCCAAGTGGGACTTTGAAGCCGATGTGGTTGTTGTAGGCGCGGGCGCCGCCGGCATCCCGGCCGCCATCCGCGCGAAGGAAGCGGGATTCTCCGTCCTCGTCGTCGACGCCAACTACGATATCGGCGGCCACGCCATCATCTCGCAGGGCAATACCCTTCTGGGCGGCGGCAATGCCATGCAGCAGAAGTTCGGCATCAAGGATGATCCGGAAACGGTCTTCAAGGATCTGACCGACTGGTCGGTGACTCTCCCCAACGGCTTTGCCGACTACCGCTTCAACGACCGCGACATGCAGCGCATGATCGCCGATGAAATGGTTCCGACCTACGACTGGCTCGTGAGAATCGGCGTTCCCTTCCTCGACAAGAAGCCCGACAATGCGGGCGCCTACGGTGCGGGCTGCTCGGCTCCCCGCGAACTCCACTTCTCCTGGACCAAGGGCGCTTCTTTGGAAGCCCCTGCCGGCACTTCGGGCACGGTTCTGATGCGCAGCCTCGAGGATGCGGCCAGAAAGGCTGGCGTCAAGTTCCTCATGAACTACTACATGGACGACATCGTTCAGGACGAAAAGGGACGCTGCGTCGGCTTCAAGGCTCACCGCACGCCGAAGGTTCTTCCGGACGGCACGGAACTGAAGGGCTTCCGCGCGGCTGAAGACATCGCCTCCACCGCGAAGGAAATCACGGTTCATGCGAAGAAGGCGCTCGTTCTCGCCACCGCCGGCTACACCGATCACGTTCCCTTCCGCCGCATGGTCGACCCGCGCCTCACGAAGGAATTCGCCTCCGCCGCCTGCGAATATTCGCCCCAGGACGCCTCGGGCACGCTCGCTGCCATGCGCTGCGGCGCCGGCCTCTGGGGTCTCACGAACGCCTATACGGAACGTCCGATTTCGCTCACCCGCGGCGCCGTCGTGGGCGTGCGCGACACGTACCTGCGCTGGGCTCCGGAATCCCCGATCTTCCCGCTCGTGAAGCACTCGGGCGTGGCGCTTCGCAACTGGCAGAACGCGATCGTCGTCAACTGGGTGGGCAAGCGCTTCTTTGAGGAAACGTCCTCTGCGGGCCTCACCGCCGACAGCGCGAAGCTCACGTCCTACGGCACCGCCAACTCCACCCGCGGCCTCATGAACGGCACGAACGGCGCCTTCTTCAAGGGCACCGACAAGGATCCGTACATCCAGGGCAACTGGAGAAACATCGACCGCACGAAGTACAACCCGATCAACTTCATTGCGGCTGCGCTCCAGATCAACGAGGGCTCGCACGCTCCCGACTGGTCCGCGGGTCCCCAGTGGGCGATCTTCGACAGCGAAGCCGTCAAGCGCGAACGCATGCACACGGACGAGAAGTCGGTCGATCCGGAATACTTCTTCAAGGCCGATACGATTGAAGAACTTGCCGAAAAGATCAACACGAATCCGTGGATGAGCCACAAGATGGATCCGAAGGTGCTCGCCGAAACCGTGAAGACGTACAACTCCTACGTCGATCAGGGCAAGGACCCGGACTTCGACAAGCCCGCGCCGCAGCATAAGATCGAGAAGGGCCCCTTCTACGCGGCCTGGACTTCGGTGACGCTCCACGACTGCTACTGCGGTCTCCACGTCAACAACGCCTGCGAAGTGCTCGACTGGGAAGGCGAAAAGATCCCGGGCCTCTACGCAGCGGGCGAAGTGACGGGCGGCAGCTCCATGCACGGCCTCTCGCGCGGCCTCATCCAGGCCTACGTCCTCGGCAAGACCTTTGCGTCGCTCAAGTAATTCCCTCAACCTTTTAGAGACCCAAGAGCCATGAAAAAGACCCCGCTTTTAGCGCTGGCGCTCTCCTGCGCCGTCATGGCTCTCTCGGCTCTTCCCGAAGCTTATGCGGCAGAGAAGGTTACTTCAGAACAGTGCCTGATGTGCCATGGCGGAAGCTTCGACGCGCTGAGAGAGCAGACGAAAAACTGGAAGGACGAGTTTGATACCCCTGTTCAGCCCCACCAGTACCTCGACCCGAATGCGGCGAACCCGCATGCCGGCGCGAAGGTGGTGCCGGACTGCACAGGGTGCCACGAAGCCCATCCCTTCCCGATTCCGAAGGACTATAAGCCGAAGGAAGCTACGCTTTCGATGTGCTACGGCTGCCACCATATGGAGAACTTCCAGAAGTGCAGCGACGCAGGCTGCCACGAGAAGTAGCACTTCACTCGAACAATTTCTCTCTCCCTTCGGAGGATGAAGCCTGATGCGCAATGGGGCTTCATTCCCTGCAAGGTCATTCTCAATCCCGGTCTTCTGGTCTCGCCATAGAGAAAGACCGGGATTTTTTTGTCGTTTGCGTGTTTGTCCGGGCTATCCGCAAGCGAGCCGGTTTGATAGCGTATTGCTGAACCGGAGAAACGGGAGACTCGCGTCCAACGGGTTTTCTTAAAAGTCCGGGCACTCCACCATCAAAGGAAACAGAATGAATTTCTTCAAAAAAGCCGCACTTTCGGCCGCTATTCTTCTCGCAGCCGTCTCTGCCTCCGCTGCAGATCTTCCCAACGTGAAGATCCTGGCGACGGGCGGCACGATTGCCGGGAGCGCAGCTTCCGCCACCCAGACGACGGGTTATGAAGCGGGCAAGATCGCCATTCAGACGCTCATTGACGCCGTTCCTCAGATCAAGGAAGTCGCCGACGTGTCGGGCGAGCAGATCGTGAAGATTTCGTCCAACAACATGGATACGCCGACGCTCTTAAAGCTCGCGAAGCGCTGCAACGAGCTCCTGGCGCAGAAGGACGTCGACGGCATCGTGATCACGCAC